>JAEYYH010000023.1 GCA_023430885.1 Bacillota bacterium
GTAGAAGATTGGATAATATTTTACAATACAGATAGATTAAAGTCAAAAAATAGGAAGTAGAAATATCTGCTTCCTTTAAAAAACTCGTTTTTATTTTTTGTGAACTATTTGGGGTTCACTTCATTATAAATACTAGTTTTTATATATAATTTTTTTATTGTCTTAAATTAAATTTTCTTTATTTTTTTTATATCTATATAGTCAATTAAATATTCACTATCTGCTATAGAATCAGGAATATCATTGCCTATACCATGATTGAATCTTAAAATATTATTATCTTTTTCATAATACCTATCGCCATTTAGTCTTAATATTTCAAAAACCATTTTATTAAAAGCAAATAGTGATCCATTAAAATTTATTTTTCCGCCATTTATAATATAACGTTCAAAATTTTCCGGTATTAAATCCACATCAAATTTATCTATTAGTATATTATCAACATCTAATATACGCGTTTCTAAATTCTGTTCATCAACAATAATATTATCACCTTTAAAATCAATATAATTAATATTGTATTCTTTAAATATTTCAAGATAATGTTTAATTTTTTTTAAGATTACTAAGTTCTCTTCAAAATCAAAACACGCTAAATCCAAAGTTATTCCATCACACTTTTGCATTACATATCCTAATAAATATTTCTTTGTATCATCATCTACTAAATAATTAATTTCTGGAATAAACCTTAGAATATCTGTTATTTCTTCTAATCTAATTAGTTTGTTTTTTTTATTGTATCTTATCTCTTTACTAGTTTTTTCATCAAATTCTTTATATATTTTTGTTCCATCGGCTAGATTATAAATACAACCCTCCGAACCTGATTTATAAGATTTTGTTTTATCGCCTAATTCACTTATTAAAATTGTTTTTAGCATTCTATCGCCTCTGACTAAATATTTTAACATTTTTATTCTTTTCAGTAAATACAAATAAAAACTAGTAATATCAAATTACTAGTTAATTTTAATCTCATTTGTTATTTAGCTAAATCTTCTATTACTAGGCCATCATAAAATCTAGCAATCTCTATTTTGGCATTCTGGACAGAATCAGAACCATGAATAACATTCTTATGTGATATTAGTCTATCGCCATAATCGCCTCTTATAGTTCCTGGTTCAGCATTTTTTGTTGACCCCATTAATTCTCTAGTCTTTGCAACTGCATCTACGCCTTTAACAATCATAGCTATTACTGGACCAGACATCATTTGATTTTCCATTTCTGGATAAAAATCTCTGTCTGCTACATGTGCATAATGTTCCCTTAAAATTTTCTCATTTAAATGCATTTCTTTAATATTTGAAACTTCTAAATCTGCCGCTTCAAACCTTTTTATAACATCATCTAAAACGTTTTTTTCAACACCATCTGGTTTGATCATGATATATGTATATTCAATATTTCTTTCCATAGAACCTCCTATAAGTATTATATAGTAATTAAACATAAATATCAATTTTATGTATTTAGATATCTCTAATTGTTTATATAAAAATTATATTATTAATTTTCCTCTAAAACCTCTAACTCCATAATATGAATCTGCGCCGTTATGATATACAAAAACTGTGTCATATCTTCTATCAGCAAAGATTGCTCCACCCAAATTTCTAATTTCTAATGGCGTCTTAATCCAACTTGATGTTTTCAAATCAAATTGTCCTAGTTTCTGTAAATTTCTATATTCTTGTTCATCAAGCATTTCTATCCCTATTTCATTTGCCATATCTACAGCACTGCTATCAGGCTTGAATTTTTTTCTTGATTCTAATGCCTCGCGATCGTAGCAAATATTTCTTCGTCCAATTGGAGTTTCTTTTGAACAATCATAAAAAATATATTCTTCGGTTTTCTCATCATATTCGACAATATCTGGCTCACCACCGGTTTTTTCCATTTCATTTAAAGTCCAGACTTTCTCTGGTTGACTTTTTAGTTTTTGAAATACTTCTTCCCACTTTATATTTGGGTGCCTATTAATATTTTCTTTAAAACGTAATTCTAAAATCTTTAATACTTCATTTGTTTCTTCAGCAGATAATTTTTTCATCATTTTCACCTTTTACTATATTTTTTTTATTTGACCTTAAGTCAGCTATTTGAATGAATCTTCTAAATATTGGAAACATTTCCTCTAAATCTTCAGGGTGAAATTGTACTCCAACAAAATAATTTTCATCATCAATGAATTCGATTCCTTCAATTATTCCATCTTCAGTTTTTGCAGAAATTTTAAATGGTTGTTCAACATGCACAACTGTTTTATCATGTCTACTATTAACTTTTATCATTTCCCCAAAAATTTTATACATATAACTATCCTTATTAATTACAATATCGTGCATTACTATTTCTTCGTCTACCTGAAGGTTATGCCTAATATTACTATCTAAATTTAAATTACTAATTAAATCAACACTTCCGGCACCAAAAAAGTATCTTGCCATAGCTTGAAAACCTAAACATATCGCTAAAACAGGTTTGTTTTTCTTTTTGGCATACTCAAATATTTTATAATGAAAATCACTAGAATAAGATCCTCCTTGAAAAAGAAATCCATCACACATATCTAAAATACTATTGCCTATAGCATCTTCAGCTTCAGTAATTAATGCTATTGGTTCTCCTCCAGCTAATTCAATTGCCATAACATTATTAGAGTTTACTTTAATCTCATCATTTATACTTATATTACTTACTATTCCGATTATTGGTTTCATAATTACTCCTTAATATGTTTTATTTATTATTTTAATTATATCAAAAAAACTAGCATTTCTACTAGCAATTATTCTGGCTAAATATAAAATTTATATAATTATTAATTTTTTGAATTCTAATTCATTATAAAAAATATAACAATGCCTTTTGTTTGCCGGTAATCTTTGTATTAGAAAAACAATTATTTTCTTTTATTAATAAAAAAACTTTTTCTATTAAATTTTTATCATCTTCTAATAAATCAATATTATCCTTGTTACTTTCATAATAATCTTGAGCTAAATTATCAGTCTCCCAGCCCATCGCTATCCAGTCACATATCATTTCTATTATATAACACTTGCGGTCTGGACCATTGTAGTCTTTTAAACTTTGATGATGGTGTAAATTGTGTTCTTTGTGGTGTTTCCATGCTTGTTTAAAAGAATCATCGTCATTTCTAACTTCTCCTAGAGAAAAAAATTTCACTCCATAACCTTCAAATTCTTCTTTTGATATCTTTGAATTGTCGTGCCATATAATTAACTTATTTATTTTATTAAATTCTAATTCATCTATTACTTGATTTTTAATCAAAGGAATCTGAATATCTTTCCACGCTAAAACTACATTATAGGTATGATTAAAAAAATAATTTATATATCTATATACATCAAAATTTTTATCCATAATATACCTCCAAGTAAAACTTGGCTTTATTATAATATTTTTTAATTTATAAGTAAACAAAAACTAGTATCTCTACTAGTTTTATTACATTATTTTGATTAAAATAGATTATCTTTATTTTTTTCAACATAGTCTTCCAAAATATCACCAAGACTAGGTTTTAATCTATAAAATGTCATATCTGTTTTTTCATATTCATCTTTTGTACCACTTTTAATAGCTCTTCGTAAATTTTTAGCAATCTTCTTTGCGCCAATTGCATTTAAGCAATTATATAAATCATTTAAATCAACATCTTGGTAAACATCAAAATATCCAGAATGTCCACCACTATTCATTTCTGCATCATACCAAAAACATAAGACGGCAATTCTTTGTATATCATTTAACTTTAAAACATCTTTATAGCCATTTGATTGTTGACATATATCATTAATAAATTTATTCCATCGCTTATTTTTTTCAGAAAGATTGTTTTTTTCTTCCATTTTCATTTTTATCACCTATCAATATTTTACCACTTCAAATTGAAAAAATAGAATTTTTATTAAAATTATATTTATACTAATTATTAAAACAACTAAATTTAGAAGCAAAAAATTTTAAAATTAAGTAATTTATTATTTAAGATAATCAATAATATTTTTGGTTATAACACAGTTTATATAAATTTTTTATGACATAGAAAAACAATATATATTTGTGCAATAATATGCAAAAATGATATAATTAGAATAGTCAAGAAAAATTTGTGTAAAGCATTAATTATTGCGGCAAGGAGAAACTTATGAATATAGCAGAAAAAATTAAAAATTATCAAAAAAATTCAGTTGATAAAAATGAACACTCATCAATTTTTATAGACTTAGCCGATAGCATAATTATGGATTTTCCATATCGTTTAAAAAATAAAACTTATCTTTTAATTCCAGAGCAAAGAAAAGAATTAATTGAAATGGCTTACGAATATTTTCTTTCAAAAGGAAAAACTATGCCAATATCTCTAACTTTAAGCATGTCAGAGATAATGAAGAAATTTAATGAAATGGCTGAAAAATTAGGATTTACAATTATAACAAAAATGAGTGAGTATCATAATGATGGTCAGTTATTCGATTTATTAGGAACAGAATCTATTAACAAAGGATTAATTGAAGAAGAATACATTGATATTCCCAATATTAAAGTTCCTATAACATTATCTGTCGATGACTTTTTGAAAAATGTTTTTTTACCGGTTGTTTTTAAAAATACTACTGCTAATCGCGGTGAAGATAAATATTTAATTGAAAATAAAGAACAACTAAGAAGAATTATATCACTATTTGGATTACCTGAAAGCAAGAAAATTAACTTAAAAAATGAATTTGTTGTTCAAGAGTATATTGAAAGTTTTGAGAATATTAATAGTTCGATTCGAGTATTTACTACTTGCACAGGTGATATTTTATCTTCCTTATTTCTGGTATCAATGGATATGACTCCTAAAAAAAGAATAAAAAACTTTGGAGTTGATATTTTTAATCCTTGTGAATATTTAAGTGATCCAAAATCACCATATTATCTAAATTCTAAGAATATTATATCCAATGCAGCTGGTGGAGGAAGAGTAATTCCATTAAATAGAGAAATAGGCAATCTTAATGCCAATGATGAAATCATGTTGACTCTTCACGAAATTGACGCAGAAACATTAGCATTGCCAAATACAATAGTTGAGCAATGCAAAGAAGTAGCTAAATTCTGGGGTTCTAAAAAAGGTATAGTATTAGGAATTGATTTTATATATAATTCTAAAGACAATAACTGGTATTATTTAGAAACCAATCGAAATCCATCAGTTGAAGGTTATAAACGTTTTATGAATTTGAGTGGCTATTTAAAAAAAGATATAAAATCTCTTATGCAACTTGATTCTTTAACTAAAATTGTTGAAAATATTATGACTATGGATATGATTACAGAAAAAACAAGAAACAAATAAATTTTATAAAATAAAATTAAATATTAGATAAATTTAATTATGTAAAACATAATGATGCAGTTAAATCAAAAGAAATAAATTTATAATGAATCAAGCTATAATAATAATGGATTTTTTAACAAAAAAATTGGTTTATTTTATAATTAAGAAGGAGAAATAAGTATGAATATTATAATACCAAATTTAAATGATTATGAAAGAGTAAATAATTTAGCAATTCAAGTTCATGAAATACATGTAGCATGGAGACCAGATCTGTTTTTAAGTTCTGACACTGTAATTTCAAAAGAAAATTTTGAAACAATGATTAATAATAAGGAAATATATGTTGCTAAAATAGATAATGAAATAGTTGGATATATAATCTTTAATATAAGAGAAAAAATCAATCCAATTATGAGATATAGAAAACTTCTTAATATTGAAGCTATGTGTATCGATGAAAATCATAGACATAAAGGAATTGGAACAGCTTTATTATCTTTTGCTAAAAAAACAGGTGAGGAAAATGGATGTACAGACTTATACTTAACAGTAAATGAAGAAAATGAAAATGGAATTAATGCTTATGAGAAATTCGGATTTAAAATTAAAAATATAGCTTACTCAATGGAGATTAACAAATAATTTGTTAATCTTTTTTTATTTTCTTAATAAACTTTATAATTTTCTCCAAATCATATATATTAAAATTATTATTTAAATTACCAATATAAATATCATTTGATTCACTAAACATTAATATTGGAATAGTATAATTTTATCAATACCTATTCATATAATTAATATTAGAATCATTTTTTCTCCATAAACAGTCTCTATCAATTAATACAAGGGGCTTCTTTTTGAAACTATCACTAACACTGTCTTTGTTCTCGTAATTAAAATCTTCATTTAAAATACCAAAGTTAGAATTACATTTTCCCCTTGGATCAATATATATATAACCATCGTTATTAATGTCACAATAAAAATTTTCGATATCCTTTGTTTCAATATTTGTTTGAGAAAGAAATTGTTGAATTTCAATATACAAAATCGGTTTATTATTTTCATCATAAATAATTTCATAAAAATCTGGTTTAATTACTCTGTAATGATCATCACAGCTAGGGTTATTTCTTATCCAACCTATTTTCAAGACCTTATTTCCAATTCTAAAAACCAAATTTGACCAAGATTTTTCACCAATGCAATAATAATCACTTACTCCTTCTTGTTTCAATAAATTTTCAATTAACGATTTTAAATATTCGTTTTTTTTACTTTTTATAATCGCTCCGATTGCTAAATGATCACTTTTATCAGAAGTTATTTTTTTTCTCAACTGAATTAATATATCATTGCTTTTTTCAAAGTTTAAATTCAAATTTTGATCTAGTTCACTTATTATTCTAATAATGTCAGCTGCATTAGAATATTTTACTACCATATCTACTTTTTCCTTTATTAATGCAGATAATTCCTCACAATTTGAAATAGTAAGCAATATTTCAAATATATTTCCACTACCTGCATTTTGTAATATTATTTCAAAATTGTTTTTGATATATTTAATTGCATATTTTTGATCTAAATCCAACATTTCCTTAATTAATTCATTTACTGAAATTCCTTTCGAAATTCCAATAAAATTTTCAAAGTTAGTTTTTATAAAGTCTAAAAAATAAGGTTTATCTTTAAATAAGAAAATCACATATGATACTAATGTTGGAGAAATTTTATCAACTATAGTATTCAATTTTAATATAATTAATAAATCTCCTCCCGGAACTTTTATCATACCAGAAATAAAGTTTATTATATTATTTTCTATTAAATCACTACTGTTTAATGATTTAGTAAAAAGTTCATCAAAATCACGAATTAGTAAATGATGAAAATTTAAATTAGAACCCATTTTTTGAACTAGATATGGCACATGAACATCTTTAATATTACTAATTATATAATCATATAAATTTAATATAATTACTTCACCATCAGGAAAACAAAGCAAAATTTCAATTAAATCCAAAAATCTTGGTTTAAACTCAAATCCCTTAAAAAATTCATCAATCTTATTGTATTCAATTGCTTTCTTTAAATCATTAACATAATCATTATTTGCATTTATTATTTTTTGTCTTTGTTCATCAGTGTAAAAAATACTAACATTCATATAATCACCTTTTTTTAAAAGTTATTTTATATTAAAATAATCAATTTGTAAAGCCAATTAGCATCTACTTTATAAACTAACTATTTTTAGTAATTCTCTTACACTAAAAAACGAACTAAATAAATAGCTCGTTAATTGCTTTTTGGGGCAATCTTCCAATAGGCCAAAACGTTCTTCTTTTCTCTTTATACTTTTTATTTACAAGTTCCTCCTAATGATTGAAAATATGCATTAATGAATACTTGTGTTTCATTTAAATCATTGTAATTAATATATTTTTTAATATTAGTTAATTGTTCTAAATTACAATTAGGACATGACCAATAGCTTTTATTGCCTTTATTCTTATTATGATCATCATCATTATAAGACCCTATAACAATATCATATGATTGTTTGCCAAGGTTACATTTAAATTTTCTTTCTTCCCCTACTAACCAAGCTTCTGTATGAAATAAAGAATAGATTATGCCTAGCACAATCGCCACCACAATTAAAATACCTATTCCCTTTATTATTTTGATTGTTAGTTGAGCTAACCTTTCAGTATTACTAATCTTTTCAGTTAAAATGTCTTTAATATCATTGTTTACTAATTCATCTAAGCTAACCTTAAAAATCCTTGATAATTCTTTAGATTGTTTTAAATCAGGAGATGATTCATTTAACTCCCACTTACTAATAGTTTGTCTACTAACATACAATTCTTCTGCAAGTTCTTCTTGAGAGAAGCCATTGTTTTTTCTCAATTCTAACAATTTCTTTCCTAAATCCATTTTTACACCTCAAATAAATTATACAATATTAAATAATTATTTTCTGCATATTTTTGTGGAAGTTCCGCTATTTTTCTTAACATTAAAATAATTACACAAAAAACGAACTCCTTATCGGAATCCGCTTCATTTCTTTAATGGGGCGAATAGTGGGAATCGAACCCACGCATAATAGAACCACAATCTACCGTGTTAACCACTTCACCATATTCGCCAAATGCAATAATATTTTATCAATAAAAAGGTCTTTTTGCAAGCCTTTTTCGTAAAATACTATAATAATAATTGGTACCGGTAGTCGGACTTGAACCGACACGGGCAAAACCCACTTGATTTTGAGTCAAGCATGACTACCATTCCATCATACCGGCATATGTATTATTATATCATATTTTATTTAATAATAAAATAAAAAAGAATTAGTTTTATAATTCTTCTCTATATTTCGATTCGTACAATTCTGAAACATTGTCTTCGTTTAAATGATTAATTTCATCTAGTTTAGGTAATTGTTCTATTGATGATAAGCCTAAATAATCTAAAAACTCATCTGTTACAGAATAAAGAATTGGTCTACCTGGTAAATCAGATCTACCTACTTCTTTTATCAAATTTCTATATAATAATTTTTTAAGCTGATAAACACTATCAACACCACGTATTTCATCAATGTAACTTCTAGTAACAGGAGAATTATAAGCAATAACAGCTAAAGTTTCTAGTGCTGAATTAGATAACTCATCATTTTTTTCTACTTCCACCAATTTTTCATAATACTCTTTATGTTCCTTTTTTGTTACGAGTTTATATCTACCTGCTAAAAATTCTATATCAATACCGTGATTAGAACTTTTATACTCTTCTTTTAATGAACCTATTAAGTAATTTATTTTATCTTCTTCCATTTCCAGAAGATTTTCTAATCTTTCAATAGATATACCTTCATTACCAACAACAAACAATATACCTTCAAGTACTCCTAATAATTCCATCTAATCACTATCCTTTGCTTCTAATACTATGCTTTCAAAATTTTTATCTTGCTTTATATCAATTTCACCACGGCGAGCCATGTTTAATATAGATATAAAAGTAACTACAATATAATCTTTTTCTTTTATTTCAAAAAGTTCAGTAAATTCTATTCTCTTTTTTACTCTTAATATTTGCATAATTTGACTACTTCTTTCTGCAACAGAGTATTCTTTAGAAGTTATTTTTGTATTTAACGGTTTATCAAATTCCTGCCTTGCTAACATTTTATTAAAAGCATCTGCAAGATCTTCGATATTAAAATTTTCATCTATTTCTCTAGTTGGTTCAATTATATTAGTTAAATCATATGGTTCTTTAGAAAATACTTTTCCTCTTTCTTTTTCAAATTCTTTTAATGAGGAAGTAATATTCTTATATCTTTCATATTCTAATAATCTGTTTATTAGTTGATCTCTTGGATTTTCTTCATAATCATCTTCAGTTTCTACGTGACGCTTAGGAAGTAGTGTTGATGATTTTATTTCAATAAGTTCGGCTGCCATTACTAGATATTCACTAGCAACATTCAAATTTAATTCTTCCATTTTATTAATATAATCTAAGTATTGATTTGCAATTTCTTCAATATTAATATCACATATATCCATTTCAGATTCTTTTATCAAATGCAATAACAAATCTAATGGACCCTCAAAATTATTTATTTCAATTTTATAATTCATCATATTCACTTCCAAGTCTAATTAATTATATCATATTATTTCTTTCTTTTGAACAAATATGATATAATTACTTCGGTGATTAATTTGAAAAAATTTACTATGAGGGATGAAAATTTTATATGTGAAAACTGTGGTTATACTGTGGAAAAGTTGAATTATACTGCTCGTGACCACTGTCCTAACTGTTTATATTCAAAACATGTGGATATTTTACCTGGTGATAGATCTAATACTTGTTTAGGTTTATTAGAACCCATAGGCATAGAAAAATTTAAAGATACATTTAAGATTATATATAAATGTCAAAAGTGCAATAAAATGCACAAAAATATTATTGCAAAAGATGATAACATGAATATGGTAATCAATTTATCAATACAAAAATAAAAGGACTAAAGTCCTTTTTTAATACCCTACTATTCCAATTATTACTCTAAGTAATACTATAAATAAAATTATTACTCCAAATACAACACCAATAAAAATATTATTTTTTTTATTCTTTGCTTTTTCTGCAGCTGCATCCATAGTAATTGCGTATTCATCCAAGACTTCTGCAGTTCCTTTAGTTGCATCTATTATTAATTCCTCTTCTGTTGCCGTTCCTGATGTTTTTATATTTGTCTGAACTGTTGGTGCCACTGCCACTTTAGCAACTGGTTTTGCAATAGTTGCACCGGCAGCCGTATCAACATCGACAGGCACTATATTTTCAGGCACCACAGGGTTAGGATTAACTTGCCCTATAGCAGGATCTGGTACAGGTACTGCTGGTGAAGCACTAACTATTGGTGTTTGAGATACTACCGGTTGTGCAACCGTTTGTTTCTCAAAATTAAAATCATAATTCACTTCTGGTTGTACAGTGGATAAATCTTCACTAGTTTTTGGAACATTCTCATTTGGCATTACGGCTGTTGGTAAAACTGGTTCTAATTCTTCTTGTTTCATGTCCATATTTTATCACTCACATTCGTATCCAATATTTGCATACTGACTAATTGCCGCATTTATCTCTTGATTATATATACCGTATAAACCAATACCATCAGTATCACTTATTTTTACTTTTGTTAAGTCTGTTTTAGATAAGTCAATTACTGATGAAGTAGCTAATGATAAAGTTCCGCTTAATGTTGTAACCACACTATAACCTTCTAATTCTAAATTATCAGATTTTCTAGATTCGTATTTTTTTCTTTCTGAATAAATATAATTAGTATACTCATCACTTATTCCTTCGTAACTAACTTCTTCATCTAAACTTTTCAATTGATCTTCAGAATAATATAAATATATTGTTATGGTTTTAGTACCTGTTGTAGATTCTATCTTATTTGTGCAGGCAACTTTATTTGTTCCCACTGGTTTAACTACTTTATACTCTACTACTGGTTCTTCATCATCTTCATCATCAGTAGTTGGTTCTTCTGTAACAACTTCATCTTTTTGAAAAAATTCACCTGTTCTTAATTTTGCAACAAAATTATATACGTTCCTCATATTGAACATAAAAACAACTATCATTGCAAGAATTACAACGTATAGTACCTTCTCTGAATTGAACTTTTGATTAAACCCTGTTTTATTCATTTGTATCGCTCCTATCTTATATAGATTATTATATCAAAATATATACTTTTTTTAAAGTTATTTTTATGTTAATAGTTAAGTTTATTATTTTTTATTTTATAAAATTAAAAAGATCAAATATTGATCCTTTTATTAACTTAATTTCGCTAACGCTTCTTTAAGTAAAGATATTCTTTGCTGTTGAGATTCTATAACAGAATCCAAACCAGTAATTTTATTTGCTGTTGTGTCCTTTTTATAATCTGCCATTGATTTAGTTGCATTTTGAAGAGCCGTTCCTAAGCTTTCTTGTACAGCTTGCATTGATTTTATCATTGCCTTTACTTCTTCTCTTTGTTCCGCTGTTAATTTTTCTTGCTTACGATATTGTGCAACTTTTTCTTTTTGTGCAGCAATTTTTTCTTTTATCTGTTTTCTTAGTTGAACCAACTCTTGTGCTTGTGTTCTAATAGTAGTTCTTTTAGTTCTAGCAAGAACTGCATTATCACTATTCTCACTACCTAAAATAGTAGAATTGCCATTAGTTGTGTTATTACCAGCATCACTATTTTGTGCAAAAACTGGTGTTGTAATTAATAAACTTCCAATTAGTATAAATAATAATTTTTTTTTCATTTTTTCTCCTTATTCAACAGTAGTGCCCAAACTTGTTTCAGCACTTTCCATTTCTTCTAAACTATTTAATATTGAATCTAAACTATCTTCTAACTCATTCATTGAAGAATCATCTTCATTCATATCTTCAACTATAGTTGTTGAAAATTCAGCATCAGCAGTTTCATCGTCGTTGAGATTTTTTTCTACTATTTTCATTTGATCATCTAAATCATTTAATATTTTTTCATCACTTTCATACATAAAAATAAAATAAATCAATCCTGATATCAGAAATAAAGCTATTACAACTGCAGCAGCAATTATTATTTTCTTTTTCACAAAATTCCTCTCTCGTTATGCTTAAAATTACTTAGTAAAATAATATTATAAAATGCAAACCTATTATAATTAAATTATATATAAAGAAGTGAAATTAATCAAGTACTTAATAATACAAAAAAAATTACATAAATCTGTAATTTTTTTATAAACATTCATTTTAATTTTTAGTAATTAAATTTATAATTGCTTGTTCATCAGAGAATCCGACTATTCCATCTACAGCTTCACCTTTTTTAAAGACTATCATAGTTGGTATAGACATAACACCATATTTTATTGCTAAATCTTGATTCTCATCAACATTCACTTTTACAATTTCAAATTCAGTATGTTCGCGACCTATTTTTTCTAATACCGGCGCAACCATCTTACATGGACCACACCAATCAGCATAAAAATCAACTAAAACTGATTTGCTATTTTTTAAAACTTCTTGTTCAAATTCTTTACTATTAACATGTTTAAGCATTTTTCTTCCTCCTTAATTTGTAAGTATTAAAGCTTCTTTTGGACAAAATCTTGAACACTTTCCGCATTTAATACATAACTTTTCATTTATTGATGGCAAGTTAAATCCATCTTGTAAAATTGCTCCTACTGGGCAAACTTTAATAGCAGGACATTTATGATTTTTAGGGCATCTTTTTTCATTTACAATCAATTTCATTTTATTACTCCGCTATTTTTAAACTTCTAATTATTGATATTATTTCCTTATCAGAAATTGAATAAAAAACTTCATTTGCAACTTTGGTAGATGTAATAATTCCCATTGCTTTCAATTTTGCAAGTTGTTGTGAAACTACTGATTGTGAAGCTTTAGCACACACTTGTAGACTACCCACATTTTTTTCATAATTTTTGCAAAGATTAACTAAAATACATAGCCTTACTTCATTTGATAAAACATCAAATATCATAGCTAGTTCTTTTAAACTTTTTTCCATAAAATTACCTCTCTTATCTGTATGTATACTATATTTTTCTAATAGCATTATTGCTTTTTAAAAATTTATTAATTTCTCTACTAGCAATAATACCATCCGAAACTGCTTTTCCTATTTGTAGAGTACCACCTATAACATCACCAATCGCATATAGACCATTAATATTAGTCATATAATTATCATCTACATGAATAAAGTTTTTATTCATACCAATTCCCAAAGTTTTACTAAATGTTGATGCTGAAGCTATACCAACAGCTACAAATATGCCATCTAATTCTATAACTTCTTCCGTATCTAAAACTAAACCAGAAACTCTTTGTTCGCCATTTATATTAGCAATTTTGTTAGTTATAATATTTATATTTAAGTCACTAAAATCTCTTTTTAATTCTTCACCATTTGTAAGCAAAGTAACATTCGGTGACAATTGTTTTAAATATTTAGCTTCTTCATAAGCAAGATTACCGCTGCCTATTACACCTATCTTTTTATTCCTAAAGAAAAATCCATCACAAGTAGCACAATAACTAACTCCTTTTCCTTCATATTCAGAAATATTTGATATTTTTGGAGAAGTACGTGAAACCCCTATTGCCAATACAACCACTTTTGATTCATACTCATTTTTGTCAGTATATATTTTAAAATTATCAAGCTTATCTATTTTGACTACTTCTTCCTTAATAACATCAATGTCATTATCCTTTAATTGCCTAATTCCATTATTATAAAGTTCGTCACCACTTATCTTACCTACACCATAATAATTTTCAATACTGCCAGCTTTTTTTAACATACTATTATCCGTAGTTAAAACTGTAACTTTATAATTATCTCTTTTTAAATATAAAGCTAGAGAAACACCAGCTGGACCACTACCTATTACTATAACATCAATCATATTAATTCTCCTTTGTATATTACTATATTATAATATATTAATTAATATGTCAATAGTTTCCTAAAATATACAAAAAAATTATTATTTTCTCTAAAAAGTTTACATATCTATTTTTTTATTACGGTTCCATCTAAAGTAATAACATAGTGCTTGTTAAAAATAAAGTTAATCGTTATAAACTGATAAATGGAAGAACATATTTGTCCTATTCCTGTACAATAAGGAGAATTTAAAAATGAAAAGGCTACTCTTGAAGAACTAGCAAATATTTTATTTGTTGTTATCCTTAGAGGTGAATATTCTAACTGCAGAAAGCAAGTTTTTATTTTATATATAGGATATATAATAAAATTAATTATTTCAAAACTTAAAAATATAAGAGTTATTACTAAATTCAAATCATAAAACCAATATAAAGAAACAAACATAAATATCACTGATAAAAAAAGAATTGATAGCAATTTATATGCATTCTTTCTATGTTCTTTATAGTTAAAAACATTCTTACTAATGTCAATTTTTGCAATTGTACTTATTGAATCAAAAACGTCCCACTGCGAATCTGTTATTAGTGAAACAAATGTTAAAGCTAAAATATACTTCATTCCATAATCCATAACATTACTTAGTCCAAACAAAAATATTATAAAAAATAACAACTGATTAAATAATTCAACTGAATCATATTTTATCAAATTAAATATATTTAATCTAAATTTATATTTTTTATATGATTTTAACGTGATGATAATTGTATAAATAGATAAAGCTAACAAAGTGACAAATACAATAAATATTTTATCTTTAAACACTAAAGAACTTCCAATCAAAATGATAAAGTTAAGACAATTGAAAATTATTGAGTATCTGTTGGCTTGATTATAATTATTTTCATAGTAGTTTTTCATTAAAACAAATGACAAAATTAGTTGAAGATAAATTTGAACAAGTGAATATATGGTAAATTCTTTGTATATAGATATATCCATGTTCATAAATCTTATATAATAATCTACATTGTATATTAGCAATCCAAATACTATAGATCCCAAAAACATACCAAGGGTCATTCCAGATAAAACAGCATTTTTATTATTATCTTCCTCTTTACTTATATTTGCACCTGTTGCAAATATAGATTTAAAAATTCCATAGATAAATTGGACAGGATAAGTTAATGTAAAAACGTTAATTAAATTTCGATCTATTATTATGGATAATAAAAGCCAAGAGAAAATTGGAAGTAATGAAGCTAAAACTGTGTCTAAACTTATTTGTAATAATTTTTTCATTTGTACTCCTTACTGCATTATATATTAAAATTTTATCACATTTCAAATAAATTTTATATTACATTTTTTAGCTTTAAAAGCAAAAAACTGAAAATCTTTATTAAATTTTCAGTTTTATTATATTCCTTCAAAACCCTAATTACATACTTGATATAATTAAGATGGGTTAAAATTTATGCTAATTTTCCTCCCCAATTTTCAAATTTGTCTTTAAATTTTTGGATGTATTCCTTCGAAATAATTATATTTGAACCTTCTACTGTTTTATACTCATCAGGAATATAGAAAGGACTGCAACCAATACCTTTAAAACCAATATCATCAATCTTTATTCTTGTTCCACAAGTTTGGCAAACAATATAGTCTCCATCTTGAATAAAGTAGGCATTTTTATCAGGATTACATGACTGACAAGTGTTAAATACTATTCGAACAGTTCCATCACTTGCTCTTACAGCAATGATCTGAATTGTTATACCTTCAAATTCATAATTATAAAACGTAGCTGTTTCTGTTATCGATTCGCTATCTATTACCATGTTTCCATCATCATTTGTAATAGCCGCTATATACTCATTATCTCCTTTTTGTGTAGCAGTGTCCTCTACAGCTTTTTTATCGCACCCTGTAACTACAAATATAAACGCAATTAAAAATATAAATAAAAATTTTTTCATTTATAATTTCACTCCTTTTCTAAATAAGTACTTAACAACTACATAAAATCATTAATTAATAATTCTCGATAGAACATATAATTTTAATATTTTGAATGTTTTTTGTTTTTGTACTAGTCAATATTATATACCCTAGTAGGGTATATGTAAATAGAAAATTATAATGAAAAAGAATCTAATATAAATTAGATCCTTATTTAAATTTTTTACTATTTTTAAAATATGTAACTATTATCGCATAACATACGATCAAAATACTTAATAATACAATAATTGAATTTATTAATATATTAGTATTACCGTTTCCAATTATAACTCTTAAACCATCAACTGTGTAAGTCATAGGCATAAATTTATGAAGTACATTATATATTGATGGGGCAGTCTCAATTGGAAAAGTTCCACCACATGCAGTTAATTGTAATATTAATATTATAACACTTATATAACGACCACCATCTCCAAAAATAGTTGATAGCATTTGGATTAGCGACATAAATGTTATTCCTATTAGTATTGAAAATGATATAAAACCAAATACATTATCTATTTGAATTTTTGTAGCTAATAAGATTATATCTAATATTATTGCTTGACAAGAAACAACTCCAGCAAAGAATCCAATTCGTTTCATTATTTTTTTAAATGTCATTTGTTCTTTTTCTTTGTCTTTTTTCTTTTTAATTGTTAATACTATTGTTGTAACTAGTGCTCCAACAAATAACCCTAAAGATACAAAATATGGTGCAAAACCATATCCATAGTTTTCAACAGAAGAATATGGCTTTTCTAAAGTTGTAACTGGAGATGCTATATTTGAAGCATTATCTACTAAGTTTAAATCAGCTATTGAATTAGATAATAAACTTACATTTGAATTTAAAGTTGTTAAGCCTTCGCTTAATGTTTTGCTACCATTATATAATTCTAATGATCCACTATATAGTTTAGCAGTTCCATTGCTTAATTCTTTTAAATAACTTGATAAAGTTGTAGTTCCTACATTGATAGTATTTATATTTCCTAAAATATCAGTACTTTTTTGTGATAGTGTTTTAGTACCATTTGATATATTATTTAAGTTATTATTTAAAACACTTGTAGTCCCTATTATATGCTTATAATTATTAATTAAAGTCTCCTTGTCTGTATCTGATAAATTGCTAGAATTTACAGTCGTAGTTAGATATTCTAAGTATTGATTCATAGAATTACTTAATGAACCATATCCTGCAGTTACCTGTGATAAAGAATTAGAAACATTATTTAAATTTGTATTAAAAGTTGTATAACCTTTAGATAAATCATTTGTACCAGACGATAATTTTGCAGATTCGCTACTTAATTTTGAAGCACTGCTATTAACTTCATCAGTACCACTTGTTAAATTATTTAATCCTGCAGTTAAGGAATTTGATCCATTCATTAAAGCAGTAACACCAATTGATAAATCATCAACATTATTTAAATTAGTACCTAGTGTTGTTAAGAAGTTACCAACAACCTCTTTATTAAGTTTACTATTAAGTTCATTTACTAAAACGCCACCTAATACTCCACTTATATAATTATCATTGTCATTAACCATATACACTAAATTTGCTTCTTTAGCATCACCACTTAAAGTACTATAAATATTAGTTGTGAAATCTTCAGGAACTTTTACTGTGAAATAGTAAGTATTATTCTTCATTCCTTCTAAAGCTTCTTCTTCACTTACAAAACACCATTTAAACTTATCACTATCTTTTAAACTATCAATAAAAGATTCACCAATATTTATTTTCTCATCATTATTTATTATTGTTTTATCATTATTTACCACTGCTACTGGTACATCTGATAAATTACTATAAGGATCAGCAAATGCTGATATAAAGTTACATGCATATAATGCAGGTATAAATAGAATGGCAATTATTGAAACTGTTGTGACCTTATTATTTTTAATTTTATTTATTATTTTTTGAAACATACTTCTTTTCCCCCTTCAAGAAATTATTGGAATATTTTTTCTACTAAGCTAAACAATTCTTTTTCTGTTAATTTTTCATTAGATTTTTGTTCCCATTCTAACACTAATAACATATAAATTTTAAATATTATAAACGCTAAAAATTTAGAATTGCATTCCTTGATGTTATTATCCTTAATAGCTTTATCTATTTTATTAGTTAAGGTCTCAATAATACAATTATCAATTTGTTCAATATATTTATTTACAGTTTGATTGCCCATTTGTTTAGCTTCAAAGACTAGTTTTGCCACCATGATTTGCTCTTGCTTAAAACTTAACATCGCATGCAAAAACATCATAATTTGCTCATTAAAACTAATATTTTGACTTTCAATAGCATTAGCTTTATCCTTAATTGTTTTTAAAAGTTGATCGACAATTGACTTCAAAACATCTTCTTTACTACTATAATATAGATATAAAGTTCCCTTGCCCATATCACATTTTGTAGCTAATAAATCCATTGTTGTCCCTTTGTAACCTATTTCAGCAAATAATGATTTTGCCTTTTCAATTATATATTTTTCTTTATCCATAATTCCTCCTAATACAAACTGACCAATTTGTTTTTTCAGTCAGTTAATATAATAGCACTTATAAATTAAGATGTCAATCTATAAATTATATGATGTTTGTTTTATAATGTTACATTAATTTTTTTATGTTTATATTAAATAATAAACGTTTTAAAGACTCCATTTTTTATTTTTTATTGATTGACTGTTCAAAATTTTATAGGTATAATTATTGTGATAATAGTAAATTACAAGATAGGGGAAATAAATTGACTATGAAAGATAAAAAAGGGTTCACTTTAATTGAGTTAATTGCTGTAATTTTAATCTTAGGAATTATTACACTAATTGGTATTCCTACAATCTCTAAAATTATTAAAGAAGCACAAAAAAATGCTTTTAAGGATAGCGCCAGTAACATAATTAAAGCCGCTACCTTTACCAATTCTTATAAAGAAAAAGGACAAAGTACAATTTATAACACAAAAACAGATTTAGATTATACCGGAAAAAAGTATGATGGTTTTGTATATATAAAAAGTGATGATAATGTACAAATAAATATCTTAGATGATAAACATAATTGGTGTATGTATAAAGGATATGGAGATACAGATTTATCATTGAAAGAAAATATAACGTCTTTAGAAGATTGTATGTTAGAAAATGGTACAAGTGATAAAACTTATACCCTTGGTGAAAATGCAGTTACTCCAATTTCCGGCACTTTTATTCAACCGTGGCTTTATAAAACATGGTCCGATGAACAATGGGCTACAGAAATAGCTTACTGGAAGGAAATAGGGATACAATATCTAATAATGGGAGATGTCGCAGAACGTCAAGCAGATGGCAGATGGATAACTTATTACAATAGTTCATTACCTTTTGCTAGCCAACAGTATTATGAAGCTTTAAATAAATTGTTTCAAAATTTAGAAGGTAGTGGAATTAAATTATTTATAGGAATGGGTATGGATTCACAATGGTGGAATTTGGATCTTACAAAAGACGAAGATCAAGCTCATTTTTATACATACTGTCAGGAGAGTATGCAGATTACAGAGGAATTATATAATATGTATTATGAACAATATTCAGATATATTTTATGGTTTTTATTTTACTCCTGAATTATCTAATTCCTCAGCTTTTTCTAATACAACAACAAGAACAAAATATGTTGGTGGGCTAGCAAATGGCTTAAATGTTGTATTTGATAAAATAAATCAGTTAAACAAGAATATTCCAATGCTTTTTAGCCCATACATAAATTATTTTGGCGGAGATTGGGTAACAAAAAATCCAGACGACATTGAAAAATTTTATACTGAATTATTTAATACAGCCAACTTTAGAAATGGAGACATATTAATGCCACAAGATAGTGTTGGTGCTGGTGGTATGAATCTGGTTAATTTATCAAGAATTACAAGAGCTTATAAAAAAGCTACTATTAATACGACCAAAAAGATCTTACTTTGGAGTAATACAGAAGCTTTCATTCAACCTACTGCTGAAGTACAGAATTTGAACGATGGTGTTAATTATTGGGGAACGGCATCTTTAAATAGAGTTTTTGCCCAGATAAATATAGAAAAATTTTATGCTGATAAAATTTTCTTATTTGCATATCCACATTATATAAGTCCGACTAATGCTGTTAGTGGATTTAGAGATACTCTAAATAACTATCTTACTACAGGAAAGTTAGAATCTGTCAAACCAACACCGCCAACTACAGTAAAAACATCTATAAGAAATGTTGACGGTACAAATGTTTTGTCAGTATCTTGGGATGATGCAAATGACAATTATGGAATTGCTCGAATCAATATATATAAAAACGATGAATTTTTAACTTATAGGGTTGCTTCTCGTGCTGATGCAACTTCTAACATACCTTCGTTTCCTAACAATTTTTATGATAGTAATTTTAATTTAACTGAAGATGTTGCTGTTTATCAGTTAGAATTTATTGATTGTGCCGGCAATAAATCCGATAAAGTTGAGTTTATTGTTAACAAAGGACAAACATCTAATATTATTGAAGTACAAAAAGGTACGATTAATAGATATAAAGAATATAAAGTAGGGGATTCTGTCACTTTAAAAGATGGCAGTAAGTGGCACGTAATTGAAAAATCTTCTATTACAGACACTAGTGTTGTTCTTTTAAGGGATGATTCGCTTGGAATTATGGCTTTTGATAAGAATGGTTATCGTTCAAGTGATACTAGTACATATTGTAATGCTGCTAGTTATGGTGGATGTAATGCATGGAAGCAAGTTGAAGGAAATTACATTAATAATACTATGTCGGGAACAGTAATTAAAAATAGTAGTCTGTATGATTACTTAAACACTACATACAAACAAACACTACTTCAAAGCGGAGTAAGTGGCATTATTGGAGACATACAGTTAATAACTAAAGATAAATATTTATCATTATTTGATTTTAATTATGCTTGGTTATCAAATAATACATATTGGTGGACAATGACACCATCTTCATCTAACACTGTTGATATCTACGCTGTTGGATCAAGTAATGATGTCTATACAACACTCGTAAACAATGAACAATCATTTAACGTAAGACCTGTTATTACTATAAACAAAAGTACTTTAGAATAATTAAAACCTCTAATTAGCTAAAAACTAATTAGAGGTTTTTAATATGTTTATGTATTAGAAACATTTAGTGTTGTTTTTTACATTCTGTGGAATCATGTATTGTTAATAAAGCTGTAAGTTCTTCAGTATGCTCCTTTTCATCGCTTATTACAAAATCAAGAACCTCAATAACATCTTGATAAGGGAGCTCATTTGCAAGTTGTTCATATAATATTATTGCTTCTGACTCTCCCTTTATATCCTCCCTAATATTATTTAAAATAAGTTGCTTATCATAATCTGGTTTGTATTCTTGGAGCGTTCCTTTAATATAACCATCGTTTTCATGCCTCAAAAATAACTGATATTCTGTTAAATCATACTTACGAATTAAATCAATAAACATATTATAATGTTTTTTTTCATCTTCCATAATTTCTTTCCATACGTCATTAACTTCCTGCATGTTTGAATTAGCAATATGTCTGGCATAACCATTAATAGCAATTATCTCAGATATTAATGCTTCTCTAATTTTACTTGCAATTGTTTGAGGAATACCTTGCGGTTGACCACTAGAATTGGTATAACTCATTAAATCATCTCCCTAAAATTATAACTAGTAAAGTTTATGCCAAAAAGAAAAGGTTATGATCTAAACTCTTTCATAACCTATAATAATTTATAAATGTTTTCAACTGTTCTTTGTCCGCTTAAAATTTTGCTTATGTTAGTATAATCCATTATAGCTATATGTTTCATTTTATATTTCTTTTAATAAAACCACACATTCGACATGATACGTGTTAGGGAACATATCAAATGGAGTTATTTCAATAACTTTGTATTCATTACTTAATAGTTTTAGATCTCTTGCTAAAGTTATAGGATCACATGATACATATATAATGTCTTTAGGATTTATTTTTATTATATCATTAACAACGTCTAAGTCCAAACCACTTCTTGGAGGATCTACTATTACTAAATCTGCTGAATAATTATTTTTACTTAGAACAGTTTTGGCATCACCAGCTAAAAATTCTATGTTTTTAATATTATTATTCTCTGCATTAATTTTTGCATTTTTTATTGCTTCAGAATTGATTTCAACACCAATAACCTCTGATGCATAATCACTTATATAAATTCCTATGGAACCAGTTCCACAATATAAATCCAAGGTGGTAGGGCAGTCAAAATTTTTAACATATTGTTTAATTTTATCATATAAATTTATCGTTTGCTGTGTATTAACTTGAAAAAAAGCCGTTTGACTCATTTGATAGCAATATTTGTCTAATCTTCCAATTATATTACTTTTGCCAATTTCTTTTAAAGGCTTGTTTTCAAATACAATTTTAATAGAATTAAAATTTTTGCTTAATTTATTTATGAATTTGTCAATATTTTCTTTTTGCTGTAAATATATCGTTAATGATATTTCGTCTTCATTAATACTTCTTACAACTAATTCATTTATACTACTCGGTACAGAAGATTTACTAATTTCTTTTATAATTTCGTTAATTTTTTTATTTGCTAACAAGCAATTTTCTATTTCTACTATGTCATAAGACTTCTTTTTATAATACCCGATTTTATTTTTTGCTTTTAAAGTTATCTTGTTTCTATAATTATATTGCATAGGACTTGGAACAATGCTTTTAATTAAATCATCATCAAGTTCTGCATATCTATTCATTATCTCTTTTATTTTATTCTCTTTATACATTAATTGTTTTTCATATGACAAATGTAATAAATCGCATCCACCACATTCTTCATAGTAAGGACATAAACTCTCAACACGATCTTTACTTTTTGTAATATATTCGGTTACCACAGCTTCCATAATTTTTTTATTTTCTTTTACTATTTTTATTTTTACTTTTTCAAGTGGTAAAGCATTCTCAACAAAAACTATTTTATCATTTATATGGGCTATACCTCTAGCTTGATGGTCTAATTTTTCTATTTCTACTTCATACATTTTCATCACCAGCTATATTATATCATAAAAAAACAATTCAAAAAGAATTGCTTATTAACATTCACCTTTTTTAATTTCATAATCACCGGTAGTTCCAGAAACTGCACAATATTTTCCATTATAGATGCTATTAACTTCTATAGTGGTATCTGAATTTACAATGATCCAACCAGATGTTATTTGTGAATCAGAATTCATTGATATCAAATTAGATTTCAAATTAATTTGATATTTATCGTTTATATTATCATATACAACATTTGTACCATCTACTGCAAAATTATATTGATTTTCTGTTGCATATAAAGTGGCAGATTCAATGATCCCATTTAAAGTTTCTGTGAATGTTTTTATTTTTTGTCTTTCTAATACCTTCGAAAGGCTAAAATATATTAACATTGTAAGTGCGCTCAATAGTATAATAATTGCTATTAATTCTACTAAAGTAAATCCTTTGTTATTTTTCATACTATCACCTAGTATAATTATAACATATAATAAGATTTTCAATCTAATAAATAAACGTTTTCTAATAAAATACCTGTTCCTTCAGCTACACAAGTTAGTGGATTACTAGCTATGTAGACAGGAATATCTAATTCCTTTGATAGCACTTTATCGAGTCCATCCATTAGAGCACCGCCACCAGTCATTACTATACCTTTACTTATTATATCGGCTGAAAGTTCTGGTGGCGTCTGCTCTAAAACTAGTTTTGTATGATGAACTATTAACTGAACGCTTTCTTTTAAAGCTTCAGCTATTTCATCTGAAGTTATACAAATAGTGTTAGGTAAACCAGTCACCATATGTCTTCCTCTTACTTCCATTTTTTCTTTCTTTTTTCCAGGATAAACAGTTCCAATATTCATTTTAATATCTTCTGCTGTTCTTTCTCCGATTAAAAGCTTATATTTATTCTTAATATACTTAATAATTTCCATATCAAAACTGTTTCCAGCCACTTTTATTGATGAACTATTGACTATTCCTCCAAGTGATAATACAGCTATATCAGTGGTTCCACCACCAATATCTATAATCATACTGCCACTTGGTTTAGATATATCTATACCTGCACCAACTGCAGCCACTTTTGGTTCTTCTTCAATGAATACTTTTTTTGCTCCTGTTTTTTCTGCAGCCTCTTTTATTGCGTTTTTTTCTACTTGCGTAATATTAGACGGACAGCAGATCAATATTCTAGGTTTACGAAAAACACTTTTACCATTTAATTTATTTATAAAAAATTCTAACATTAACTCAGTTATTTCAAAATCTGCAATAACACCATCTTTCATTGGTTTTATTGCAGTTATTCTGCCAGGAGTTCTTCCTAACATCTCTTTAGCTTCACTTCCTACAGCAAGTACCTTCTTGTTGTCTGATTGTAGTGCAACTACACTTGGCTCATTTAACACTATACCTTGACCTTTTACATAAATTAGTACATTAGCAGTTCCTAAATCTATTCCTATATCTCTTGAAAACATTTTTTCACCTTAATTTAATTTTAAATATCTCTTTTTTGTTGATTCGCCACCACGTATATGTCTTATATCTATATGATATTTAAATATTTCTTGTATTTCCTTATATCTTTCTTGATTGATATAATATAAACGTTCATGCAAATCTTTATGAACAGTACTCTTTGAAACATTATAAATCTTTGCAACTTCTCTTATTGTTTTTTTTGAGTTGACTATTTCATTTGCTTCATCCATTACTCTTCTAAAAATAATTGAATTCATATACACCCCTAATAAAGTATATAAATTCTATATTTATTTATGATATTTATAATTCATTAATATTTTTATTATAGTATTCTTCAGGATTGACTATTTTACTATCTATGATTAGTTCAAACAACAAATGACTATTTAATGATTTATTTAAGTTTGATTCGCCACTTTTTGCAATGACTTCACCTTGTTTTACAGCTTGATTTTCTTTTACGATAACTTCACTAATACTTTGATAAACACTTATAACTTTGTTATCATGTTCTATTTCTACAATATTTCCTAAAAGTTCATCTTCTTTTATACTAATAACTTTTCCATCTAAAATTGAAACAACATCAAATGAATCTACACCACCATATGCAATTGCACTATTCTGCATATAAGTAGATTCATAATATAGAATGGAATTTTCTTGTTGTTCTTTTGCAGCAGTATAGTCATAATAGTTTTTTAAAATTTTTACGTTTTGATCACTATAAGGTTTAATAATAATTGTGTTAGTATTTACAACTGGAACATCATCTTCTTCATCTAGCACAGTTTCTGTGACATAATCATAATCAGGCTCTTTTAAGTCATCAACAGTTAGATAAGAATCAGTTAAAACCAATATTCCTATAAGTAAAGCAAACCCCAATCCATACATAACATAAACAGCAGATTTTTTAAATCTATATTTCTTCATTTTTTCACCTCTAATATAAGTGTGAGCTTTTTTAAAGAAATTTATACTAAATTTTTTTTATTTCTACACCCTGATAATAATATTTTAAAATTTGTTCATATGTGTATCCATTTTCACTCATTGCTTCGGCTCCATATTGACTCATTCCTACACCATGACCATATCCTTTTGTATTAATTATTACAGTATTATTGTCTTGAAATATCTCAAAATATGAAGAACGCAAACCTAATGAAACTGCAATTTCTGAACCTGTGAATTTTTTATTATTAATTACTATTTCTTTAATTCGGCCAGTTGAAGTCGTTTTTTTAACCGAAATATTTAATACAGTGGAAAACTCTAAATCTAAAGCATCATAAAATTCTTTTAATGTGTAATAATTTTTTTCTTCGTAAACAGGGGAGATATTATCCCAAGTCGAATCTACACTGCGTAAATAGGGAAGATAAGTGCCAAATATGTCTTCACTATTTTCCGTTTTTCCTGTACTTGTAGAAAAAAAGAAGGCTTCTATCACTTCTCCTTTATATTCTAAATATTCACCATAGGTTTCTAAAACTGCTGTTTTAAGTATGTTTATATTACTTACATACTTATCCTGCCATGCATCTTTTAAATATCCAATGTCCAAATAAACCTGATTAGCAACAGTATCAACAACGTCATAATCATTATTAACATTTAGAGCCATTTTCTTCATAGCATATGTACGCGCGGCTACTGCTTGAGCTTTTAATGCTTCACTATGAAAAGAAACAGGCATTTCTCCTGCTAATATTCCTACTATATAATCTTCAAATGGTATTTTTTCAATATTACCACTACTTCTTTTTACTCTAATTATCATATTTTCATGATATTCAAATTTTATTTCTTCATCTTTAATAAATACATTTACTACTATTGTTGGAATTAAAATAATTATTAAAGAAAAAAGTAGTATTTTTTTCATATTCATCACCTTTGGTAAATCATACTACTAATACTACAATACTTTTGTATTTACAAAAAAATCATATATAAAATTTACAGCTAAATAAGATAAACCTAATGACAAAATTAAAACTAAAACTCTAGCTTGTACAACTTTGTTTTGTTTTAAAAATTTATCGAAATTGATACTTTGTATAGCATATAAACTGCAAGGAACTGAAATAATATATAATATAGCTTTAATTGTCATTATTCTGTTCCTGACTTGTAGTTGATTCTTCTATATTATTTTCTACATTTATTACATCTTTATCCATAAATGAAGCATTATTTTCAATAACATTTTCATTTTTATAAGAATCAATTAAGTTTACGCGTCTTAAATGCCTATCTTCTTTAGAAAACTTTGATTTTAAGAAAACATCCAAAATATCTTTTATTCTAATCATACTCATATCAGAACTAAGCGCTATTGCATTGGCATTGTTATGCTGATGTGCTAATTTTGCATCTTTTATATTATTTAAATTTGCACATCTAACACCATTTACTTTATTTGCCGCAATGCACATTCCAATACCTGTTCCACATAATAATATGCCCAAATCTATTTCATTATTACTAATCCTTTTTCCAATATCAAAAGCATAAATAGGGTAGTCTACTGATTCTAAAGAATTTGAGCCAAAATCAAACACTTCATGCCCTTTTGAGCGTAAATATTTAATTATTTCTTTTTTCTTATTTACACCACGATGATCATTTGTTATTCCAATTTTCATATTTCCTCCACCTACATATATTTTTCTAAAACATTACTTTTAAGTATTGTAAATAGCCAAATTTAATTTAATTATTTTGCTTTTCTTAATAAATAATCTATTTAAAATTTTGAATTTTAAATAAAATGTAAATTTTTCCAATTAAAATGTCTAGTTATTCTCTCCATTATCTTCATCTTTTTCTTTTTCTAACTCTTTCAATAATTTTCTTTGATTCTCTAATATTTTTTCCATTTTATCATGCAACTCTTCAAGAATTAGTTCACTTTTCAAGTCTATTCTAAAATCATTTTGGTTTCTCAAACTATCTTTTTTAGCTTGTCTATTTTGACTCATTAAGATTACAGGTGCTTGAAGTGCTGCAATACAAGATAGTAATAAATTTAATAATATAAATGGAAAGGCATCTATTTTAATAACAAAAGAATTAAGCAGTATCCAGCATATTAAAAATAATATAAAACATATTATAAAAGCCCAACTTCCTGCTCCTTCGGTTACCTTGTCAGCTATTTTATCTCCAAATTTCAATCTTTTTAATTCTTCCTTATCGACATCTATAGCTATAGGATTATCTATTAATGCATCTAATAATTCGTTTTCATCTTCGACATCATTCATTGTTCCATTATTTAAAAGCATTTTAACTATTTCTTTTTTTGTTTTCTTTTTTTCTGGTTTTTTTATTTCCTTTTCTCTCATACCATCACCATATAAATTATACCATAAATCAAAGTGCAAAGTATATCAAAAAAAGGTTCTTAACTTAAGAACCTTTTAATTATTTAATTACATTTTTTAATATTACTGTCTTCATTCGAGACATTTCTTTTAAGGTTGTCATTATTCCTTCATTTCCGATTCCAGAATACTTCCATCCTCCAAATGGTTGTTCAAACGATCTAAAGAAACTAGCTCCGTTTACAACAAAACCACCGCACTCCATAACTTCTGAAGTCTTGAGTGCTTTACTAATATCACGAGTAATTATTGACCCACTTAATCCATATTTAGACTGATTAGCAATTTCAATTGCTTCATCTAAAGTATCAAATCCTATAACGGAGATTACCGGTCCAAAGATTTCCATGTCTTTTGCAACATCCATATCTTTAGTTACATTATTTAAAATTGTTGGTTCATAGAAAGCACCGTTTCTTTTACCACCAATTACAATTGTAGCACCTGCTGACACTGTTTCGTTAACTTGTTTCTCTACTTCAATAGCTGCTTGTTCACTAACAAGACAACCTATATCAGTAGCCATATCTGAAGGCATACCAACTTTTAAAGTTTTAATTTTTTCAACCATTTTGTTAATATATTCTTCTTTTATACTATTTTCAACTAAAAATCTTTTTGAGGCACAACATACCTGGCCAGTATTATAAAGTCTACCCCAAACAGTCTCGTTTACAGCTAAATCTATATCACCATCTGCGCAAATGATGAATGCATCGTTTCCACCTAATTCTAATGAACAGTGGCCACAATGATCTACTACTTTTTTGGCTGCATCTATACCTGCTTCAGTTGATCCTGTCAAAGACACTATTGAAACATCTGGATTAGAAGTTAAAGATTTACCTACAACAGCCCCAGATCCGTGTACTACCTGAATTACACCATCAGGAACACCAGCTTCTTTTAATAATTCAACATATTTAGTTAACGTTAATGGATTAACACTTGCAGGTTTTAATATACAAGCATTTCCCATTATAAGTGCAGGTGGAATTTTATTAATAAAAATATCACTTGGAAAATTAAATGGTATAATTGCTACCATTACCCCAAGAGGTTGTTGAATAGTATACTGAATAGTATTTTCTTGTCCAACTTCACTACCTCTATGTATCACATTTCCGTATTCATGCTTTGCTTTTTCAACATAGGCTGGAACGCCTATTTGAATATTTGCTATTTCTGCTATTGCCTCTCTAATAGGCTTGCCAGTTTCATCTGATAAAGTCTTTGCTAACAAATCCTTATCTCTCTCAACTAGACTAGCAAATTTCATTAAAATAGAACATCTTTTATGCAGTGGCATTTCTTCCCAGCTTTTTTGTGCTTTCTTTGCTTCTGCAACTGCTTCATTTATTTGTTCTTCAGTTAAACTTGGAACCGTATCTATTAGTTCATTAGTGGCAGGGTTATAGACTTCTATAACCTTACCATCTTTTGAATCTACCCAATTTTTACCAATTAAACTCTTCATAAAGACCTCTTATTTTTCAAAGCCTGTGAATGATAACATTAAACCACCACAAGTGTTTCTAGTATGTTCATTATATCCATACTCACCAAATGTAAATATTGTAATAAAAGGAACACCTTTAGAGGCTTTTACTAATTCTTTATGAACTTCTTCAATACGATCTCCTATACCCATTTTTCTACCACCACAGTGTACCAAAAAGTAAGCAGCTGGAGTATCCAATTTATTATTAACATCTTTTAATGTAGTTCCTGTAGAACTAATTAATTCGTCTACAGTACACTCCATTTGAATAATTGCAGTATTAACTGCTAATTTATTACCTATATTAATAGAATAGTCTTTATTACCACCCATAGGATGACGAATTGCTATTAAATCCCCAATTGTATCTTTTACACCAAGTGGAGCTGTAATACTAGCCACTAATAAGTCCATTCCCATTAATTCATCAGGATTTTTATTTGTCCACTCTGCATATTTTTTAAGTGCAGGTTCACCATCGATTTCAACTAATTTTCTATCACCATCTATTTTTGTAATTATACCAACATTTTTAGATTCGTGATAAGCGCCTGTATAAACAGTTTCTATTGGTTTATCAGTATAGAAAAATATAACTGCTACACCATCAGAAAATGAATTTCCGTCACAGAATATAGACCAATCTCCGCTTAGTGCATTATCAGCTGCACTACCACCAAAGAAAGGTACATCACCGATTATATCTTGAATACCCTTAACATAGTATTCTTCTTCTTTTGGAGATGCAACCATGTAATAATATGATGGAGCATAATCTAGACCAGCTCTATCTAAAGCTTCCATTGCCACCATACGCCCAGTTTCACGAGCATCACCATTTTTTAAAGGACTACCTGCTGCACCTACTACCATATTTTCATCATCAAGTAATAGCATACCAGCAAAACCATGATCTGAAGTTATTACGCCATCAGGTACTATAATTGCACCTGACGATGTACAACCTACAATAGGAGTGTCACCGACTACCGATTTTACGCCTTTCATTACTTCAGTTTGATTATAATCTACTGAAGTAAATAACATACCGACTTTAGAATCTTTTAAACCATGTTTAGCTTTCTCAGCAGTCTCTTTTCCTGCCTCAAAAGCAGATTCTAATGTACTATAACCAACATTAGACTTCATATATTTATTCCTCCTAAATATTCTTTATACTTTTTTTGATTTTTAAAAATTAATATTTATTTATATAATTATTCTAAAGATTTAATTAAAATCTCTACTTTTCCCTTTTTTCTCATTTTTTCTCACATTTATTTGGAATTCAAAGTTAATTAAACACTACAGATTAATTAATAAGTTCTTGAATTTAATATACAATTATCTACTTTTCCCTTTTCTCATTTTATACATTTTTTTGGAATTTTAATTATATATTAAATTACACCCTAATATTTATAATTAATATTAAGATATTTCTATTATAATTTTTTTATTGAAAGTAATTTAGATTTTTATCTTTAAGTATAACATCTTATAACTCTAAAGTACTAAATTAACTTTCTTAAATATTTTCATTACTATAAATTAACCTACGTAATTCATGCCCAAATAGAATTACTCTTATATCACTACCCAATTGCAATATAATCACTTATTAAATATAGTATTACTAATGAAATAGTTATTTTAAAATATTTTTTTAAATTTAATAAATAACATATATAAGTCAGTATATGTAAATTAAATATTGATAATATAAATTTAATATTGCATAATATATCATTTTTATATTACTTGTTTAATTTTTTAAATTAAATTATTAAGCCCGTACCTGTTGGTCTTGACGTTTTTAATAAAATTTTAAATTTTAAATTAATAATTAAATAACTTTACTAATTAAATCCGTGCCACTTGGTCTTGACGTATCTAATATGTATTTTCTTTTTAATCTACTCGCAGTTTGATTAAAAAGAATATTTCATTTTACCAATCTATCTGTCCTCCTCTAGTTTAATTATAGCATCCCTTTTTTCTTTGACAATATCTAAAATCTATTTTTTAACAAATTGGACAGTTTTATTAAAAAAAGTGTAAAAGGGGAAATTAACAAAGTATAAATATTATTAATTATTGTAATTTTTAAAGATTATGGGCAATAAAAAACCTAATTCATTTTTATTTGAATTAGGTTTTATTTTAATTGTTTACTATTTTATATGGGGAATTTTCTGTTCCTTTACCACTTAATTTTATATGATTGTTTAAAACAATAACCGGTCTTACTCCAAGTTCTATATTTAAACTTGTCTCATATAATTTTCCTTCATCGCTTACTGCCCATATTGAATCGCTACTACTTGACATAGTAAAATAGTTTTCGGATATATTAAGATAATTATCTACACCGCATTCATTATTACGTAAGCTATCTAAAAGGCAATTGCTATTTAGTGAAGCTTTTATATAATCCAATGCTGATATTAATCCAACAACTGAAGTTATGTTTTTCCCAGATACTTCTTGCTTTAATTCAGAATATAATTTTTTATCAGAGTAATTTATCTTTTCATTAATCCAGTTATATTCTAACAAATTAGAAAATCGCCTTAAATTGTCAAAGTCTATATTAGATGTTTCGTTATAGTTTAAATAATACGCTAAATTGTTCTCACCAAAAATATTATAATTATTGTCAACTAGTGATTCCCTATTCCATTGAAGATTATATAAACTTTCGTTTGAAATCAATTTGATATTCTTATTTTCGTCAATAGATACTATTCTGAATAATAATCCATTTATTTCAATATAATTATTTGGATTTTGCCCACGGTAGTAATATTGTTTACCATCTTGATATAAACCATCTTTATCTGTTGATAGAGCTACAACAATATTTCCCAACTCTACTGATTGAATAACCTCACAATTATCTGAATATTCTTCAACATTTAATTTCTCATCCGTATATCTTTTTGTTGCACACCAATTTTTATTGTTAGCTACTATTTGTACTTCGCCAGATTTATTTATTAATATTGAACCTGAATCAGGTAAACTGCCTTGATAATTAAATCCATCTTCAAGAATTTTTCCATCTTTAATTGTAAATACAACATATTCAGAAGCAAAATCAGTATTATCACTATAATACTCTTTTGCTGTTGTAATTATATTATTTATGTCATATTCAAAATTTTCTTTCTCTTGTTCTTTCTTTGTTGTCTTATAAACCGGATATAAAATTATACCAACGATTAGCAATATTAATGTTGAGGCTAAAATTGTAGTTATATTTTTATCTGTGTTATTTTTCATCTTATCACCCGTACTATGTACATTATATCATATTAATAAACATACAAATAAAAAAATAATATATTTCTATATTATTTTTCTGTTTCAATTCCATATTTACGATTGAATTTTTCAACACGTCCTGTTTTTGTAGCAGAACCTTGTTTCCCTGTGAAGAATGGATGACATTTGTCACAAACTTCAACGTGTAACTCTGACTTATTAGACTTAACTACGAAAGTATTTCCACAAGCACATGTTACATTTGTTTCAACATAATTTGGATGAATATTTTTTTTCATATTCTATTCTCCTTCCGCCATAACTAATAATAATAGTTATAGTAATTTTGCTTTTATATTATAACAAGTTTGTATTATAAAAGTCAACTCTAATCTCTTGAATTTCCAAATAATCTTAATAAATTAATAAATATATTAATGAAATCTAAATATAATTCAAGAGCACCTATTATTGCTAAATTGCTTTGACTTACACCAAAACTATATAATTTTTTAATTTTTTGTATATCGTACGCTGTCATACCTACGAATAAGGCTATAGCTATCCAAGATATAACAAGTTCAAATGTTGTACTTCCTAAAAAAATATTAACAACTGAAGCAATTATTATACCAAAAATCCCCATAAAAAATATCGTTGAAAATTTTGATAAATCTATATTAGTATAAAAACCCAACAAAGAGAATACTCCAAATAATAGACCGGTTAAGGCAAAAACAAATAATATACTTTCTAAAGAAAACATTAGGAAGAATACTGAAAATGTTAAGCCCGATACAAATGAATACAGACAAAATAAAATTGCTGCAGTACTATATTGCATTTTCATGGCTCTTGCACTTAAGACAAGCACTAAAATAAACTCTAATATAAATATAATCCAATATAAATTTGTTGAAAATATATTATTAATCATTGTATCACTTGTTGCTACATAAAATGCTGTTGCAAAAGTAATCATTAAGCCTAAAAACATCCATCCAAAAATTCTAGCAAATAATTTATTATTCATATATACACCTCTATTTTTATTATATCATTTTAATCTAAAAATTCAATCACTTTAGAAGCAATCATTTTATATCCAGCTTGAGTAGGGTAGATAGAATCACTACCTAGGTTTTCAAGTTTTTCCATTTCTTCAAAAATATCAATATATTGTATATCATATTCTCTTACTTTTATTTTCAATAAATTATTTATCTTTTTTAATAGTTCATTATACTCAAAACTTAAATTTGGATTGTAAATACCAATTAGAAAAATTTTTTCTTTAGAATTACTTCTTAGCATATAGAATAAATTTTCAAAATCTTTTACTATTTCATATGTTTTTTCTTCTAACAACAATGTATTGTCATTCAAATAAGGAAGAAGATCATTTATTCCAATTGAAATTGTAGTTATATCAGCTTTTATTAAATCATTTAATATACTTATTTCATTATTTGCTGCATTATTTTTAATTAAAGCTATTATATCAGTTGATCTATAATTTACATTTGTATAACTGTTACTATATTTTTCAAAAGAATTACTTTTTTTTAAATAATCTATTATATATTTATCATATCCGTATGTTTCATTATTTTCACTTTTACCAATAGCTACACCATCTCCTATATTTAAATAATATATTTTGTCATCTTTTGTAAAGTTATATATAACAACTATAAACAGGACTATTAATAATATTAGAAATATTTTTTTCATATTCACCCCAAACAAAAAGTAGAGATATCTCTACTTAATTATATTTCTTCTATTTGTAATTTAGCACCAACATTATTTAATTTATTTACTATATTTTCATAACCACGTAATACATGTTCAACATCTGTCACTATTGTTTCACCTTCAGCAGCAAGAGCTGCTAATATTAAACAGGCTCCTGCTCTTAAATCTGTTGCTTTTACTGTAGTACCATGTAATTTAGTTGGGCCATTTATATTTATCTTTTTATCGATTATAGTAATATCTGCTCCCATTTCATTTAAGTAAGGAACATTTTGAAATCTATTTTCATATATAGTCTCTTCCAAAGTTGATATACCATTGCACTGTGTTAACAAAGCTGTTACGGGTTGTTGCAAATCCGTAGCAAATCCAGGATATCCTAAAGTTTTCACTTTAACAGGCTTTAAATTATCACTTTTCGAAACAATGGCATAATCTTCGCCAACTTCAATGTTGACACCCATTTCTTGCAATTTCATTATCAACATTTCTACATGTCCTGGTATAATGTTATTTATTTTTAATTTATTACCAGCTAAAGCTCCTGCAATAATATAGGTTCCAGCTTCAATTCTATCTGGTATTACTTCAGTATAACATTTGCCTAATTTTTCAACTCCTGTTATAGTAATTTTACTTGTGCCTGCACCTCTAATTTTTGCGCCCATGTTATTTAAAAATGTAGCTACATTAACAATTTCCGGTTCCTTTGCGGCATTTTCAATGGTTGTTTGTCCTTTTGCTTTTACCGCAACTAATATAGTATTTATTGTAGCACCAACACTTGGCATATCTAAATAAACATGTCCACCAATTAATTCTTTTGCAGTAATTATAAATTTATTTCCTTCTTCAATAACGGTTGCTCCTAAAGCCTCAAACCCTTTTAGGGTTTGATCAATAGGACGCGCACCTATAGAACAACCACCTGGGAAATACATTTCAACATGCTTATATTTTCCTAAAAGAGCTGACATAAAATAATAAGAAGCACGTAATTTTTTTGATATATTTTCAGGAATTTCTTTATTAACTATACTGCTTGAGTCGATAGTCATCAAATTTCCTTCTCTTGATACCTTGGCACCTAAATAACTTAAGATCTCATTTAAAGCTTCAATATCTGAAATATTTGGAATGTTGTCAATTTTAATTATATCATCTGAAAGCAAAGAGGCTGGCACTAATGCAACAGCACTGTTCTTCGCTCCACTAACACTTATTGTTCCAGTTAGAAGTCTATTTCCTTCAATTCTAATTTGTTTCATACAGCACCTCCATACTACGCTTTATTATCTGATTTTAGTAATGAAACTTTGGTTCTAACAACAGCCTTTATAGCTCTTTCACCAGAACCAATAACTTTTCTTGGATCATACTCATTTGGATTTTGGGAAATAAAATTATTAACATTTCGTTTCCATGCAATTTGTAATTCTGTATTAAAATTAATTTTACATACTCCACATTCTATAGATTGAAGTAATTTATCGTTAGGAATCCCTGTTCCACCATGAAGAACTAAAGGTATATCTGTTTTAATTCCTATTTCTAACATTCTAGTAAAATCTAAATTAGGCTCTCCTTTATATAAACCATGAACACTACCTAAAGCTGGAGCTAAAGCTGTTATTCTTGTTTTACTAACCATTATTATGCATTCGTCCGTTCTGGCATATAATGCTTCACTAGATGTCCCATCCTCAGTTCCACCAATATGTCCTATTTCTGCCTCAACACTTGCACCATATCTCTTAGCCAATGCAACTACTTCTTTAGTCATTCTTACATTATCAGCAAGGGCATACTTTGATGCATCAATCATTACTGATGTAAAACCAGCATCAAGAGCTTTACTGCATGCTTCTATTGAACTTCCATGGTCAAGATGTAATACAACTGGAATTGTAATGTTTAAGTCCTTAATTAAACCTTTCACCATTCCAGCTACAACATTATATCCACCCATATATTTAGCTGCCCCTTCACTTACACCAAGTATAACGGGAGTTTTTAAATCTTGACATTCTTCTAAAATATACTTTGCCCACTCTAAATTATTAATATTAAACTGTGCAACAGCATATTTATCTTTTTTTGCCTTTATTAGCATTTCTTCCATATTATGTAAAATTAAAATTTTTTTCTTATTAAACATTTTATCACCATATTAATTATATATTTTTTTGAAGTAAAAGGCAAATAAAATTATATCATCAATGTATTATATTATTTATTCTTTTATATGTGCCTATCATCAATTCAAGTAGTCATCTAACACTTCTTTAACATAAAAACTATAATCTGCTTCGTCATAATCATTTTCATCAAGCAAACACAACGGAGGAAACAAAATACACCACCAATTTTCCCCAAGTCCATTTCCTAAAGTGATAGTTAATGAGTTATATTTTCCTTCTTCATATTTTATACCATTATAATTTTTTTCTGGGAAATAATTGTTTCCATAGTTTATTTCAAAAGTTTCCATATTTTTTTCTTTTTGAAGAATTGTTTTAACTTTATTTTTAATTATTTCCATATTATTATATATAGCTGTATTTGCTGACGAAAAATTTTTTTTATCTTTAAGAATAGCAGCTAACTCTTTTTCAATTTCTAACTTAACTTTAATTTTTAACTGTTGATCAGTAGGGGAATTACTACTCGCAATAACTCTAAAACGTATTGCTTCATCTGGAATATTGATTTTTGAAGTATTAGTATTTCCTATAAATAAATACAGTAAACAACAAATTAATATTATATATAATGATTTCAAAAAAACCATCTCCTATTAAATAGTGGATGGTTTTAATATTTTTATTCATTATTTATGATAACTTTCGTTTTTTTGAATTTTGAAAGCTCGATAAATTTGCTCTAGCAAAATTATTCTGAAAAGTTGATGAGGGAAAGTAAATTCAGAGAATGATAAAGCATAATTACTCATTTCTTTTATACAATTATGTAATCCATATGAACCACCAATTATAAATGTTATATTAGAGTTAATAAGAAATATATTATCAATTTTCTTAGAGAAATCGAGACTACTCATTTGTTTGCCATTTATTTCTAAAGTTATTATATAGTCCTTACTATTTAAAACTTTCAATATGTTTTCTTTTTCTCTATCCAAAACAATATCTTTATTATCAAAATCAACATCGTTAACTTCTATTATTTCTATTTTTGTATACTTTGTTAGTCTTTTGATATATTCTTCTATTGCTTCTCTGTAAAATTTTTCTTTTACTTTTCCTACGCAAATAATTTTTATCATAATTTTATCAACTCTATTCTCTCATTTTGTTTTGCTAAAATAATATTTATATCTTTTATTTCTTCTTTTACAGTTTGTAAAGCTAGAGCAGGGGTATTAGCCTCTTCACTTAGATGCGCTAAAACAATTACTTTTGTATCCTTACCAACAAATTTTGATAAATAATATGCGCAGTCTTTATTTGAAATATGGCCTTCATCACCTAATATTCGCATTTTCAATGGCCTATATCTTTTTGAGTTCATTAGCATATCTACATCATGATTACTTTCAATTATATAAGCCGTTTTATTTTTTAATTTTTCATGGTGTTTTATATTAATATACCCAGTATCCGTTATATAAACTAATTGCTTATTATCGCTTTCAAATATATATCCCTTACATTCTGGAGTATCATGAGATAGTTTTATGCTATCAATGATTATATTATCAATAGCAACTGAAGTTTCTAAAAACTCCCATTTAGTTAATTCTATTGGGAAATTATCATATATTTTTTTTGTTAAATAGATCACTGGATTAACCATTTTAATAAATCTTTTTAATCCACTTATATGATCTTCATGTATATGAGTTATAAATACAGCTTCTATTTCTGTAGGATCCACACCTATTTCATTTAATTTATTTGAAGTATAAAGGAAATTGGTTCCTATATCTATTAAAAACTTATGAGTTCCTATTTCAATATAAGTACAATTTCCTTTTGAACCACTTGATAAAACACAAAATTTCATTTTAATATAAATAGTATGGATTAATGAATCTGCTGTAATTATAACCAGGATGAGTTGAACCATAGTATACTTCAAAGTGAACATGTGGTCCTGTTGTTTGACCTGTCAACCCGATATAGCCAATTATTTGACCACGTTCTACAACTGATCCAACATGTATTCCTGGGGCTAATGAAGACATGTGTCCATATCCTGTCCCATAACCATTATTATGATTTATTCCAACAAAAATTCCATATGTACCATACCAACCGGCATTAGTTACTACACCATTATTGGCAGCATATATAGGTGCACCATAATAATTATATATATCAAGACCTGTATGATATTCGTATGATCTCCATCCAAATGGAGAAGAGATACTATAACTACTTGTTGGCCATGTCCAATAGTTACCACCGACACCAGATATATATTTTGTACCTACAAGAACAATTTTAGGTGTAGTCGGTTTAATTTCAACTTGTTGTGAAACCTCAGCAGCCTGAATAAAGCCGTTTTTATATCTAATATTTTGAGTAACTCTATTTACTCCATTTGCTCCTTCCTGAACAACTTGCTCATCTCCAAGAATAATATCATTTGATGATTGTTCTTGAACAGTAAAATAAGTTGTCTGATCTTCAATTTTTGTTACATCTGCCATTACATCAACTAATGGGTTGGCATAAGCAACAGATACGACTTGACCAGAGTATAAAACATTATCCTTTGAAGTAAACTCCGGATTTGATATTAAAAACTCCTGAATACTTATTTTATTAGCTGCTGCTACTGATTCAATTGTGTCACCGCTTTTAACAATATATTGGCTTTTATTTTCATTTGTAGAAAACAATATATATTGTGACAATTCTTCTGAATCAATGTAAATCTTCTCATTTACAGCAATATTAGTTTGTTTTTTAGTTATATCGTTATCTACATAAATATTATTGTAAGTTAAGCCCGTTTCTTTTATTGCAGTTTGTGTTCCTTCTCTATATGATTTATATACATCCTCACCAATAAAAGATATGATTGTATTTTGGATAGCTGTTTCAAATATAGAAGCATCAGTTACATAAATAACGGTATTTTTAGTTACTGTTTCTCCATCGGTTGTTTCAACTTCCTTCTTTATTGTAAATTGATATCCACTTATCGTAAAAGGCTTTAATTCTGATAATTTTTTATAAACATCTTCTACTTTATCTACATGATTATCATATGTTATTATTCTTCTTATTTCTAACCCTTCTGGAGCATAAACTTTATCCACATTATATTTTTCTTTCAATGTAGATCCTTGATCATCAATATACTCTTCTAATTCATTTTTTGATTCTATTACTCCTAGAACTTGATCATCCAAGTATACTTGATATAGGTATTTAGGTTCCAAATTTGTTTTAGTATTAAATCCTAGTAAAAATACAATAGAACTTAATATTAAGACAAATAACCACATTGTGAAATTTTTCATACATCACCCATTTTCAATTTCTTTGTCTATATAATCGTCAAAAGTACTTGTATTACGTGTGAATTTAAGAGCTATAGTCTTTGTAGGACCATTACGATGCTTAGCTATTATAAATTCACTTTCACTTACTTGACTTTCTTCACTTGCCTGTTTGTTATAATAATCATCTCTATATAAGAATGCTACTATATCGGCATCTTGTTCTATTGAACCTGATTCTCTTAAATCACTAAGCATTGGTCTTTTATCCTCACGTCCCTCAACACTACGTGATAACTGCGCTAAAGCAATAACAGGAACTTCTAGTTCCATTGCTAGTGTTTTTAAGGAACGAGAAATTTCTGATACTTCTTGTTGTCTATTTCCCATATACTTTGCTGATCCTTGGATAAGAGTTAAGTAGTCAATTATTATTACTCCTAGTCCATCTTTTTGACTAGCTAATCGACGACATTTAGCTTTAATCTCTGACATAGTCATACCTGGAGTATCATCTATAAATAATTTTGTATCAGCTAATCTGCTTATTGCTTCATTTATTTTTTTCCAATCACTATGTTCTAAAAAACCACGTTTTAATTTATTTTGGTCTATATGTCCTTCAGATGCTAACATACGCATTGCTAACTGTTCAGCACCCATTTCCATGTTAAAAAGAGCTACAGCCTTATCTTGGTTTTTTGCTATATTAGTGGCAACATTTAAAGCCCATGCTGTTTTTCCCATAGCAGGTCTTGCCGCTACTATAATTAATTCATTAGCATGTAATCCTGAAGTTATTTTATCGATCTCTGCAAATCCTGTAGAAACTCCAGTAATTGCTCCTTTATTTTGTGCTAACTTTTCAAGATCAGATTGCGTCTTAAATAATACTTCTTGTATGCTTCTAAATTCAGAACCTTTTCTTGTTTTAACTACATTTAAAATACCTTTTTCAGCACTATCTAAAATATCATTTAGTGTTCCAGAAGCCTCATAAGCTTCAACTGCAATTTTTGATGATTCATCTATTAGTCTTCTAAGAACTGCCTTCTCGTTAACTATTTTAATATATTCATCTACATTTGAGGCACTAGGTACTGAATTTATCAACTCAGTTAAATATGAAACACCACCTATATTCTTTAACCATTTCTTTTTTTCTAATTCTTCAGTTACAGTTGTGATATCTACAGGCTTACTTATTTCTATTAAATCGTGAATTATAGAAAAAATTTTGTCATGCGCATCTAAGTAAAATAAGTCATTGCTTAAATTTTCTACACATTTTTGGGCAGCATATTTTGATAAAAACATAGAACCTAATACTGCTTGCTCTGCATCAATATTATGTGGCATTACTTTTTCAGCCATAAAAATCACCTAGCTCTCTTTTTTTAATGTTATTTTTAATGTTGCAATTACTTTTTTATGTAATTCTATTTTAATTTCATGTGTACCAAGTGAAGATATAGAATAATCAGTGTTTATACATTTTTTATCAACTTCTATTCCTTTTTTCTTTAACTCAGTTACTATTTGTTTGGAACTAACCGTTCCAAATACTCTATCTTTTTCACCGGTCTTGACGTTAAAGATTAAAGTTGTTTTCTCTAATAATTTTTTTATCTCTTCACAATCTTTTAATCTATCTTGTTCTTCTAACTCTTTTTTTAATTTCAAAGTTTCTTGATGTTTCTTGTTACCTTCTGTTGCTGCTACTGCATAGCCATTTTTTATTAAAAAGTTAACTCCATAGCCATCTTTTACCGCTTTTAATTCGCCTTTTTTACCTTGTCCTTTTAAATCTTTAATAAATATAACGTTCATGCTATCACCTCTGCTTATATTATACTATAAAAATTTGATGTTGTCTTTAGTTAAAAAAAGAAAATACTATTAAATATTCTCTTTTTCTCTTATTTTTCTTGCTAAATCTTGAATTTTTTTCATTCTATGATTTACTCCTGATTTTGAAATAGGAACACTTGTTTCGTATGTTATTATTTCACTTAATTCTTGCAGTGATACATCATTATATTTTAGTCTATACTCTGCTATAACTTTTTCTTTGTCATCAAGTAGTTCTAAACCACCAATTGAAATGATTTTTTCTATATCTTCCACTTGCTTTGCAGATGCTTCTACAGTTTTTTCAACATTTGCCTGTTCCATATTATTAAGCCTGTTTGTCATATTTTTATGATCACGATAAATTCTTATATCCTCATAATACATAACTGCATTTGATGCATTTATTATCCTCAAAAAATCTCCGATTTTTTCAGCTTCTTTTATATAAACCATAAATTTATTGTCACGTTTAATATATTTGCTATTCAAATAAAACTCATTTAAATTTTTTACAATAAATTTTGCATATTCTTCATTATTAAATAAAAATTCTAAATGATACCTTGATTTCTTGGGATCATTTATACTACCAGCTATAATAAATACTCCTCTTAAATATGCGCGCATAGTATCCATATCATCGATTATATATTCATTTGGCAAATCTTTTATTTCATCTACATCTACTATTGCTAATGATTTCAATATTCCAATAGTGTTATTATTTATTTCAAGAATATATATTAAATTTTTATTATAATTATATCCTTTTCGAACTGTTATCTTTGCGTATTCATTAAATAAGTCTTTTATTATAGTATACAGTTTTCGAGCTACACTAGCATTCTCAGTATAAATCTTTATTTGCTTATTTGATATTTCACTATTATGTACTACTGCTGATAATTCTGCTATATTTTCAGCTTCTAAAGCTTCAATCTTGCTAACTTCGTTTTTAACTACACTTGTAAAAGACATTTTATTCTTTTATTAAAGTCGAAAAAATATAAAAAGCTAATTTCAAAGTATCATGTCTTATTATTTCATTTTCCATTGAAACTAAATCATCTTTTATAATTCTGACTTTCATCTTCTTTAAATTTTCTTTATCAAGAATCACTTGATCTTTTTGTTCTAATGTTGCATATTTTTCGATAATACTTTTTTCTATTTGACCGTTGTTAGCAATAACTGTTTCTATTTTTCTTTTCCCTAAATATCTGTTTAACAACTTAATATGATCACTAACTTTAAAATTATCTGTTTCACCTGGTTGAGTCATCATATTACAAACATACATTAGTTTTGCTGTACTTTTATCTATTTCCTTTATAACTTCTTTGCAAATTAAATTAGGTAATATACTAGTAAATAAACTACCCATACTTAAAATAATACAATCTGCCTCACGTATAGATTTTAAAACTGCTTCACATACAACAGGTTTGTGTTTATAATATACATCTCTTATTTTTTTTGAATTCTCTGTTATATTATGCTCTCCTTCAACAACACTACCATCTTCCATACGTCCCATTAAGATTACATTATCCTCTGTCAACGGTAAAACTTTTCCTTTTAAATTTAATACTTTACTTAGAGATTCAATACCATCAGACATATTTCCTGTTATATTAGCCATTGCAGTTAATAACAAATTTCCAACTGCATGACCATTTAAATCACTTGTTGTTTTAAATCTATAATTAAGTAATTCTTCAACTAAAGGTTCAGTTTCTGATAAAGAAGTTATTACCTTTCTTATATCACCAACTGCAGGAGTATTAAATTCTTCCCTAAGCCTTCCTGTACTACTTCCGTCATCACAAACTGAGACAACAGCAGTTATATCTAATGGATACTGTTTCAATCCTCTTAATAATGATGATAGACCAGTACCACCACCTAATATTACAACTTTCTTATTCATAAAATCACCACCTACATTATACTACATTTTATGCATAAAAAAAAGCATTCATACAATGCTTAATTATAAGTTATGGATTACAATCAACAGAATTAATATCATAAATTTCAATTTCTTCTATGGGACCATAAGCACAATAATATTTTGAAAAAACAAAGTCAAAATAATATCTGCCAGATCTATAATATAATTGTCCATCTAATATTTGGCTTCTATTTTCGTACTTTAAATTTTCGTCTAGCACATATATACTGTTATCTTCAGTTATTTCTAAATAATCCGTATCAGCGTTATATATCTTAGCTGCATCTACTATTGCACTTAAAGTTTCTTTAAATGCTTTTTTTCTAGAATTCTTAATTGTGTTATTTATTACTGGTACAGTTATTAATCCTAAAACTCCTATTAATGTAATAACAGCCAATAATTCTACTAAAGTAAAACCTTTTTTTTTCATACTATCACCTATATTAATTATAACATAATAATAAAAAAGAGTATATCTACTCTTTAAAATTTAACATCGTCTATATTTGTTACATCGTTATATTGATTACTAAATTTAGAACCACGACCAAGTATAAATAGGGTTATAAAACCTATTAGTACCATTGCTATTGATACTATCTGAGCTACTCTTAAACTTCCAAACATTAAACTGTCAGTTCTTAAGCCTTCTATAAAAAATCTCCCAACACCATACCAAATTAGATAACTACATGTCACTTGTCCGATTTTTATATATTTGAGTCTTCTAATAAGTAATATCACTACAAATCCTAACAAACACCATAGTGATTCGTATAAAAATGTAGGTTGATAATATATTTCACCAAATTTCATACCATTAATTATGAAATCAGGTATTAAGAATTTTTTTAATGTTTCATATGCTACTATTCCACCATGTGCCTCGCCATTAAAAAAATTTCCCCATCTTCCTATAGCTTGGCCTATAATTAAACCCACTACTATAAAATCTAATATAAATAGGGTATTAACTTTATACTTTTGAGTATATGCTACTGTAAAAAGCAAACCAGCTATTATAGCTCCGTGAATTGCTAATCCACCTTCCCAAGTTTTAAAAATACTCGAAAGATCATTTGCATATAAAGACCAATTAAATATAACATAATATAGTCTCGCACCAATTAGACAAACTGGTATAATCCAAAAAAATAAATTTAACATAAAATTTTCTGGTATATTAAATCTTTTTGCTTCTTTTAATACAATACTTCCACCTATTAAAATAGCTAAAAATATAAATACTGAATACCAGTAAATTTTAATTATACCTATATCAAATAAAACTGGATTCATACTATCCTTCCTTTCTTATTATTGGTTCTATTATACATTTTTGCATTAAAATATTTATAAAAGATATAAATACTGCTACTATAAAAGACATAAAAATTCCTTTGATATTAAAATGTGATCCCAATAATGCATCAGTTATATATAATATAATAACATTGATAAAAGGGTAAAATAGACCCATTGTTAAACCAGTAAGAGGTAAAGTTAACCAAATTAAAATGGGTTTAATTGTTTTATTTAACATATAAATTATTATTGCCGTTGCCAAAAACCAAATACCATAATATGCAGTGTCAAACTGAACTGTTTTTTTAAATATTAAAGATACACTAATTAATACTATGGCATAACCAATCATATATATTATCCAATCAATAAAACGATTTAATCTTACTTCTTTCTTATCATTAATTATTAATTTCATTTGTTCATCTCCTATGTTATATAGTATATCATATATTCCTTTTTTTTAGAAATTTTTATCTATTTATAAACGAACAATGTTTACATAAATTTTCAAACTTTTTATTGTTTTTAAAGGCATTTATAATATTCATTGTTCTTTCACTATTTAAAATTTCTTCTAGTTTTGTTTTGTAAATATTTCCTAAATTAATTATGCCTTCAGCATCTAAACAACAAGGAACAACTGTTCCGTCACTTAATATTGCAATGTGTGTTTTTAAACCATAGCAATATCCAGTTTCATTACATATTTGATTATTCAATGATGGCCAGACAAATTCTTTATCTTTATTAATAAAAGTGTATTTATTTATTTTAATATTGCCATTTTGTTCTATTTCTTGTTGTTTTTCAATTGAAAGATTGTAGTGCTTTGTAATTACATCTAATATTTGATTATCTTTTAAGATTAAGTTTTCTTTTAAAGTCCAATATCTATATACAAAATATATATCTTTTCTTTTTTTTATATCATTTACAGAGTTTAAAATATTATTAATTTCATTTCTATCATTCAAAGAGTGTATGCTTAAATTTATTTGCCTTACACACTTTGAATTAGCAATTATTTCTTGTTGTTTTGGTAAAAAAGTGCCATTTGTTGTTATATTAACATTCATATTGTATTTATCGCAGATATTTATAATATCTTCAAATCTCGAATGTAAAAGTGGTTCTCCTTTAACATGAAGGTATACATAATCAGTATAGTTTTTAACCTGCATTATTATAAATTCAAAATCAGTAGGGGACATTTCAACTTTTTTTCTAGTAGATTTAGAACAAAAAGAGCAATTTTTGTTACAAGCATTTGTTATTTCTATATATATTTTTTTGAATTTCATATTATTCCTGCATTTCAAATAATATATCTCTTAATTCCATCGCTCTTTCAAAATCAAGCTCTTTTGCTGCATTTTTCATTTCAATTTCCAATTTAGCCTTTATTTTTTCCTTATCAGCTTTAGACATTTTTTGTTTTTTATTTTCTTCTTCTACTTCTACGATATTACTAATGTTATCTCTTATTTCTTTAAAAATTGTTGTTGGAGTTATTTTATTTTCTATATTAAACTGTTCTTGAATTTTTCTTCTTCTTGTTGTTTCTTTTATAGCGCTTTGCATTGCATCACTAATCGTATCAGCATACATTATTACTTTTCCATTTGCATTTCTTGCTGATCGTCCGATTGTTTGAATTAAACTGCGTTCACTACGTAGAAATCCCTGTTTGTCTGCATCCATTATTGCTACTAAACTTACTTCTGGAATATCCAATCCTTCTCTAAGTAGATTTATACCAACTAAAACATCATATTTTCCTAGTCTTAAATCTCTTATTATTTTTAGTCTATCAAGAGTTTTTACTTCACTATGTAGATACGAAACTTTAATATCTAATTTTTTTAAATATGTAGTAAGTTCTTCTGCCATTCTAATTGTCAAAGTTGTAATTAAAACTTTTTCTTTTTTATTTGTTCTATCATTTATCTCACTTACTAAATCATCTATTTGATTAGTTGTTTTTCGGATTTCTATAATTGGATCTAAAAGACCCGTAGGTCTAATGATTTGTTGTATTATGTTATTTGTTTTTGCTAATTCATAATCACCTGGAGTTGCTGAAACAAATATTGCTTGATTTATTTTATCTTCAAATTCTGCAAATTTTAATGGTCTGTTGTCCATAGCACTTGGTAATCTAAAACCATAATCTACAAGTACACTTTTTCTTGCCTGATCTCCATTATACATTGCTTTTACCTGGGGAATAGTAACATGTGATTCGTCAACAACTAATAAATAATCGTCACCAAAAAAGTCCATAAGTGTTGTTGGAGTAGCACCTGCCTCTTTTAAGGCCAAGTGTCTTGAATAGTTTTCTACACCACGGCAAAAGCCAGTTTCTGTTAACATTTCTAAATCATAATTTGTTCTTTCATTTATTCTTTGAAATTCAATTAGTTTATTGCTACTTTTAAATTTTTCTAATTGCTCTTCAAGCTCTTTCTTAATATTTACAACAGCAAGTTTCAACTTTTCGTCGCTAGTAACAAAGTGACTGGCAGGAAAAATAGTTATTGATTTTTTATTTTGTATTACCACACCAGTTAGAGTATCAAATTCACTTATACGGTCAATTTGATCCCCAAAAAATTCTATTCGATATCCTTTACCATGTTGACTTACTGGTATTATCTCTAAGACATCTCCTTTTACCCTAAAACTTCCTCTTTTTAAATCTAAATTATTTCTTTCATATAACATATCAATTAATTGCTCAATAACTATATTTCTTTCTATTGTTTGATTTATTGATAATATTAAAAGTTTATTACGATACTCTTCTATTTCACCAATACCATAAATACATGATACAGAAGAAACAACAATTACATCCCTATTATTAAGTAGTGCTGCAGTAGCACTATGCCTCAACTCATCTATCTCATCATTTATTGAAGAATCTTTCTCAATGTATGTGTCAGTTTTTGCAACATATGCTTCTGGTTGATAGTAATCATAATATGAAACAAAGTACTCTACGTGATTATCTGGAAATAATTCTTTTAATTCACCATATAGTTGGCCTGCTAAAGTTTTGTTATGCGCTAAAACTAAAGTTGGTTTGTTGGTTTGTTCTATAACATTAGCTATAGTAAATGTTTTTCCTGTTCCAGTACCACCTAATAAAACTTGATACTTTTCTTTCTTATTTATATTATTTACTAATTTTTTTATTGCTTCTGGCTGATCTCCGCTTGGAGAATATTTTGATACTAGTTTAAAATCCATTTTTATCACCAAAGTTATTTTAACATCTTTATATTTTAATAACAACAAAAAAAGTAAGTATTACTTACTTTTGTATTTTAATTATCACTTGATATGCTGTTTCAAAATCAAATTCCTCTGTATCTATAACAAAACCCATTTTTTCTAATTCTTTTGAACTGTTTCTAATTAGTTCAAGGGCACTAGCAATGTTTTTATTTGATACAACTTGATTAGACGTAGTTGGAACTGGCATATCTTCTGAAGACAAAGGTTCAGTTACAACTAGTTCTTCTCTTTCAACAGGAGTACTAATATTAAAATCAAAATCAGGTGTAATCATATTATTTGTCAAATCTTCATCTGCTATTGAAGGTGTTGCTATTTCTGAAATAGTGTTATCTAATACTGGTTCTGGGATATTTAGTTCTTCGGCAGATTGATTATTCAAATCTAAAATAGGTGTTTCATCCATTTTTTCAGGTTCCACTGGAATAGCTATTTCATTTATATTTAATGCTGGTTCTTCGTTAAAAACTGAAGGTAAAGTTTCAATACTTTGAGTTTCCTCTAAAGGATTTAATGCTTTCGAAACATCTACTGAAGGTTGAATTGGAGCCTCTATTGGAGCCTCTATTGGTGTTTCTATTGGAACTTCTGTTGTGTTTAATAAAGAATTATCTTCTTTATTTCCATCTAAATCAAAATTAAACACGTCTGTTATACCAGTAGCAACATTTTTTTCTGTTGCTGATTCATTATTTTCAATATTTTTTTCCTCATCTGTTGGTAATGTAAAAAATTTACCAACTTTCAATTCTTCTTCTTTTTCTACTTGTGAAACTTCTGAACTAACAGAATCCTCTTGCCCTATTATAGATGGTTTTAACAAACTATTTATATCAACAGGGTCTTTTTCAAGTACTGTTGGAATATCCTTTGCTACCTCGGCAATCTTATCAATATCCATAAAACCAGGATTTACTTCAGTCGAATTTGATGTAGTAATATCTTGAATATCATTATTTTCAAGAGCCACTGGTTGAACATCTTCGATTGGATTGCTAGGTATACTATTCTGTATAGTATCTGAAACAACATTAGTATCTTCATTATTTAGTTTAAATGGATTAAATTCTTCTGTTGGATTTACTGTAACTTGATCCTCATTAATTGCTGGCAATTGTTCTGGATCATCTATAATAATAATTGGTTCTTCCATAAAAGAATCTTTTCCAACAACATTTGTTGAGTCAAATGTTGGAATTTTATCAGAAATAATTGGCATAATTCTAAAAGGATTATCTATTTCCTTATCTTCTATATCATTAGATGGAATTAGCATATTTTCAGAACCACTTTCTTCAGAATCACTACTATTTGAATCAGTTAATAATTGAATAATCTCTTCATCAGTTTTTCTTACTGTTAATCTATTCTCGATTATTTTATTTAGCATTTGTCGTTGTTCTGACATATTAGATAACTTTAATAGTGATCTTGCATGTCTTTCAGATATCTTTTCCTCTAGGACAGCTTCTTGCACTTCTTCATCTAGATTTAATAATCTTAACTTGTTTGCAACTGTAGATTGCGTTTTTCCCAACTTTGTTGCTAATTCTTCTTGTGTTAAATAACCCATATCCAATATTTTTTTATAAGAAATAGCTTCTTCAATAGGGGTTAAATCTTTTCTTTGAACATTCTCAATTAGTGCTACTTCAGCACTATCTTTATCATTTAATTCAGTTATAACTGCAGGAATTGTTTGTTTTCCGGCAAGTAAACTTGCTTTATATCTTCTTTCTCCAGCAATTATTTCATATTTATCTCCCATTGCTCTTACAACAATAGGTTGAATTACACCATGCTCTTTTATAGATTTACATAATTCATTTATTGAATCTTCATTAAATTTAATACGTGGTTGGAATCTATTAGGTAATACATCATTAACATCTAAATCCACAACTCTCTTTTCAAATTCCATATTATACCTCTATTCTTAAAATACTCTATTTATATAATACTATAAATTTTATTTTTAAACAAGAGTATTTGGGAAATATTTCCCAAATAATAAAAAGAAACCTATAAAGGTTTCTTTTTTATATCTGAATTTTTTCTAGGATAAATATTTAAAGTCGCTTTTTCTTTTAAATATAAAATAATAGTACGTTGACTATTTTCATAAGGAAGAAAAAATTCTTCTTTTCTCACTTCTTTTAAACTTAATTTTTTAATAGCATTCTGACTTAAATTTATTTCCTGGGAAATGTTTGCTTTCATTGGTATAAAAAATTTTCCTGTTTTTACTAATGGAACACAATATTCCATCAAAATTGGTAGATTTGCTACTGCACGAGCTGTAACTACATCATATAATTCACGATTTTTTATGCCATATTCTTCACTTCTAGCATGAATTGTTTCTATATCTTTTAAGTTTAATTCACTAATAACTAAATTTAAAAATTTTATTCTTTTCTCTAATGCATCAATTAATGTCACTTTCAAACCTGGAAATAAAATTTTTAACACTATACCAGGAAAACCAGCACCAGTACCTATATCACATAACGTTTTTTCATGGTTTAAATCTACAACTTTAACTATAGTTGCAGAATCATAAAAGTGTTTTAAATAAACATCTTTCTTCTCTGTTATAGCTGTTAAATTAATTTTTTCATTCCATTCGATAAGTAATTTATAATATTTATTAAATTGATTTAGTTGTTCTGAGCATAATTTTATGCCTATTTTATTTAACTCTAACTCAAAATTATTTTCTGTCATAATGATACTCCTTTTTTAGATATATCATAAGTATTGATACATCTGCAGGATTAACACCACTAATTCTAAGTGCTTGTCCAATAGAAGTAGGTCTTACTTCTTTTAATTTTTGTTTTGCTTCACTAGCTAAATTATGTATTTTTTCATAATCTATATCTTCAGGAATTTTTTTATCATCTAAATCAACCATCTTATTAGCTTCTTTTTCTGCCTTTTTTATATATCCTTCATATTTAATATTTATTTGAACTTGCTCTTTTACATCTTCATCATAATTTAAAACATAAAATTCTTCTATATCTTTTATAGAAATTTCTGGCCTTTTTAATAAATTATATAAAGTAATTCCATCCTTTAAGATAGCTGAATCCTTTTGCTCTAAATACTTGTTTACTTTATCATTTGGATTTAATTTTTTTTCATGTAGTTCTTGTTCTAATAATTTGATTTTTTTTGTTTTTTCAAGGAATTTATTATATCTATCCAACTCAATTAATCCAACTTCATAACCGTGTTTTCTAAGTCTAATATCAGCATTATCGCTTCTTAATAAAAGTCTATATTCTGCCCTTGAAGTTAAAAGACGATAAGGGTCTCTTATACCCTTATTAACTAAATCATCTATTAGAACTCCAATATAAGCTTCGTTTCTTTTTAATATTAATGGTTCTTTACCCTCTAACTTTAAAGCTGCGTTTATTCCTGCTATTAATCCTTGACCAGCTGCTTCTTCATACCCACTAGTTCCATTTATTTGTCCCGCAGTAAATAAATTTGATATTATTTTATTTTCCAAAGATAATTTCATCTGAGTAGGGTATACTGCGTCATATTCAATAGCATAAGCATATTTTAATATCTTTGCATTTTCTAAACCTGGCAAACTGTGTACCATAAGGTCTTGTACTTCATGTGGCATACTTGTTGAAAAACCTTGTATGTATATATCATCATAATAGATACTTTCAGGCTCTAAGAAAAGTTGATGTTTTTCCTTATCACAAAATCTAACAACTTTATCTTCTATAGACGGACAGTATCTTGGCCCAACTCCTGTGATATCATCTAAACCGCCATACATACTAGATTTATTTAAATTTTCTCTTATTATTTTATGTGTTTTTGGTGTTGTATATATTAAATGGCAAGGAACTTGTTTTTCAATTTCATATGGCTTATTATTATCAAAACTAAAGTATCTATATGTTTGATCACCAAATTCTTCTTTTGATTTTGAAAAATCAATACTATTTTTATCTATTCTCTGTGGTGTTCCAGTTTTTAACCTTATTATTTTCAAACCGTATTTTTTAAGATTGTCACTTAAATGCTGACTTGGTTTTTCGCCATGTGGTCCTTCTCTTCTTCTAGTATCACCAACCATAATATCAGATTTTAAATAAGTCCCTGTTGTTAAAATAACAGCATCACTGAATATTTTAGTATTATCTGCTAAAACTATTCCTTTTACAATATTATCTTCTACTATTAAATCTTCTACCATAGCTTCCAATATCATTAAATTTTCCTGTTTTTCTAATTGTTCTAACATTAATTTTGGATAAATTACCTTATCTGCTTGCGCTCTTAAGGCTTGAACTGCTGGACCTTTAGCACTATTTAACATCTTTATTTGGATTTTACCTTCATCTGCACATTTACCCATTTGTCCGCCTAAAGCATCTATTTCTCTAACAACTATTCCTTTAGCACTTCCTCCAATAGATGGATTGCATGGCATGTCGGCTATATTCTTTTTATTTCCACTTATTAATAAAGTTTTATGACCTTTTCGAGCTGCTGCCAAAGCTGCTTCACACCCGGCATGACCACCACCAACAACAATTATTTCATATTTCATATTATCACTTCCAATTTATTTTCCTAAACAAAATCTGCTAAATAATTGGTCTATTAATTCTTCTTCATATGTTTCACCAATTATTTCACCTAATATATTCCAAACTTCTTTTAAATCTATCTCAACCATATCGATTGGCATATTTTTATCGATACCTTTTATTACTTCTTTTAATGAATTTAATGCCTTTTCAACTAACGAAATACTCCTTGCATTTGACAAATATGTCATATTTTCAGTTTCAATATTTCCCAAATTATAGATTTCTTTTATTTTTTCTTTTAGTTCTTCTATACCTTGGTTTTCCAAAGTACTTATATAAACAATATTTTTAATACCAGCTGGCAAATCAATATTGCTAGCTAAATCACATTTATTAACAACAACAATATAATTTTTATCTCTTATTTTTTCTAAAATTTGCAATTCATTAGTACTTATTTTATCATTATTACTTAATACATATAAAATCAAATCTGAATTTTCAATTAATTCTAAACTTTTTTTTACACCTATACTTTCAACTAAATTATTTGTTTCTCTTATTCCAGCAGTATCTATTATGTTTAATAAAATTCCGTCTAGAGAAATTTTTCCTTCAACTATATCGCGAGTTGTTCCTTCTATATCAGTAACTATTGCTTTATCTTCGTTTATCAGTTTATTTAATAGACTACTTTTTCCAACATTTGGTTTTCCTATAATTGATGTTTTAATTCCATCTTTAATAAGTATTCCATCTTTACTATCTGCTAATATTTTTTCTAGTTTTTTCTCTAAATCGTTTAAATTAGGTAATATTTTTTCGTTCGTTATTATTTCTATATCTTCGTATTCTGGATAATCAATATTAACTTCAATATTAGATACAATTTGAATTATTTCATTTCTTAGATTTCTAATCATATTTGAAACTTTTCCATCAAGCTGATTTATTGCTAAAGAGCGTGATTTCTCTGTTTTAGAATTTATTAAATCCATAACACTTTCTGCTTGCATTAAATCAATTCTACCATTTAGAAAAGCGCGTTTTGTAAATTCTCCTGGTTCTGATAGCCTACAACCATTATTTAATAATAATTTCAAAATGTAATTTGTTGTTGCTATACTTCCATGCGCATTTATTTCAACTACATCTTCACATGTGAATGTTTTTGGTGCTCTCATTACAGTAATTAAAACCTCATCTACTATTTTATCATTATCCATAATATGATCATAATTAATAGTATGGGAAGAAGCTTTCATTATCTTTTTCATTTTAGTGATTTTATTTACTATTTCTATTGATTCTGGACCACTTACTCTTATAATTGAAATACCGCCAACACCTAAAGCTGTTGATATTGCTGCTATTGTATCGTTCATTTTTCACCTACTTTAATCTAATTTTAAATATCTTAAAAACAAATGCTAATCCTACATATTTATATAATTGTTTTGGAGTAGCTAAAATTTCCAAAGAAATTACTTTATCCACACATGTAATTATCCAACTTTCAGCATACTTTGGAGGTCTTATATTTAGTGGAAACATATGCTTAACAATAATATCACTTATTTTATCAGTCATATACTCTGGAAATATTTTTCTTGAATTTTCTAAAGCTTCATAAGCATGAACAAAACCATGCATATTTTTTAATCCTTTTTTTGGATTTTTTTGCCAATCATCATAATAAAAATCATGAAGCAAGCCACCTATTGCAGCACTCTCATAATCTAATTTTAATAATTTCGCAACTTTATATGAATTAAAAGAAACCATTAATGAATGAGTATACACTGATCTATTTTCATGGTGATTATAATCTATTCTCTTTTTAAATTCTTCGTTACTTAAAATATAACGCACTATATCTAAGTATTCATCATTCAATTTACTATATATTTTTTCTAGTTTTTTTTCCTCATTCATGTAGATTCCTCCCTAATTGATTAATTATACACTACTTTAATAAAAAAAAGAAGATTTTTTAATCTTCTTTATAACTTATTACTATATATCTGCTTGGATCTTCTCCAAAACTTTCACTTTGTAAATTTTTAAAATTGCCAATTACGTTATGAACAATTCTTCTTTCATATGAATTCATTGGATCTAATTTAACTTCAACTTTTGTATCTAATACTTCTTTTGCTAAAACTTTTATCTCTCTTTCAAGTCTTTTTTCCTTATTTGTTTTATAATTTGCAGCATCAACATTAATTCTGATGTTAAATCCTGTTTTATTATTTATTGCTTGATGTAATAACAGTTGAATTGAGTTTAAAGTTCTACCATCTTTTCCAATTAGTATAGAATTATCATCTCCAATTAACATAACAAAATAACAATCATCATTATATCTAATTTCTGTATTTATTTTTTTATTCATTGATAATCCTAAATTATTAATAAACTCTTTTATAAAATTTCTAATTGCTTGTTTTTCTATAGTCTTAATTAAATATTTTTTTCCTTTAAACAACTTTCCTGGAATTTCTTCGATTTTATAATGAACGTCATCTAAATTAACACTAGAAAGTAGTTCTTCTTCAGTTTTTCCTTCTTTTTCTACAACTTCTATCATTTCGCAATACTCCTTTTAACATATAAATTTTGAACAATTGTAAATGTTGAATTTGTAATCCAATATAATGCTATTGCAGCTGAAACTGTAAACGAAGCAGTACCAATCATTACAAGAGTAATATTTCGCATCAATTTCATTTGAGCTTCTTGTTCTTTCCCTAATGCAGCTCCACTATTAAGTTTAAATGAGTAGAATGTTACCAAAAATACTAATAAAATTAATATAACATAATAATATTGCCCATTTCCGAAAGCAGTAAATGGGGTAACACCTAAATCAAACAATAGAAATTTTCCTTCAAATACTGATGGTAATCTATAAAGAGCTTCATAAAAGGCCATGAATAATGGTAATTGGATAAATGAGAATAAACATCCTGACATTGGATTTATATTATATTTTTTATATAAAATCAACATTTCCTGACTTTTTTGCATCATACTATCCTGATCTTTTTTATCCTTATATTTTTTTTCTAATTTTGTTAATTCAGGCTGAACTAATTTTAAATTTTCTGATTGCATTGCAGCTTTTTTAGTAAATGGAATCATAATTGTTCTTATCAATAAAGTAACTATTATAATAGATAAACCAAAATTTTTAACAAAATATCCTATCTTTAATATTAACCAAGCAAGTGGTTTAACAAATATTGTTGTCCATATACCTTCATAACCACCACTATTAATTTTAAATTCACTACACTTTGGCAAAGAATTATTATTTTGACCTACTTCTTCATATTTTGCTATTGTATCTGGAGAAATAGGTTGGCATAAGATATTTTCTACTAAATTTTGTCCTGTTGTTTCATTCTTTACTATTTTCTTATCTGAATCTTTTAGATAAGAAGTACATCCTGTTAAGGTAAATACACATAGCAGTAAAGAAATAATTAATATTTTCTTTTTTTTCATTTGCTACTCCTTTATTAATTTTAAATCCTTAAAAGCATTTATTAATTCATTTTCTAGTTCTGAATATGAAATTGATAATACACTCTTCTTAAGTATTATAATACAATTGAAGTTGTTTTGGTAGATATTTTGATCGATAATATTTTTAATTCGTCTTTTATATAAATTTCTAGTTACAGCATTACCAATTTTTTTGCTCACAGAAATACCAAAATGATAAAATCTATCATCTGTTCTTTCTATATATATATATACATCTTTAAATTTATATGATTTATTACTTTTAATAATTCTATCAAAATCTCTATTATTTTTTAAAATATTAATTTTTTTCATATTTCACCATCCAACTAAAAAACCACTTATACAGTGGTAATTATTAATGAGATAAAACTTTACGTCCTTTTCTTCTTCTTCTTTTAATGATTGAAGATTTAGCACGAGCTAAGAATCCTATTTTTTTACTTCTTTTTCTTGTATTTGGTTGATATGTTCTTTTCATTGTAACACCTCCTGAACTTTTAGTTTAATATTTGGTTGCATCATTAATTATATATATAAATGCCTTTTTTGTCAAACCTTTTCATCCTTTTTGTGGAAAATATGTGGATTTTTTTTTATTAACATTTATTTTTTTAAAATTGTTTAAAAGAAATCTTTATTTTTTAATATTTTTTTTATTTTTCCACTTTTTTTGTGGAATATTATTTTATTTTATTTAATATTTTATTTTTCCACCAAAAATGTGGAAAAAAATGCTATTTTGTTATATTATATATATTATTTATGCACATTATATTTTATATTTCCCAAAAAAAAATTAAAATTTTTATATTTCCCAACTTTTTCTTTTGTTTTCAAGGGTTTTTTGGATTTTTCTATTGGAATTTTTAATAAAATAGGGTAAAATGTGTTTAGACAAGACAGTGGGGTGGTTTTATGGATTATAATATTATATGGAACAAATTTCTTGATAAAATTAAGCAAGAAATTCAACCTATTAATTATGAAACTTGGTTTGAGGAAACTAAATTAATAGATATTAGTACTAATTATGCTAAAGTTTTAGTTCCTATGACCCTACATAAAAAACATTTAAAAGATGCTTATAACGATATAGTAACTTCTATATTCAATGAAATAACAGAATCAAATTTTATTATTGAATATGTAACAGAAGATGAATTAGAAAACAATATTGTTATAGATACAGATAAAATAGGGATTCCTTTAGATAGTTTTGAAAGTAATTTAGATGCAAAATATACTTTTGATAATTTTATAATTGGAAAATCAAATAAATTTGCTAAAATGAATGCAGTTGCGGTAGCTGAAAGACCTGGACAAATATATAATCCGATGTTTATATATGGACCAAGCGGAGTTGGAAAAACTCATCTAATGCAGGCAATAGGAAATTATATTATTCAAAATTCTAATAAGAAAGTATTATATGCTACTAGTGAAAAATTTGTAAATGATTTTTTAAAAATATATAGGGATAAAAAAGAAAGTGATAATTTCACAACAATTGATGAATTCAAAAATAAGTATAGGGATATAGATGTTCTTATAATAGATGATATTCAATATCTTGAAATAGCAAAAACCACACAACAGGAATTCTTTAACACATTTAATGAATTACACAGTAAAAACAAGCAAATAATTATTTCTTCTGATAGATCACCAAATGATTTAAAAAAATTAGAAGATAGATTATTAACAAGGTTTTCTTGGGGACTTTCTGTTGATATAATGCCACCAGATTTTGATTTAAGAATGAACATTATTAATAATAAATTTAAAAGTAATGAAATAATGGTAGACTTTCCTGAAGATGTTAAAGAGTTTATTGCTAGTATATGCACTAGTGATGTAAGAAAGCTAGAAGGTTGTATAAATAGGGTACTAGCTTATGCTTCAATAATGAATGGTTCTAATATAGACTTACCACTTGCTGAAGAGGCATTAAACGGATATGTGGTTAAAACAATTATTTCAAAAAATAAAATTGATCAAGTACAACAAATTATTTCCCAAAAATTCAATATTAATGTTGAAGATTTAAAAAGTAAAAAAAGAAAAGCCACAATTAGTTATCCTAGACAAATTGCAATGTATATATGTAGAAATTATTTAGATGAATCTTTAGCAAGAATTGGTAGTGAATTTGGTGGGAAAGATCACACTACAGTTATGCACTCTGTTAATAAGATTACAAACGAAGTTAAAAGAGATAAAAATTTAAATGACGAAATTCAAAAAATTGTAAATCAAATTAAATAATACAGTGGAAAACTAATAACTTTACACAAATTATAAACACAAAAAAATGTAAATAAATCTTTAAAATAAAGAATAATTTACACTTATCCACATTTTCCACTGCAATAATAATAATAACTATATAAATAATAAGAAAAGAGGACTTATAAATATGAAAATTAAAATTAAACAAAACATTATAATGGAACATCTTAATTATGTAATAAGAGGTATATCAACTAAGAATCTTATTCCAATTTTAAACTGTATAAAATTTAATTTAACTACAGAGGGTTTATATTTGATGAGTACAGATAATGAGATTGCTATCAAGACTTTTGTACCTAAAAAAGATATAGAAGAAATAAAAGAGTTGGGTGAATTAGTAGTAAGTGGAAAATTGTTTTACGAGATTATAAGAAAATTAGATAGCGAAGATATAAATATAGAAGAACTAGTAGATTCCAAACTTAATATATATACAAAAAATTCTTCATTTACTTTAAACTGTAACAATTCTAACGACTTTCCTGATTTAGAATTATCTGAAAAAGAAAATCCAATTAAGATTAGCCAAAAAATCTTTAAAACAATTATAAATCAAACTATATTTGCTACATCAACACAGGAATCAAGACCTGTATTAACAGGTATAAATTTTAAGTTTGAGAATAACTTGTTGGAGTGTACTGCTACTGATTCATATCGTTTAGCTAAAAAAATAATCAAAGTAAACGCAAATGATGAAAATAATAACATTATAGTTCCTACAAAAAATTTAAACGAATTAACAAGAATGTTTAATGATAATGATGAAGAACTAGAAATACATATTTTTGATAATAAAGTTATATTTAAATTTGGTTCTATAATAATGTTATCTAGAATAATTAATGGTAGTTATCCAGATGCAACAAAATTAATTCCTACTGAATTTAGTTTAATTGTTAAAATTAATTTAAGAAATTTTTACAATGCAATAGACAGAGCTTCATTATTAACTAATGAAAGTGATAAAAATACTATTAGATTTGAAACAAATAATAATAATGTAGTTATTTCTTCTAATATTCCTGAAATTGGATATGTAGAAGAAAACGTTAATATTGATAAAAATGTTGATGAAGAACTTAAAATAGCTTTTAGTTCTAAATATATGATGGACGCATTAAAATCTTTTGAATGTGAATATATAAATTTAATGTTTAACGGAGATGTAAAACCTATAATTATTAAAAATCCAGACAGTGATGATTTAACTCAATTAATATTACCGATAAGAACATATTAATACAAAAAGTAACAATAAGTTACTTTTTTTGTTTTTTCAGTTTTTTCGACAAATCTCGATTATATTGATATGTTATAAATACTATAGTCCATACTAAAGTGGGTATAGATGTGGACTAAAATATTGTTAGGGGGAATTGTTATGAAAGGTTATGAAATTAATACAGGCACTATGTGTCTAATGCAACTAAAAAATGGTAATACAAAGGTAATGGAAAGAAATAAAAGTTATGAAATTTTTAATAATATTCATAAAATAGTTGATGAAAGTTGCCGTAGTTTTGGTAGTTCCTTGTCCGGAAGATTAGCAGGAACAACTAAATTAACAGGGATAAGATATAAGGCTCCTGTAATATTATCTGAAGAATTATCAATAATATTATTACCTACAGGATCAACAAGAGGAGAAATATGTCATTGGTTATCTTTATACTCGATTAAAGGATATACTGATGAAGCCCAAGGATCCATTGTTGAACTTATAAATGGAGAGAAGATTCATTTAGAAATATCAAAATTTGTATTACAAAATCAAATTAGTAAAGCCATTAGACTAGAGCACTGGCTTAAGCGTCATAATAATGAACAAAACAGGTATTAATCCTGTTTTTTCTTTATTTAAGTTTATATTTGTGATATAATTATATTGTGTATAGGTATATACCAAGATATATAATTTAAAAATAATGTGCTTAAAATTGGAAATGTGGCGATACTTGTGTTTTTACAGCAATTAAAATTAAATAATTTTAGAAATTACGAAAAAATTAATATTAAATTAAGTAATAATATTAATATTTTTTATGGTAATAATGCTCAAGGAAAAACAAATATATTAGAAAGTATATATTTACTTGGTCTAACAAAATCGCACAGATCATCATCAGATAATGAACTCATCATGAATAATAAGAAGAATTACAGTGTAGAAGGTGTAATAAGTAAAAATAATATTAAGACAAAATTGCTTATAAAGTATTCTGAAAAAAACAAAGAGTATTTTATAGACAGTAATAAGATAATTAAGACAACAGATTATTTATCTAATATGAATGTTATTATTTTTTATCCAGATGATATTGAAATAATCAAGGGCTTACCTGAAAACAGAAGGAAATATTTAAATACTGAATTAAGTCAATTATATCCAACATATTATAAGATTTTAAACGAATACAACAAATTATTAAAAATGAGAAATGATTGTCTAAAAAAAGCAAGTAATAGGGAAAAGATTGATTTGAATTATTTAAGCATTATTACTGAATATTATATAGATAAAGCTGTTTTTATTTATAGAGCAAGAAAGAAATTTATTGAAAAATTAACACTAATAGCGTCTCCAATTTATGAAGATATTAGTAAAAATAGTAACTTTTCTTTAAAATACATAACCAAACCTTATATAGAGTGTTTTGATTCTTGCAATTTAAAAGAAACATTAAAAGATGTAATAGAAAAAAATTTAGATCAGGAAATAAAATTAGGAATGTCTTTGTATGGTCCACATAGAGATGATTTTGAATTTATATTGGGAAATAATAATTTAAAAAAATATGGTTCTCAAGGGCAACAAAGATTATCTGTTCTTGTTTTGAAATTATCTGAAATACAAATATTTGAAAATAAAATAGGTGAAAAACCTATATTATTACTTGATGATGTCTTTAGTGAATTTGATAAGCATAAAAAAAACAACATATTAAAGTATATAGATAAAAATATACAAACCATTATAACGACTACAGATTTAAATAACATTAAAAAAAATATTGTAAACGAATCTAAAGTCTTTTATATTGATAAAGGAAACATAATAGAAAAATAGAGGTGAAATTATGGAACAAGAAATTAAACATTATGATGCTTCTGACATCCAAGTATTAGAGGGATTGGAAGCAGTAAGAAAAAGACCTGGTATGTACATAGGTACAACAAGTGAAAAAGGATTACATCATTTAGTTTGGGAAATAGTTGACAATGCTATAGATGAAGCTTTAGCTGGATATTGTGATGATATTGAGATAGTTATTAATGAAGATAATTCTGTTACTGTAAAAGATGATGGTAGAGGTATACCAACCGGTATACATCCCAAAACCGGATTATCAACAGTTGAAACAGTGTATACTGTACTTCATGCTGGAGGTAAATTTGGCGGTGGCGGATATAAAGTATCCGGCGGTCTTCATGGTGTTGGCGCATCTGTAGTAAATGCGCTTAGTAGTTGGGTAGAAGTAAAAGTTTATCAAGGTGGAAAAGTATATTATATAAAATTTGCAGATGGTGGTCATGCTGTAGGACCTTTAACGGTTATTGATGAGTGTTCTTTAGATAGAACTGGAACAACAGTAACATTTAAACCGGATCCTGAAATATTTACAGAAACAACAGTTTTTGATTATGATACTTTAAAAACAAGAATTAGAGAATTAGCTTTTTTAAATAAGGGATTAAGGTTAATTTTATTTGACGATAGAACAAATGAAAAGAAAAGAGAAGAATTTCATTATGAAGGTGGAATAAGTGCCTATATAGAATTTCTTAATAAAAACAGAACACCAATTCACGATCAAATTATTCATGTTTCTGGTCAAGAAGATGATATTTCAGTTGAGGTAGCCATGCAATATAATTCAGGTTATAGCGCTAATGTTTATTCATTTACTAATAATATCAACACTTATGAAGGTGGAACTCATGAAGATGGTGTTAAAAGAGCTTTAACACGTATTATTAACAATTATGCAAAAAGTAATAAATTAATTAAAGATAACGATGAGCCTTTAACTGGGGATGATGTTAGGGAAGGATTAACAATGATAATTTCTTGTAAACATCCAAATCCACAATTTGAAGGGCAAACAAAAACAAAATTAGGAAATAGTGAAGTAAGAAAAATAGCTGATGATGTTTTTAGTGAAGGATTTGAAAGATTTTTATTAGAAAATCCTGAGCAAGCAAAATTGGTTATAGATAAGGCTTTGACAGCAGCAAGAGCCAGAGTAGCTGCAAAGCGTGCTCGTGAATTGACAAGAAGAAAAGGTGGACTTGAATTAACTAATCAATGGGGAAAACTTACTGATTGTTCATGTAAAGATGCTACTATATCTGAAATTTTTATTGTCGAAGGTGATTCAGCAGGTGGTTCTGCAGTAGGTGGAAGAGATTCAAAAACACAAGCTATTTTACCTTTAAGAGGTAAGATTCTTAATGTAGAAAAAGCAAGATTGGATAGAATATTAGGTAATGAAGAAATAAGAAGTATGATTACTGCTTTTGGTACTGGAATTGGTGATGAATTTGATATTGCAAAATTAAGATATCATAAAATAATTATAATGACTGATGCCGATGTCGATGGAGCACATATCAGAACTTTATTATTAACATTATTCTATAGATTTTTTAAACCAATTGTTGAAGCAGGACATATTTATGTGGCGCAACCTCCTTTATATAAAATAACTCATGGTAAAACATTCACTTATGTTTTAACTGATCAAGAAAAAGAAGAGTATATTAGCAATTTATCTCCGACGACAAAATATGATATTCAGCGAAACAAAGGTTTAGGTGAAATGGATGCAGAAGAACTTTGTGAAACAACAATGAACATTCATAATAGAACTTTACGTAGAGTAACGGTTGAGGACGCTATGCTTGCTGATAAGGTCTTTGAAACACTTATGGGTGAAGAAGTAGAGCCTAGACGCGAGTTTATCGAGGAAAATGCCATTTACGTGCAAAATTTGGATATATAGGAGGTGTAGATAGATGGATAAATTAGAAGAAGTAAATATAGCAAGAGAAATGCAAAATTCATTCCTAGAATATTCAATGAGTGTAATAATTTCGCGTGCACTTCCCGATTTAAGGGATGGATTAAAGCCAGTACATAGAAGAATATTATATACTATGTACGAATCTGGATATACTCCAGATAAAGCATATGTAAAAAGTGCAAAAACAGTTGGAGCCGTAATTGGTAATTATCATCCACATGGTGATACTGCTGTTTACGATGCTTTAGTAAGAATGGCACAAGATTTTAGTTATAGGTATACTTTAATAGATGGACATGGAAATTTTGGTTCTATAGATGGTTATGGTGCTGCTGCATATCGTTATACAGAAGCTCGAATAGCTAAAATGTCTATGGAGTTACTAAAAGATATAAATAAAGAAACAGTTGATTTTGAGGATAATTTTGATGGAAGTAGAAAAGAACCATCAATTTTACCAAGTAGATATCCAAATATACTAGTAAATGGAACTATGGGAATCGCAGTTGGTATGGCAACAAACATACCACCACACAATTTATCTGAAGTAATTGATGGGTGTATAGCATATATAGATAATCCAGAAATAGAACTTTTAGAATTAATGAATTATATTAAGGGGCCTGATTTTCCAACAGGTGCGTTAATTTTAGGTAACAGTGGCATTAAAAAGGCTTATGAAACTGGAAAAGGGACAATTACAATTAGAGCAAAGGCTGAAATTGTTGAAAATAAAGGAAAAAATGAAATTATAGTTACAGAGATTCCTTATCAAGTAAATAAACTGGTTTTGAGACAAAGAATAGCAGAATTAGTACGTGACAAGATAGTTGACGGAATAGCTGATTTGCATGATGAATCAACTATTTCCCAAGGAATTAGAATTGTAATTGAATTAAAGAAAGAAGCTAACCCTAATGTTGTTTTAAATAATTTGTATAAGCATACACAGTTACAAACAACATATGGAATTAATTTTTTAATGTTGGATGATGGACAACCAAAAACATTAGGTTTAAAAGATATAATTTCTAAATATATCGATTTTCAAAAATCTGTTATATACAGACGAACAAAGTTTGAATTAGATAAAGCAGAAAAAAGATCTCACATATTAGAAGGATTAAAAATTGCTCTAGATCATATAGATGAAGTAATAAAAGTTATAAAAGAAGCTTCTACAGATGAGGATGCAAAAAACACATTAATTTCAAGATTCAATTTAAGTGATGTTCAAGCAGAAGCTATTATGGAAATGAAATTAAGAAGATTATCTGGATTAGAGAGAAAAAAAATTGAAGATGAGTTAGCAGAATTATTAAAACTTATTGAGAATTTAAAGGCAATTTTAGCAAGTGAAGAAAAAATTCTTTCAATTATAAAAGAAGAAATGCTTGATATTAAAAATAAATATGGTGATGAGAGAAGAACTGAAATCGATAATACTTCTATTGAATTTATAGAAGATGAGTCACTAATTCCAGTAGAAGATATTGTCATTACATTAACAAATAAGGGCTATATTAAGCGTATGACTAGTGAAACTTACAAATCTCAAAATAGAGGTGGTGTAGGTGTTAAAGGAATGACAACGAATGAAGAAGATTTTGTTGAAAATATTACTTCTATGACGACTCATGACTACCTTATGTTCTTTACAAATAAGGGTAAAGTTTATAGGATGAAGGGGTATGAAATACCATTATATAACAGACAAGCAAAAGGTTTACCAATAGTTAATTTATTACCTATTGAAAAAGATGAAATTGTAAAAGTTATGTTAACTATAAAAGCTGATGAAAAAGAAGGTAATATTGTATTTTGTACACAAAGTGGTCTTGTAAAGCGTACTGATCTTATTGAATTTGAAAGCATTAGGACTAATGGTAAAATTGCCATAACTTTAAAAGATGAAGATGAACTAATAGCAGCTAAAAAAACACATGGGAACAACGAAATTTTAATTGCTACTTCAAATGGAAGAATGATTAGATTTGAAGAAAACGAAATTAGAGTAATGGGTAGAACCGCTTCAGGCGTACGTGGAATTGAAGTAGGCGATGGTGTCTGTGTTGGTTGCGAAATAGCCGAACCAGGTCAAAACATATTAGTTGTTACAGAAAATGGATATGGTAAAAAGACATCTATAGATGAATATAGAATGACTCATAGGGGTAGTAAAGGTGTTAAAGCACTAAACATAACTTCTAAAAACGGTAATATAGTATCATTTAAAACTATTCATGGTGATGAAGATTTAATGATAGTGACAAACAATGGTATTATAATTAGAATATCTTCAAACCAAGTTTCTTCAACAGGAAGAGTTGCGCAAGGTGTTCGATTGATTAATTTAAAAGATGATCAAAAAGTAAGTACAATAGCAATTTTAAGCAAAGAAGAAATAATTGAAGAAGTTGAACAAGAAACAAATAATGAATAATCACAATGTTTCACGTGAAACATAAAAAGAGAATCACAAATTCTCTTTTTTTATGTTTTAGTTTGAGTATATCTAATGTTTCACGTGAAACATTAGATACATATTATATATTATTTTTGAAACACAATATCAAAAATCCATTATATGATTAAAAATTAGTATTATAATAAATCTTTTTAAAAAATATCACTGTTTATATGTTTCACGTGAAACATATAAAACAATAATATACACATTATATTTCTTACTAAATGTAGAAAGTGTCGAATTATAGCAATTATATAACATTGATGTTTCACGTGAAACATAGTTGCAAAAAAAACAAAAATATAGTATATTTATATTGCACAACATTTATGGTTGAAACAGGTCAGAGTCGGAAGACAGCATCCTTAAAACCCTCTAAATGTGTGTGCTTTTTAATATATGGTGAATGAAATGAATGAATATATGAAATTGGCCCTGTTCGAAGCTAAAAAATCATTAAAATATGGAGATGTTCCAGTTGGAGCAATAATTGTAAAAAATGGTAGAATTATAGCAAAAGCTCATAATGAAAAAGAAAAAAAGAAAAACGCTATCAAACATGCAGAAATTATAGTTATAGAAAAGGCATGTAAAAAATTAAAAACATGGCATTTAGATGATTGTGATTTGTATGTTACTTTAGAACCGTGTTTAATGTGCTGTGGAGCAATAATTCAGTCTAGAATTAAAAATGTATACTATTCTACAGAATCAAAAAAATTTGGTTATGTTGAAAGTATCAATCAATTATTTAATGATAAAAATAATCATATTCCAAAAGTTTATACAGGATTAGAAAAAGAACAATCAGTAAAATTATTGACAGATTTTTTTAAAGATAAAAGGAATTAACAAAAGTTAATTCCTTTTGTTTTATAAGGGTTTGTGTTATAATTTAATAGGAGGTAACTAATATGTATCAAGCACTTTACAGAAAATACAGACCAACTAATTTTGACGAAGTTACAGGGCAAGAAATAATTAAAAAAACATTACAAAATGCAATATTAAATAATAAAATATCACATGCATATTTATTTACCGGTCCAAGAGGTACTGGAAAAACATCTATAGCAAAAATATTAGCTAAAACAGTAAATTGTGTATGCTTACAGGGTTATATGCCTTGTAACAAGTGTGTAAATTGTACACAAATAGATAATAAGCAATCAAATGATATAATTGAAATAGATGCAGCATCTAATAATGGAATAGATGAGATAAGAGAAATACGTAATAAAGCAAATTTAGTTCCTACAACTGGAAAATATAAAGTTTATATTATTGATGAGGTACACATGTTAACCACAGGTGCGTTTAATGCCTTATTAAAAACACTTGAAGAACCCCCATCCCATGTAATATTCATTTTAGCAACAACAGAGCCACATAAAATACCTGCAACTATATTATCTAGATGTCAAAGATTTGACTTTAAAAGAATAGCAAATATAGATTTGGTGGAAAGATTAAAATACATAATAAAACAGGAAAAAATTGATATAGAAGATGATGCCGTAAATGAAATAGCAAGATTATCTGATGGTGGTATGAGAGATTCAATTAGCTTATTAGATCAGGCGCTTGCCTATTCTCCTCAGAATATCTCTCTTGAAGATATACACGAAATTAATGGTTCTTTACCTATAGAAAAATTATCTAATTTTGTTAGTTTGATATTAGAAAAAAATATAGAAAAACTGTTAAATTTAATTGATGATTTTAATGATTCAGGTAAAAATTTAATAAAAATATCTGAAGAAATAATAAATTATCTTAAAAATATTCTTTTATATAAAATTTCTCCAAATTACTTAAAAAACATAACTAATAATTATCAAATTTATGAAGAAGCGTCAAAAAATATATCAAAAGAATTAATTATTGAGCTTATTAGTAAATTTAATATGTCTATGAATGATATAAAGCTATCTAGTGATCCTAAATTATCAATGGAATTATTAATAATAAAAGAATGCTCTGATTTAGAAGAATCAAAGCAAAATAGAATTTATAATAATGAATTAAAAGTTGATAAATTAACAAATGTAAAATCAGAAGAGAAAACAGAAGAAAAATCAGATAGTGAAAAAGTATTGTTAAATCAGAAAAAAAATATTTTTGAAGATAAAATTGATAATAAAACGATAGAGATTAAAGATGAAATTGATCAAAATTCAAAATTAATGGAAGAATTTAAAAAAAATAGAATAAACAATGCATTGGCAAAATTTGATAAAAACTTATTAATAAATTTAAGAAGAAGTTTGTATAAAGTAGAAGATTATCTATTAGATGAAAATTATAGTGTTTTTGCTTCCATGATAATAGACGGCGAATTAAAAGCAACGAGTGATGAATATTTGGTTTTTGTTTTCAAGACAGAAAATTTATCATTGGAATTTAATAAAAATATTGTAACAGTTCAAGAATTATTTGAAAAAATATTCAATAAATTATATAAGGTTATATCAACAGATGATATTTCCTGGGAAATAATAAAAAAAGATTTTAATAATAAAAGCGTTGTTTTTGAATATATAGAAGAACAACAAGATTTAGAAAAAAAAATATCAATGAATAATTATAAAAATGAAGTAAAAGAACTTGATAATATTTTTGGTGATATAGTAGAATATAATTAAAGAAAAGAGGAATGAAAATGAATATACAAGCTATGATGAAGCAAGCACAAAAATTACAAAAGGACATGCTTAATGCAAAAGAAGAAATAGATAAAACTATATTTGAGGCGAAATCTTCCTTTGTAACTGTAAAAGCAAATGGAAAAAGGGAAATATTGAACATTAAAATAGATATGGATTCAATAGAAAAAGACGATATCGAAATGCTAGAAGACATGATTCAAGTTGCTATTAATGATGTTATGAAACAAATTGAAAAGGAAACTGAAAATAAAATGGGTAGATATACTCAAGGTATGCCAGGTTTATTTTAATGAATTACCCTAGTGTGTTAAAAAAATTAATTGACTGCTATAAGAAATTGCCAGGAGTTGGTGAGAAGTCTGCTGAGAGAATGGCTTTGGCAACAATTGAATTGGATCAAGAAATTTTAGATATATTTTCAGCTTCTGTATTGAATGTGAAAAGTAAATTAAAAAGATGTGTTAAATGTAATAATTATTGTGAAGATGATCTGTGTGAAATATGTCAGTCAAAAAATAGAGATATTTCAACTATTTGTGTTGTTGAAGAACCTAAAAATGTAATATTATTTGAAAAAGTTGGGACTTATAATGGATTATACCATGTCCTTGGAGGTTTGATATCACCATTAGATGGTATAAATCCAGATCAGATTAATATTGAAACGCTGTTAAAAAGAATAAAGGAAGAAGACATAAAAGAAGTTATTTTTGCGCTAAAACCTAGTATAGAAGGTGAAACAACCACTCTATATATAAGAAAGTTACTTGAAGGTAAAAATATTATAGTATCGAAAATAGCTCATGGCATTCCTATGGGCGCAGATATAGATTATATAGATTCACTAACATTAGAATTGGCTTTAGAGGATAGAAAAAGAATTAATAATAAGTAGAATAAAATAAATAAGCACTAATACAATTTAATAGGTGATAGAATGAAAAAAGTTTTTAAACTTATTAAAAAAGTAATTTATGGTTTTTTGTTAATATATAGTTTTAATCTAGTATTGCAACCTTTGGATATTAATATACCATTAAATTTTATAACTGTTGGTGCTGTTTCTCTATTTGGAATAAGTGCATTTTTATCGCTAATAACCTTATTATTAATGTTTTTTTAGGAGGTATAGCATGTTAATTAGTAGATATGAAAAAGAACAACCAATAGCTTCAAAAACATTAGGACAAGCTATATCTAATAATAAAATATCGCATGCTTATTTATTTGAAACAAATGATTATTATAAATCAAATGATTTTATAATGTCTTTTATAAAAGACATTATATGTAACAACAGTGATGAGAGTATAAAAGATAATATTTGTCAGCAAATTGATAATGATGAGTATATTGAACTTAAAATTATTAATCCTCAGGGATTGCAAATAAAAAAAGAAGAAATGTTAAATCTTCAAGAAGAATTTAAAAATAAACCTCTTGAAGGTAAAAAGAAAGTATATGTTATAAATAATGCTGAAAAACTTAATTCATCATCCGCAAATACAATATTAAAATTTTTAGAAGAACCGGAAGATGATATAATAGCAGTTTTAGTTACTAGTAATAGGTATCAAATACTTAATACTATTTTATCACGTTGTCAATTAATTGCTTTAATTAATACGAAGAAAAATAATGATATAAGTACATTTGATAAAATTAATAATTTAGTATATAATAACTCAGGTTCTTATGAAGAAAATCAAAAAAAAGAACAAATTGAACATACATTAGATTTTATTTCTTTTTATGAACAAAAAAAAGAAGATGCAATTTTGTTTTCTAATAATGAATTTATGCAGTTTTTTATAACGCGCGATTCTGTTGTTAATGTTTTTGAGATAATGAAACTTTTTTACTTAGATACATTAAAATTTAAAACGAATGCTAAAATAGAAATATTTGATGATTGTATGGAACAAGTTTCTAATATCTCAAATAAGAATACCGTCTTAAGTTTAATTATAAAAATAAAAAAAATAATAAAATATACAGAAAGAATCAAATATAATGTTAATATAAATTTACTTTTAGATAGCTTTATAATTGAATTAGGAGATGAATTAGATGATTGATGTTGTTAGTATTTCTTTTAATGAAAAAGGCAAAACTTATTTCTTTTCTCCAAATAATTTGCAATTGAAAAATAATATAACAGTCGTTGTTGAAACAGAACGAGGATTACAATTTGGAAAAGTTGAAGGAGAAATTCAAAAAATTTCTGAGCAAAAACTTTTAGCACCATTAAAACAAGTTATTAGAATTGCTTCGAAAAATGATTATGAGCAAAATAAAAAAAATATTTTAGATGCTTCAGATGCATTAAAGAGGTGCAAAGAAATCGTCGAAAAAGAAAAGTTAAATATGCAAATAATTGATGCTACTTATACATTTGACAGAAGTCAATTAATGTTTAGATTTCTTGCAGATAATAGAATAGATTTTAGAAATCTTGCCAAGGAATTAGCGTCTTTATATAAGACAAGAATAGAGCTAAGACAAGTTGGTGTAAGGGATAAAGCACGTGAAGTTGGCGGTATAGGTCAATGTGGCAGATGTTTTTGCTGTTCAAAATTTGCAAACAATTTTGATAGTGTTTCTATAAATATGGCAAAGAATCAAGGTCTTGCCTTAAATCCGAGTAAAATAAATGGCGTATGTGGTCGTTTGCTTTGTTGTTTGAAATATGAAGACGACAATTATAAAGAGGCAAAGAAGAATTTTCCTTCTATAGGTTCAAAAGTAAAAACGAAAGAAGGAGAAGGAAGCGTGGTTAGTATTAATGTCTTAAACGGGACATATGTTGTTTATATTGCCGAAAAGGGACCAATCGAAGTGAATATTGATGTCAAGAGTTAAAAATTATTTATTAGGCTATAAAGAAATGTATATAGTACAAGATACTGATTATTTTAATTTTTCTTTGGATTCTGTTTTATTGCCCAATTTTGTTACATTAAATAAGAATATATCAAAAATAATGGATATAGGTTGTGGCAATGCACCTATTCCTTTAATTTTATCTACAAAAACAAGTGCCGAAATAGTCGGTGTAGAAATTCAAAAAGATTTGTATTATCTAGCGGTTGAATCAGTTAGCCTTAATAAAAAAGATAATCAAATTAAAATAATTAATGCTGATATAAATGACTTGTATGAAAGTATTGAATCTGACACTTATGATGTAATTACATGTAATCCTCCTTATTTTAAATATAACGAAAATTCAAATATTAATTTTGATGATCATAAAACTATAGCTCGACATGAAATAACTTTAAATCTTGATAAACTATTTAAGATAAGTAAAAAGATATTAAAAAATAATGGTGTGGTATCTATTGTTCATAGACCGGAAAGATTAGTTGAAATAATTGAAACAATGAAGAAAAATAATATTGAACCTAAAAGAGCACAATTTATATATCCTAAAATAAATAAGAGAGCAAATATATTATTAATTGAGGGTGTTAAAAATGGGAAACCTGGCCTTGAAATTATGGCTCCTTTATATTCTCACAATGAATATGGAGAATATACAGAGGATATAAAGAAATTTTTTGAATAGAGGTGTAACAATGTCACAAAAAAGTTATGATGAACAAGCAGCTTTATATTTGATACCAACTCCTGTGGGAAATATGGAAGACATTACTTTAAGAGCAATAAAAACCATAGAAAATGTAGACATTTTGCTAACGGAAGATACACGAGTTACAGGCTTACTGTTAAATCATTTAGGTATAAAAAAGAAGATGATTGTTAATAATGATCATAATGAAGAAAAGAATAAAGAAATTGTAATTAAGTATTTAGAAGAAGGAAAAAATGTTGGTCTTGTAAGTGATAGGGGCACTCCAATAATAAGCGATCCAGGCTTTAATATATCAAAAATAATAATTGATGCTGGTTATAAGGTAGTTGGTTTGCCAGGAGCAACTGCTTTAATTCCAGCTTTGATTATGTCTGGATTAAATCCACTTCCATTTATGTTTGTAGGATTTCTTAATAGTAAAGAATCTAAAAGAAAAAAAGAATTAGAAGAACTAAAAAATATAAAAGCTACTTTGCTATTTTATGAAGCACCTCACCGTATTATTAAAGCATTATGTAATATGCAAGAAGTATTCGGAGATAGAAATATTTCTATTTCCCGGGAAATAAGTAAAAGATATGAAGAAGTATATCGTGGAAAGATATCGGAAATAATACCTTTAATGGTTGATGTTAAAGGCGAGATAGTTGTTGTTGTTGAGGGAAATAATTCAATATCTAATTTTGATGACATTAGTATTGTAGATCAAATAAATATGTTAATTGATGATGGAATATCAGTTATGGACGCTATAAAACAAGTTGCTAAAAAAAGAAACCTTCCAAAAAGTGAAGTATATAATATGTATCATAAGTAGGTGATAGAATGAAATTAATAGTCGGACTAGGAAATCCAGGAAAAGAATATGAAAATACAAGACATAATGTTGGATTTATTATATTAGATAGATATTTGCAAAAAAACAATATATTGAATGGTAAAGAAAAATTTGGTGGTTTATATTTTGAAGGATTTATTAATAAAGAAAAAGTTATTTTCTTAAAACCACAAAAGTATATTAATTTATCCGGTCAAGTTTTAAAACAATATATTGATTTCTTTAAAATTGATATAGATGATGTGTTAATTATACATGATGATCTTGATACTCCGTTTGGTTCTGTTAAATTACGTTTAAGTGGTGGTAGTGGTGGTCATAATGGATTGAAAGATATAGAAAATAACATTCATAGTAAAGATTATAGAAGAATAAAAATTGGCATATCTAACAATAAATCAATTGATACAAAAGACTATGTCCTTGGTAAATTTGGTAATGAAGATAAAGAGATAATGAATTCCGTAATAGAAAAATCAATCGATATTATCAATGATTACTTTAATATGACATTTACCAATTTAATGAATAAATATAATTAATGATACAATGATGTATCATTTTTGTCGTGAAAGGAGGAATATTATGAGTTTATTTAGTAATTTTGATTCAGAAAATATTAGTGGTTTAACTTTTGAATTGAAGGTTATTTATATAAAAGAATTTTATGAAAAGACTAATGAATCTTTTTTAGTTGTAACTAGTTCATTATACGAAGCAAATAAATTTTATCAATCGTTATTAGAATATACTGATAATATTCTTCTTTTTCCTATGGACGACTTTTTAACTAGTGAGGCAATAGCAACATCACCAGAGTTAAAAATAACTCGCTTGGAAACAATAACTGAACTACAAACTAAAAATAAGTTTATTGTTGTAACAAATTTAATGGGATTACTTAGATTTTTACCTTCACAAAAATTATTTTCTTCTCGAAAAGTAAAATTAAAAGTAGGTCAAGAATATGAAATAAAAAAACTAGTTTCTAATTTATTTAATTTAGGTTATGAAAAGAGTGTTACAGTAAATAAAACAGGTGATATTGCAACTAGAGGATTTGTTGTTGATATTTTTCCAATATCAGCTAGTAATCCCATTAGAATAGAGTTTTGGGGAAATGAAATTGATTCAATAAGAGAATTTAATATTGATAATCAATTAACTATATCGAAAGTTGATGAAGTAGAAATAAATTCAATAACAGAGTTTTTAACAGATGCGGAAATAGATAAATTTGGAATACCGCATAGAATGTTACATAAATATGAAAATGTGTATTCTATTTTAGACTTTGTTAATGGAAATGTTATTTTTAATGATTATTATCAATTGGAAGCTAGTTATAATAGCTTATTAGAGGAAATGCATAACTATAGTATCAGTGAAAATTATAATAATGATACTGTATATATGCATGATTTAAATAGCTTAAAGCACACTAATGTAAAATATTTTAACGAATTTGATAATAGCAAAAATTTTAATAATCATACAAACTATGAAACTTATGAAATCGAATCTTTAAATCTATCTCGCGATGAAATAAATAAAAGACTAAGTATGTATCTAAATAAATATGATAAAGTTTATTTATGTGTATCTAGTTTGAAAAATGCCAGTAAAATTGAAATTATGTTAGAAAATAAAAATATTATCCTAACTGATGAAAATAATTATATTTCAAACAAGGTTAATATGATTGTTAAAAAAATAAATAAAGGTTTTATTTTTAACTCAAGTGTTTATGTAAGTGACAATGACATTTTTTTAAAGCAAATTGATAGTCACTATAAGACAAAATTTAAATTAGGAACAAAAATTAGAGACATAAGTAAGTTAAATATTGGTGATTATGTTGTTCATTCAATGCACGGTATAGGTAAATATGTAGGAATAAAATCATTAGAAAAAAATGGATTTAAAAAGGATTATCTATTAATTAATTATAGAGACAATGATAAATTGTATATTCCGGTAGAAAAAATAGATATGATTAGCAAGTATTCATCAAAAGAAGGGTATCAACCAAAATTAAACAAACTTGGAAGCGTTGAATGGGAAAAAACCAAATTAAAAGCGCGTAAAAAAATAGAAGATATCGCAGCTGAACTTTTAAAATTATATGCATTAAGAGAAGCAATTCACGGTTACAGTTATCCTCTTGACAGTGAAGAACAGATAGAATTTGAAAGAGAATTTTCATATACAGAAACCTCAGATCAACTTAAGGTAATTGAAGAAATCAAAAAAGATATGCAAAAATCTTCTCCGATGGATAGACTATTATGTGGAGATGTTGGTTATGGAAAAACAGAAGTGGCATTTAGAGCAATTTTCAAAGCTATACTAGGAAATAAACAAACTGCCATTTTATGTCCAACTACGATTTTATCAAACCAACATTATAAAAACGCTTTAGAAAGATTTAAATCTTTTCCAATTAATATTGAATTACTAAATAGATTTGTAACTCCGAGAAAAGTAAAAGAAATATTAGTAAAATTAAAAGATGGCAAAATAGATTTATTAATAGGAACACATCGAATATTAAGTAGTGATGTTGTATTTAAAGACTTAGGTTTACTTGTTATAGATGAGGAACAAAGATTTGGGGTAAAACATAAGGAAAAAATCAAATCATATAAAAATAATATTGATGTTTTAACATTGTCAGCAACACCAATACCAAGAACATTGCAAATGTCCATGTCTGGTTTAAGAAGTTTATCACTAATTGAAACTCCACCAGTAGATAGATATCCAATTCAAACTTATGTTTTAGCAGAGAATAAGCAAATTATAAAGGATGCAATATATAAAGAATTATCCCGAAAAGGCCAATGTTTTATATTATTCAATAATATAGAACAAATGCGGGTAAAAGAAAAAGAAATTTCTTCTTTAGTTCCAGATGCAAAAATAATATGTGCGCATGGTAAAATGGGAAAAACTGAGTTAGAAGAAATAATGTATGCTTTTACTGAAGGAATATATGATATTTTATTGTGTACAACTATAATAGAGACCGGAATTGATATACCTAATGTTAATACATTAATAATTTATGATGCTGACCATTTTGGATTATCACAACTATATCAGATAAGAGGAAGAGTTGGGAGAAGTAATAAAATTGCCTATTGTTATCTAATGTATAATAAACAAAAGGTTTTATCGGAAATAGCAATTAAAAGACTAAACGCTATTAAAGAATTTACAGAACTTGGTAGTGGCTTTGCAATAGCGATGAGAGATTTATCTATTCGTGGGGCAGGAGATATTTTAGGAAGTGAACAAGCTGGTTTTATAGATACAATTGGAATTGAGTTGTTTATGCAGATGTTAGATGATGAAATAAACAAGTTAAAAGGTATAAAAGTTGATGAAGAAGAGGAAGAAACGCAGCCTTTAATAGAGGTAGCTACTTCTATTGATGATAATTATGTAGCAGAAGAAGAATTAAAAATAGAAATTCACAAAAAAATAAACAGTATTAATTCTAAAGAAAAATTATTTTTAATAAAAAGTGAATTAGAAGATAGATTTGGAATTTTAAGCGAAGATATAATTATATATATGTATGAAGAGTGGTTCGAAAAACTAGCCAATAAATTAAATATAAACAAGATAAAACAAGGTAAAAATTTTATTGAAATAACAATACCAGAACAAACATTGCGTTTGTTAGATGGTCAGGAGCTGTTTATAGGAGCTAACCGAATTTCAAGAATGTTTAGATTTTCAATGAGAAATAAATGTTTAATAATAACATTAGATATAGTGAAATTGGATAAGCATTTTGTTTACTATTTAATAGATTTATTTGAATTAATAGAAAATATAAAAAAATAAAACGAAAGATTTCTTTCGTTTTATTTTGCCATTCTTTCCATAATAACTGGAATAACTTGTTTCTTTCTAGAAACTATACCATCTAAGTATTTGCCTTGTTTTAAGTCTTTTCCAAAGCACTCATCTAGTATATCAAATGCATTATTGTTATAGTAAATATATGATCCATTTGTTAATATATCAGTTACAAATAATGCAACAATATAATAACCATTATTTTTAGATAAATTATTTATCAACTCTATGTATTTTTCAGAATTATTTCTTATATCATTTGAAGAAACAGTAGATATCTGGCTAATTCCAATCTTCATTCCATCAATATCAAAGTTTTTAAAATCTGTATAGAAGATTTGCTCTTCTGTCTTATTTTTTAGAGTAGAACCAGCTTTAAACATTTCCATACCAAATTCTTTATAATCTAAACCGGAAATTTTAGCTAATTCCTCAACAACAGTTTTATCTATGTCAGTTGTCGTCGGACTTGCAAATAATAAAGTATCAGAAATAATGCCTGACATCATTAACCCGGCAATATGTTTGGGTATTTCAATACCATTTTCTTTGTAAAGCATGTATATTATTGTATTAGTACTGCCTACAGGCATGTTTCTAAAATTAATAGGTGCAGTAGTACCAATTGTTCCAATTTTGTGATGATCGACGATTTCGACAATCTCAGCTTCGTCTAACCCGTCTACACTTTGCTCATATTCATTGTGATCTACAAGAATAACTTTTTTCTTGTTTTTATCAGCAATATCGGCAAGTTTTAATAATCCGTGACATTTATTATCTTTGTCAATTACTGGAAAATTACTAAATTTGGTTTTATTTGCTATTGCAATAAAATCATTTACCTCGTCATTTTCATCAAAACAAACTATATCATCTTTATGCACTAATGTATTAATATCTTTACTTAGTGAAATTAATTTTGCAGAATTAAATGTATTTAAACTTGTTTTTATAATATTTACTTTATTCTTTTTAGCAATTTCGACATGTTCATCATGGATTTTGCTGCCGCCTGTTAATATAATCAATTTTGCTTTACTATTAACTGCATATTCAATAATACTATGTCTATCGCCAACAATTAATATTGTTTCAGAATCGATTTTAATATTTTGAATAAATGTTGTGCTTCGGTAAGAAGCTACAAGAATATTACCAATAATAACATCATCAAATTTAAGTAATTGTTCACCTTCAATAGTGCTAATTATATTTTGATAACTTGCATTTATATATTCGTTATCTCCACATATCATGTCCTTAGCTATATCTTTCATAGAAACTTCACCTAAGAAAGTCTTATCATTATCAATAACGGGAATGTTACTTATTAGATTGTTATTCATATAGTTAAAGCTTTCATATATTGAAGTACTTTTATTTATAAAATTTGTTTTGTTATACTTTAAATCTTTAATCTGTAACTTAACATCATTTAAATATTTTGGTTTTTCAATTTTAAAATAATCTAAAACAAATTTTGTTTCATTATTTACGTCGCCTAAAACCATAGGAACAGTATCATATCCTAACTTATTTTTTAAATATGATAGATTAATTGCAGCTGTAACACTGTCGGTATCAGGCTTTTTATGTCCTATAACAAAAGTTTTATTCATAATATCTCTTCCTTTTCACGTTATGTAATTATATCATAAAATTTGATATTTAGTATATGTTTTTAGAACAAGAGAATACTAAAAATAAAAAAAACAAAATAATTCTTGTTGAACATGAATTATAAATATGCTATAATATGGTATAAAAGTTTTGATGGAAAGAAAAATAAGATGATTTTTTAGAGAGTCTAGGTAGGTGCAAGCTAGATAAATTTGTTTTATTTCGAATGGTTCCTGAACTTCTTAATCGATATTTAGATTGAGACGTATATATGCGTTAAATAATGAGGTAATATGTTTTCATATTATGAATAAGGTGGTACCGCGTACAAAGATTACGCCCTTTTATAGGGATAATCTTTTTTTTATAGAAAAAGGTGATAATATGCGTAGATTTGAAAAAATAAGTTTTAAACAATTTAAAAAAGACATAATTGATGATGAAATTTTGTATTCTTCATATAATATACCTAGAAGACACACTAAAAATAGTGCAGGTTATGATTTTGAAGCCATAGAGACATATACTATTAAGCCTATGGATATAATAAAAGTGCCTACTGGGATTAAAGTCCAAATGAACGGTGATGAAATGCTTATGATTGTAGTTAGAAGCAGTATGGGGTTTAAATACAATTTACGAATGTGTAATCAAGTTGGAATAATAGAAAGTGATTATTATAATAATGAGTCGAATGAAGGACATATGTGGATAGCATTACAAAATGAGGGAAAAGAAACCCTTGTTATAGAAAAAGGCGATAGATTTGCTCAAGGAATTTTTGTTAAATTTTTAAAAGTAGATAATGAAGAAGAAATAGAAGATAAGAGAAAAGGCGGTCTTGGTAGTACTGCAAAGGAGGAAGATTAATATGAAAGAAAAAAAGAATTTTTATATATCAACAGCAATAGCATACGCTTCCGCAAAACCACATATTGGTAATACGTATGAGATAGTTTTAGCTGATGCTATAGCTCGTTATAAAAGATTAAATGGTTACAATGTTTACTTTCAAACTGGTACAGATGAGCATGGACAAAAAATTGAAGATAAAGCTCGTGCTGCTGGAAAAGAACCACAAAGATATGTGGATGATGTAGCCGATGTTGTAAAAAATATTTGGGATATTATGAATACAAGTTACGATAAATTTGTAAGAACGACAGATCCAGAACACGAAAGAATTGTTGCTAGAATTTTCGAAAGATTGTATGAACAAGGCGATATATATAAGGGAAAATATGAGGGATTGTATTGTACACCTTGTGAATCATTTTTCACTGAGTCACAGTTAATAGATGGAAAATGTCCAGATTGTGGTAGAGATGTTACTGAAGCAAGCGAAGAAGCTTATTTCCTTAAGTTGGATAAATACGCAAAAAGATTAGAACAATATATAGAAGAGCATCCAGAATTTATAGAACCAGTAAGTAGAAAAAATGAAATAGTAAATAATTTTATTAAACCTGGTTTACAAGATTTATGTGTATCAAGAACATCTTTTAAATGGGGAATTCCTGTTAATTTTGATTCAAAACATGTAATATATGTTTGGATTGATGCTTTAAGTAATTACATCACTTTTTTAGGATATGATTTAGATAATCAAAGTGAACAGTTTAAAAACTTTTGGCCTGCTGATATTCACTTAATTGGTAAGGATATACTAAGATTTCATACAATATACTGGCCAATTATGTTAATGGCTTTAGAGTTACCTCTTCCAAAGAAAATATTTGGACATCCATGGTTATTATTTGGTGAAGATAAGATGAGTAAATCAAAAGGAAATATAGTATATGCGGATGACTTAGTTAAATATTTTAGTGTCGACGCTGTTAGATATTATTTGCTACATGAAATGCCTTTTTCAAGTGATGGAACTTTCACTTATGATTTATTGATAGATAGGATAAATTCTGATTTAGCAAATATACTTGGTAATTTAGTTAATAGAACTATTTCGATGGCTAATAAGTATTTTGAAGGCAATGTTGAAGATAAAAAAATCGAGACTCAGTTAGATATAGCGTATAAGACTAATTTTAAACAAGCTCCTATCAATATAGAGGAAAAAATAGATAATGTTAGAGTTTCAGACGCATTAGAAATTATAATTGAATTGTTTAGATCATCAAATAAGTATATTGATGATACTACTCCTTGGAATTTGGCGAAAGAAGATTCCGAAAAAGAAAGATTAGAAACTGTCATATATAATTTACTTGAAGGTATAAGAAAAGCTGCAATTTTATTACAAGCCTTCTTACCTGATACGGCTGAAGAAATATTTAGACAGTTGAACACAGAAAATAAGGATTATGAAAATGTTGTAGAAAAATATCACACAAATAGTCCTAGCCCTTTGTTTGAAAGAATAGATAAAACCAAAAAAATGGAAGAAATTCACAATTAATTGTAAATTGTTGTAAAATGTCATTAAAAAAGCAAAGAAAGTGTTTGCTTTTTTTTGTGTTTAAATGTTATATTTATACTGTCGTGTTATATAGATAGGTTAGGGAATAAAATGTTTAAAAAATTTAAGGGTAAAAGAATAGGCAACCTCATTTTTGTGTTTTTATTTTTGATAGTTATTTTAAGTTTAAGATTAATATATTCTTTTAATATATTAACTTTATTCTATTTCTTAGTTGTAGTTTATTACATGATTCAATATATTATCTTGAAGTTATCATAATTATACCTTTTGTGGTATAATTTTTTTTGGAGGAATATGTATGATGATAGATACTCATTGTCATTTAGATATAAATGATTATGATAATGTTGATAAGATTATTGACAATATGAACGGAAATATTATGATTGCAAGTGGTTGTAATATGCAAACAAATAAAAGAGTTATCGAATTAGTTAATAAATATAATAATATATATGGGACAATTGGCATTCATCCTGAAGAAATATCTAGTACGGTTGAGGAAGATTTAGATTTTATAAAAAGTAACTTAAATAATCCGAAAATAGTAGGTGTTGGGGAAATAGGTTTAGATTATTATTGGAATAAAAACAATAAGGAGCAACAGGTAGAGGTATTTATAAAACAAATAGAAATAGCAAAGCAATATAATAAGCCTATTGTAATTCATAGTCGTGAAGCTACAGAAGAAACATATAATATATTGAGAGATAATTTAGGCTCTCTTAAAGCTACTTTACATTGTTATAGTTCAACACTTGATATGGCGAAAAGATTTCTTAAACTAGGAGTTAACTTCGGAATTGGAGGAGTATTAACATTTAAAAACTCTTCAAAATTACAGGAAGTGGTAAAGGGACTTGATTTGAAACATTTTATGCTTGAAACGGATAGTCCATACTTAACTCCAGAACCATATAGAGGGCAAAAAAATGAACCACATAATGTTATTTTTGTAGCAAAAAAAATAGCAGAAATTAAGAATGTATCATTAGAAAAAGTTCTTGAAATAACAACTCAAAATGCCATTAATCAATTTGACTTGAAACTATAGTTATGTTACAATTTATATATGTATAATGCAGTTTTTTGAGGTGACTTATGAATATAACTTTCTTAAAAATTATAGTAAGATATGCTAGCTTATTAATTGTTTCAGTATCATCTCTATTCGGTACTGTAAAAATAGAAAAAGAAACTATTGGAATTAATAATGCGGATATGATTAAAAGTTCAAGCATAGTTAATACAGTAATCGAATATGAAACAATTACAACATACAATTCTAAAGTACCTAGCGGAATAACTAACGTTATTACCAAAGGCCAGAATGGAATTGTATATTTAGATGGACTAGGAAATACATTTAAAACTTTACAAGAAAAAATAGACGAAGTAGTAGAAGTTGGTATTGGGAAATATGGTGAATATGTTGGAACAATTACAGGATATGGTCCAGACTGTGCTACTTGTGATGGTCGTGGGTACGTAGCTTGTCCTACAAACATTGGTAAGTATATTAGTCTAACAACAGATGGTATATATTATCAAGATGAAGATTTTGGAAATATTAGAATTTTAGCCGCAGATCAAAGAGAATTTCCGTGTGGAACAATAATTCAAATAAATAATGCTGATTTAACTGAACCTATCATAGGTATAGTATTAGATACAGGTTACGCTATGAGAAGTGCTTATGATCAAGGTTATATTAGTATTGATTTGGCATTTGAAACTGAAGTTGGAATAGAGTTTGAAACTAATAAAAATACAAATTTTAGTGTAAAAAGATGGGGATGGTAAAAAATCCCTTTTTTATTGCTTATATTTTTATTTTTAGGTATAATTGAAAAGGAAGTGATTATATGGAATATTCGCCAAAAAAGATGCAAGAAATGTTGTCAAACAAAGACTTTAACTTAAAAAAGAAGTTTGGTCAAAATTTTATAATAGATGAAAATATAATAAAAAATATAATTAATAAGTCAGAAATTGATAAAGAGACATTAATTATAGAAATAGGTCCAGGTGCAGGTTCATTGACTTATGGTCTTGCCAAGTTTGCAAAAAATGTTGTTTGTTATGAAATAGATACAACTTTAGAGGAAATTTTACAGGAGAATTTAAGTGAATTTAATAATGTAGATATTTTTTATAAAGATTTTTTACAAGCTAATCTTAAAGAAGATTTAAATAAATATGATTATAAAAAACTTTATGTTGTAGCAAATCTGCCTTACTATATTACTACGCCTATAATTATGAAGCTAATAGAAGATAAGATAGATGTAGATAAAATAGTTGTAATGGTACAAAAAGAAGTTGGAGATAGATTTAAAGCGGTTCCTGGCAGTAAAGATTACAGCTCATTATCTATCTTTCTAAAATATTACTTTGAAATAACTAAATTAATGGACGTAAGTAAAAATGTTTTTTTACCAAAACCTAATGTTGATAGTATAGTTGTATCCTTTACAAAGCAAAAGAGTAAAATTCTTGTTAAGAACGAAGAACTTTTCTTTAAATTAGTTAGGGATAGCTTCAAACAAAAAAGAAAGACATTGCGTAATAATCTAAAAGATTATAATTTAGATATTATAGCTAATATATTAGAAAAATATAATCTTAATTTAACTGTAAGAGCTGAGCAAATATCAATAGAAATTTTTGCTGATATTGCAAATAATTTGGGGTAATATATATGAAGAATACATTATGGTACGATATAATGTCTGAAGAATATAATAAGAAATATTTTATTGATTTGGAAAATTATATAATAGAAGAATATAAAAACAAGATAGTTTTTCCTGATTCCGAGAGCGTATTTAAGGCATTAAAATTAACTGATTATAATGATGTTAAGGTTGTGATATTAGGGCAAGATCCTTATCATGGCATAGGAGAGGCACAGGGATTATCATTTTCTGTACCAAATGATATTCAAAGACCACCGTCACTACGTAATATATTTAAAGAGTTGAAATCTGATCTCAATATAGAAAGAGAATCAAACGACTTAACTGATTGGGCTAATCAAGGAGTTTTGCTATTAAATTCTATATTAACAGTAGTAAAAGATAGTCCGTTGTCACATAAAGATAAGGGCTGGGAAATATTTACTGATGAGATAATAAGAAAATTAAATAACAGAAAAAAGCCAATAGTATTTATTTTGTGGGGAAACTATGCAAGAAGTAAAAAAAATCTTATTACTAATAAGAATCATTTTATTATAGAAAGCGCTCACCCTTCGCCATTGTCAGCAAGTAGGGGTTTTTTTGGAAGTAAACCTTTTTCTAAAGCAAATGACTTTTTAGAAAAAAATAATATAGAGAAAGTAAGGTGGTAATATGGAAGAATCATATGACTATTTAATGAATGAATTAAAAATAAAGTACGGTGATACTGTTGTGGCTGGAGTATCTGGCGGTCCAGATTCGATGGCTTTATTATCTTTACTAATTCAAGTAAAGAAAGCACTCGATATTGAAATAGTTTGTGCTCATGTAAATCATAATACCGGAAGACCAGGACAGTTTGAAGAACAAAAATTTGTTGAAAAGTATTGTAGAAATCACAATGTCACATTTGAAACTATGACTATCGAAGATTATGGAGATGATAATTTTCATAATGAAGCACATACTAAGAGATATAATTATTTCAGTGGACTTATAAAGAAATACAATGCCAAATACTTGTTTACTGCACATCATGGTGACGATTTAATTGAAACTATATTAATGCGTATTGTAAGGGGATCAACATTAAGAGGATATAGTGGATTCTCAAAAGTGATTGACAAAGGTTCATATAAAATAGTAAGACCTCTTATGAACTTAACTAAAGAAGAAATTCTTGCATATGATAAAAAAAATAAAATCCCATACGCACTTGATAGTTCAAATCAAAAAGATGTTTATACTCGTAATAGATTCAGAAAATACATAGTTCCTGAATTCAAAAAAGAAGATCCTAATGTTCATAACAAATTTTATAAATTTAGCAAAACTTTATTAGAATATAACGAATATATAGATAAAGAAGTAGCCAAGAAAATTAAATCTATATATGTAAATGAAGTATTAAATATAGAAAAATTTGTTGAAGAGGACAAGGTTATTCAGATGAAAATAATATATTATATATTAGAGCACATCTATCAAGATGATTTAATGCTAGTTACTGATAGACATGCTGAAATTTTATGTGAGGTTATTAATTCTAAAAGAGCCAACGTAAAAGTTCATTTACCTAATAATATTCAGGCGATAAAATCTTATAATACTTTAGTTTTAGCAAATTTAGAACAAAAAACCAACGAATATGAAATTGAAATTATTAAATTCATTAATCTGCCAAATGGCAAGAATATTGAAGTTGTTGATAAAAGTGATGATACTGATAACTATATCTGTCGTTTAAGCAAAGAAGATGTTGTTTTTCCTCTTCATGTTAGAACTAGAAAAGACGGCGATAAAATGGCTGTAAAAGGGATGATAGGCAATAAGAAAATAAATGATATTTTTATTAATGAAAAAATATCTACAAAAGATAGAGATTTATGGCCTGTTGTGGTAGATAATGAAGAGAACATTGTTTGGTTACCAGGTCTTAAAAAAAGCAAATTTGATAAGCAAAAAAATGAAAACTATGATATAATACTAAAGTATTATTAAGGAGGAATAAATTTAATGAATAAAAAAACATTAAAAAAGAGCTTTTTACCTTATGTTTTTCTGTTTCTAATAATTATAAGTATTGTTTACTTTATGGATATTTTAAATCAAAAAGTAAATATTCTTACTTACAATGAATTTATTGAAGCTGTAGATAAAGGTGAAGTTAAAGATGTTACTATAACACCAGAAAGTAATGCTGGTGTATACCAATTAACAGGAACAATGAAAGATTATAAAGAAGAAGAAACTTTCTTTTTAAGAGTTCCTTACTCAAGTGAAACAATGGCAATAATTTATGGTGCTCAAAAGGAGCAAGGTTTTACATTAACAACAGAATCTGATCCAAATTCAAGCATGTTGTTAACATTTTTAGTCAATGTTTTACCAATGTTATTATTAATAGGTTTTGCATTCTATTTTATAACTAAACAAATGGGTGGCGCAAATAAGTCAATGGACTTTGGCCGCAGTAGAGCAAAATTAAATGATAATAAAAACAAAGTGACTTTTGATAAGGTTGCCGGTTTAGACGAAGAAAAAGAGGAAGTTAAGGAATTAATAGATTTCTTGAAAAATCCTAAAAAATTTACTGATATGGGTGCTAGAATACCAAAAGGTGTATTGTTAGTAGGTCCTCCAGGAACAGGTAAAACATTACTTGCTAGATCAGTAGCAGGAGAAGCAAATGTACCTTTTTATTATATAAGTGGTTCTGAATTTGTTGAACTATTTGTAGGGGTTGGTGCATCTCGTGTTAGGGACATGTTTAAACAAGCTAAAGAAACAGCACCATGTCTTATCTTTATAGATGAAATTGATGCTGTAGGACGTCAAAGAGGAGCAGGTTTAGGTGGAGGCCATGACGAACGTGAACAAACACTAAACCAATTACTTACTGAGATGGATGGTTTTGGAGCTAATGAAGGAATAATAATAATTGCAGCAACAAACCGCCCGGATGTACTTGATCCCGCTCTTTTAAGACCGGGAAGATTTGACAGACAAATTACAGTTAATTTACCTGATGTAAAGGGTAGAGAAGAAATTCTTAAAGTTCATGCTAAAGGTAAAACTTTTTCAAAACAAGTTAACCTTAAAAATATAGCTAAGAGAACAGTTGGATTAAGTGGAGCTGATTTAGAAAATCTATTAAATGAAGCAGCTTTGCTTGCAGTAAGAAGAAATAAAAAAAGCATTACGATGTCCGAAATAGATGAAGCTCATGACCGTGTACTGATGGGACCAGCTAAAATTTCCCACAAGTATACGGAAAAAGAAAAAAAGGTAGTTGCTTATCATGAAGCAGGACATGCTGTTCTAGGTATTAAACTAGATGGTGCTAACGAGGTTCAAAAGATTACTATTGTTCCTCGTGGAGAAGCTGGTGGATATAATTTGATGCTTCCAAAGGAAGAGACTTACTTATCAACAAAAAGCGAATTATTAGAAACCATATCTGGTCTTCTTGGGGGCCGTGTAGCTGAGGAATTAACTTTTAATGAAATGACTACAGGAGCTCACAATGACTTTGAAAAAGCAACAAAAATAGCTCGTGCTATGGTTACTGAATATGGTATGAGTGAACTTGGACCAGTTCAATTTGAACACCAAGAATCAAGTGTATTCTTAGGCAGAGATTATAATAAGAGCCGTAACTTTTCAAGTCAAGTGGCTTTTGAAATCGATCAAGAAATGCGCAAGATAATAGATGAATGCTATAAAAAGACGACAAAAGTTTTAAAAGAAAATAAAGCATTATTAGATTTGATTGCCAAATCTTTATTAGACTATGAAACTCTTACAAAGGAACAAATTGAGTATTTAGTGAAAAACGGTTGTATGCCTGATGAAGACGGCGAGATTGATGCAAGCGATTTTGATGAACTTAGTTACAAAGATTTAACTTTAGAAGAATTAGTAGAAATTGCTAAAGAGAAAAAAATTAAAGGTGCATCTAAAATGACTAAAGAAGAAATAATAGATGCTCTAAGCAGAAAAGATGCATAAGCATCTTTTTCTTTGCCAAGATATATAGCATTTAGAATAAAAGTGTGTTAAAATATAATTGTATATATTGTATTAGAAAATGGTGAGATAGATGGGCAAAGTAATAGCATTAGTTAATCAAAAAGGCGGTGTAGGTAAAACTACATCAAGTATTAATTTAGCTGCCTCATTGGGAGTATTAAAAAGAAAAGTATTACTTGTTGACTTGGACCCACAGGGGAATAGTACGACAGGTTTAGGTGTTGCTAAAGGCGAATGTGAAAATAGCATTTACGAATTAATGATAGATAAAGCTTCTTTAGAAAACACGATTATAAAAACTAAATTTAAGAATTTATATATATTACCTGCAACAATTAATTTAGCTGGTATTGATATTGAACTTGTGGAAAGAAGTAGACAAGATTCAAAATTTAACAAGGGTGGACAACTAAAAAAATATTTGGATTTAGCTAAAGAAATATTTGATTATATTATAATTGATTGCCCTCCAAGTTTAGGTATTCTTACAACTAATGCATTAACTGCTGCTGATTCAGTAATTATTCCGGTTCAGTGTGAATTTTTTGCATTAGAGGGAATTGCACAATTAGTAAATACAATACTTTTGGCGCAAAAAAATTTAAATCCTCATTTAGATATTGAAGGCGTTTTACTTACAATGTTAGATAGTCGTACTTGCTTAGGACTAGAAGTAGTAGAGGACATAAGAGGCTATTTTAAAGAAAGAGTATACGACACAATTATTCCTCGTTTGGTAAAATTGTCGGAGGCACCAAGTCATGGCAAGCCTATAATATATTACGCTTCTAATAATAGAGGTGCAGAGGCATACTTGAGTTTAGCAAAGGAAGTGATTGCAAGAAATGGAAAATAGAAAAAGAGCTTTAGGCAGAGGCTTAGAGGAATTATTCAATACAGAAACTCTAGATTTAGAAGGTATTGAAAAGAAAATCTATGAAACTGCTAGTAACGAAGAAATAGTAGAACTTTCACTTGAAGAATTAAGAGCAAATCCATATCAGCCACGAAAAAGATTTAATGATGAATCTTTGAAAGAACTAGCTGATTCAATTAAAAATCATGGAGTCTTTCAACCAATAATTGTAAAAAAAAGTATTAAAGGTTACGAAATTATAGCTGGTGAGAGAAGATTTAGGGCATCTAAATTAGCTGGTAGAGATACTATTCCAGCCATAGTTAGAGCATTCACGGATGAACAAATGATGGAAATAGCTTTGCTAGAAAATTTACAAAGAGAAAATTTAAGCGCTATTGAAGAAGCAATTGCGTACAGAACTATGTTAGAAAAATTAAATTTAACTCAAGATGAACTTTCAAAAAAAGTTGGGAAAAGCAGAAGCCATATTACTAACATAATTGGTCTTTTAAGATTACCAAAAGAAATTCAACAAATGATAGTTCAGGAAGAAATAACAATGGGACATGCCAGAGTTATAAGTAAATTGGAATCAGAAGATGAAATGATAAAATTAGCTCATCAAATCATTGAACAAAAATTACCTGTGAGAGATGTTGAAATTATTTCGAATAATCCAGAAATGTTAAAAAAAGTTAAAATGGAGAGAAAAAATCGTAATAATTATTCAGAATATAAATATGTAGAAGACATGCTTAGAGAGAAACTTGATACAAGAGTAAAAATAAAAGAAAAAAGGATAGAAATTAATTTTAGTAATGTAAATGACTTAAACCGTATTCTTGAAATTTTAAATATTAAGGAGCAATAATATGATAGAAAAAATATTAGTAAAAGAAGTTGTCGCACCAGTAATAATTATTATTGTTGCACTTATAATTTACGAAATAATTAAAAAAATAATTAAGAAAATATTTAAATTTAAAGCAAGAGGTATTGATAGCAAACGTCTAACAACAATCCAATCTTTATTTACGAATGTTGTTAAAGTTTTTGTCATAGTAATAGCTATAATGATGATACTAGATGTCTATGGAATTGATACAAAGTCAATATTAGCATCTTTAGGAGTATTTACAGCTGTACTTGCTTTAGCATTACAGGACATACTAAAGGATTTTGTAGCTGGTATTACTATAATGCTTGAAGGACAGTATCGAATTGGTGATACAATTACAGTAAATTCATTTAAAGGAGAAGTAATATCACTTACTTTAAAGACAACTAGAGTAAAAGCTTACACAGGAGAAATTAAGATATTTGCTAATAGAAGTATTAGTGAAGTAATTAATCATAATTTAGATAATTCTCTCGCTATAGTAGATGTTGGTGTGGCATATGAGTCAGACTTAGCAAAAGTAGAAAAAGTTTTAACTAAATTGTGTGAAAAATTATCAAGTGAATTAGAGAACCTAACTGGTCCAGTTGAATTATTAGGTGTAAATGATTTAGGAACTTCATCAATAACATATAGAATAACTGCTGCTACAGTTTCAATGAAACAATATGAAATTCAAAGAAAAATGATGCGGGAAGTTAAATTAGAACTAGATAGAAATAAAATAGCTATTCCTTATAGTCAATTGGTGGTACATAATGGATAAGGAATATAAATTAGGAAGCATAGTAATGATGAAAAAAGCTCATCCATGTGGAAGCAATGAATGGGAAATAATTCGAGTAGGAGCAGATATAAAAATAAAATGTATAGCTTGTGGTCGAAGTATTATGATGCCTAGAATTGAATTCAATAAAAAACTCAAAAAAATAATTAATTTTTAGGAGGAAAGCATGAAAAGAATTAAGAAAAAGAAAAAAATGCTTGGACCTGTTATAACTATAATACTATTAACGTTTATTATTATTGTGACAAGTACTATTTTTTCTTTATTACAAATTGATGCTGAGCAAACAAGTATAGTTAAAAGTTCATTAGAAACTTCTGTAGTTACAGTAAACAACATATTAACCAAAGATGGTATAAAATATATTCTTGGCAATATAATTACAAACTTACAGGTTTTTGAACCATTAGTTTTATTAATTATCTCTTTAATTACTGTTAGTATTGGTGAAGCTAGTGGAATTTTCAAAGCTATATTTAGACCATTAAGCAAAATCAATCCTAAATTTTTAACATTTTTAGTTTTGTTAGTAGGAATAGGTAGTTCATTTTTTGGCGAATATAGCTATATATTCTTGTTGCCAATAGTAGCAATTTTATATCAAATAATAGGTAGAAAACCACTACTTGGTATATTAACAGTTTTTATAGGAATAACTGTTGGATATGGCACAGGTTTTGTATATAATAATGAAGAAATAATTTTGGGAGCATTAACTCAACAAGCAGCTACTTTAGATGTCGATAAAAACTTTGTATATGCATTAAATTCGAATTCTTATATAATGTTTGTAAGTACATTTCTATTAGCTTTTATTGGTATATTTATTATTCATAATTTTTTAGATAAAAAGGTACCAAGGAGTACTGTTGCTGAAGAAGATGAAATAATAGTTTCTAAAAAGGCCTTATATTACACTAATCTGGCTTTAGTGATGATGGGTATAATAATACTTTATATGATTATCCCAAACTTACCAGGATCTGGTGTATTACTTGGCGATGGCAAATCATATGTTGAACAGTTGCTAGGAGCATCTTCACCATTTTATGAAGGATTTACTTTTATTTTATTAGGTATTACTATGATTTGCGGTTTTATATATGGATTTATATCTGGAAATATAAAAAATAGTACAGAATATAGTGTAGGGTTATCAAAGAATTTTGAAAACCTAGGATATTTATTTGTTTTATTATTTTTTGTATCTCAAATGCTTGGTATTCTTGAATGGACAAATTTAGGAAAGGTAATTGCGTGTCAATTAACAACATTAATTAGTTCATTGCCTTTTACAGGTTTACCATTATTGATAACATTTTTCTTTGCAGTTATATTAATGTCAATATTGATACCATCGGCTACTACAAAGTGGGGAATTATATCTCCATTAATGGTACCTTTGATGATGAGATCAAATATTGCACCAAACTTTACGCAATTTGTGTTTAGAGTTGGAGATGGAATTGGAAAGAGTATTACGCCTTTTTTTGCTTATTACATGATTATGTTAGCATTTTTAGAAAAATATAATACTAAGGAAAATTTAAAAATAACTGTTTTTGGAACTTTAAAGATTTTATTACCTACAATGTTGTTATTTGCAGGTTTGTGGTTATTAATATTAGTTGGATGGTATGTAATAGGGCTTCCTATTGGACCTGGTATACATCCAACATTATAAAAGATGAGTTATCATCTTTTTTATTTCCTAATAAAACTTTATATGCTATAATATAAACGAAATGAGGAATGATTATGAGTTTGACAGCAGGAATCGTTGGCTTACCAAATGTTGGGAAATCAACTTTGTTTAATGCCATTACTAAAAAAAATATATTAGCAGCAAATTATCCGTTTGCAACTATTGATCCTAACGTGGGAGTGGTAACAGTGCCGGACAAACGTTTGGATTATTTAAATAGTTTATATATGCCAGCAAGTTTAGTGCCTACTGCTTATGAATTTACTGATATAGCAGGGCTTGTAAAAGGTGCCTCAAGTGGTGAAGGACTTGGAAATAAATTTTTATCTCATATAAGAAATGTTGATGCAATAGTTGAAGTAGTGAGATGCTTTGATGATAAGAATATAATTCATGTTGAAAATAGTGTTGATCCTATTAGGGATATAGATATTATAAATATTGAATTAATCTTAGCTGATTTAGAGGTAATAGAAAATAGAATAAGTAGAATTGGTAAAAAAGCTTCTATGTCAAAAGATAAAGAGACGATAGAGGAAGTGGCTTTTTTAGATAAAGCAAAGAAAGCACTTGAGCAAAATTTGCCATTAAGAAGAATTTCTTTAGATGAAGATGAACTTAGAGTTGCTAGACCTTTTAACTTTCTTACACTAAAGCCTACGATATATATGGCTAACATAAGCGAAGAAGATTTAATAAATGATGGAAATAAATATGTTGATATGGTACGCGGCTATGCTTCTAGTGAAAATGCCACTGTGGTAACTGTGTGTGCAAAAATTGAATCTGAATTAAGTGAATTATCAGATGAAGACAAAAATGAATTTTTAAGTGATTTAGGAATAAAAGAAAGTGGCCTTGATAAATTAATTTATGCAACATATGATTTATTAGGCTTAGCAACATATTTTACTGCTGGTACAGATGAGTGTCGTGCTTGGACTTTTAAAAAAGGAATGAAAGCTCCAGCTTGTGCAGGAATAATTCATAGTGATTTTGAAAGAGGATTTATTAGAGCTGAAATAATGAGCTATGATGATCTTGAAAAAAACGGTAGTGAAAAAGGTGTAAGAGAAGCTGGTAGAATGCGTCTTGAAGGAAAAGAATACGAAATGCAAGATGGAGACATTTGTCACTTTAGGTTTAATGTATAAAAGTGTTTACAAATTTAATTAATTTTGTTATAATCTAAAGCGAGTATTAATTTACTCCTTGCTTCAGACGAAGCCGATAGACCACAAGGAGGTGTAAAAATGAGAAAATATGAAATCATGTTTATTGTTAAACCAACATTAAGCGAAGATGAAATTAAGAAAGTTGCCAAAAATTTTGAAACTATCTTGACTTCTAACGACGCTACTGTTACTAACTTTAAAGATATGGGTCAAAAAGAACTTGCTTACGAAATCAAAGATTTTAAAAATGGTTATTATTTCTTAATCAATTTAGAATCAAATGATGACAAAGCAATTAAAGAATTTGATCGTTTAGCTTTAATTAGTAATGATGTAGTACGTCACCTAATTACTAAACTAGAAGACTAATAGAGGTGCATAATGAATAGAGTATGTTTAATTGGTAGATTAACTGCCAAACCTGAACTTCGTACAACAAGTAATAATTTAGCAAATACTAGATTTACTTTAGCTGTTAATAGAAATTTTAGCAATGCTCAAGGTGAAAGAGAAGCTGACTTTATTACTGTAGTTGCTTGGAGAAAACAAGCTGAGAATATTTGTCAATATTTAGACAAAGGTAGTTTAGTTTCAGTAGAAGGAAGAATACAAACAGGAAGTTTCGATGATAAAGATGGTAACAAAAGATATACTACGGAAGTAATAGCTGATCAAGTTAACTTCTTAGAGAGTAAGAATCAACGTACTGCATCTTCATCAAATAACAATCAATCAGCTGGACCTAGTCCATATGATTACCAAACATCTAATGCTCCAAAAAATAATGTTAATGTGGACAATGATCCATTTGCAGATTTTGGAGATAGTGTTTCAATTGATGATAACTTCCTAGATTAATAAGGAGGAAATAAAATGGCAGAATTTTATAGAAAAAAGAAAAAAATATGTCAAATGTGTGCAGGAAAATCTGTAGACTATAAAGATGTAGAAGTAATGAAGAAATATATTAGTGCTGATAAAGGTAAAATATTACCAAGAAGAATCACTGGTGCATGTTCTAAACATCAAAGACATATTGCAAATGAAGTTAAGAAAGCTCGTTTCATAGCTTTAATTCCATTTGTTAAATAATAAATAATAATAAAAACAAAAATAACCTTTCGGTTATTTTTTTTTGATTAAAAATTCTTTAATTTCATTTGGATCCTTATCATAGAAGACAATATCATGTATTAAATCAATAATTGGAATGTCTACTTTTTTATTTTTTATTAATTTATGAATAGACTTTAGTGTGTACAATCCTTCAATAGTGGTATTATTCATGTATTCTTCAATTTTATCTTTACTAGTACCACTGCCTAACATTTTTCCGAAAGAAAAATTACGACTCTTTGTACTTGTACATGTTAATAGTAAATCTCCAAATCCTGCATATGATAAGATTGTTTTACCGTCACCACCCAAAGCCTTTATTAATTCTTTAATGTCGTGTAATGATTCGGTAATTAACATTGCTTGTGTAGATTCGGGTAATCCCATTCCATCTATTATTCCAGCAGCAATTGCTATTACATTCTTAATAGAGCCACATATTTCAGTACCTATAAGATCATTTGTGTCTCTCAACCTCAGCGTTTTATTTTCAAGACCATTATGTAGTAATTCAGCTGTTACCTTATTTTTTGTGGCAAGTGTTAAACCAATTGGAACGAAATGGGCTATATCAATTGCAAAAGAAGGGCCTGATATAGCTGCCAAGTTTTTGGTTTTGATATATTTCTCAACAACGTCATTTATAAAAAGACAAGTATCTTGTTCAATTCCTTTCGTAGCTATACAAATATGTTGTTCCTTTTTTATATAAATTGATAGTTCTCTTGATACATCATCAACAAATCCTGCAGGAACTGCAATAACTATAAGCTCGCTTTTATCAATACTTTCTTTTAAATCACTAGATATTTTAATATTTTTTGGAATTGTAATATTGGGCAATACTTTTTCATTAACTCTAGTTTTTCTTAATTTTTCGGCGCTTTCTTCAAATTTTTCCCATAAGGTAATATCACAGTTATTTTCATTAAACATTAGAGAAAGAGCAATCCCATATGCTCCCGCTCCTAAAATTGTTACTTTCATATACTCCTCTTTTCTATTTTGTACATTATAATTTTATCATATTTTTATTTAAAACAAAACTCCGACATGAATTTTAAAAAAACGAAAGATTTTTAAAAAAAGTGTTGATTTTTTATTGGTTTTCTAGTATACTTTTGTATGTGTGGCACGCGTAGATGTGTAAGGTTGCCGATACGCCAGGTTAAGTTGTAAGATGATTTAACCAAGAATCGGGTTTTTACATGGAGCGAGTCTATACCTGGATATAGGCGAAAGGAGGATACCATTATGTCTAAAACAAAAGTTCGTATCAAACTTAAAGCATTTGAACACAAAAGTTTAGATAGCGCATGTGCAAAAATTGTTGAAACAGTTAAGAGAACTGGTGGTGAAGTTAGCGGTCCTGTACCTCTACCAACTGAAGTTGAAAAAATCACTATTTTAAGAGCTGTTCATAAGTACAAAGATTCACGTGAACAATTTGAAAAAAGAACACATAAGAGACTTATTGATATCACAAACCCAAGTAAGGAAACTATAGATGCTTTAACTCATCTTGAAATCCCAAGTGGTGTGGATATTCAAATCAAATACTAGTAGAACTAGTAAAATTCATTAGGAGGAAATATTATGGTAAAAGGAATCTTAGGTCGTAAAATTGGAATGACTCAAGTATTTACTAAATCTGGTAAATTAGTTCCAGTAACTGTAGTTCAAGTTGACAAAAATGTTGTAACACAAATTAAAACAACTGAAAACGATGGTTATGAAGCTATTCAATTAGGTTTTAGTGATACTAAAGAAAAAAATACGACGAAAGCTTCTATTGGTCATACCAATAAAGCTAACACAACACCTAAGCGCTTCTTTAAAGAAATCAGAGGTGTTAACGTTAACGAATATACATTAGGGCAAGAATTGTCTGCTGATGTATTCACTGAAGGTGAAATCGTTGACGTAACTGGAATCACTAAAGGTAAGGGATTCCAAGGCGTTATTAAACGTCATAATCAAAGCCGCGGACCTATGGGTCACGGATCACATTATCATAGAAAACCAGGTTCAATGGGAACTATGAGACCAATGCGTGTTTTTAAAGGTAAAAAATTACCAGGACATATGGGAACTTTAACAGTAACTATTCAAAATCTTGAAATCGTTGCTACAGATATGGAAAATGGATTAATTCTTGTAAAAGGAAATATTCCAGGATCTAAACAATCATTAGTAACTATTAGAACATCTGTTAAAACTCCAGGTAAAGTAAACGATAGAGAAGAATTAATTTCTTATGCTACTGAATCTACTACTTTAGAAACACCAGAAGTAGAAACTGAAACAACTCAAGTTGCTTCAGAAAACTAAGCAGGGAGGACAACTAAATGAAAAAACAAACTGTCTTAAATATTAAAGGTGAAAAAGTAGGAGATATTACTTTAAATGAAAATGTTTGGGGAATTGAACCAAATGATGCTGTTTTATATGACGCATTAACATTAGCACGCAATAATCAAAGACAAGGAACTGCTGCTACTAAAACTCGTAGTGAAGTTAGCGGTGGTGGAATCAAACCATGGAAGCAAAAAGGTACTGGACGTGCTCGTCAAGGATCTATTAGAGCTCCACACTGGGTTGGTGGTGGTGTAGTATTTGGACCACATCCAAGAAGCTTTGCTAAAAAGATGAACAGAAAAGAAAGAAGATTAGCTTTAAAATCTGCTCTATCTTATAAAGTAATCGAAAGCGAAATGATCGTTGTAGATAGTTTCAATATGGAAACACCAAAAACAAAAGAAGCATTGACTGCGTTAAGTAATTTAAAAGTTGATAAGAAAATATTATTAGTTGTTGATGAATTAAACGATAATGTTATCTTAGCTACAAGAAATATAAAAGAAATCGTGTTACTAGAAGCAAATGAAATCAACACATATGATATTATTGCTGCTGATAATATGATAATTACTGAAAAAGCTGTTAAAGCTATTGAGGAGGTGCTTGTTTAATGAATAATTTTAGAGATGTTATTAAAGCACCAATCATTACTGAAAAAACTGCAAGTTTAGTACAAAATGCTAATACTTACACATTCAGTGTTGATACAAAGGCTAATAAAACACAAATCAAACAAGCTATAGAAGGTATTTTCAATGTTAAGGTTGAAAATGTAAATACAGTAACTGTTCACCCTAAGAAAAAAAGAGTTGGACGTTATACTGGTAAAACAAATAAAGTAAAGAAAGCAATAGTTAAATTAAAAGAAGGAAGTTCAATTGAACTTTAACAATTGTTAGGAGGATAAATCATGGCAATAAAAACATATAGACCTATGACTAACGGTACTCGTGGAATGTCTACTTTAATCAACGATGAAATAACAAAAACGACTCCAGAGAAATCATTAGTTGTAACATTAAAAAAGAGTGGTGGTCGTAATAATCAAGGAAGAATAACTGTTAGACACATTGGTGGCGGCGCAAAAAGAAAATATCGTATTATTGATTTTAAAAGAAATAAAGATGGTATCGCTGGAACAGTAACTGCAATTGAATACGATCCAAACAGAACTGCTAACATTGCTTTAATAACTTATGCAGATGGTGAAAAGAGATACATCGTCGCTCCAAAAAACTTAAAAGTTGGAGAAAAAATTGAAAGTGGAGAAAACGTAGATATCAAAGTTGGTAACAGTTGCCCACTTGGAAATATTCCTGAAGGTACAATGGTACACAATGTTGAATTAAAAGCTGGTAAAGGTGGTCAAATGGCACGTTCAGCTGGTTCAAGTGTTCAAATATTAGGCCGTGAAGGAAGATATACATTACTTCGTTTAGCAAGTGGTGAAGTTAGAAAAGTATTAAGTACTTGCAGAGCTACTATTGGTGAAGTAGGTAATGCTGATCATGAATTAGTAAAACTTGGTAAAGCTGGTCGTAAAAGACATATGGGTATTAAGCCAACAGTTCGTGGTTCTGCTATGAATCCTAACGACCATCCACATGGTGGTGGTGAAGGCCGTACGCCTATCGGACGTAAAGGACCTGTTACTCCTTGGGGTAAACCAGCATTAGGTGCTAAAACACGTAAAAAGAAAAATGCTTCAGACAAGTTAATTGTCCGTCGTAAGAATAAGAAATAGTGAGAGGATGGTTTAAATGGCAAGAAGTTTAAAAAAAGGGCCTTTTATTGATGAATCATTAGCTAAAAAAGTTGAAAAAGTTAATGCAGCAGAAAAAAAGGAAGTAATTAAAACTTGGTCACGTCGTTCTACAATTTTTCCTAATTTTATAGGACTTACATTTGCTGTTCATAATGGAAAAGATTTTATTCCAGTTTATGTTACAGAAGATATGGTTGGACATAAAATGGGTGAATTCGTCCCTACACGTAAGTTTGGTGGACATGGCGACGGAAAGAAAAAATAGTTAACCAGAAGGGAGGACTAAAATGGAAGCAAAAGCGGTTGCAAAAACTGTTAGAATTGCACCTCGTAAAGCTCGTTTAGTTATAGATTTAGTTCGTAACAAGAGTGTTATCGAAGCAGACAGAATATTAGCAAACTTAAATAAAGAAGCTGCAAGATTAATTAGAAAAGTATTAACTTCAGCTGTTGCAAATGCAGAAAATAATTTAGGTTTAGATAAAAATAATTTATATATTAAAGAAACATATATAAATGAAGGACAAACAATGAAAAGAGCTAGAATGGGTTCTCGTGGACACGTAGATCCTATATTTAAAAGAACTAGCCATATTACGGTTGTCGTAAGTGAAAAAAATTAGAGCAAAGGAGGTAAACTGATGGGTCAAAAAGTTAGTCCAGTCGGACTTAGAATGGGAATCAACAAAACTTGGGAATCAAAATGGTATGCTGGAAATAAAGATTTCGCTAAATACTTAAATAATGATGTTAAAATCCGCAAGTTTTTAGAAAACAAATTAAAAGACGCAGCAGTTTCAAGCATTCTTATTGAGAGAAACGCTGAAAAGACTAATGTTATTATAAATACTGCTAAACCAGGCGTTGTTATTGGTCATAGCGGTGATGAAATTGAAAAATTAACTAAAGAGTTAAATAAATTAGTAAAAGAAAATATTCAAATTTCTATTATGGAAGTAAGAAACCCTGATATTGATGCTGCATTAGTAGCTGAAAATATCGCTCATCAAATAGAAAATAGAGTTTCATTTAGAATTGCTCAAAAGAGAGCTATTAGAAACGCTATTAAAGCAGGAGCAAAAGGAATTAAAACTTCTGTATCAGGTCGTTTAGGTGGAGCTGATATGGCAAGAACTGAAGGATATACAGAAGGCAATACTCCACTTCATACTTTAAGAGCAAATATTGATTATGCTCATAAAGAAGCTAATACTACTTTTGGTAAGATTGGTGTAAAAGTATGGATTTATAAAGGTGTAATTCTTCCTGAAAAGAAAAATAAGGGAGGTAATATCGATGGCAGTAATTCCAAAGAGAACTAAATACCGTCGTCCACACCGCCTACATTATGATGGAGTAGCTAAAGGTAATACTGAATTACACTTTGGTGAATACGGATTAATGGCAATGGAAGGTGCTTGGATTACTCAAAATCAAATAGAAGCAGCTCGTGTTGCAATGACTCGTTATATGAAACGTGGTGGAAAAGTATGGATTAACATATTCCCTCACTTATCATTAACTAAAATACCTTTAGAAACTCGTATGGGTAAAGGTAAAGGTCAACCAGAAAAATGGGTTGCTGTTGTTAAAAAAGGCAAAATTATGTTTGAAATTGGTCAAATTGATGAAGCTACAGCTCGTGAATCATTACGTTTAGCTATGCATAAATTACCAATCAAATGTAAATTTGTAAAAAAAGAAAGTGGTGAAGCTTGTGAATAACAAAGAAATTAGAGATTTAACAAACGAAGAAATCACCAAAAAAATTACAGAATATAAAGAAGAATTATTTAATTTACGTTTTAGTCAAGCTACAGGAAATCTTGAGCATCCAGCTCGTATTAAAGAGTTAAGAAAACTAGTTGCTCGTATGAAAACAATATTACGTGAACGAGAATTGAATAACTAGGAGGATACTATGGAAAGAAAACAAGAATTAGTAGGAAAAGTTGTAAGCTCTACAAATAATAAAACTATAACAGTTTTAGTAGAAACTTATAAAAAAGACAATTTATATGGTAAACGCATTAAATATTCTAAAAAATATGCTGCTCATGACGAAAAGAACGCTGCTAAAGTTGGCGATACTGTTCGTATTGTAGAAACAAGACCATTATCAAAAACTAAACATTTTCGTTTAGTAGAAATCGTAGAAGAAGCAATTATTTTATAATTGCAAGCTGATAAGGAGGATTAATATATGATTCAACAAGAGAGCCGTTTAAAAGTAGCAGACAATTCAGGAGCTCGTGAACTTTCAGTTATTAGAGTTCTTGGAGGAAGCAAAGTAAAAACTGGTAATATTGGTGATATAGTTGTTGGAACTATTAAGAAAGCAACTCCTAATGGTACAGTAGGTAAAGGAAAAGTTGTTAAAGCTGTAATAGTAAGAACAAAATTTGGTCTAAGAAGAGAAGATGGATCTTATATTAAATTTGATGATAATGCTTGCGTTATTATTAAAGATGATAAGAGTCCTGTTGGTACTCGTGTATTTGGACCAATCGCACGTGAATTACGTGAAAAAGATTTTATGAAAATTATATCACTTGCTAAAGAAGTGTTATAGTTGGGAGGTAAATTTATGAACTTTAAAACAGGAGATAAAGTAGTAGTTATTGCTGGAAAAGACAAAGGTAAAGAAGGTAAAATTACTAAAGTTCTTCGCGACGAAAATAAAATCGTTATCGAAGGAGTTAACGTTGCTAAAAAGCATGTTAAATCAAACGGACAAACTGCTGGAAGTATCGTTGAAATGGAAGCCCCAATTAATGCTTCTAACGCAATGATAGTTGATCCAAAAACTGGTAAACCAAGCAGAATTGGACACACAACAGATAAGAACGGTAAGAAAGTTAGAGTTGCTAAAAAATCTAACTCTACTATCGATTAATTGGAAGGAGGGTAATTATGAACCGCCTAAAAGAAAAATATCAAAATGAAATTGTACCAAGTTTAAGAGAAAAATATAACTATACTAGTGTTATGGAAGTTCCAAAATTAGATAAAATAGTTGTTAATATGGGTGTTGGTGATGCTACAACTAATAGTAAATTATTAGATGCTGCTATCAAAGATATGGAAATTATCACAGGACAAAAACCAATAGCAACTAAATCTAAAAAGGCTATTGCTGGATTCAAACTTAGAGAAGACCAACCAATAGGATGCAAAGTAACATTACGTGGAGAAAACATGTATAATTTCTTAGATAAATTAATTAGTATAACATTACCTCGTGTAAGAGATTTCCGTGGTATTTCAAACAAGTCTTTTGATGGTAGAGGAAACTATACTTTAGGACTTACTGAACAATTAATTTTCTCAGAAATTGAATATGATAACGTTGTAAAAGTACGTGGTATGGATATCGTTATGGTAACTACTGCTAAAACTAATGAAGAAGCTTATGATCTTTTAAAAGGTTTTGGTATGCCATTTAAGAAATAATCTAGGAGGAATATTATGGCTAAGAAGAGCATGATTGTAAAAGCTAATCGTAAACCAAAGTTTGAAGTACGTGCATATACTCGTTGTCAAAGATGTGGTAGACCGCATTCAGTACTTAAAAAATATGGAATTTGCCGTATTTGTTTCAGAGAATTAGCTTATAAAGGACAAATACCAGGTGTGACAAAGTCAAGCTGGTAATTGAAGGGAGGACAAATATATGGTAGTAACTGACCCAATCGCAGATATGCTTACAAGAATACGTAATGCTAATCAAATGCGATATAAAGAAGTTGAAGTGCCTGCTTCAAAAATGAAGTTAGAAATAGCTAGAATTCTTAAAGAAGAAGGATTTGTAGTTGATTTCAAAGTTAAGAAAAACAACGTTCAAAACATAATCGTATTAAGTTTAAAATACGGTGAAAAGAAAGAACGTGTTATAACTGGTTTAAAAAGAATTTCAAAACCAGGATTACGTGTATATGCAAAAGCTGAAGAAGTGCCAACTGTACTTAATGGTTTAGGTATCGCTATCGTGTCAACATCAAAAGGTGTTATGACAGGTAAAGATGCTAAAAAACAATCATTAGGTGGCGAAGTTTTAGCTTATGTATGGTAATTAGTAGAAAGCAAGAGGAGGATTAATATGAGTCGTATTGGTAATAGAGAAATTACAATACCTGAAAATGTTACAGTATCTGTAGATGGTAATATTGTTAAAGTAAGTGGTCCTAAAGGTGAACTTTCTACTGAAATACATAAAGATATTACTGTAAACATCGATGGTAGTGTATTAACATTAACAAGAAAAGATGATACAGTTAAGAACTTTCATGGAACAGCAAATGCTAATATCAATAACATGATAATTGGTGTTACAAAGGGATATGAAAGACAATTAGAGTCAATTGGTGTAGGATATCGTTTTGCTTTAAAAGATGGAAAATTAGTAGTAACTGCTGGTTATTCTCATCCTGTAGAAGTAGCAATTCCTGCAAATTTAACTCTAGAAGTTCCAAGTAATACTGAATTAAGTATAAAAGGAATTGATAAATGTTTAGTAGGAGAATTTGCTGCTGACGTTAGAAAGATTAGACAACCTGAACCTTACAAAGGAAAAGGAATTCGTTATAAAGATGAAGTAGTTCGTCGTAAAGAAGGAAAGAAAGCATCTAAATAATAAAGAGTAAAGGAGAGTAATACTTATGATTAAAAAAGTATCTCGTAATGAAATGCGTATGGCTAGACATGCTCGTATTAGAGCTAAAGTTGTTGGTACTCCAGAAGTTCCAAGACTTAATGTGTTTAGATCAAATAGTAATATATTCGCACAAATCATTGATGATGAAAAAGCTGTTACATTAGTAAGTGCCTCTTCAATTGATAAGGAATTAAAGATTGAAAATGGTAGTAATGTTGAGGCTGCTAAAAAAGTAGGAGAACTACTTGCAAAAAGAGCTAAAAAAGCTAATATTACTAAAGTAACTTTTGATAGAGGTGGATACCTATATCATGGACGTGTTCAAGCATTAGCTGACGCAGCACGTGAAAATGGATTAGAATTCTAAGAGGAGGATCTAGATGGAAAAGGAAACTAGAAGAAGAGAACCAAGACCAAAAATGTATGACACTGAAATCATAAATATTGGTCGTGTTACAAAAGTAACAAAAGGTGGTCGTCATTTCCGTTTCTCTGCTACTGTAGCTGTTGGAGACAGAAACGGGCAAGTAGGTATTGGAACTGGTAAGGCTAATGAAGTACCAGATGCAATAAAGAAAGCTGAACAATCTGCAACAAAGAGTGTAGTAAGAGTAGCTATCATTGATAACAGAACTATTCCACATGAAGCAATTGGTGTAAGAGGTGCTAGCAAGGTTATGTTAAAGCCAGCATCTAAAGGTACAGGAGTTAAAGCTGGTGGCCCAGTTAGAGCCGTACTAGAATTAGCAGGAGTTAAAGACATTTTATCTAAATCACAAGGTTCAAATACAAAGATTAATATGGCATTCGCTACATTAGAAGCATTAAGAGTACAAAAAACTCCAGAACAAGTTGCTGCATTACGCGGTAAGAAAGTTGAGGAACTATACTAATGAAGTTACATTCAATGTATCCTGCTGAAGGTGCTACTAAGAATCGTAAAAGAATCGGACGTGGTACTAGTTCAGGAACAGGAAAAACTGCAGGTAAAGGTCATAAAGGACAAAACGCACGTAGTGGTGGTGGAGTTAGACCAGGTTTTGAAGGTGGACAATTACCATTATTCAGAAGATTACCAAAAAGAGGTTTCTCTAATGCAAAATTTAAGACAGAGTATGCTGTTATTAACTTAAGTGATTTAAATAAATTTGAAAATGACACTGTAATTACACCAGAATTACTAAAAGAAATGGGATTAGTTAAAAATCAAATAGATGGTATCAAAGTATTAGGAAATGGTACTTTAGAAAAAAAATTAACAATTAAAGCACACAAATTCTCAAGTGTAGCTAAAGAACAAATAGAAAAATTAGGTGGAAAAGCTGAGGTGATCTAGTATGTTTGCAACAGTAAAGCAAATATTCAATCGCAAGAATAAAGATTTACAAAAGAAAATTTTGTTTACTCTTGCAGCTTTGTTCATCTTTAAATTAGGAACAGCAATTATTGTTCCAGGAGTTGATAATACTTCTTTAGGAAATTTAGGATTTCTTGAGTTATTAAATACAATGGGTGGTGGCGCTATGGAGAAATTCTCTATATTTGCACTAGGTGTTATGCCTTACATCACTGCATCAATTATAATTCAATTATTATCTATGGATATTATTCCATATTTAACTGAATTAACTAAACAAGGAATTTCAGGGAGAACAAAGATAAATCAAATAACTAGAGTAATAGGAATTATTTTGGCATTTGTACAAGGTTATATTTATTCATTTGCATTTGTAAGTGATGGAGCGCCTATACAATACCTAGAATATGCTGTAATACTTACAGCAGGAACTGCATTCTTATTATGGTTAGGTGATCAAATTACAGCAAAAGGGATTGGTAATGGAATTTCGCTTATAATCATGGCTGGTATACTTGCAAGTTTACCAAATATGTTTTATACAGCATTTAATACATTAGTAGATACTACTGCAAGCGTTCAAGCAATATCTTTAGGTGTTGTCATGTTTGCCTTGTTTGTTGTTGTATATGTTGCTATAGTTTTAGGAATCGTATACGAAGAAACAGCAGAACGCCGTGTACCTATTCAATATGCAAATAAATCAGCTAATAGCTATGGTGGTAAACAAAGTTATATACCATTTAGACTAAATTCAGCTGGTGTTATACCTGTAATTTTTGCATCAGCAATTATTTCAATTCCATCAATACTTGCTTCATTTATAAATAATGATTCAATAACTTTGTTTATAAATAAATGGATAGTTATGACTACTCCAACTGGTTTATTTTTATACATATTATGTATATTTGGATTTGCTTATTTTTATACGTTTATCCAATTAAAACCAAATGAGCTAGCTGATAACTTAAATAAGAATGGTGGATATATACCAGGAGTAAGACCTGGAGATGAAACGGTAAGTTACATATCTACTGTTATAAAGAAAATAACATTTGTAGGTGCAACAGCACTTGCTATAATTGCAGCTTTACCAGTCCTATTTGGTTTATTTTCAAATATGCCAACTAGTGTACAAATTGGTGGTACTGGACTACTTATTGTTGTAGGAGTTGCACTTGAAACATATAAACAAATTGAAAGTCAACTTATCAGTCGTAATTACACAAGAGGAAGAAGAAAATAATGAAAAGCATTATTTTTATAGCCCCTCCAGCGGCTGGTAAAGGAACTCAAGCAGTTATGCTTAGTTCAAAGTATAAAATGCCTCATATATCAACAGGAGATATTTTGAGAAATGCTCAAGATGACACAGAAAGAGGCAAATATATTACTAACGAGATGGCTCAAGGGCATTTTGTTAGCGATGAAATAATTTTAGAATTATTAAAAGAAAGATTGTTACAATCAGATTGCAATAATGGTTATATATTGGATGGTTTTCCACGTAATATTGAACAAGCTAAACATTATGAAGAAATATTAACTAACCTAAATAAAGATTTAGGTTATGTGATAGTTCTAGATATCGATAAAGAGGTTGCAAAAAATCGTATCATTGGTAGAGTTTCTTGTCCAAACTGTGGTAGTGTATTTAATGAATTAATTGAAGAAACTAAACCATTAGTAAGTGGAATTTGTGATAAATGCGGTTCAAAACTTATAAAAAGAGCTGATGATAATGCTGAAACTTTTGAAAAACGTTTTGATACCTATTTAATAAAAACTCAACCATTAATTGATTATTATGATAAAAAAAACATCTTATATCACGTCAATACTACTTTAGGCAAAGAAAATACCTTCAAACAAATTGAAGATATTATGAGAGACGATAAATGATAAGTATAAAAACACCAGATGAAATCGAATTAATGAAAGTAGCTGGAAAAATAGTTGGCGATACACATAATTATTTAATACCTTATATTAAACCAGGTATTACAACAAAAGAGATAGATCGTTTAGCTGAAGAATTTATTATTAGTCAAAATGCTACTCCTTCTTTTAAAGGACTATATGGATTTCCTGGTACTATTTGCATTTCAATAAATGAAGAAGTAGTCCATGGAATTCCATCCGGTCGTAAACTAAAAGATGGAGATATAGTAACACTAGATATTGGTGCTTGCTATAAAGGTTATCATGGAGATTCTGCTTGGACATATAAAGTAGGTAAAGTTAGTAAGGAAATTGAACACCTTATTGAGCATACTGAACAGTCTTTATATGAAGGTTTAAAGCAAGTCAAACCAGGTAACAGAATTGGTGATATAGGATATGCTATCAGTGAATATGCTAAAAAGTATAATCTTGGAGTAGTAAAAGAACTAGTTGGCCATGGTATTGGCAATCATGTTCATGAAGATCCGGATGTACCTAATTATGGTAAACCTGGGACAGGTCAATTATTAAAAGAAGGTATGTGTATAGCAGTAGAACCAATGTTAAATATGGGAACTGCTAGAATATATGTGCTTGATGATGATTGGACTATCGTAACAGCTGATAATAAACCATCAGCACATTATGAACATACAGTTGTTGTTACTAAAGATGGATATACAATTTTAACAAAGAGGTGAAAATATGGCAAAAGATGATACAATCGAAGTACAAGGAAAAGTTGTCGAAGTAAAGCCGGGAGGTATTTTCAAGGTAGAACTTGAAAATAAACATACTGTAATTGCTCACGTTTCTGGTAAAATCCGAATGAATTATATTCGCATCTTACCAGGCGATACAGTAACTGTTGAACTCTCACCATACGATTTAACACGTGGGCGCATAACTTACCGAAAATAACAGTAGGAGGAAAAGATATGAAAGTTAGAGCATCAGTTAAACCAATATGCGATAAATGCAAAATTATAAAACGTAACGGAAGATTAGAAGTTAGATGTGCTAATCCAAAGCATAATCAAAGACAAGGTTAATAGGAGGTGTTTGAATGGCACGTATTAAAGGTGTAGAAGTACCTGATAATAAAAGAATCGAAATAGCGTTAACTTATATCTATGGAATTGGTAGAAATTTATCAAACGAAATTTTAAAAAATGCTGAAGTTGATCCAAACAAGAGAGCTAAAGATTTAGATAATGATGAAATTTCTAAAATTCGTGATGAAGTTAATAAACATGTTACTGAAGGTGATTTACGTCGTGAAGTAAACATGAATATCAAGACTAAAATGGAAATTAATTCTTACCAAGGTGTAAGACATAAAAAAGGACTTCCAGTTAGAGGTCAAAGAACAAATAGAAATGCTAGAACTCGTAAGGGTAAAGGCAAAGTAGTTGCTAATAAGAAGAAATAATTGTAACTAATTAATAAGGAGGTTATATAAATGGCTTATAAACCAAGAAAACGTAAAGTTAAGAAAAATGTGCCAGAAGGTAGAGCATTTATTCATTCAACTTTCAATAACACTATCGTAACGATAACTGATAATGAAGGAAATGCAATAAGTTGGGCTTCTGCTGGTACTTTAGGCTTTAAAGGAAGCAAGAAATCAACTCCATTTGCTGCAGGTATGTCAGCTGAAGCTGCTGGAAAAGCTGCTGTAGATATGGGTATGAAGAAAGTTGAAGTATATGTAAAAGGTTTAGGTTCTGGACGTGAAACAGCTATCCGTTCATTACAAACTGCAGGTTTAGAAATTACTTCAATTTCTGATGTAACACCTATCCCACATAATGGATGTCGCCCACCAAAACGTCCTCGTGGATAATAAGAAAAGGAGTGATAAAAGTGTTGAACTTTGAAAAACCGGTATTTAAGATTACTGATTATGTTGAAAATAATAATTATGGAAAATTTGAATTAGAACCTTTGGAAAGAGGTTTTGGAACAACTATAGGTAATGCTCTTAGAAGAGTAATGTTATCAAATATGCCAGGTAGTGCTATTGTAGCAGTGAGAATTAATGGAGTAATGCATGAATTCCAAACTATCGAAGGTGTAGTTGAAGACGTAACTACAATTGTTTTAAATTTAAAAAGTGTAGTACTTAAAAAGCATGTTGACGGATTAAAAACAATTCATTTATATGCTGATAAAGAAGGAGTAATAACTGCAGGCGACATCAAAAGTGATGCTGATGTTGAAGTTATTAACAAAGAGCAAATTATTGCAACATTAGCTAAGGGTGGAAAACTTGACATGGAAATGCTTGTTGCAAGCGGCCGTGGATATGTTCCAGCTAATGAAAATAAACAACATATAGAAAATGCAAAGATTGGTTTCATTCCAATAGATGCCTTATATTCACCAATTGAAAGAATTAGTTATGAAGTAGATACTGCTCGTGTTGGTCAAGATGCTAATTATGATAAATTAATAATGGATGTTTATACTAACGGATCTTTAAAACCAGAAGAAGCTATGGCTTTAGGTGCTAAGATTATTATTGAACATTTAAATATAATTACTAATTTAAGTGAACTTGCTGATACAACAGGTGTTATGTCTGCTAAACAAGAAGATAGCAAACTTAAGAGATTAGAAACATCAATAGATGATTTAGATTTCTCTGTTAGAGCTTACAATTGTTTAAAAAGAGCTAATATTAACACATTAGGTGATTTGGTAGAAAAATCAGAACTAGAGATGATGAAAATTCGTAATTTAGGTAAAAAGTCTTTAAAAGAAGTTATGGACAAAATTAAAGATATGGGACTTAAATTTCGTGATGAAGATTAGTAGTTAGGAGGAAAAAATATGGCTTATAGAAAATTAGGACGTACTAATAAACATAGAAGAAGTATGCTTGCTAATCTAACTAAAGATCTTATTATGAGTGAAAAAATTCAAACAACTGAAACAAGAGCAAAAGAAGCTCGTAAGTTTGTTGATAAAATGATTTCATATGGTAAAGATGGTTCTTTAGTAGCTCGTAGAAAAGCATTAGCATTTTTACAAAACGATGTAGAAGCGGTTAAAAAAGTATTTGATGACTTAGCTCCTCGTTATGCTAATAGAAATGGTGGCTATACAAGAATTTTAAAATTAACTGAACGTCGTGGAGATGACGCTTTAATAGTTATATTAGAATTAGTAGAGGAAGATGCAAAATAAGCATCTTTTTTTTGTTTTCTTTTATTTTATAACATGATATAATATATCTATAATTGTTATTAGGAGGTTATTTATGGGATTTAGTTTAGAAGATTTAAAGAATATTAAGAAACCCGAGATCAATGATCAACAAAAAAAGTTGGTAAAGATTGGTATAATTGCTGTTGGCGTAATAATTGCTTTAATATTAATTATGACAATAGTAAAAGCAATTGTTGGTACAAAAATTAGCAATGAGCAATTAGAAAATGTTATGGTAAGAGCTGCAAAACTTTACGTTAAAGATAATCCTGATAAACTAACTGATGATATTTTTGGTGAAGATAGTATATCTATTAGTAATTTAGTTGCTGGCGGATATATGAAAGAAATAACAAAGTATAAGGGTAAGGATACTAATTGTAAAGGTTCAGTAACTGTATTTAAAAATGCTGATTATTATAGTTATAGTCCAAAATTAACTTGTGGTGAGGATTATACTTATAAAACTTTGTCAGATACTATAATTGATGATAAAAATATTGTTACTGCTGGTAATGGACTTTATTATAATGAAGTAAGTAATTACTATGTATTTAGAGGCGAATATGTTAATAATTATTTGACTTTTGCAGGTCAAACATGGAGAATCCTAAGAGTGGATGAAGATGGAAATATTAGATTATTACAAGCAAATGGTACCCAATATATAAAATGGGATGATAGATACAATAGTGAAATCAATTTACGTAATGGAATAAATTACTTTGAAGGAACAGAAAATAGTCGTATTAAAGATTCTATACTAGACTATTATAATAATGAAGAAAATTTTTCCTCAGAAAGCAAATCTGTAATTATTCCAAAAGAATTTTGTGTAGGTTCACGTTCTGATACTTCTAATGATAAAACTGGTGCATCTGAATGTATGACAAAATCAGAATTAATGGGTGCTGGGTTACCATATGTATCTGAACTTTTAGAAATATCAATTGATACTAATTGTTCAACAGTTAAATCAAATGCATGTTCAAATTATAACTATATAGATGTAATGAATGGACAATTTTGGACTGGAACTCCATATTCAGGAGATACTTATCAGGTCTACTACACTAATCAAGGAAAATTTTATAAATCGTTTGCAAGGGAACTTGAAAATATGAATATAGTAATAACAATAAACGGTGATATAAATTATACAAGCGGATCAGGAACAGAAAATGATCCATATGTAGTTAAAGCTATAGGGTAAACTAATTATTAGTTTACCTTTTATTGTATATTTTAGAATAATATTATATAATTTTATTAGTAGGTGATAGAATGAAAGCGTTAATAACTGGTGCAAGTTCAGGATTAGGAGCAGATTTTGCAAGAATATTAAGTAAGCGAGGTTATGATTTAATATTAGTTGCAAGAAGAAAAGAAAAATTGAAGCAATTGAAAGAAGAGTTAAGTACAAATGTAGATATTATATGTACAGATTTATCAAGTTCTTTTAATTGTTCAAGACTTTATAACAAATTAAAAAATGAAGATATAGATGTTTTAGTAAATAATGCTGGTTTTGGGGTATTTGGCTCTTTCGAAACAATAAAACTTGAAAAAGAGTTAGATTTAATTGATATTAATATAAAAGCTGTCCACATTTTAACTAAGTTATTTTTAACAGATTTTAAGAAAAAAGACAAGGGATATATTTTAAATGTGGCATCATCAGCAGCATTTCAACCTGGACCATTGATGGCTACATATTATGCAAGCAAATCTTATGTTTATAATCTAACTTGTGCAATATATGAAGAATTAAGAAGAGCTGATAGTGACGTTAAGGTAAGTGTATTATGTCCTGGTCCTGTCAATACAGAGTTTAATAGTGTTGCAGGAGTAGAATTTGGTATGAAGTCATTAGAAAGTTATGATGTTGCTAAATATGCGATAGATAAAATGTTTAAAAATAAATTAGTTATAATACCAGGCTTTCAAATAAAAGCTGCCAGATTTTTTGGACGTTTTTTACCAACAAAAATACTTATCAAAATTACTTATAATATACAAAAAAAGAAGGTAAAATAATGGTTAAATATATAGACAAAAATAATACATATATTTCAAATGAGGTTAGTATAGGAACAGGAGTTGTAGTTTATCCAAATGTTATTATAGAGGGATTATCTATAATAGGTGATAATACAATAATTTATCCAGGATGTTTTATAAAAAGTAGTATTATAGGTGCTAATTGCGAATTATATAATTCACAAATTGTTGATTCTTCAATTGGTGATTTTACTTTAGTGGGCCCCTACGCTAACATTCATAATAAAGTTAAAATAGGAAATAATAATAAAATTGGTTCTTGTGTAGAAATTAAAAATACAACTACTGGTAATAACACTAAAATTCCCCATCTTTCATATATAGGAGATGCTGAAATAGGAAATGGTGTAAATATTGGAGCCGGTGCAATAACCGCGAATTTTGACGGTTTAAATAAGAATAAGACAGTAATACATGACAATTCTTTTGTTGGGTGTAATGTTAACTTACTAGCTCCGCTTGATGTAGGAGAAAACGCACTTATTGCAGCGGGCTCTACTATTACAAAAAATGTCCCTGTAAATAGTTTATCAATAGCCAGGGAAAAGCAGGTTAATAAAAAGAATTATTACAAAAAGAATAAAGTTTAACTTTATTCTTTTTCATTGTAAAAATATGCCATATATAATATAATATAACTATCAAAGGTGGTGCCAAATGGAAGAAATTATAAAAATAGACAACATAAATTTTAGTTATGGAGAGCATAAAATATTTGAAAATTTCTCCTTAAATATAAATAAAGGAACATATACTACAGTAATTGGACCTAATGGCAGTGGTAAAAGTACTTTAATTAGAATAATATTAGGTTTAATGAAAACAAATGGCAAAATAATAATTAATAATTTAGAATTAAATCACAAAAATATTAAAGCAATCATTAGTAAAGTTGGCGTTGTCTTTGAAAATCCTGATAATCAATTTGTAGCAGAAACAGTTATGGATGACATTGCTTTTTCTCTTGAAAATATGCAAGTCGATCCTAAAATAATTAAAAGCAAAGTAAAAGAAATTTCTGAACTTATCGGAATTCAAGATATTCTTGAGAGAGAACCACATACGTTATCAGGCGGTGAAAAGCAATTAGTAGCTTTAGCGTCTGCTCTCATCATTGAGCCGGATTTATTAATACTAGATGAAGCGCTAACAATGTTAGATATGGATGATAGAAATAAAATCTACAAAATTTTAAATAAAGTAAATAATGAGAAAAATATTACTATATTAAATGTTACTCATGATGTAGATGAAGTTTTATTTGGAAAAGACATAATTGTTTTAGATGAAGGCAATATTATTTTAAATGGCCCAAAAGAATTAGTTTTACAAGAAGAGAAAATCTTTAACAAATTAGGATTAACGCTTCCATTTATGGCTGAACTTTCAATAAAACTAAGATATTATGGTTTAGTTGACCATTTAATATTTGATATGGATGAGATGGTGGATGAATTATGGAAATAAAGTTTAATGATGTAAATTACATATATAACAAAAATTCATCAATTAAGAATGAAGTATTAAAAAATGTAAATATTAGGTTCAACGAAGGTGAAATAACAAGTATAATTGGTAGAAGTGGTAGTGGTAAAACAACTATGGCTGAACTAATGAATGCTTTATTATATCCAAGTGAAGGCAATATTAATATTGGTAGCTATTTGCTAACATCTAGGGGTATAAAGAACAATAAAAAAATTAATAATTTACGTGTCAATGTAGGTTTAGTATTTCAATTTCCTGAAGAACAGTTTTTTAATATGACCGTAAAAGAAGAAATTTCTTTTGGAATGAAATATTTTAATTATAAAACAAATGATATAGATAAACGTGTTAGTGATGCACTAAAGATGGTAGGTTTAAACGATGACTATTTAGAGAGAAATCCCTTTACTTTAAGTAATGGTGAAAAAAGAAAAGTGGCAATCGCATCAATTATTGCATTTAATCCTAAAGTAATTATACTAGACGAGCCAACTATTGGATTGGATAGTATTAGCAAAAAAAATTTGTTACAATTAATTAAAAAGTTAAAACAACGTTTAAACAAAACAATTATATTGATTAGTCATGATATTGAGTTAGTTCATCAAGTTAGTGATTATATAGTTGTACTTGATAAAGGACACGTTATAGCTGAAGGGGATAAATATAGTGTTTTTAAGCAAGAAGTTATGCTTGAAGAATATGGGATTAAGGTTCCTAAAATAATTGAATTTTCGAACAAAGTTTTAGATAAAAAGGGCATTAAGATTGGATATAGGGATGAAATGAATGATTTAATAAAGGATATATATCGTTATGTTAAATAATATAGTAATAGGTAGCTATTATCCTGTTAAATCAAAAGTTCATTTCATGAATCCTGTATCAAAAATCATATGCACAATTTTATATATAGTAATGACTTTTTTATGCCAAGACGTTAGATTAATGTTATTATTAACTATCTTATCAGTGCTTATGGTAGAAATAGCACACTTACCAAAATCTTTATATTTAAGAACTCTTAGAAGTCTCAAATTCATAATTATTCTTACAGTAATTATTTATTATTTTGTAGGTAGCGATTTGGAAACAGTACTTAACATGGTATTTAGATTAATTAATATTGTTTTATATACAACAATACTAACATTAACTACACCTCCTACTGAAATTACTTATGGGCTTCAAAAAGCATTAGCGCCACTTAAATTAATAGGAATACCAATTAATAAAATGTCTTTATCTATTTCACTTGCTTTAAGGTTTATTCCGACAATAATAGATCAGGGAAATAAAATACTTAAGTCACAAGCTAGTAGGGGAATAGACTATTATGCATCTAGCGTAAAAGGAAAATTCACTGCTATCAAGTCAATGCTTTTACCAATGTTTATCTTAACAATTAGAAGAGCTGATACATTATCAGAAGCAATGCAAGTCAGATTATACAATATTAACTCTAAAAGAACTAATTTTAGAATTAATAAATGGGGTTTTTTTGATACATTTTTATCGTTAGTCCATTTAGGCATATTAGTGTTAATAGTAGCTAAGATGGTGATAAAATGAGATATTTAATAGTTTTTTCCTATGATGGTTCAAAATACTATGGTTATCAAAAACAACCTAATAAGAATAGTATCCAAGCAGAAATAGAAAGAGTTTTAACTCTAATTAATTCTAATAATAATGTTAAAATAAATGCGTCTGGAAGAACAGATAGTGGAGTTCATGCATTAAATCAAAAAGCACATTTTGATTTAATTAAAGATATGAACTGTGAAAATTTAAGAAATTCTATTAACAAAATGTTGCCAAGCAGTATTTATATAAAAGAAATAAAGAAAACAGAAGATAATTTTCATGCTAGATTTAATGTTATAAAAAAAGAGTACACTTATAAAATTAATACTGGTGAATACAATCCTATAGATTTCAATTATATATATCAATATAATAGGCCTCTAGATATAAAAAAAATGAAAGAAGCTTCAAAATATGTTATTGGTGAACATGATTTTACATCTTTTACTAAGGGAAATGAAAAAAAGGAATCGTTTGTTAGGACTATCTATAGTATAGATATAAATAATAATAATGGCATTATAAGTATAACTTTTTCTGGAAGCGGCTTTTTAAGATATATGGTAAGAAATATAGTAGGATCTTTAATAGAGGTGGGTAGTGGTTTAAGAAAACCAAAAGATATAGATAGAATATTAGCATCAAAAGATAGAACTAAAGCAGGTATAACCGCCCCAGCCTGCGGTTTATATTTATCAAATGTTTTTTATAAGAATTGAGTGATTATAATGAAGAAAAAGAAAATAATTGTTTTTATATCTACATTGATATGTGTAACGCTTTATAGTTTATTGTTTTATTTTTATGTAGGAAATAAAGATAAAGTTAATTTAAAAAATGATGTAGTTACAGAGACTACTACGGACACAATGACTGTTGATAAAGTAATTAGTTTTATTGATGAATATAAAATTAATTATTTAGATACATTTAATATATTTTTTTCTGATTCAGCTGAAATTAATAATCAAATAAAATTGAGATTTGTATATTATTCAATTAAAGAAACAGCAAACTTTTCGTTAGGAGTTAGTTATACTAGATTTGAAAGCTATTTAAAGTGTGTTTTTGGAGATGACACAACATTAAAAAATGAAGATTTGTTGTATGATAATGCTGAAAAAAGCATATATTTAAAATATGATGCAACAAATGAAACGTATATATATAATGAAAAGAATAGTAATGATTTAAATGAAATGTATTATTCTAGATACAATTATATTGTTAGTTATAAAAACAACGCTGGAACATACAAACTTAAAGTTAATAAATTTTTTCTTAAAGATAATAAAGTTTATTCAAGTTATGGAGATCTAGTAAGTGATGTTAATGTTTTATTTGAAATACCGACTAATGTAGATAAAAAAGATGATTATATAAAAGAATATGTTAATAATAATTATGATGTATTAAAGCAGAAATTTGTAGAATATGAGTACATTTTTGTCAAGGAAAATAGTAGCTTGATATTAAAAGAATTTGAAAAAACAAATTAAGTTTAAAATAATTAATAAAAGTACTAAAAACCCTTGACTTTATAAGGGTTTTTTAGTACAATTTCAATTGGTACATTTATTAATCCCATTAAGCGAGATCTGGGAAGTTTTGCTTAAGTATTAATAAGAAAGGGAATGTTTTATGAAAAATAGTTACATGCAAAAAAAAGAAGATTTAGTTCGTACATGGTATGTAATCGATGCTGAAGATTTGCCTTTAGGTCGTTTAGCTACAAAAGTAGCTCATGTATTACGTGGTAAGCATAAACCAACATTTACTCCACATATGGATTGTGGCGACTTTGTAATTGTTGTTAATGCTTCTAAAATAGCTCTTACTGGTGATAAACTAGATAAGAAAATTTATTACAATCACAGTGGTTACACTGGTGGTTTAAGAGAAAGAACAGCTCGTGTTATGAAAGAAAATTATCCTGTTGAAATGGTTGAAAGAGCCATTAAGGGAATGCTTCCAAAAGGAAGACTAGGCCGTCAAATGTATAAAAAATTATTTGTATATGCAGGGGAAGAACATCCTCATGCTGCTCAACAACCAGTTGAGTTAAAGAACAAATAAGGAGGTTATTAGATGAATAAAGTTTTTATAGGTACAGGTAGAAGAAAATCTTCAATCGCTCAAGTTAAAATGGTTCCAGGAACTGGAAAAATAACAGTTAACGGTAGAGATGTAAGAGACTTCTTTCCATACGAAACAAACGTTATGGATTTAAAACAACCTTTAGTTGCTACAAATAATGAAGAAACATTTGATATAGATGTAAAAGTAAATGGTGGAGGATTCACTGGTCAAACTGGTGCTATCCGTTTAGGTATTACAAGAGCTTTAATCGAGTATGATAAAGTTAATGAAGGTACTGAAAATTGCTATAGAACAACTTTAAAAAGAGCAGGTTTTGTTACTAGAGATCCTAGATCAAAAGAACGTAAAAAACCAGGTCTTAAAGCTGCTCGTCGTGCTCCACAATTCTCAAAACGTTAATATTCTTTCAAAGATGTCTGGAAGTATAATCATTGCATTATACTTCTTTTTCTTTAGTTTTTTAGCTGTTTTATAGTATAATTAATATGAGGTGAATATATGAATAATAAAGTTGTAATAATTGGTTGTGGTAATGTAGGAATGAGTTATGCATATGCATTATTAAATCAAAGAAGTAATGTGCAAGAATTAGTATTAATAGATTTAGATAGAGATAGAATTGTTGGGGAAGCGATGGATTTAAATCATTGTTTAGCTTTTGCCCCATCTAAAATAAGTATAAAAGTTGGAGAATATAGTGACTGTAAAAATGCTACTATAGTATGTATTGCGGCAGGAGCTAATCAAAATCCTGGTGAAACAAGAATGGATTTAATTAATAAAAATAGCAAAGTATTTAAATCTGTTGTTGGACAAGTAATTCAAAGTGGTTTTAATGGTATATTTTTAATTGCTACAAATCCACTTGATGTTATGACATATTTAACATGGAAATATTCTGGTTTTCCTACTTCAAAAATAATAGGAAGTGGAACAAGCTTAGATACAGCAAGACTGAGATATTTAGTAGCAGAAAAGACAAATTTAAATCCAAAAAATGTTCATGCGTATGTAATAGGTGAACACGGTGATAGTGAATTTGTACCATGGAGTAATGCTACAGTAGGATTACAACCAATAACTGAATATATGAATCATGAGCAATTAGATGAAATATATGTTAATGTTAGAGATGCTGCATATAAAATAATTAGTAGTAAAGGTGCTACATATTATGGTATAGGTATGTGTTTAGTTAGAATAACGAATGCAATTTTAGGAGATGAAAACAGTATTCTTACTATATCAAGTTATAATGAAAAAAATGATGTTTTCGTTGGAATGCCATCAGTAATAAATAAAGATGGCGTTAGAGAAGTGTGTAACATTTCTCTAACAGAGGAAGAAAAAGATAAATTACAAAATTCAATAAATACAATAAGAGAAGCAATAAATAAAATTAGTTAGGAAGTGCCAAATGAAATTAAGTAATAGTTGGGATGATTATGAATGCTTAGATGCTGGAAATGGTGAAAAACTTGAAAGATGGGGAAATGTTATCTTAAGAAGACCAGAACCACAAGCAATGTGGAATACTAATCAAGATGAGAAATGGAATAAGATTGATGGTTTTTATCATAGATCTGACAAAGGTGGTGGATACTGGGATTTTAAAACCAAATTACCAGATTTTTGGACTATTTCGTTTAAGGATTTGACATTCAAGGTTAGTCCTACCAATTTTAAGCATACAGGTATTTTTCCTGAACAAGCAACAAATTGGGATTACATGATGTCTAAAATTAAAAATAGTAATAGACCAATAAAAGTTCTTAATTTATTCGCATATACTGGTGGTGCTACAATGGCTTGCTCTAAAGCCGGCGCAATAGAAGTTGTTCATGTAGATGCTAGTAAGGGAATGAATGAATGGGCAAAAGAAAATGCAGAATTGTGTGGTTTAAGTGATAAAAAAATTAGATTTATTGTTGATGATTGTTTAAAGTTTGTTGAGAGAGAAGCAAGAAGAGGCAATAAATATGATGCAATAATAATGGATCCTCCAAGTTATGGTAGAGGCCCAAATGGTGAAATGTGGAAGTTTGAACATAACTTAGATATACTAATTAGTTCATGTATAAAGATACTAAGTGATAAGCCACTATTCTTTTTAATAAATTCTTATACTACCGGAATTTCTAGTACGGTTTTATATAATATTTTAAAGACTAGTTTAGAACCCATATATGGTGGTGAAATTGAACATGGAGAAATAGGATTACCTATAACAAGAGGCCAGATGATACTTCCTTGTGGTATATATTGTAGATGGGAAGAAAATGATTAATATTTTATATGAAGACAATCATCTATTAGTGGTGGAAAAACCTATTAATATTCCCGTTCAAGCTGATGATAGTAAAGACTTAGATTTATTGACTATGCTTAAAGATTACCTTAAGAAGAAATATAGTAAAACAGGAAATGTATATTTGGGGCTTGTCCATAGACTTGATAGACCAGTTGGAGGCGTTATGGTTTTTGCTAAAACTAGTAAAGCTGCTAACAGATTAAGTGAACAAGTTAGAAATAAAAAATTTGAAAAAATATATTATGCAGTAGTGCAAGGTAAGCCAAAAGCAAAAGATCATCTGGAAGATTACTTATTAAAGGATTTAAAAACAAATATTACAAAGATTGATAAAAATGGAAAGTTAGCAATTTTGGATTATAAATTAATTAGTACAGTGGAAAACTTAAGTTTGGTTGAAATAGAACTAGAAACAGGACGTTCTCATCAAATTAGAGTTCAATTTAGTAGTAGAGATATTCCTTTATATGGTGATCAAAAATATAATAGAAATGCAAAGGTAGGGCAACAACTTGCCTTGTTTGCAAAGAAATTATCATTTGAACATCCAGTTACACATGAGATTTTAAGTTTTGAGTTATCTTTACCCGATAGACACCCGTTTAAATATTTTAAAAATCAATAATAATTGTTAATTAAGCATATAATTAATAGGTGATTACATGCTAAAAAGAAAATTAATAATTCTTATTGTTTTTTTTGTTTCAGTATTATCTATTAATTATGTTTATAGTTTAGAAGTAAGTGATAATTTGATAGGTAAAATTATTTATATTGATCCGGGTCATGGTGGAGCTGATCCAGGTGCTGTATATAAGAATGTAGAAGAAGCTGCTATAAATTTAATCGTCTCAAAAAAGTTAAAAGAGAACTTAGAGAATCTTGGAGCTAGTGTTTATATAACAAGAGAAGGCGATTATGATTTATCTTCTACAACGATTAATAGAAAAAAAAGTGATCTATATAATAGAATTAATTTGATTAACAAATCAAATTGCGATGTTTATATTTCAATTCATATTAATGCTGAATCCTCTTCATTATGGTATGGAGCTCAAACATTTTATTATCCGGCTAATAAAAGAAACATAGTTTTAGCTAAATATATACAAAAAAGTTTGATAGATAATACAAGCTCTAAAAGAGAAGTTTCGAGAATTAACGATACACTAATGTATACTAATATAAAAGTACCGGGAGTATTAATAGAGCTTGGTTTTATTACTAATTATCAAGATAGATTAAAACTAAATAATAATGATTATCAAAATAATTTAGTAAGCGCTATATCTAGTGGATTAATAGAATATTTTAAATCATGAATTATCGCCATCTATTTAACTATATTTTCAGCGATTTTTATATAAAAATAGTCTATATATTTAATAATTTTATAATTTCATAAGTTGTAAATAACTGATACTTATGTTATAATTTAACTATAGATTATTTTTAAGTAGGAGGAAATTATGGAAGATAATAGTTATTACGGTTCATATGAAGAAAATGAGCGTAAAAATCCTTTATTTAAGATACTTTTAATAATAATAGCAATTACAGCAATCATAGTAATTATTATTTTAATTGCTCGTGCATTTGGCGGTAGTACAGTAGAAAAAGAATTTTTAACTGCCGGCAAAAGTTATTATGATGAGAATAGTAATAATTTACCAGAATCTGTAGGTGAATGTAATACTGTTTCACTTAGTTATTTAATGAGTGAAGACTTTATAAAAAACACAGATAATTATAATAGTTGTGATGATACTGCTACATATGTTAAAGTATGTAAATTAGAAAGTGGCGATTATCATTATACTCCTGTAATTAAGTGTGGAACTAAAGACGATACAGTTTTTGGAGATTACAAAGAAGGCAAAGAGAGTGATTTAACAGCTGATTCGTCAGATATAAAATTTACTTTTAAAGGCGAAGTATATTCTACTCAAAACAAACAATATTATCCGGGAAATAAAACAAATGAAAAAGAAGTTACTGAATTATATACATCTGCCCCGGCAACAGATTATACATATAAAGGTGATTCAGTTAGCAATGCAGCTAAATGGTATACTGAGTCATCAGGAACTAGTTATTGGAATAATGGCAGTTATTCATCAACTGCTCCAGCTGGATATCCATCACAAGGTGTTGAAGGTAGTCCAGTTACAAGAATTAGTTTAACTGCTCCAGCAACAGCAAGCTATAGAACAATAAAACAACAATTGGTTTATAGAAAAAGATCAGTAAGTACTCCAGTAGCTTTTGAATATCTTTGTTACAGTAGAACTTTAAATTATGAAATGCTATCAACTACTCCATGTGGTTTAAGAACTGACAGTTATACTGAATATAAACAAATATATTATACTTGTGACGGGACTACGAAAGTTGAAAAAAGTTCATCATGTGCTTCAACAGATTGGAGTGCTTGGACAACAACAGCTTGTACTACTTCTGGTACTACTGAATGTGAAAGTAAAGCAGGATATGTTTATACTGATAGGTCATGGCAATGGTATGTAACAGGAACATATAAGTCATATTATCCAAGTGGAAGTGCAACTGCAGCAGGTGAGAAAACTTATTATGTTGATTCGCCTAAAGCAGGATATGTAAAAGATAGTTCAACGGTTACAACTGCATATAAATATTATAAATTAGTCAATTCAGAAACATCTTCCACTTCGGATGGAGAATGGGTTAAACTAAACGATGATTATGTAGATTTAGATGAATTATTAAAATCATTTAAAGATAAAGGTTATGAAGTGACTTCATTAAGTGATATTGAGTCAAATGAAAAAATTAGATATTCAGTAAAATTAGAATATGCTGATAGACAGTAAGGAGGAAATAAAATGAATAAAGAGGAATTAATAAAGCATCTAACTGATTTACAAGCAAGATTGGATTCAGAAGTAGATAATTATAACATTGAAAATAGGGTGGAAGAAATTGAGCAACTAAATGCTAAAATAGAAAAAAACAATACTGTTTTAAAGTATTATACTGAACAATTAGCTGATGACAAAAACTTTGTCGATGAAACACCACTTCAATATTATTTAATGCTTGAAGCTCAAGAATTAGAAAATTTAAAATCTAAACAAGCAGCTGAAAGAGAAAATCAAGATAAAATACTTATTGAAGAATCAATAATAGCAAGTTCAGAGGCTACAATTTTAGCAGGTCAAGAAGAAATTTCTAAAATTGGTGTTGATAATACTCAATTAAGTATTGATATAAGAAGAGCAAGATTATCTTCAAATAAGGAAAAAATAGAAGCTTGTGAGAAAAAAATTGCTAGTAACAATAAACGAGTTGAGGAAATTGAAACTCAAATTGGTGCTATTCAAACTGACATAGAGCAACATACAAGTGTAATTGAATCTTTAAATGGATTAACAGAAAATTTAAAAGAACAAACTGCAGAAGCTAATGCAAAATATGAAGAAGTAGTTGCTCAAGAAAAAGCAAGTAAAAACGGTGAAATTGATTTAGCAAAGAAAAATAAAGCTGAAGCTGAATTAGAAACTTTAAAAACTATAACTTCAACATTAGAACAACGTTCAAGTGCAATTTCTTATAATTTTGCAGGGGAATTAAGAGAAATAATTACAGATTATACTAATTCTGAAATTAATGATGAAGAAATGAAAGCAAAATTATCTGAGTTAAAGGCAAAGTTGCCAGAAGAATTTATAAAATCAGATGAAGCTGCAAGAAATGCGGAGATATCTGAAAATCAAAGAGCTCAAGAAGTTTTAGAAGTTAAAATTGATGATTTAACTAAAAAATTATCTAATGAAGATAATTACAAAGTTTCTCCAGCGCAATATGCAAAAACAAGAGCTAAATTAAGTGCTTGTAAGAAGAATATGAGCAGTTATGATTCTCAAATTGCTATGTTAAAATCACAAATACCATCAAATGAACTTGATCTAAATGAATATCAAGAAATGATTAATATCTGCAATGATGAAAATGAAGAAATTGCAAGACAATTAATTTTAAATAATGGTGTTGACAAAGAATTAGAAACTGAATTAACAGCAAAACAAAAAATGAATTTTACTATAATTGCTGAAGCTAAAGAATTAATTGAAAATATTAATATTGATGGTTTAGAAAATACTCAAGTATTAGCACAATTAGAAGAGAGAAAAGCAAGAACTGAAAAATTAATAGCAAGTTATCAAGCAGAGTTAGCTGATGAAAATGCTATTGATAGAAGCAAAATACGTTTGGATCAAATAGAATTAGCTAATAGTCAACAAGGCATGAATGCTTTGAAAAATAGAGAGAATTTTTTAAATAATTCTATAGTAGTAACAATAGACAAAATAATTGGTGGAAATTTAGAGATAGATAATGGAGTAGAAACAAGAACAAATTCTGCAAATCCACTTCCATTTGCTGCATCTGATGGTCTAAATCCAGAAGAAATGATCTCTCCAATTCCAGTTGGCAAAGTTAATGCTAACGATTCACTTGATTTTGAAGGCCTAAATCCAGAAGGTTTTGGAGCAAGCGATGATGATTTCAATTTATTTGGTATCGAAAATCCTGCTTCGAAAAACGACGAGGATGGCAAAATTGAAGAAATTGATACAAGTGAAGTAAATGAGAATTTAAGAAAAAAATCAAAATTAGATAAATTCAAAGCTGCATTTAAGAAACATTGGAGAAAAGTTGCTATAGTTGTTGCTTTACTTGCAGGCTTAGCAGCAGGTTTAAAGGGCTGTGATCAAGATAAAGTTAATAAGGCTACAGATGCCATCATAAATAATGATGATGCTATGGAAGATGTTATTGATTCCCAAGATCCTGATAAGTCTTTACAAGATTTTTTAGATAAAAACGGCTTACAAATAGAAGACAATAAAGAGGATACTGCAACTCCAGTTAATGATGCAGAAACAGCAAAACCAACTCAAAATCCTGCTGGCAATAACGGTAATTCTCAAGCTCCATATACTGAAAAAGCTCCAGAAGCAACTGAAAAGGCAGCTGAACCAGTAGATCCATCAACAATAGTTGATGAGCATCCTAATGTAGAAGTCACACCAGAACATGCTGAACCAGTAGATCCATCAACAATAGTTGATGAACATCCTGATGTTACTCCAACCCCAATTCCAACTCCAACACCTGATCAAGGCTTCGAGATTGATGAAGGAGGAGTGACAGGTGACGAAACTGTTCCGGATGATGCATGGGATAATGAAAATCCAATTTCTACTAATACTCCAGCTCCTGTAGATAATGGTGGCGTTACAGGAAACGAAACTGTTCCGGATGATGCATGGGATAATGAAACTCCAGTAATTGAAGGATCAAGTACAAATGTTGATCAAACGGGAAATAATGTAGTTGGATCTGTTACGGTTGAAACGCCAGCTCCAACTCAAACTCCTACAACTCCTACCTCAACAACAACAATTGCTGTAAACCCTGGGGATGCATTAATTGTTAATGACAATGGAGTAAATTATGTGTCTGATAATAACTCTAATTATCAAGCAAAAGAAAATGATCAAGATATTTTTGCAAATGATGCTGTTCAAAGTGTTTCAGTTGTAACTGATGAAAAAGGTAATGATACTATAAATGTTGAAATTAATAGTAATGATGCACAAAGAACAACAACTTTATCTGATGCTGATGTTGCGGCTATATCTGCAGAAAACAACATTAATTCTGATGAAATAGCTCAAATTGAAGCACAATATAAAGCTCAACAAGCAGCATTAGAAGAATTAAAGCAACAAGTACAAAGCTCTGAAAATACTGTAGCACAACCTACTACAGGAATTACTAAATAAATAATAGGAGGATAAAAAGGATGGAAAATAAAATTAACAAAGTTGTTACCTTAGCTAACGGAAAAAAATATTTTATTTTAAAACAAGCAATATATAAAGGTGAAAACTATTTTATGGTTGCGGAAGTTACTGAGGATGGAGAAGATTTAAAAGAAAAATTCAATATCCTTCATGAAACTGTAGAAGATGGTAAGACATTTATACAGTTTGAAAAAAATCCAAAAACTATTCAAATTATACTTAGTCACTTAAATATAGAAGAAATGTAAATTTCTTCTTTTTTATTTTTAAAAAGATAAAAAAAAATTAAATTAACTACCTTTATGGTATAATTATAATAGGTGATAGTATGACAAATAGCAAAATATTTAAAAACTTAGACGAACAAATAGATATATTAAGATCTAAAGGATTAGTTATTAATAATGTAGATAAAGCAAAAGAAATTTTGTTTAGAGAAAATTATTTTTTTATAAGTGGATATAGACATTTATTTATGACATCAAGAAAAGATAGTCATTTTATAACTGGTACAACTTTTGAAGAATTATATGCTATGTTTTCTTTTGATAGAAAAATAAGAAATATTTTTTTCAGCTTTATATTGATAATAGAAAATAATATGAAGTCCATTATTAGTTATCAATTATCAAAAAAGTATGGTTATAAAGAGAAAGAGTATTTAAATCCTAATAATTTTACCCAAGATGCTATGAAAGCAAGACAGGTTTACGATATCTTAAATAAGATGCGTAGACAAATAAGAATAAACGGAAGAGAGCATACAGCTACTCTCCATTATATTGATAATTATGGCTATGTTCCAATGTGGATATTAGTTAAAGTTTTATCTTTTGGAATTATTTCTGAATTTTATGGAATATTAAAAAGTGAAGATCAATTAAGAATTGCAGAAGTATATAGACTTGATGTAGAAACTTTAAGTATATACTTGAGCTTAGTTTCAAATTATCGTAATATATGTGCACATGAAGAAGTACTTTATGATCATCGTACACAACGTTCTATTCCAGATTGTAAATATCATCAACAATTATGTATTGAAGTAAATGATGATGAGTATAAATATGGAAAAAACGATCTATATGCAATTGTAATTATTATGAAGCAAATGTTATCTGAAACTGAATTTAGAGACTTGATGAATCAAGTTAGCTATGAAGCAGATATTCTGGAAGGAAGATTGCATTCTGTGTCAATTACAAGCATTTTAAACAGCTGTGGTTTTCCAAATAATTGGAAGGAAATAATGGATATTGATTAGGAGATACTTATGAGAGAAAAATTTATATTTGTAATTTCATTAATAATAGTTTTTTTTGTTGGAATAATTGGAACGGTAGCCGTATATAAATTATTACCTTCAAATAATACTGTTGTTGAAAAAACTGTAAAGGATGTAACTGTTACTGAAAGCGATACTATAGCAAGTTCAATAGATAAAGTATCTAATTCAGTAGTATATATTGCTGCTGCATCTGGTAAAAGCAGCAGTACAGGGACAGGCTTTTTTTATAAAACAGATGATAAGTTTGGCTATATTATTACAAATAACCATGTTGTTGAAGGTAGTGATAAAGTTGAAATAACAACTGGTGCAGGGCAGACTGTACCAGCAACTATTCTTGGAGCTGATGAATATTCTGACATTGCAGTATTACAAGTTAATAAGGATGCAGTTACGATAACAGCTGAGATTGGTAATAGTACAGATTCATTAGTGGGAGATACAATATTTACTGTTGGTTCACCATTAGGAATTGATTATATGAATAGTGTTTCTAAAGGTATTATTTCTGGTACAGATAGGACAGTTACCGTTTCTCTAACAAGTGGGGATTTTTTAATGAATGTACTTCAAATAGATGCATCAATTAATCCAGGTAACAGTGGTGGACCATTATGTAATATAAATGGTGAAGTAATTGGTGTAACTTCTATGAAGCTTGTCGATTCATCAGTGGAGGGTATGGGCTTTGCTATTCCAATTGAAATAGTTATGCCGACAGTAGAAAAATTAGAAGCTGGTGAAGCAGTTGAGAGACCTTATCTTGGTATATCAATGCTAAGTGTTGATGATTCTTGGCAACTATATAGAAATGGCATCTATTTAGATGATGATATCACTTCTGGAGTAGTAATAGTTTCAGTAGAAGCCGACAGTCCTGTAGCCAATGCAGGTTTGAAAAAAGGTGACATTATAACAAAAATTGATGGAAAAGGCGTAAGCACAGTAGCAGAGTTTAGATATCTGCTTTATAAACATGCAGTTGGAGAAACAGTGAAAGTAACATATATTCGTGATTCTAAAGAGAGCGAAGTTAGTGTTGTGTTAAGTAAAAGTGTTGGTGACTAATTAACACTTTTCTTTTAGGAGGAAATATGGAATTTAATAAAGTTTTAGAAGATAGACGAAGTATAAGAAAATATAAAAGTGATTCGATAAGTGCTGACAATATAAAATATATACTAAAAAATGCCAGTTTATCGCCATCAGCGCATAATAAACAGCCGTGGCATTATTTTGTATTTACAGGGGTAAAAAAAAGTGAACTCGAAAACCTAATTAGCGATTATATTACTAATAAACAGGAATTAACATATTATGAAAAAATAATGCGAAATTGTTTAGGATTTATTAAAGAAGCTCCAGTTGTCATATTAGTGTATAGTACACTAGAAAAAAATGAGCTTAATGATTATTTATCATTAGGATCATCAATAGAACATATATGTTTGAGTGCAAAGAATATAAATATTGGTTCTTTATGGTTAGGAGTAATATCAGATTTTAAAGAATTACTTCAAAGTAAATACGAATTTTCAAATATGAATTTGATATCAGCTGTAGTTTTAGGATATCCAGATGAAGAACCAAAAGAAAGACCAAGAAAAAACTTAGATGAAATTGTGACTTTTATGTGACATTTTTATTTATATTTATTAAAAACATTTTATATTATTTTAAAATATAGTATAATGTATTTATATGTTTATAGGAGGAAGTAAAATGAATAAATTAAGAAATATATTTTTGTCATTAATGACAGCAGTATTAGTTATGGCACCTACAGTAAAGGCAAATGCAGCAGAACCAATTAACTTTTATATATTCTATGGAGATGGATGCCCTCATTGCGAAGCAGCTATGGAATATTTAGATAGTTTAGATGAAGCAGAAAGAGCAAAATTTAATTTAATTAAATATGAAGTTTGGGCTAATAGTGATAATGCTTCTTTAATGACATCTGTAGCAAAATTAATGGGAGAAGATACAAGTAAATTAGGTGTTCCTTTCATGATTATAGGAGACCAAACACTTGTTGGCTATGCTGATAATTATTCAGAAGATTTAATTACAGCAGCTATTGATAAAGCTTATAAAGCAACAGATAGATACGATTTAGCTAATAAAATAGATCTTTCATCTGGAAAAGTAGACGATGGCTCAGATACTCCAACAACAACACCTGATAATTCTAATGGTACAAGTGATACAACAACTTTACTTGCACTTGGAATTATTGTTATTGGTGTAGTAGGACTTTTAGTATTTGCTAAAGTTAAGACTAAATAGACGCTAAGCGTCTTTTTTATTGTTATACTAAATATAATATTTAAAGCATATTATGTTTAGAGGAGTGATAATATGAATATAAAAGGAGTTGTAATAGATCCTGGTCATGGTGGAGATGATGGGGGAGCAACTGGTAATGGAATAATTGAAAAGAATTTAACGTTAAAAATATCACAAGAAATGTATAATAAGTTTAAAAGTCTCGGTATACCTGTATACATGACTAGAACCACAGATGAAACACTAGATCCAACAACTCGTGTAAATAGAATAAAGAATGCATTTGGTAATAATGAAAATGTAATAGTCATCTCAAATCACATAAATGCTGGTGGTGCTGATGGCGCAGAAGTTATATATGCATTGAGAAATACATCGACACTATCTAATCTAGTATTAAATGAATTAGCAAAAGCAGGTCAAAATACTCGTAAAGCATATCAAAGAAGACTTCCAACTGATACTTCAAAAGATTATTATTTTATTCATAGAGATACAGGAGTTACTCAACCTATTATAGTTGAATATGGCTTTTTAGATAGTACTGGAGATGATGTTTCACAGTTAAAGAATAACTATGCTAGATATGCCGACGCTGTTGTAGATGCTGTAAGACAGTATATAGGGGCAACTGGTTATACGGTAAAATCTGGCGATAGTTTATGGAGTATAGCTAAACAATTTAATACGACAGTTGATCAAATAAAGCAATTGAATAACTTATCAAGCAATTTGCTTAATATAGGTCAAGTTCTAAAAATTCCAACAGCTGTCACTGAACAACCTACTAGTGATTATAAGATATATATAGTTCAGTCAGGAGATTCACTATATCAGATAGCTAATAAAAATAATACAACGGTTAGTAAACTTCTTGATTTAAACAATTTAACTTCAACTAGTTTATCAATAGGACAGCAAATAAAGATACCTATTACTGCAGCAGAGCCTGGTGGAGATTATATAAATTATACAGTTAAAAGTGGAGATTCATTATATCAAATAGCTAGTAAATATAATACAACTGTTGATACTTTAAAAAGCTTAAATTCATTAAATACAACTTTATTAAGTGTAGGTCAAATAATTAAATTGCCAATAGTAAATGTTCAAGAACAGGTCCCTCCCGGAGATTATATTGAATATAAAGTACAATCAGGAGATTCACTTTATAAAATAGCAAGTAAGTATGGTTTATCTGTTGATGAAATAAAAAATTATAATAATTTGACTAGTGAATTATTAAGTATAGGTCAAATTATAAAAGTTCCAATCATTTCGACTGTTACAACATACACTGTAAAAAGTGGAGATTCACTATATCAAATAGCAAATCTTTACAATACTACAGTTGATGAAATAAAAAGAAAAAACAATTTAACATCAAATACATTAAGTATAGGTCAAATATTGATATTATAAAAAGGTTACGTTAGTAACCTTTTAATGTATTGGTTTACAAATACCGGCATCTGGTTTGTAAAAACAATGATTCTTATATTTCCCGGCAAAGTCCTGTTTCCACCATGTTCCCGCACAACTAGTTCCGGCTGCTGGAGCATAAAACCATAATGCATTAGTAGCAGGATAATAGTATTCCCCTTTTAATACTCGATCAGCTAAATTCTTTTCGGCTGTTGTAGGTGCACTAAAAAATAGCGGAGATGTGGCTCCAGAAAAACCTCCTGGATCTTGATATATCATATCATATATTGTGCGTATATCTACAAAGGTATAACAATCTGCTAAAGTTCTATTAACACCGACATTTCCTACCATAAGCATACCTAGTTCCCCTTCACCAACTGCTTCCGCTCTCATTAGTCTAGCAAGTAAATCTCTTTCGCTTGTAGTATATTTAACGATTCCCATATAATCACCTAAATTATTATATGAAAATAAAAGTATATATTGTACAAAATATAAAATTATGTTATAATTTAATTGCTTTCAAAAAACTAGGGGCGTAGTTAAATGGTATAATAATGGTCTCCAAAACCACTGTTGGGAGTTCGATTCTCTCCGCCCCTGCCAAATTGTTAGAGTCACGGGGTAACCTCGTGTTTAGCCAGTAATTACAAGGGTAATTGCTGGTTTTTATTTTGAACAAAAAAAGAGGTGAAATATGGAGATTTTAACTAAAAAAGTACAATTATTAGAAAGAATCGAAGAAAAATTTAAAAATTTGGTTCCAAATAAAGATGTTGAGTTAGAAATTATAGAAGGAGAGTTACTTGAGATAGATGCTACTAATGTATCTTTATTTAGACCACACAGAATAGTTTTTAGGAAAGGGAAGAGATTTATAGTAATTCTTTATTATGCTTCATTTATAAGGGAAAACGAGTGTTTTTACTTATATAATTTGTCTAATAAAGTTACTTTATTTGAGATCAAACAAATGATTTCAAAATTATAGAAAAAAACCAGCAATACTTTTTTTAGAGTTTTTTCATACTTATTTTTAGCATTTGCATTACCCATATATATGAGTAGAATTTATTTTCGTGGATTTTGTTTTTTCTTTATAAAATAAGGGTAAAATAAAAATTGTAGTTCACAATTAACCTACAATTTAGTTAACAATTAACCGACAATTTTGTTCACAATTGACCTTAAAAATTTGCCACAATCTTTCCACTCCATAAAGTCTTTGCAAGTGTTATAATATAGTAAAATGAGATAACTCTAGATTGAGCCATCTCATTTTTTGTTTATTTTCTTCATTATTGTATTGTAGTTATCTTTATATTTTTCAATCATACCATTATATTCTTTCGTTCCTTCTTGATAATAGTAATGACTTGTATTAATTTTTATATTTAAATCATCATCTATTGTTATTTTCTTTATTATAATACCAATTAGCACTTGATAATTATTATTATTCAAATCTTTATAGTTACACAAATAGAGAATAAAATCATCATCGTTATCTCCCGTTATTAGTTCTTTAGATATAAGCATACTAATTTTAAATTTTGATTCTTCATTTATTTCAATTTCTTCAGTTGATTTCATTTCTTGATCTAGGTCATTCATTATTGATTGAGCACCATAAACTTGATGACCATCAATCAACGAATATAATTTAATATCGTTAGCTAGTCCGTATCCAATATTTTTCAAGTAGATATTAAATTTGAATGTACATGTTTTTTGAATTTTTTCTTTCTCACTTAATTGAGAATCATTATATATCAAATTTGCCTTTTTTGATACTGACATTAATTCATAGTCACCATTTAAATCCCTTGATGATAATTTTTGAATATTTAATAGTTTCAATCTAGGTTTATATGTTTGTTTATTTTGATTTTCTATTTGATCTCTTGTGTTTTTATTTACAAATATAATAGTTAAAACTGTTGCAACAATAGTAACAATGAATCCGATAATTGGAATCACTAATTCTGTTAAATTATCTCTAGCAACATCAACTGGAATAGAAAATAACATCATAAAATATCTCTCCTTTAACTACCAAAATTATACCACATTTAAAATAAATAAAATAGAAAGAAGGTAATAACCTATGGAAGAAAAAATAAAAGTAGCAATCTATATTCGTGTATCAACAGAAGATCAAGCTAGAGAAGGTCATTCACTAGATGAACAAGAATGTAGATTAAGGAAGCTAGCAGACTATAAAAACTATGAAGTATATAAAGTATATATGGATGCTGGAATAAGCGCTAAAGACACTAATAGACCAGATTTTCAAGCTATGATGAGAGATATGAGAAAGAAGAAGTTTACTACTATTCTGGCTTATAAATTAGATAGAGTTACTAGATCAGTACAAGATTTAGAAAACTTAGTTAAAGAATTAGATGAATATGAATGTGGATTAGAATGTGCAGTAGAAGAAATAAATACATCAAATGCTAATGGAAGATTCTTTGTTAGAATGTTAACAGTATTATCTCAATTAGAAATAGAAAGATGTAGTGAAAGAACCAAAGTAGGAGTAATAGGAGCTATTAAAAAAGGACATGTTGGTGGTAAAACACCTTTTGGATATAAAAGAGAAGGTAAGAAAATAGTAGTAGATGAAATAAAAGCACCTATTGTTAGAAGAATATTTGAAATGTACTCTAAAGGTAAAAGTTATTATCAAATAGCTAACATAATAGCAGATGAAGGAGATACTTCACTAAAATGGCAAGAAGGAGTAATTCAAAAACTAATAAATAATAGAATATACTGTGGTGATGTAGAACTTAGAAAAACTCTAAAAGATCCTACAGAATTATATGAAGATGTTGTAGAACCTACTATATCTAAATCACTTTGGTTACAATGTCAAATGCAAAAAGAAAGAAATAAAAGACATTACTATAGAAGTAGAATATATTTATTTATGCAAAAATTAAAGTGTCCTAAATGTGGAACTATAATGAGATGTAATTCAGCTGGAACTAAACCTAAACTATTTTATTATAAATGTGGTAAATGTAATACTTATGTTAGATAGACTGGGTAGAACCTAAATTATATAATTTTTTAGGAGATTTAACTGATTTATATAATATATTAACTGATGCAGAAATACCTGTTTTAAAATCTAATTTAAACACTGATTTAGACAAGAAACGTTCTTCACTTTCATTAACTAATGCTAAGATAGAAAGACTCAAAACTGCCTATCTAGAAGGAGCTTTACCTATAGAAACATATGAAGTAGATAATAAAGAATTAGAAAGAGATAAAAGAAGATTAACAGATGAAATATTATCTTTAGAAGCTATAAATAATAGTAGATTAGATTCAGACATGATAAGACTATATTTTGATACTAAAGAGATCATGAAAAGAAAAATGAGTGCTATAGAAAAAGATAGAATTAATGCTTGGCATATACTATCTAGAGCAGAAAAACAAGAATTAATATTTGAATATATTGACACAATAGAAATAGAAAAGATACCAGATACTAAAAATAGAACTAGTTATGTTAATATAAAAAAAATTAATTTAAATGAATCTAAAATACATGAGTTCTTTAATTTAATGAATAACAAGGTATTAGATATGGCTCTTAATTATGATAATAAATTAATATCGGTTTCTACTGAATTTAATAGAGAGACAGTAGATAAATATGTAGCAAGATTAAGAAACTTTTTTGATATTAATGTAGATGAAATGAGTTTAGAAATGATTACTAAAGAGTATTTAAAAGACAATGATGTGTTTAAAATTTGTCCTGTAGAAAGTGAAAGTAGGTATCCACAAAGTAAGTACTTAGTTTTATCTTTAGAGTGATTTAATAGCACAAAATGGTTTAAAAACACTAAAAAATTGTATATCTTTTGTTTATACAGTTTTTTTAATTTCCTTATAAATCAACAAATTTATGTATATACAAATGTAATACAAAATTAAAAATGTAATACATAAATATAAAATAAAAATCCTTATAAAATAAGGGTTAAACTTGCTACTAGCAAGTTGTTGTAATACACATTATCCTGATAAAGTAATAAACAAAATAGTGTGCTATTAATTTTTAGATAATATGAAAAAAGTGCGCTATAAAATAAGCTCGTCTTATAATTGTTATGGTATAATTTATTAAGAGGTGATAATAATGGCAGAAAAGTATAATGATTCATTTTTTAATGAATATACTGTTATAAAAAAGATAGGTGAAGGAGGAAATTCAAATGTATATGAAGTTGTAGATAGTGAACGAAAAAAGTATGCATTGAAATTACAAAAGCAGAATTTAAATTCTTCAAATTTAAAAAGATTTAAAAATGAAATAAACTTTTGTATTAAAAAAGATCATCCTAATTTGATTAAAGTAATTGGTAACGGAATAGTTGATAAAACTGAAAAAAGTATTTTCTATGTGATGCCATTATATCCAAAAACATTAAGAGAACTTATAACTAATAAAATATCTCAAGAAAATATAAATATTTATGTTATACAACTTTTAAATGGATTGGAATTTATACATAATAATGGCGCTTTTCATAGAGACTTAAAGCCAGAAAATATTTTGTTTGATTTAGAAAATAACAATTTGGTTATATCAGATTTAGGAATTGCACATTTTGAAGTAGATGACATTTATACTTCTGTTGAGACAAGGTTACAAGACAGATTGGCTAATTTTCAATATGCGGCACCAGAGCAAAGAGAAAGAGGTAAAGAAGTAGACTTTCGATGTGATATATACTCTCTGGGATTGATATTCAATGAAATGATTACTGGTAATATTGCTATTGGTGAAGACTATATAAAGGTTTCTGATATTTATAATGAATATGCATTTTTTGACAACATAATAAAGAAAATGTTATCGCAGAAACCTTCAAATAGATACCAAAGCATTGAAGAAATAAGAGTTGAATTTCTAGCAGGGCTGAGTGCTTCAGAAAGAGAAAAAAGTCTTCAAAAATTAAAAGCAATAGAAATTTTAGAAAGTGAAGAAAAAGATATATTAATTTCTGATCCACCAAAATTAGTAGACTATAAGTATATTGTAGAAAGTGGTAGATTTTCTTTATTTTTAGATAAAGAAGTATCTGAAAAATGGGTTAGTTGTATGTTTAAAGGTAGTTATAATAGTATTTTAGGATATGGCCCTGAAAATTTTAATCATTCATCTAGTGAGTTCTGGGTTAATGTCCCTGTGCGTTCGATGGATAGTTTGCAAAATATTGTTGATTACTTTAAGGGATGGATATCAAATGCAAATTCCATATATCCAAAATTGATCAAAACAGAAAGGGAAGAAGAATACAAAAGAAAAATATCTGATAAAGAAGAAGAAATTAAAAGAAGAGAAAAAGCTGATGAAGTATTAAGTAAACTATCTATATAATATATATTTTTTAAATTAAATATATAATAAAATTTAATTAAATGTTCATTAAAAAACAGAATTAAATCTGTTTTTTATTTTTTAATTATGTATATAATATCTTTTTCCCTATATGAATATTGCTTGCTACCAATAAATTCCACAGTTATATCATCATTAGATACTTTATATCTTCTAACACTGGAGTTGCCACTTAAATTTTTATAGTTTCCCACATATTTTTACACACTTTCTAAAACAAAAAAACTAGTACATTTTTTGAAGTAGTACTAGTTGCTATTATTTTTCTTCATCTATTATATTACTTATTTCTTTTCCTAATCTTTCTATTACACCAACAACTAAAGCATTGCCCATCATAAAGTATCTTCTTTTATCTGGCATACCTGTATTAGTCCAATTATCTGGGAATCCATTTATTCTTTCAGCTTCAATAGGAGTTATTATTCTTAGTGAATGAACGTAAGGATCACTAATTATATGACTGCTTCTATTAATACTGCTTTCACTAGTAAGCATTGTTCTAGCTGGTTTATCTAAAGAATCTGGAAAGTCCATTGTACCTTCACAATAGAAGTAAGGTTCTCCATTTGGTTTGTATCTTTGTATTTTTTTAGAACCTTTTAGATATTTCCACTTTTCTTCAGATTCTCCTTTTATAAAGAATTTAGAATCTACTGAATTTTTTTCAATTATTGATCTTAGTGTAGAAATTTTTTCTTTTTTACTTTCTGATTTGATTGAAGTTACATTGTAGTCAATCATATATCCTGAATTATAAAATTCTCCTTTAAAAGTATTTGAAACTTCTACTAAGTCTTTATAACTATTTTTTGATATATCATAATTTGATATTTTGACTATTTCTTTTTCAACAGGGAAGTTTTTACCAAAAACTCCTTCTTTTAAAATTATAGAATTAAGTTCTTTTTTTGACATTGTTTTAAAATAATTAGTTGATTTGTGATATGCAAATATATAGGTTCTTCTTCTTCTTTGAACAAAACCATATTCTCCTGCATTTATTATTCTCCATTCAACTGCGTAGCCATTATCAGCAAATGTTCTTAACATAATACCAAAGTCTCTACCTCTTTGTTTAGATGGTGATATAAGTAATCTATCAACATTTTCTAATAATACAAACGGTGGTTTCTTAGTTTTTAATATGTCAGCAATTTCCCACCATAAAACCCCTTTTTTACCTTCAATACCTTTTTCAGTAGAAAGTGTTCTAGCAACAGAATAATCTTGACATGGAAATCCACCAACTAATAAAGTATGATTTGGAATATCTTTTTTATCTACTTGAGTAATATCAAGATTACTTATTTCTTCTTTTCCAAATCTTTGTGAATAGCAATCAAATGCATGTTGTATTTTTGTAGAAGGTTCCCATTGGTTAGCCCATACAAATTTAAAATCTCCTGATTCTTTTACTTTATCATCAATTAATTTTACTTTATTTAATCCACATCTAAATCCACCAACACCGGCAAATAATTCTACTACTGTTTTTTCCATCTTCCTACCTCCTGAAGTTTATAAAATCGACAATATTCGACTTATATTCTTGTTTATACATCCATTATATATTATACTATATATAGTTGTAAAGATCAAGAAGCAAATTTTTAAAATTTTTCTTAAGGAGGAGTTCGGTGGATTTTAAAACAGTAGATGAATTATTGAAATATACAGAGAATATCAAAGGGAAGACATTTAGAGAATTAGATAAAGATAATTTATTACAAAAAAATAAAAAAGACAAAGGTAACTTTGGTAAGATAATTGAAACGGGATTTTATGGATATCCAAATAATAATAAAGCAGAAGCTGATTTTAACGATTTAGGTATAGAGTTAAAAGTATCTGGCTATATAAAAAATAAGAACGGGACAGTGTCCGCAAAAGAAAGATTAGTTTTAAGTAAGATAGATTATAATTCAATTGTTAAAGAAGAATTTAATTATAGTAAGTTGTTATTTAAAAATAAAAAAATATTAATAATTTGGTATGAGTATGATAAAGAAAAAGATATGAGTGACTTTGTTATTACTGATTACCAATTATATGATATGTCTGGTGATGAAATAGTTATAAAAAATGATTTTGAAATTATAAAAGAAAAAGTATTAGAAGGTTATGCACATTTATTATCAGAAGGAGATACTTCTTATCTAGGAGCTTGTACTAAAGGTGCTACAAGTGATGATAAGACAAAACAACCTTTTTCAAGCATACCTGCAAAACCAAGAGCATTTTCATTAAAAAATTCATATATGACAGGTATCTTAAGAAGTTTAGATTTAACTTTTACTGTGGATAACTTAGAATATAAAACAATTGATGAATATGTTTATGCACAAGTTAAGAAATTTATTGGAAAAACTCAAATAGAAATATATTTTGCATTAAGTGGAATTGAATATAAAAATGACATTCCTAAAAATTTAGGTAAAATGATTTCTGATAAAGCAATTGGTAAAGATAAGGAACTACCTGAAAAAAATGATTTATTTAGAAAAACAAATTACATTATTAAAAACTTACCAGTTGATAATAATGATTATCCACTAGAAAGAATGTCTTTTAGAAATTTAACTTTAAGTGATTTTAAAGATGAATGGGAAGATTCTTGGTGGAAAACTTATTTTGAAGAAGTAACTATAATAGTTTTATGCTATGAAGGAAGTTCAAAAATAAGAAATGGTTTTAGAAAATTAAAAGATATAAAAAAAATAACATTTAATTCAGATGATATAGATGTATTTGGAAGAACCTATAATATGGTTAAACAATCGATTGATAATAAAGATATTACTAAATTGCCATATCCTAACACCTTTAGTGGACAGATATTAGAAGTAGCACCTAAAGGTATTAAAGGTGATAATGCATATATTAATCTGTTTAAAAATGATATTACAAAAGTGTGCTTTATGATAAGTAAGGATTTTATATTTAATAAAACAAATATAAATAGTCTATAGGAGGTATTATGAGCCCTAAGTTAAAACAAAATGATGATATTGATAGTAATGCTATTTTTTCTATAAGGGGAATGGATTTCCAAAAACTGCGAGTTATAAATAGATTGCTAGATTCATTAATTAATGATGAAACTGGTATAATGTGTACAATAGAATATATTGACGATGTACTAAAAATGAATACTGATTGTGATAATGTTAAGTATACTGCTGAACAAGATAAACTGTACACCTCACCATTTTCTTTAAATAGTATTGAAATAAAAAAAGCTTTAAGAATATTTTTTGATAACTGGATCAACATTTATGAAGAATCAGAATCAATTAACTTCGTTTTTTACACAAATACAAGTGTGTCAAAAGAGAAAAATGTTGGCTTGTTAGAAAAAATGGTTCTTCCAGAAAACCCAATATTGCAACTATTGATTGAAAAAAAATATGAGATAGCACTACCATTTATAAAAACTGTACTGTCAGATTTTTATATAGATGAGCATAAGAAAAAAGCGATAGAAATTGAACCATATAAAAAAAATATAGATAATATGACAGACGAAAAATGGATGAAATTTTTAAATTTAATTGAATGGAACTTTGGAGAAAATGGTGCAGTAGATACTCTGAATGAAATTAATTTAAAGGTTAATGAATTAATTTTAAAATATAATATATCAGAAAATCTTAAAAATGATATATTGTGTCAAATAGTAGGATTGGTATCTTTAAAAACATTTGAAAACGATTTTTTAAAAAAAATGGTTCATATGGCAGAGGTGAAAAATATTTTTTTAGAGAAAGTTAGAGATGTAGAAGTTAATCATGTGTTAGCAATAGATCCAATATATGATAAATGGGATAAAATAGATTGCAATGATATAAGAAATTTTGACGAAAAAATTTATAGTGTTTGCGCTGATTTTGATGAAATTGAATTAGAAAATTTAAATGACGATTGTATTGATGGTATTTTTGAACAAGATCATTGTTCCGATGTGAAAAAAGTTAAAGCGTTTAAGTATAGAATTTATAAAGTTTGTCAAAGAATTGTTGAAAGAGAAATCAGAAAAATGAATAATAATTTTGATATGAATAAAATAATATCAACTATTGAATATATGACTAAAGAGGCATATGAAGTTATATTAGATAAATCTAAAACTTATGAAGTTCCATTCAAAGATAAGGATATGGTAAAAAAAACAATTATAATTTTATTTTCAGAATGTTACTTAGCGTTTGACAAAGGAAGTGTTATTAATGAATAGCAAAAAGAGATTAATGTTTATAATTGAAGATGATTATTATTATATAACAATCAAAGTTATTTCAATTCTAGTAGCATTAAATTGTTATGAAATACCATTTAATGATTATAGAAAATTATCAATAATTATTGAATTAATTAAAAATGAAAATAATATTAATATACTTAATAAAGCTAAAAGATGCAATGGACTTGATAATATTGAAAAGGAAAAAATGATTAATATAATTTGCTCGGCAAAAATAGCTATACCAACAATAAAAAGGATTTTGTTTTTTTTAGAAAAACAATGTATTATAAGCATGGGAAAATCATTATCGGAAGAAGGTATAAAAATTAAATTAATTAAAAGTGATAGATTGTCTGAAATCTTAACAGATGATATAATAGGTAATGATATAGTAGCTGTTAATAGTGTTAATGAGATACTTCCGCGACTAAAACAAATAAAAAATTCTACATTAATAAAAAGAATATCTGAATTAATAGGGGTGAATATATGGGAAGACTAGCGATAAGACATATTACTTATAATGGTGAAAAATATATTTATGAATCTCCACATCTAGGTGATGGCATTGTTATTTTAGAAGGAAAAAATGGCCATGGAAAAAGTACATTTATGAATCTTATTTACTATGGGCTTGGTGGAAAAGTATCTTCTTTTGAGAAGAATGATGCTAATAAAATTAAACATTTTGAAATATCAAATGATGTGAATAATTATGTTGAACTACAAATAGAAATAAATGAAAAAATATACGAATTGACAAGGTACATAGGAAATAATAACATTTTTATTGTAGAGCCAGATAATAGAACTTTAGAAACTGTTATCCATAGAAATAATAGTGAAGATAAAATAGTTTTTTCTGATTGGATTTTAGAAAAACTAGATATCGATGTATTTGATATTATACAGGGCTCAAAAAATTTTAAAATTAATTTTACTGATTTAATGAGACTAATTTATCATGATCAAGAGACAGATATTAATGAAATTTATAAAAAAGCAGATAATTCAAATTTTCTTTCAGATTCCATTGAAATTAGGAGAGCTATATTTGAAATATTGATTGGTGAAAACTATAATGAATATTATAAATGTTTAGGTGAATATAAGATTTTAAAAAAGGAATATGAAAAGGCAAATAGTACTTTAGAAAACTATGAGGATATAATATTAAAAATATTAAATGACAAAATTTTAAATATTGACTCAATTAGAAATAAAATTTATGAAAATGAAACTGCTTTATCTAAAATTGCAAGCCAAAAAGCAATTGCATATGTTAATAAGAATATAACAGCAGATAATTATACTATAATAGATAGTCAAAAAAGAAGATTGTGTGAACTCGATGCCAAAAAGAGTGATTATGTTGAATCAGAACATGATGTTGAAAGTACTATAGAAAAGCTGTTATATTTATATAAAAATGGACAAAGAGAATTAGATGAGATTAACAAGGTCAGATTAATTAATAAAAAACTTAATTTTTTTACTCCAGATACATGTCCTTACTGTTTGCGAAAAATTGAAAGAGAGACTAACAAATGTATTTGTGGAAATGATATAGATGAAAATCAATATGAAAAGTTCTTTTATACTGATGATGAGTACTTAACAATAGTTAAAGTCAAACAAAAATCACTTAAATCATTATCTGACATGTTAGAACTAAAAAAGAATAGAAAAATTGATATATGTAATCAAATTATGAAAATAAATCTTGAAATAGATAAGATAAAAAAATATATCTTAGAAGTTGAAGATGATATCATTATGAATGAAAATTCTACTTATATAAGAAAGTTAGATGAAAAAAAATTAGAGTTAGAGTCAGAAAAGTTAAACTTAAAATATGTAGAGGAGATTGCTTTAAGAAGGGATACTCTTGTTAAAGAATTAGCTAAAATTCGTGGAGAATATGAGAGAAAAGGGAACCAAGTTGATATTTTATTGACTAAAGCAAGGGAAGATATGATATTTAAGAGAAATGAATTTAGTGAAATATATGCTAAATTGATGAAAGATTCTGATGAATACTGTTTTGATGCGCACATTAGTGAAGATTACATGCCTGTAATTAATCTAAATTCATATAGAGAAAGAAGTGCAGGAGTACCAAAAAGATTGATGTACTTTATAACTTTGATAATAGAAAGCTTAAAAAATGATATAAAATTTCCTAAATTTTTAATGATAGATACTCCCGATAAAGAAGGAATTGATGATGATAATTTGATGAAATGCTTAATTAATTTTAACGAAGTAACTAGAGTTTCTGATAATCATATTCAACAGTTTCAAATTATTTTAACTACAGGAGTTAATGGTTATCCAGATGAATATAAAAATAAAGTAATTTTAACATTAGAAGAAAACAATCATTTACTTTTAAAAAAATAATATTTAGGATAATTTGACAAATACCATATAAATATATTAAAATTATATCAGTAATTACTGGTATTTTTTTTATACGATTATTTGAAATAACAATATCGTATGTGTCAGGAAGGTTTTAGTGGAGACTGTTTTAACCTTTAATTTATATAGTATTTTTAGATTAGCAAGTGCTAATCTTTTATTTTAAACACCAATAATGTATAATATAAATTAAAGAGGTGGCTTATGTATTTAAAAGATTTTGGAAATAGAGTTAATAAAATGGTAGTATATGATTACTATTACACACTAATAGAAAACTTTGAAGATTATGATGATGTTACAAAAACAAAAATGATAAATGAATTACATGATTTTTTTAGTAAAGATATAAATAGATTGATTAACTTATTAGACTTAGAATTAGTTAAAATAGTAAAAGAAAAAATAGATATTAATGATTTGTCTTTTAGTGTTAAAGAAAAATTTTATTACTTACCTATTTTATTTGAAATGAAGGAAAATAAATACTATATTTTTGAAGAGTGTAGAGACTTGGTAGAAAAAATTAAGAATAGTGAAATTAACTTTGAAAAACAAGAGGAAATTAATAATTGTGTTTCAATAATAGAAACATTGTTAAAAAGCTACTTTTATATAGAAGAATCTGATTTAATAGATATACTTAAAAAGTATTGTAAATTTAGTAAACAAGAGATAATAGAAATATTACAATATAACACTTCATTTAAGGTAGAAAATGGAAGCCAAATCTTAAACTATAATAATACTTCTAAAAGATATTATTATAGTAGAGAAGATATGGATAGAGCTACTGATAATAATGAAGAGGATATGATAATTGAAAATATTTTATCATTTAAAGGAAAATATAAAATATTTAGTAAAGAAGAACTTGAAATTGCTAGTAGAAATAATACATCTATTAGTAGAGAAGTTGTATATGCAGTTAAAAAAGGATTACACCCTGACACAATATTAAAGTATATTGCAGATGGAGTAATGAGAGTATATGCATATAATATGCCTTCATATACTGAAATATATAATTATATCTGTAATCTACCTATATGGACTTGTAAAGGAAATAGTTTTTTTGATATTACCAAAACTAAAGAAGTTAAAGAAATATATCCTTTTAAAAATGGTGATATAGTAATGGATTACATTAAAGATATTGGAATAGTGTGTGACGCTAAAAATGATGTTTATACTGTAAAATTTTATGATGAGTTTAAAAAGTTATCAGTTTATAGCGATAAAATAACTGATATTATGTTAACAGAAAAAGAATTATTAAAAAATAGTATCGGCAAATTACCAGATAAAGATGCTAAATGCTTTTATGATGTATATTACGGTTTGTTTATGTATATTAATAAAAATAAAAAATTAGTAAATGATAATAATTTTAAAAATAAGTTCTATGATGTTACTGATCCAAATGTTATATATCCATTTTTTGAGTATATGGAGAAAAATCCTAATATTATAAATGAATATCTATTAGATAAAGAAAATTACTTTACAAATGAGGAATTACTTGTTTTAAATTCAATTCAAAGAAGAAAAAATGGTCTTTTTAAATATAGAAAAACGGTTGGGGAAAAAATATTATTAGAGCATTTGGAATCTGGTGCCTTAGTTGAATTTTGTGGTATAAATAATACTTCAAAATATATATGCAGAAATATTAAAGAAGGAACAAGAGTATTTTTGAATTATGTTCCTTATAAAAATGTATATGTAATAGAATTTTTAATAGCTTCTTTTTAAAAATTCCAGTTTAAACTGGAATTTTCTTATACTTTACAATATCTATGATTTATAATCAATATATTTGACAATTAAACTGAAAATGATATAATTTCAGTTTAATTGTCAAAGAAAGAATATGGTTTGTTATGAAGAAAGAAGAAAAAATTAATTTTAAAATTGATAATAATATAAATTTATTAAATATATATTTAAATTCAGTTACTCCATTATTTTTTAAAAAGTCCGATTATTACAAAAATAGTCCAGTTTAAACTGGACTTTTTCTTATACTTTAAAATACATTTGATTTTTACTTGTTGGTTTATTTGGAATAGTAGATTTAACAAAACCTGCTTCTATAGCTGGATTTAAATAATTATCTCTAAATGTATCTTTAGATTTTAAATCTAATTTTTCCATAAGTTCAGAAGCGCTCATTGGTAGATCATATTTCATAACGCTTAATAATTTTGTTATATAACTATTAATATGATTTATTTGACTATTAGTATCACTTACTAATTCTTCTAAAACTTCATCAATCATTTTTAACATAAATTCTATAAATTCATTTGAATTACCATTTTTATGACAATTGGATATAGCTGTGTAATATTCATTTTGATATTCTTTTATTCTAGTCTCAATAGGTAAGTATTCAAATATACCTTTCCACTTAGATAAAATAATATTTTGCCATAATCTAGCTATTCTTCCGTTACCATCGCTAAATGGATGTATAAAAACAAATTCATAGTGGAAAATAGAAGATAATAATAGAGGATGTATTTCTTCATTTGATTCTTTCATCCAATCAAATAAATTATTCATTAGATCATTAACTAATTTTGGAGGAGGAGCCATAAATATGCATTTATCCCCATCAAATACTCCTTCATTTCCTTTTCTAAAATCTCCTGATTCATCTAATATTAAATAAGTCATAATACCATGTATTTCTTTTAAATCTGTTATTGAATAGGGATTAGTATCTTTTATCTTTTCATAAGCATTAAACGCATTTTTAACTTCTTGTATTTCTTTTTGTGCTCCAATTACTGTTTTTCCATTAATAACATCTTTCATTTGATTTAATGATAATGAATTAGCTTCAATAGCAAGTGAAGAATGTATGGAGTTAATTCTATTATTTTTTCTTAAAATAGGCATTTTGTTTAAATTGTTATAATTGTCTAATTTACCAATATTCTCCATTATACTTGATATATAATCAAGCATAGTATTTGTAATAGTAAATGGTGGAATATATTTTTCCATAGTATCACCTCGTAGTTATATTATACCACATAAGCAAAAAATATACTATACATCTTACACGTTATCTTACATGTTATTTTACATGCTAAAAACTTGCAACTTGACATCAATATGCTTAATATGCTAGATTATATATAGTGATTACTGGTATTTTTTTTATACGATTATTTGAAATAATAATAACGTAAGTGCCAAATATGAATTTTTTCGAACTTGATATGAAAATATCAAGTTTTTTATATATTATAATTATTATTATTATAAAATATGTTGACTTTTCCTCTACTAAGCAATACAATATAGTGGTAGTTAGTATTACTGACTAGTGGAGGTGTACATTGGATAATCTAACCGAATTATTAAAAGGAGTGTTGGAGGGCCTTGTGCTTGAAATAATAAGCGCAAAAGAAACTTATGGATATGAAATAACAAAAAGATTAAATGAACTTGGATTTTATGATATTGTTGAAGGGACTGTCTATACAGTTCTGATTAGATTAGAAAAAAATGATCTAGTTAATATAGAAAAGAAAAGTTCAAATTTAGGTCCACAAAGAAAATTTTATACTTTAAATGCCAAAGGAAAAGAAGAATTATTGAAATTTTGGCAAAGATGGGACTTTGTTTCGTCTAAATTGAAAAAAATAAAGGAGGAGAGCGAAAATGCTTAAAAAAATTATTGAGACTGTGTCAGGTAGTTTGGATGCTAAAAAAGAATATAAACTTTATAAAAAAAGAGTTAATGGACTTCCTAGTGAATATAAAAATGCAATGTTAGGAATACAAACATATATGCAAAACTTTGGCTCACTAGATGGAAAAGAACTATATGATATTCTTGATATTCTTGATATGCTTGAAATAGCTGTTGCTGATGGAAGGAAAGTTACAGATGTTATAGGAAAAGATATAGAATCATTTTGCGAAGATGTAATAAAAGCTGTTCCGGAAAAGACTTGGATAAATAGTTATAAACAGAAAGTAACAAAGAAGATTAGCAAACAAATGGATAAGCGAGCTAAATAGTATTAAATACAGATTAAGAAAAGCATTTAATTTTATATAAGGCCAGCAATAGCCTTTTATTAGTTAGATTGTTTTTACTAAAATAACTTGGCATATTAGCCAAGTTATTTATTTTCTATATATCAAAACTTTATTATTAGAAATGTTAATCTTTCCTTCTTTTTCATAGAATAAAATTATATTATCATGTCCAATTTCTCTATACTTATTTCTTGTTGCTACTTCTTTCATGACTGAATCAGATGACGAAGTATTAGATAAAATAATAAAGGAATCAATATTTTTATCAATGCTCATATCTAAGATGTCTGTGACGAGATTTTTAGTTACCTCTTCTGTATCTATATCATCAAATATATCATATGCATAGTAATAAGGACAAACAGAAATTAGTAATTGATAATTAGATATATTTGTGTAACGACTAAAACTACTGTAGATTCTTAGATTTGATATTTTATGCTTGCTATTGTATTCTGGATACATTTCGTATGCATCAATATTTTCATATGATTTAGCTAAAATTGTAGCTAATTCAAAATTACCAGCACCTATTTCACACAAATTTTTATGTTGCATTGGATTATATAATTCCTTAATTATACTTGCAACATATAGATGCCTATTATTTATAAGAGATTCAGTTTGCTTTTTTATTAATTTATATGATTCTATATTTTCCATAAATTTTCACCTTGATTGATATTGTAACCTTATTTTTGTAAAAGTCAAATTGATATGTGAATTTTATAAAAATGAAGATGATAAAGAAAACGAGTACTTACTGAATAGATCAAATGTGTTATTTTGTTATTCAATTATTTATTAAGAAAAATTATTATTCTTATATTAAATTTTTGTTATAATATATATGAGGTGTCGAAATGAAAAAAATATATTTTGCAGGTTCAATACGTGGTGGAAGAGATTTTGTTGATACTTATCATGAAATGATAAATAGGTTACAAGATAAGTATATTGTATTAACAGAACATTTAGGTGATAAAAATCTTGGACATGATGGCGAAAAAGAAAAAACGGATGAGCATATTTATGAACGTGATTGTAGCTGGATTAGAGAAGCTGATTTTATTGTTGCTGAAGTTACAAATCCATCTCTAGGAGTTGGATATGAAATTGGTTATGCTGAAAGTTTAGAAAAGCCAATTGTGTGTTTATATAGAAAAAGTGAAAAAAGAATTTCAGCTATGGTGAACGGAAATAAATCTTTATATGTATATGCATATGATAATATAGAAGAAGCTAATAAATTAGTAAACGAATTTGTTTCTAAAAATATAAATTAAATATATAATTTGGTGTGCAAACATCAATTTTTTTTGATATAATTGACTAGGAAAAATAAAGGAGTGATATATTATGACGGAAACTGAAGTTTTTAACTACCATACACGATGCTTAAATACTAGTCAATATGACTTAGACGCTGTATATAGTCTTTGTAAGATAGCTGATAAAATTAAACATTTATGCCAAACTGAAGAAGGAAGTAATCATGTTGCTTCACTACTAAAAAATAAAAGGGCAATGTTATATTTTAATCAACCATCTACAAGGACTTTTTTGTCGTTTCAAAATGCTTGTTATATATTAGGAATTAAATGTTCTGAGATAAGAGATACGAGTACTTCTTCTTTTGTTAAGGGAGAGACAGAACTTGATACTGTCAAAACCTTTTCTGAATACGTTGATTTAATTATTATGCGCCATCCAACATCTCATTTTATAAAAGAGATATCTAATAATCTACCTGACAATAAAATAATAATTAATGCAGGTTCCGGAACAGATGAACATCCGACACAGGCATTACTTGATTTTTATACTATTTATAAATATGGAATTGATAATAAAAAAATTGCTTTCATGGGAGATTTAAAAAGAAGTAGAACAGTTAGATCATTAGCAATATTACTAAATAAGATTGAAAATCTAAAGTTCTATTTTATTGCTCCTAAAGCTTTCCAAGTAAGCGATGATATTCTTGAAAAACTAAATGTTGAATATGAACAATCTGATAATTTAGATAAATTCTTATCTATTGTTGATGTTATCTATGTTACACGACTACAAGATGAATATGGTGGAATAGATGAAAAGTTTAATCGTATGAAATATTCAATAACAAAGGATAACATTGATTATTTAAAAAAAGATGCCATCATAATGCATCCACTTCCACGTCGCGAAGAGATAAGCACTGAAGTAGATAATGATGAAAGGGCAAAATACTTTGAACAAGTAAATAATGGTATGTGGATAAGAGCAGCTTTAATACTAACAATGTTTGGAAAACAAACAGAACTATAATAATATTTATTACTAAAACATAATCTTAGTATATTATTTTTATATAATTTATAATACTTTTTGTGTTATAATATAGTGTATATACATGGAGGTGACTATATGAAAATTTTAAAGGCTGATTTACCAGAAGGTGTTAGAAAAAAGTTTGTAGTTAGAATTGGTAAAAAAATCAAACTAATTAATAAGAATATGATTAAGAAAAATAAAAACGCAAGTAAATAAAAAAACAACTTGATACATAGTATCAAGTTTTTATTTTGTTAATTTATATATTTCATTCTCCTTAGCTGCTTCAACATTACTAAAGATTAAAGATGCTTCATTTACGTAATTCTGCTTATCAATTTCAGGCCAAAAATGTGTTAGTAATAATTTATACACTCCAGCATTTTTAGCAATAAGAGCAGCTTCATATGCATATAAATGATAGTCTAATTCTTTTACTTGTTCCTTTAAAAATGTTGATTCACAAATAAATAGATTGGCTCCTTTAGCAAAAATTTTTAAACTATTATTTTTATAACCAGTATCACCTGAATAGACTAAAGACTTATTATCTTTTTCTAATTTCACAGAATATGCTTTAACTTGGTGTGGATTTAAACTGAAGCTTATTTTAATATCATTTATATTTAGTTTAGTTGTTTCATCATAATAGATAAATTCTAAAAAATGTTCATCACCAAAATTATTTAAATATAAATAATCAAATGTATTATCAGTTGGAATATATACTTGTATTCTATTTGTTATATAACCTAATTTTTTATAAACATATGATGCATATCCAATGGCTAAAAGTTCACCATAATGATCTTTGTGTAAATGACTTATTATAATTGTTAAATTTTTTAAGTCTTCTTCCATATTAATAAGGCTTGTAATACCATTTCCACAATCCAATAATATTTTGTTATTATTACTGCTTACTAAGTATCCAGGGCAATTATGTATTCCTTTACAGTATGGTGATACAGTTCCTAATATTTTAACTTCCACAATTAGTCAAACTTCTTTTTATTAACATTTTTTCTTTTACTAAAGGATCAACATATTTTGCTATATCTTTGTCAAGGTTAAATATTTCTTTAACAGCACTTGAAGAAATATTTTGTAAATTTGAGTCAGAGAATAAACAAATGGTTTTTACTTTATTGTCGCTTATATCGTTATTTATTTGCGCTAACTGTAATTCATATTCAAAATCTGTAACACTTCTAAGACCTCTAACTATTGCTTTGCATTCATGAAGAATAGCAAGATCTGTAGAAGCGCCACTTCCTTCTACTACTTTAACATTATTATACTCTTTATATAATTCCCTAATCATTTCTAATCTTTCTTTAGGCGTAAAGAAAACATTTTTTTTGGCAGGATTAACTAAAATAGCTATAACCACTTCATCAAATAATTGTGTTGCTTGATTTATAATATTCATATGTCCTTTTGTAATAGGATCAAAACTTCCTGGATACAATACTTTTGTCATATAACATCATCACCTTTTCTTTTGATATTTCAATATCATTATTTTCTATAATATAGTCAAATTCATCTTCATTGAATTTTATTCCAGCTTTTTCGCGTTCTAAAAATTTTTCTTTAGATATATTGTCTCTTTCCATAGCACGTTTTAATCTATTATTAAAATCAGACTTCACTAGAATTTTTAAATCGCTATTAGCAAAATATTTGGTTTTAATAGTCAATAGCCAGTCCATGATAATTATTTTATTTTTATTTTTTAAAATAATTTTATCTATTTCTTCTTCCATATATTTCCAAGTGATTTCGGTTAATCTATCCATCTTTGATTGATCATTAAATACTATATTAGCCAGTTCTTTTCTACAAATAGTACCATCTTTAAGAGGTAATAAATCAAAACTTGATATTAATTCTTTTATAACATCTTTTCTACTAATAACAAGATGACCAATTTTATCAATATCTAGTTGTATTATTTGTGGATTTAAAGATGCTAAGTAATTTGCTATACTACTTTTACCACTACCAGAAGCTCCTGTAATAACTATTAACATATTATCCCTCCTTACTTGAATTATACGTCTATTTATATTATAATTAAAATACATATATATTATATAAATTATAAGTGGAGGTTATAATATGGAGAATATTAATTTTGAGATGTATAAAGTTTTCTGTTGTGTAGCAAAAAATAGAAATGTTACTAAAGCTTCGCAGGAACTTATGATATCTCAACCAGCGATAACACAAACAATAAAAAAATTGGAAGATCAAATAGGATATAAGTTATTTTTTAGAACTAAAAAAGGTATGGAGTTAACTGAAGATGGTGAAATACTTTATGAAAATATTAAAAATTCTGTTGATTGTTTAAATAATTGCAAAAGTAATTTAGAAAGTAATAAAGAAGAAACTAGTAAAATAATACGCATAGGCGGTGGTTCAACACTTTTGAAGCATAATGCCTTAAGCGGGTTTAAAAAATTTAAAGCTAAATATCCTAGTATTAAAATAGAAATAATTCGTGATGTAACATCAGAACTTCTCAATAAACTTGAAAATAATACTATTGATTTGTTTTTCTTTAATATGCCTCTTGGGCTTAAAGATAACATAATAGATTTTTCAATAGAAAATGTTCAAGATGCTTTTATTGCATCAAGTGAAGATTTTAAAAATCTTAAAAATAAAACTTTAGATTTTAAAGAGATAGGGGACTTACCATTAGTTTTACAAGCTGATGTATCATCATCAAGAAAATATTTGAATGGTATTTGTAAAAAGAATAAAGTTATTTTTAATAATACTTATGAGTTAGCAAGTTACGATTTGGTTTTGACTTTTGTAAAGGCTGGACTAGGGGTGGGATTTATAAATAAAAATCATGTGAAAGAAGAACTTGCTTCAGGGTTATTGTTTGAAGTTAAAACAAATTATAATATTCCACCAAGAAAAATAGGAGTAGCAATAAATAAAAAGAATGCAAGTAACAAGTATTTAAATGAATTTATAAATATGATAAAAGAATGATTAGTAACATATTTGATAATAAAGTATTAATTTATTAAATTAATACTTTATTTTTGTTATAATATATTTAGAGATTTTATAGATATGATAAAAATATGGAGGAATTTATGTTAGTTAAATCAACGGCAATAGACAGATTATTAAGAGAAAATCCTAACTTAGGTGAAAGAAGATTTGGACTTCCATTTATTGGTTTAAGAGATGATGGTGATAAATTTAATCCAACTGTTCAAAATATTGCAGATGCAATAGATTTTTATGGTTTTGAAATAAGAGATGAAAATATTACTACTGTACACGATACAGATCTAGGTAGCGGTAATCCAACTAGGTTTGAACCGTTTCCTTTATCAATAGCTGAAATGAAGAAATCATTAGATTCACTTACAATGTATAGATATCCTTATACTGAAGGTGATGATAATATTAGAAAAATACTTTTAGACTATGTTGAAAAAGAGGGATTTATTAATACAACACCATATGCATTTGACGACATTGACGAAAAGGGACTATCTGTGCATAATATTACTTTTTTACCTTCAACTTCAATATCTTTTAATATAATTGTAAATATAATTGCAAAACCAGGTGATGTTATTTTAGTGACAGGACCTAATTACGGTTTGTTTACAATCAGAGCAGAAAGAGCAGGAGCAGAAGTAGAAATAATTAATTTAGAAAAAGAAGATAACTGGCTTATTAATCCTAAAAAACTGGCTGCTAAAATTGATGATATTAATGATAGTTTACAGAAGGTATATAATCGTAGAAAAGGTTATGTTCCTAGAGTAGTAGCTTTTTTAAATGCTAATCCTAACAATCCTACTGGAAAAGTAATGGGGGAAAAAGAGATAGATTTATTAAAAGAAATTGGAGAAGTTTGTTTAAAACGTGGGGCTTTTGTTATTGATGATTTAGTATATCGTGATTTAACTTTTGATGAGAATAATATAGCTAAACCTCTTGCTACTATTCCGGGCTTATTTAGAAATACAATATCATTATTTGGACTTTCTAAGTCTTATGGAATGGCAAGCTTAAGAGCTGGTTTCATTGTTGCTGATGAAATAATAATTAGAGAAGTTATAAATCGTATATTTCAAGAAATGGATTCTTCACCAGATATAGTTGGTAGAGCTTTAGCGGGTGCATTTAATGTGACTAGTGAAAGAGATGAAGTGTATAAAGATTATTTTTCAAGATTAAGAGAGATATACATGTATAAATATAGTTTATTAAAAGCTTTAGTTAGAGGAATAGATAGTATAAAAGATGAAAGACTCGCTAATAGAATTACTCTAGAAATCAAGAATGAACTTAATGATGAAGAATTATCAAATAGAGTATTTAAGGGATTACCATATGTAGATTTTCCTGAAAATTTAGAACCTGAAGCTGGTTTTTTCGCAATTTTAGATTTTACTAAAATTAGGGGAATGAAGTACAAAGGTGATGTAATTAATAATGAGAGAGATTTACTTAAGTTTTTTTATAAGACATCTAGAACCAGATTTTTAGTAGGACAATCTATTAGTTGGCCATATGAGGATGAGTTAGTTGGTAGAGTATCATTTGGTTTAGAAGATAATCAGATAATTACAGCATTAACCAATATGAATAAGGCACTATACAAATTAACAATAGGTGATGAATACTACATTAGAAAAAATGAACTTAAAGATCAAGCGCAAATGGCAAGAATAAAAATAGATGGATGGAGAACAGCTTATGATAAAATTGTAGCATCTAAATATTTAAAATCACTTGATTATAAAGCTCAAACTGAAAGATATATAAGCAGTTTTGAAGAATACAAAGATTTAGTATTAGTAGCAGTTAAAGGTGAAGAAGTTCTTGGTTATTCATGTTTTGATTTAAAAGATAAATCTAATAAATATGATTCAGAACTTGTAAGTTTATATATAAAGACTACAGAAACAGGTAAAGGTATAGGGACTGCACTATTTAAAGAAACAGTCAAAGAATTATTGCAGAATGGCAAAAAAAATATGATTGTTTGGTGCCTTTCAGACAACGAACATGCTTTAGAATTCTATAAATATTTAGGTGGTAAAAACGTTGAAACAAAGAAGGCTAAAATAGGTAACAAATATTATAAAGAGTATGGATTTTATTTTGATCTAGCCGCAGTAGTTTCTGAAACATTTTAATTAGGTGGTGATATAATGGAAAGAGAATCAAACTTTAAAGATATAGATGAATATATAAGTAGTTTTCCTGAAGATATTCAAGAAAAGTTACAGGAGGTAAGGAAATTTATTCATAACTGTGTTCCAGAAGCAAAAGAGGCTATTAGCTGGGGTATGCCGACATTTAAGTTAAATGGAAATTTAATTCATTTTGCTGCATTTAAAAAACATATGGGATTGTATCCTGGTGAATCTCCTATTGTAGAATTTAAAAAAGAACTAGAAAATTATAAAACATCAAAAGGAGCAATTCAACTTCCTTTTGATAAACCAATACCTTTTGATTTAATTAAAAAAATTGTTGAATTGAGAAAAAAAGAAAATACTGAAATATAGTATTGTATATTAATTTTAAAACATAGCTTGATATTAAAATATCAAGCTTTTTTGTAGTAATATAGTATAATTTACTAATTGGGATGCAAAATATAAAAAGCATAATTATATACAAATGGAGGAATGATTGTGAATAATTTTAACTTTGTAGGTAGTAAAAAGAAAAGAAACTATTTTGAAGGATGGTATATTAAGATTATAGATAACAAAAATAATTGTTGTTCTTTTATTTTTGGTATAACACTTAATCAAAAAGATCCACACTCATTTATACAAATAATAGATCAATCTGAAAATAAATCATATTATTATAGGTTTAAAGTTAGTGATTTTCACTATAGTGACAACGTAATTATTATAGGTGATAATTGTATAAGTACAAATAGGGTAAGATTGTTAGTTGATAATTTTGATGTTGATATAATTATAAGGCCTACTATTTTTTTAAAGAGAAGAATTGGTGGAAATAGTGTAATGGGAATGTTTAAATATTTAAATTTACCAATACAACACGAAATAGTATTCATGAATTCTGAAATAAGAGGTACTATTAAAACAGAAACTAGAGACTCTAAAATATATGGTAATGCCTATATGGAAAAAGATTTTGGAACTATGTTTCCAAAAAAATGGCTTTGGATTCAATCAAGCAACTTTTTAAATAACAATATTTCTTTAGTAGTTTCAAAAGCGGATATACTTGCTAATTTTTCTGGCTTTTTTTGCTTTCTTAATGTGAATGGAAAAGAATATCGTTTTGCGACATATAATTGTTCTAAAATTAAGCATTATAGAAATAACGATAACATAACATTAATCTTGCAAAATGGTAATTATATTTTAGTATTAAAACTAAAATGGCATCCAGGTAGTACTCTAATAGCACCTGTTAAAAAAGCTGAAATGAAAAGAAAAATAGAAGAAAGCTTGAGCTCGACTATAACTTTATCTTTATATAAAAATAGGCAAATGATACTTTTTGATACTTCCTATAATGTTTCATGCGAATATTTATATTAAGCATAATATTAAATTGTGTTATAATAAAAATAGGAGGTTAGTATGGAAAATATGAAAATAATTGGTATAAGTGGAAGTCTTAGATTAAAATCATATAATACTGCTATTTTAAGTAATATAAAAGAACAATTTAAAGATAAAATAGATTTAGAAATAATTAATATATCAGATATACCTCTTTTTAATGAGGATATAGAAAACGATTATATTGAAAGCGTTGATACACTTAAAAAAAAGATAGCTAGCGCTGATGGTGTAATAATTGCATCACCTGAATATAATTATTCAATACCCGGAGCATTAAAAAATGCTATTGACTTTTTATCAAGAGGTAATATAAGACCATTAGCTAATAAAAAAGTTGCATTAATTAGTGCATCGTTAAGTATATTGGGTGGTTCGCGTATGCAATATGACCTTAGAAAGGTTTTATTATGTTTGGATGCAGACGTTATAAGGAAACCAGAAATATTTATACCAGAAGTTAATAAAGTCGTAGATGATAATGGCAAAATTATAAATGATAAAGTGTTGGAAAAAATAACCTTATTAATAGAAGCTCTTATTTCAAATATAAATAACAATAAGTAATTTATATATACCAAAAGGCAAACAAAAAATTCAGGAATTTCTGAATTTTTTATTTGCCTAAAAAAATTAAATATTTAGTATTTTTATAAATTCGGCTGTACTAAAGCTTGGAACTGTATTATTCTTTACTGCATATCCAAGTTTTCTTTTTGGTATAGTAAAGGGCGTTTTTATTTCAAATAATGTATTATTTAGTTCCTTACTAATAAATTCTTTGGTTAGTAGACCAATTCCAAAATTATTAGTTACTAATTCGGAAACTAATCTATGACTTACAACTTCCATAAAAGGATTACATTGAAGATTTTTTTCTTTCAAAAAATCATTAAAATTATTTCTAGTTACGGAAGGAACTTTTTGAAGAATTAATTTTGTATTTAGTAATTCATTTATATCATCACATTGAAAATTTTTATAATTCTTATTTCCTACAAAAATGTCATGTAAATCACCAATTACGTTAATTTCTAAATCTTTTATATTAGACTTGGGAATTGCCATTACCACAATATCAATATTTCCATTCCTTAAATCTTTAATTAGTGTATCTGTTAAATTATTTGTTATATTAATATCTACATTAGGATATAATTCATGAAACTTTCCTAAGTAGGGCATTAAAAAGTGTTCAGAAATTGTAGTGGATGCTCCAATATTTAAAACACCACTATCTAAATTTTTTAAAGACATAAATTTATTTGTGCCGTTTAAAAAATAGTTCATGCCTTCCTTTATGTAACTATATAATTCATTTCCTTCATTTGTTAAAAGAACTCCCTTTGGTGTTCTAATAAAAAGTTTTCCACCTAGTTCATCTTCTAAAGTTCTTATTGATTGTGTAACTGCTGGCTGACTAATTATCAATTTTTCAGCCCCTTTTGAAATACTACCAGAATTAGCAACTTCATAAAAAACTTTATACAATTCAAAATTTATATTCATATAACCTCCACTTATATTAAACATAAGACATATATATTATAATTATATCATCAAAATTGATATACTACAAATGAAAGGAAGTAAAATATGAATAATGAGTTAATTGTTAAAAGGGAAGAATTGTATAAAAAGTTTAGAAAAGAACAGACAATTCAAAATATAAAAGATTTTTTAGTCAAATATGAAAAAGAATTTAGTTCGGTAGAGTCAAAAAAGGCCATTGAAAGAATTAAACAATTTTTGGCTTTAAAAGAAAAAGAAGAGCAAAGTTTAGAAATAGAAAAAATAGATTTAAAAAAGCAGATTATGATTTCTTGTAAACATGAAATTTTGAAAAAAAATTATGATCAAGCAATATGTTTAATATGTGGACATTGGGACTTCATTAATGAGATAAGTTATAGGCATTATTTTCTTGAAGATTTAATGTATCCCGAAGAAGAAAAGATATATGAAATAATATATAAAATTGCGATAAATGGTCAGGATGTTTTTGAAGTTTTTGAAGATTATCTAAGTGAAATTGAATTAGACAAAGTTAAGGTTTATTATAGGAGGTAACAATGAAAAAAAAAGAAATATTAAAATTATTGAGTCTAAGAAAAGATTATAATAAAACTGAAATATTATCTAAGTTTAGTAACTACTTTTTTCCAAATAATGTAGAGCTTAAAGAAGAATTTGAAGTATTAAAAATAGAGCAGCAGGTTGCTAAAGAGTTGCATGAAAACAGTGGAAAAAAAATAGAAAAAATGAAATGCAATCATGAAGTAAGAATAACATATAACAATATTTTTACAAGTAACTCTCGTTGTACTTTATGTGGTAAAAGTATAAATGGAGATAACTGTTTAAACGGAACTATATACAATGATGTTAATAGAAATAGATACTATGCTTCTTTTCCAGGAAGCTATAATGATGAGGATTATGGTTTTGTACAGGGCGTTGAAGAAGAAACTACTCATAACTATATTTTAACTATTTTGGAAAAGTATAATGATGAAGATGAAGTTGATTTAGTTAGTGAGCTAAAAAGACTAAACCCAAATGATTGTACAATTTATGAAAAACCTTTTAAAAAGGAGTACTATGTATTAATAATTGGTGGTTCAAATAAGCAGTACATTTCTTCTGATTCATATATAACATCTAAACCTAATCAAATAAGTATGGAAATTGCTCATTATTTTACTGGATTAGCAAAAGTTAATGTTGAAGTAATTGATTCTACGGAAACTTTATCATCAAAAATTTTTCAAGAATACTTTCCACATCAGTACAGTGGTTCAAAATTTGTTTCCTATAACACATATGAAGAATTAATAAAGGAAGTTAATTCATTAGTGAATTTTTGTCCCTTCGATCTAATAATTGATTTGTCTAATTTAAATAAATATGAAGTTAATAATAACAAAATAAGTGAATCAAAAATAAACTTAAATTTAAAAGACTTATTTCCATGTAGTTTCGTAATTAACATGGAGGAGATTAAAAATGTATCGGAAAAAGAAATCCTTCAAATATTAAAAGAAAAAATTTTGGAATTTGATATGGCAGCAGGCTATAGTATAGATAATAGAAATAAACCAAAAATATATTCATTAGAAAAAGAGGAAAATGCTATAAAGAAAAATAATGAGGTATATGGATTTTGTGACTCTGTAAAGAAATTAGCATTAACAAAAAAACTTTGATTATTATCAAAGTTCTTTTTTATAACTTATATCATAATTAGCAGGACCAGAAATGACTTGGCCGTCAATATTGAATCTCGAACCATGGCATGGGCAATCCCAGGTTTTTTCAACTTCATTAAATATAAGGCTACACTTTAGATGAGGACATGTATTATATACAACATGTTTTGTGTTCTTTTCACTTGTATAAATAGCGATATTTTCGCCATCTACTTTTCTAAACTCTATGTTGTCTTTATACCATGGTTTATTTTTACTAACTTTAGTTTCAATAAAAGCTTTTGCATTAACTCCTAAATATAATGGATACTTAAGGACTTTTGAGGTATTGATACTTCTTTGTGGATCAAATAAATCTTCATATTTGTTTTTATTTCCAAGAATAATATCACTTATTACAATTCCTGCAAGTGATCCATTTGTCATTCCCCATGTATTATAACCTGTTCCAATTAAAAGTAAATTATTATCTTTTTCTATTCTTCCAATAAAAGGAAGATAATCATATGTCATTATATCATGATTAGACCATATGTATTGTGGCTCTAGTTTTAATCTTTTCAAATCTCTTTTCAATTTATCGAAATTTGCATTTTCATCATAACTGTTACATGTCTTGTGGGTACCATTTAAATAAATTAAGTAATCATTTTTCTTGTTTTTGTGATACCTTATTGATTTAATAGGGTTAGTTGAATTAATTGCTGTAAAAAAATTTGCTTCTTCTATTTTAGACGCACTAACATATGATTTTTCTATGCTCGTTTTAGTCGGCATAAAAAAAGGTAATAAAAAATATGGATAATGACAAGCAATTACAATTTTATTAGCAATAATGGTATTATCATTATTTGTTTTACAAATATAATTATTTTCATCTTTACTAATTGCAGTAATCTTTGTTTTTTCATATATACTTATGTTTTTTTTAATACAAATATCTCTTAACTTTAACAAATATTTTATAGGATGAAATACTGCTGTATCATTAACAGAAATAGCATATTTACAACCTATATTTATAGGTATATTTTTATGTTCGTCAACTTTTATTCCAAATGATTCTAAAAGTTCTTTCTGCTTTTTAATTTTCTTGATTTCGCTTTCTCTATTAGTAAAAAGAAAAGAAGGAACTTTTATAAAATCGCAATCAATTTGCTCCCTGTTTATTATATCTTCAACAATTTTAATTGCTTGAATTTGTGAATCCAGATAATTTTTTGCAGTTTCTTTTGAAACATATTTATTAATTTTATAAAGAATTAGTTCCTGCAAATAATTTAGTTTCCCTGTTGTTTTTGATGTTATTCCATGGCCTACTAGATTTCTATCAACTAAACATACTTTTAAATTACTATTTCTTAAATGGTATGCCGTACTTATACCCGTCATACCTCCGCCTATAATAAGTACATCACATTTTATATCTTCATTTAATTTTTTGCAGTTATCTTCATTTTCGTTTTCTAGCCATAAACTTTTATTTTTCATTATATTCACCTGTATTATTATGTATAGTTTAGTTATATTTAAACTGTAGTTACAAAATATATTTCATTTTTATGGACATAGTTATTTTCTTTTTGTTATACTACAAACAGGTGATGGAATGAAAGCTTTAGTTGTTGTTGATATGCAGGAAGATTACATAGGAAAAATTTCTAAATATAAATATGATGATAAAGATTTACTGATACAAAAAATAAATGAGGGAATTGAAAAATACGAAAAAGATGGAAATCTTATAATATATGTTAAAAACAATCGTAAAAACTATTGCTCAAATTTAGTTACAGGATTAAATTTAAAGTCAAATTTAATATTTGAAAAAACCAACTCAAGTTGTTACTCTAGTATTGAGTTTTGTAATTGTCTAAAAGATAACTTTGTTCATGATATTAAAATTGTGGGTATTGATGGAAATTGCTGTATAAAATCAACCGCAATAGATGCAACAAAAAATAACTTAAATGTGGTTCTTCAAGTTAATTTAGTAGGTGTAATAAATAAAATTAGGTTTATTAAGACCCTTGAAAATCTTAAGGATCATTTGGTTAAAGTTATAATTTGATTGGTATAAAAAAATCGAAAACATATAAGAGGTGATTTAAATATGGCTATGTGGAGTCCGTGGCGTGGATGTCACAAATATAGTGAAGGTTGCAGACATTGCTATATTCATAAAGGTGATTATAAGCGTGGTATAGATACAAATATAATAACTAGATCTAAGAATTTTGATGCTCCGATATTAAAAAATAAAAACGGAGAATATAAGATAAAGCCAGGACAATTAGTTTATTTATGTTTTCAAACTGATTTTTTAATTGAGGATGCAGATATATGGCGTGAAGAATGTTGGAAAATAATTAAAGAAAGAACAGATTTGAAATTTTTATTTCTTACTAAAAGAATAGAAAGATTTATGCAGTGTATCCCTGATGATTGGGGAAATGGTTATGATAATGTAATTGTTTGTTGTACTGTAGAAAATCAAGAAGCAGTGGATAGTAGACTAAAATTATTTTGTGAATTACCAATAAAACATAAGAATATAGTATGTCAACCTTTATTAGAAAATATTGATATTACAAAATATCTTATGAATATTGAATTAGTAGTAGTTGGTGGAGAATCAGATATCAATGGGCGAGTATTAAATTATGATTGGGTAAAAAACATAAGACAACAATGTATGCAAAATAAGGTTGATTTTGAATTTAGGCAGTGTGGAACACATTTTATTAAAGACGGTAAGGAATATACTTTAAAGACAAAAGACTTATGTCAGTTGGCAAGAAAAGCTAATATTAACTATGTATTTAATAAGAACTATTAGTATAGAAAGGAAATATATATGAGTAAATACAATTCTTTATGGGAACATCTTAAAAGTAATGGAGAGAATTCTATAAAATTAACTTTTGAGGAAATAAAAAATGTACTTGGTTTTGATATTGATCATTCATTTTTGAATTACAAGAAAGAAGCAGTTACATATGGATATCAAGTAGGAAAAATTTCTTTAAAAGAAGGAAACATAATTTTTATAAAAGAACGAGTTATAGAAAAGCAGACATAAATAACTATAAAAAAATCAATAGGCATTTCACAATGCCTATTGATTTTTTATTAAGTCGTTATTGTATTAGTTGAAACTGGTGCGTAGTTAACAACTTCAAGAACTATTGGAGTATCGGCTAATATTGAATCTCCTCCAGCTGGAACAGCAATTTCAAGTTTGCCTACTGCTGTTATACCAGGAGTATAAGTACATATACCTTCCATTTGAAGAACTCCATTAGTATATACATTGAAATAACTATTTCCAGTGGCTAATGTAGGTAATGTAACAACTGCAACACCTGCATCATCTAGGAATGCAGCAGCATCTATAGTTAATGTACTTCCAGCTGCAGTTTCTGCAGTTGTTACATAAAAGAAACGTGTATCAGTTGGAGTGGTTTCTGTTGCAGTTTCCACATCAACTTTAATTTTCATTAGTTTAGTAGCCATATTTATTCGCCTCCTTTCAAATGTAACAAGAAATAATTGAAGCAAAATATATTGCTTAACTTGAAAACTATTTAGATATTAATTTTTGATTTTTATAAATTGCAGTATTATATATGTTCCTAATATTGGAATATCCTGTGTATTTAATGTTAAAATACCTTTTGCAATGGTATAAAACGAAGAAGGTTGTAACATTCCATTAATAAATAAGTTTGAATATGATAATGTATGTGAATCTGGTATTACATTAAATCCTTCTATACCATCACTGTCATGATAAACCATTTTAATTCCATCAGACACTGCTATATACTCAGTAGTTTCAACATTAATTGTATGAGGATCGTCTACAATTCCCTTTATAATTCCACATTTAGCACACACAGGTTGTAAACATTCAATTCCGCAAAAGCAATTTAGATTTACTTTAATACAGATGCCGGTCTTTATAAATTTAGTGACTGAAATAGAAGAAAAAAATTTGCATGGTCCTTTTCTACATGAAAAATAAGATATATTACCATTTGAATCTTGCGGTTGCAATAATTCTAAGATAATAATACCTTGTTGTTCATCAATTCTTGAAAGACGAAAAACTGGTGTCTGAAAGCATTTAAAGTTACTAGTTAAAGGATCTTTAAATACCCCAGAACCAATAAAGTATTCACAGTTACTTTCACATATTAAAATTATAGGAATAGTATTATACCTATACTCGTCCCTTCCTAATTCTTCCTTGCATGGATTGTTATGATGATTTTGTTTTTCTTCTATTTCTTTCAATGTATATAAAATGTTATTACCCATATTATTACAAACCATACAATTCTCCTCCTCTTGTTTACAATATAGGATATGAGAAATAAAAAAATATAAGTTGGCTTATTACTTAAAAAGCAAAATATAATTTCAATCTATTTATAATACAAAATATAACTGTTATAATAAACTTGGGTGATAAAAATGTTTGATAAGATATTAGTTTCTTGTAAATGTGTTGTAGAAAATGCAGAGTATGTAAAAATTAATAATAATAAAATAGATGAATTAGTAAAAGGTTTGAAGAGTATAGAAGATACTCACTGGTTACAAAGTTCACCTTATGGGATATTAGATTTAAGTATTGAACAGATTGTTAATTTCTTACTTTTATACCATTCTATAGGCTTTTCATATTGGGGTAATCCTAAATGGACTATTGAAACTGATGAAGGTAAACTTGATGGTGCTTTTGCCATGATGTATGTATTAATAAATGAAATAAAGAATAATCCTGATTTTTTAAATCCGATATACTTACAAAATTTAAAAAGAGATGAATTAAAAGAAATATTAAAAGGTAATGTTGAAATACCTCTATTTGAGGAGAGATACTACAATATTATTAGTATGGCTAAAACTATAAGCACTAATATGAGTGGGAATTTTTATAATTATATAAAGAATATTAATAACGATGAAGAATTATTTAAAGTGTTAACAAAAAATTTTGAATATTTTAATGATGTATCTATTTATAAAGGAGAGCCTGTTTATTTTTATAAACTTGCCCAACTTTTAACTTCTGACATTTTACATATTCGAAAGATTAAAGAAAAAGTAAACGTTAATTATGAGCATTTGCTTGGTTGCGCTGATTATAAGATACCACAAGTTATGAGAAACCTTGGAGTATTAGAATATAGTAGAGACCTTGAAGGATTAATTGATAATAAAAAAGAAATTATAAAAGATAGTAATTATGAAGTTGAAATAAGAGCAAGTGTAATAGTTGCAATTGATATTATCAATAAAAAAACACTTTATAAGTTTTGCCCTATTATGATTAATGATTATATATGGATAATGGGGCAAGATAGTTCAATTAAAGCTTTCCCTTATCATTTGACACGTACAAGGTTTTATTAAATACATTTTGTATAGTTTAGTTATAATAAGTGGTATAATCTATATTAGAAAAATATAGTAGAGGCGATAATATGATTAAAATATTTGATATAAAGAAAAAAACAAATGGGTTAAATCGTGAAGATAAAGATTTATTAAATAAATATAATAAGGTTTCTAAGTGCACAGAAGCGGAAATTTATAGCAATTATAATACAAAAATTGATGGTCTAACAGATAATCAAGTAAGCGATAGGCTTACCAAGAATGGACCTAATATAGTTGTAAAAGATAATAAAAAATCATGGTTATATTTTTTTGTTTTGTCTTTTAAAGATCAATTCATCATAATACTATTTGTTTTGGCAATAATTAATTTTTTTCTTGGTGATAAATTTGGTTCTCTAATAATAGTATCAATAGGTTTTTTAAGCGCACTAATACGCTTTTTTCAGGATTATTCTGTATATAAATTTAATGAAAAATTAAAGTCTGAAATAACAAGTACTACTATTTTAATGCGTAATGGTAATGAAGAAGAAAAAAAGGTTGAAGAAGTTGTAATTGGTGATATAGTTAAGTTAAATGCGGGTGCTATAATACCAGCTGATGTTTATATTATACAGAGTAAGGATTTATTTTTAAACCAGTCTGTTTTTACTGGTGAAAGTGTTCCCGTTGAAAAAAGTTTTGAATATATTTCGACAGAAGAAGTATTTAGTTTAAATAATATTTGTTTAATGGGATGCAGTGTAGTAAGTGGAAATGCAACAGCTGTAGTTATTAGTACGGGATTTGATACATATTTAGGCCATATGGGCGAAGAAATAGATAATAATAAGGAACTTACTAACTTTGACATAGGAATGAAAAAAATAACTAATTTGCTCGTATTATATATGATACTTGTATGTGTTGTTGTTTTAGTTATTCAAGGTGTAATTAAACAAAATTATTTAGATGCTTTCCTATTTGCTTTATCCGCTGCAGTTGGTATTACTCCAACAATGTTACCTATGATTGTTAATGTCAATCTTACTAGAGGAACTAAGGTTCTAGCAAAGAAAAAAACATTAATAAAGAAAATGGACTCTATTCAAAATTTAGGTGCTATTGATATATTATGTACGGATAAAACAGGAACTTTAACTGAAAATAAAATTGTTCTTCAAAAATATATTGATGTTGATGGTGATGAAAATATAGATATTCTAGAATATGCATATTTAAACAGTTACTATAGCACAGGCATAAAAAATTTAGTTGATAGAGCGATTATAAGTTATGGAAATGAACATAAAGTTAAAGAATATATCGAGAATTATGAAAAAGTAGATGAGATACCATTTGACTATAATCGAAAGATGGTAAGTGTCGTTGTTAAGAATGATAATAATTACCGTATGATTACAAAGGGAGCTTTGGAAGAAATACTAAAAATTTGTACTAAAGTTCAAAATGATGATAAGATTTACGAAATTAATGATAAATTAATTTCTGAAATTAATGAATATGCAAAAAAATTAGCAAGTGACGGAATGCAAGTTATTGCCTTGGCTGAAAAGAAGGAGTATCCAGGAATCAAAGTATTTGATACAAAATATGAAACGAAAATGACTTTTGTAGGTTTTGTAGCTTTCTTAGATCCACCAAAAAAGGATGCTAACGTGATTATAAATAGTCTTAGAAAAATAGGCGTAGGAACTAAAATATTAACTGGTGACAATGCTTATGCTACAAAAAATATTTGCGCATTAGCCGGTCTTAATAGTGAAAATATCCTACTTGGTTCTGATATTGATAAAATGAGTGATGATAAGCTAGCTATTGCAATTGAAAAAGTAGATGTATTTGCTAGATTAAATCCAATTCAAAAAGAACGTGTAGTAAAAGCCTATCGCAAAAATGGTCATGTTGTTGGCTATATGGGTGATGGCGTTAACGATGCTCCACCACTTCATGCAGCAGATGTAGGTATTTCTGTTAATTCGGCAACTGACATTGCAAAAGAAGCAAGCGATATAATTCTTTTAGAGCGTAATTTAAGTGTAATTTACGATGGAGTTATTGAAGGCAGAAAAATATATGGTAACATTATTAAGTATATGAAAATGGCTCTAAGTGCTGATTTTGGTGATGTTTTCAGTATAATGATAGCAAGTATATTCTTGCCTTTTCTCCCATTATTACCAATTCAGATGCTATTACAGGATTTTATATATGATTTTTCACAAATTGGCATTCCATATGACAATGTAGATTCAGAATTTTTGAAAAAGCCTAAAAAATGGGATACAAAAGGCATCAGCCGCTTTATGAATGTTATGGGAATAACTAGTTCAGTAGTCGATGTAATATCATTTTTAATATTTTGGTACGTGTTAGGTTATAATAATGTAGATAAACAAGCTTATTTTCAAACGGCGTGGTTTGTTACTTGTTTAATTACTGAACTTATTATAATTCATAATGTAAGAACTTCTAAAATACCATTTATTGAATCAAGAGCGAGCAAACCACTTATGATATTGTCATTAGTATCAGTAGTATTAACAATAGTTTCTCCTCATATTTTATCAAAAATAGGTCTTTTTGATTTTGTTACTTTACCATTACAATATTATGGTTATTTAATATTATTAGTAGCATTTTATATGTTTTTGGTTGCTGTTATTAAACATATTTATATTAAAAAATATAAAGAGTGGTTATAAGATAGATTTATCTATCTTTTTTATTGCTGATTTAGATATACTGTGCTATAATGTAAATGCGAGTTTTTTGCATTTAGGAGGAAATATGAAAGATATTATATTAGATACATTAATAGATTCATTAAAATTATTACCATTTTTATTTTTAGTTTTTTTACTTATGGAATACATTGAACATAAGTTAAGTGATAAAAGTAAACAAACCATTGAAAAGGCCGGCAAATTTGGTCCATTGTTAGGTGGTATATTAGGTGCATTTCCACAATGTGGTTTTTCAGCAGCTGCAACAAATTTATACGCAGCTAGAATTATTACATATGGAACACTTATTGCTATATATTTATCTACATCGGATGAAATGTTACCAATAATGCTATCTGAGGGTGCAGATATTAGCGTTATATTAAAAATAATTGTATTCAAAATAATTTTAGGTATTTTATTTGGTTTTATAATTGATATTGTTTTAAGGAAAAGAAAAAATAAAGAAACACATCAAATTAAAGATTTTTGTGAAGAAGAACATTGTGATTGTGAACATGGAATTGTAAGATCTAGTATTAGACATACGTTAAATATTATACTATTTATAACGATAATATCACTTATATTAAATTGTATATTATATTATTTTGATGAGGATATGATTGCAGCAATATTTATGAAAAATAGTGTATTTGGTCCATTTTTAGCAAGTTTGATTGGTTTAATTCCAAACTGCGCAGCAAGTGTAGTTATTACTGAATTATACTTGAATAATGCTATCTCATTTGGTATGACTATGGCTGGATTATTAACAGGTAGCGGTGTTGCTTTGTTACTACTATTCAAGGTAAATAACAATATAAAGGAAAATATTAGCATAATGCTAACAATATATTTTATAGGAGCGATTTGTGGCATTGTAATTGATATGTTAGGATTTGCTATATGATAGAAGAATTATTTAAAAAAAATAATATTAAAAATACCAAACAAAGATATTTGGTTTATAATATTGTTCTTAATTCTGATGAAGAGGCTACTATTAAATATATATATGATAAATGCTCTAATGAGGTTGATTTAGCAACTATTTATAGAATAATAGATCTTTTTATAAGTAAAGAATTATTTATAAAGAACCTAGATTACGAAGGAACAATTTATTATGTAGTTAACAGTTTTAAACACGAACATTACTTAAATTGTATAAAATGCCGAAAAAAAGAAAAGATAGATTTTTGCCCAGTTGAAGAAATGGAGCAAAATATTGAAAAGGAGAACGGTTTTCATATTATAAACCATAATATAGAATTTAGTGGAATATGTCATGATTGTCAAAAAAAGAAGTAAGTTTGGTTTACTTCTTTTTATATTAAGTATAGTTTTGGTAAAATTGAATACAATATAATCTCTGTACAAATTAAAAAGAAAACAGATAAAAAATTTTTGAAAAAATCATAAATACTTATAAATTCAATGCTGTTTATGATATAATATATAATGTAAAAATGGAGGTTATAAAATGATATATACAAAAGAAGTAGAAAACATGTGCAAAGTAAACAAAGGCGCTGATCATGGACCAGCACCAATTCCTGAAGAAGGAAAATGGGTACAAGCAAAAGAAATAAAAGACATATCTGGTCTTACACATGGTATTGGTTGGTGTGCTCCACAACAAGGGGCTTGCAAATTAACTTTAAATGTTAAAGATGGGATTATACATGAGGCTTTAGTTGAAACAATAGGGTGTTCAGGTATGACTCACTCAGCTGCTATGGCCGGTGAAATTTTAATAGGAAAAACCATACTTGAAGCTTTAAATACAGATTTAGTATGTGATGCTATTAATACAGCTATGAGAGAATTATTTTTACAAATTGTTTATGGTAGAACTCAATCTGCTTTTTCAGAAGGCGGACTTTCAATAGGTGCAGGATTAGAAGATTTAGGAAAAGGACATAGAAGTCAAGTAGGAACTATTTATTCTACACTTGCAAAAGGACCTAGATATTTAGAATTAGCAGAAGGATACATTGCTGAAGTTGGGCTTGATTCTGAAGGTAATATTATTGGATATAAATATATTAATTTAGGCAAGATGATGGATAATATTAAAGCAGGAATTGATGCTAATGAAGCAATAGAAAAGGCGAGTGGAACTTATGGTAGATTCGATGAAGCTACTAAAAAAATAGATCCACGCCATGTTTAGGAGGTTACCATGGAATTATTTGAAAATTATGATAGAAGAATTAATAAAATAAATGAAGTACTTAAGCAAAATAGTATTAGGGATTTAGAAGAAGCAAAGAAAATTTGTTTAGATAAGGGATTTAATCCATATGAAATAGTAAAAAGTATTCAGACAATATGTTTTGAAGATGCATGCTGGGCTTATACATTAGGAGCAGCTTTAGCAATTAAAAAGGGTTGCAAGTCAGCAAGCCAAGCAGCCAAAGTAATTGGCGAAGGTTTACAAGCATTTTGTATTGATGGTAGTGTTGCAGAAGATAGAAAAGTAGGTTTAGGACATGGTAATTTAGGTGCTATGCTTTTATCTGAAGAAACAGAATGTTTTGCATTTTTAGCAGGGCATGAGTCATTTGCAGCTGCTGAAGGAGCAATTGGTATTGCAAAATCAGCTAATAAAGTAAGAAAAAATCCGCTTAGAGTAATTTTAAATGGTCTTGGAAAAGATGCTGCACAAATTATTTCTAGAATAAATGGATTTACTTATGTTCAAACTAAATTTGATTATTACAGTGGAAAACTTAATATAGTTAATGAAATTGCTTATTCAGATGGTGAAAGAAGCAAAGTAAGATGCTATGGATCAGATGATGTTCGTGAAGGCGTAGCAATTATGCATGCTGAAAATGTTGATGTTTCTATAACAGGAAATTCTACAAACCCTACTAGATTTCAACATCCAGTAGCGGGAACTTATAAAAAGGAAAGACTTGAACAAGGAAAGAAATATTTCTCAGTTGCTTCAGGTGGTGGAACAGGAAGAACACTTCATCCAGATAATATGGCGGCTGGTCCTGCTTCCTATGGCATGACAGATACTATGGGTAGAATGCACAGTGATGCGCAATTTGCTGGTAGTTCTTCAGTACCAGCTCATGTTGAAATGATGGGGTTCATTGGCATGGGTAATAATCCTATGGTAGGGGCAACTGTATCAATCGCAGTAGCTATAGAAGAAAGCATGAAATAACAAAGAAATTTGTTATTTTTTTTCTCATAAAAGGGGTGTTCAAATTAAGTTATATAATGCTATAATATATGTGCTAGAAATAGTAAAGGAGGAATATTATGTTAGAGAAAATTAATGAATTAATTGAAAAAGAAGACTATAAGAATTTAAAATTAGAAATAACCAATTTAAATGAAGCTGACATAGCAGAAATTATCGAAGATATAGATGATAAAAAAGAACAAGTTAAAGTATTTAGACTACTGCCAAAAGATATTGCGGCAGATACTTTCTCAAATTTACCCATTGATATCCAACAAGAACTTATAACTTCACTATCAATGAAAGAAGCCGGTTCAATAATTGATAATCTATATGCGGATGATGCTGCAGATTTAATTGATGAAATGCCAGCTAATATAGTCACTAAATTACTGGCTAATACTACTCCTGAGACTAGAAAAGACATTAATTATTTACTTAAGTATCCAGAAAATTCAGCTGGTTCAATAATGAATATTGATTTTGTTGATTTAAAAGCTGATATAACACTTGAGGAAGCGATTAGTAAACTTAGAAGAGAAGGAAAAGAAAAAGAATCAATTGATACTTGTTTTGTTTTGGATAAAAATCGTCGACTTCTTGGTACAATTGAATTAAAAGAATTACTTTTTAATCCTTCCGATAAAACTGTTGAAGAAGTAATGGAAGATAGGGTAATATTTACTCATACTTTGGAAGACCAAGAAGCGGTAGCAAAACAATTTTCTAAATATGACTTAACTTTGATGCCCGTTGTGGATAAAGAGGAGAGACTTGTCGGTGTTATCACCATTGATGATGTTATCGATGTAATAGAGGAAGAAACAACTGAAGATATTGAAAAAATGGCTGGTATTAGTCCAACTGATAAGCCATATATGAAAACCAGTGTTTTTGAAACATATAAAAAAAGAATGCCTTGGTTACTAATTCTTATGTTTTCCGCAACTTTTACAGGGACAATAATTCAATCATATCAGGACGCCCTAGCCACTTATGTTGTGCTTACTGCTTTTATTCCAATGTTTATGAATACTGGTGGTAATGCAGGAAATCAAACTTCAGTTACTGTAATTCGTGGAATATCATTAAATGAAATTGAGTTTAGTGATTTATTTAAAATATTATGGAAAGAGTTTAGAATAGCTATCTTAGCTGGTATAACTTTATCAGCTGCAAATTTTATAAAACTATTAGTTGTAGATAGAGTTTCTATTCCTGTAGCCGCTGTGGTTTCACTTACCTTGATAGTAACTGTTACATTTGCTAAACTAGTTGGTTGTATGCTTCCTATGTGTGCAAAAAAAATAGGATTAGATCCTGCAGTTATGGCGAGTCCTTTTATTACAACGATAGTAGATGCAATTTCACTAATTACATATTTTAATATAGCCACTTTAATATTAGGACTATAGTAGGAATAATCCTACTTTTTTGTTATAATAATATTAGGTGATAATATGTTTGAAGAGATAAAAATAAATATTCAAAATTGTAAATATTGCAAGGATGAATTTGGATTTAATCCACATCCATTAGTATGGGGAAATGGACATTCAAAAATTGTTCAGATTAGTCAAGCACCATCAAACAATGTTCATAAGTCAATGAAACCATTTACTGATATGAGTGGTAAAACTTTAAAATATGAGTGGTATCAAATAAGTGATGAGGTTTTTTATAATATGGACAACTTTTATATAGGAGCTTTAGCCCACTGTTATCCAGGTAAAGATAATAATGGGAATGATAGACTGCCTCCTAAAGCTTGTTTTAACAAATGGGTAAAGAAGGAATTAGAGTTTATTGATAATAAAATTTATATTATTATAGGCTCTAGGGCGGCAAAACAATTTTTTCCAAATGAAAACTACAATGAACTTATATTTAAGAACAATTATTATAATAATAAACTTGCTATAGTTATTCCCCATCCTTCACCATTAAATAAAAAGTGGTTAAAAGATCATCCGAAATTCTTGGAGGATAGGATATTTGAAATAAGAAGCATTATTTACAAAACGATCAAATAATTTGATTTTTTTTAAAAAAATTGATATAGTTATAATATGGTAGGTGATTATATGAAGAAGATTAAAAAACAGATTCGTAAAGACTTAAGTGAGATAATGATTGAGGAAGCTAATAAGGAAAACAAGTAATTAGAAAAGAAGCTGTGATGTATGAAGAAAAGAAAGATATATATAATTCAAGCACATACTGGTACAATTCCGGCTAAAGTTATAAGAGTCGTAACAAGATATAAATATAGTCATGTTATGATATCTTTAGAGCCTAATTTTTCTAAAATGTATAGTTTTGGAAGAAGAACATTAAATAATCCTTTGAATAGTGGCTTTATAATAGAAACCAAGAACGGCAAATTTTTTAAAAAGTTTAATAATACGGAATGCAAGGTATATAAACTAACTGTTGATGAAGATAAATATCTTGCATTAAAACAAATATTAGAAGAATATGAAAAAAACCCTAGTGCCTACCAATATGATATGATTGGTTTAGTTCTTCGTTTCTTTAGAATAAGAATTCGCCGTAAGAATCATTATGTATGTAGTCAATTTGTTGCGGAAGTTATAGATAAGAGTTATATTTATAAGTTTGATAAACCAATTGAATCTATAGAACCAAGAGATTTTGAATATATTCCTAACAAAGAAATTGCATATATAGGAAAATTAAGAGAGTATAATGTATAAACTAGTCTAACTAGTTTTTTTATTGACAAAAATATATAAGATGATATAATTTAATTGTGCTACTACAGATAGTACAATGGAGGCTAAAATGATTCGTATAGAAAACTTATCAAAAAAATATGATACTGATTATGTATTAAACAACTTAAATTGTTCCATAGAAGATAATTGTATTTATGGTTTAGTCGGTGCCAATGGAGCCGGTAAATCGACATTACTTCGATTAATTAATGGTATATTTTTACCAGATGAAGGTTCTATTTATATAGACGATGAAATTGTATATGACAATGACGAATTAAAACAAAGTATGGTATTTGTGCCAGATGACTTATTTTTTTATCAAGGATATACACTAATGGATATGGCAGAATTTTACAATTCGATGTACATAAATTTTGACATGGATTATTTAAAAGAACTTGCCAAAATTTTAAAACTTAATGTGAATGGCAAAATAAATACTTTTTCTAAAGGTATGAAAAGACAGTGCGCTTTAATTTGTGCATTTGCTACAAGAGCTAAATATTTGTTTTTTGATGAAACATTTGATGGAATTGACCCGGTAATTAGAAACGTTATGAAAAAAATAATAGCAAAGCAAATGGAAGAAACTAACTGTACTATAGTTATGACGAGTCATAATTTGAGAGAATTAGAAGATATTTGTGACAATTTAGGACTACTTTATAAAGGTGGTATACTTTTTGAAAGTGATATTGATAGTTTAAAAACAAATATGATAAAAGTACAAATTTCTTTAGATAAAGATTTTGATAAAGATGATTTTAAAGATATTAATGTTTTAAACTTTAAAAAAATTGGTAGTGTAGCAACTTTAATAATTTGTGATGAGAATGGTACTAGCAAAAAGAAACTTGAAAAAAAGAAACCTATTATCTTAGATATTATTCCTCTTACATTAGAAGAAGTATTTATATATGAAATGGAGGTGTTAGGTTATGAATTCAACGAAGTTATTTAATAAAGCTTATTTTATTCAGAATTTAAAAAAGTCTAAAGGGCTTATTATATTCATGACAATTCTAATACCTATATTTACAACAATAATGCTTTTAGCACTTTCAAGTGAAGATAGTGTAATAATAGCCAATTTAGAAACAATATCAGCTATAAATATGGTTGGCTTGTTGTTGCTACCATTATTGCTTTCTCTAACTTTATTTTCTTATGTTTTCAAAACAAAAAGCGTAGATTTTATTAATTCAATGCCTATTAGTAAAAAGACTATTTTTGTTACTAATACACTTGGCGGTATTGGAATACTGTTTTTAACAGTATTAGTGACACTATTAATGGTAGTAATAGTAGGATTATCGTCTCCCAATATTATCCTTGTAAAAGAAGTATGTTTTGATTATTTAGTATATTGGTTCGCTGCATACACTTTTGTTTTTGTAGCTACTAACTTAGCTATATCAGTAAGCGGTAATGCAATAACAAGTATAGCAGTAACTCTGTTATTACTATTCTTTATACCATTTTTCTGTGATTATACTTCAATGTATTATACAACTAATGTTAATACAAATTTAATGGTAAAATGTGAAGATAAAGAGTGTATTCCTGATTATTATAATTGTTACGAAAATAAAGAATGTTTAGTAAACAAGGGCGTTAATACTTATAGTATAGCCGCTTATAATAAGGAAAATTCATCATACAATATTCCATATGAGTTGTTTTCTAATATATTTTTTGCATACAACAATGAAGTAAACATGTACAATTTAACTAGTATAATTAAAACGTTAATGCTAAGTATTATTTATATTGTACTAGGGTTATATTTATTTATTCATAGAAAAATGGAAGTATGTGAAACTTCATTTAAAAGTTTTAATCTACATCTTATAGTAAAAGGTTTGACACTAATGCCAATAGTATTTATACTTTATGAAATCATTGATTCATCTTTTGTAAGTATTTTAATATTTATTGCTCTTATAGTGACTTATTATTTTGTATTTGATTTAATAACTAGAAAAAGTATTTCACATCTAAGAAAGTCATTAATATGGTTAGTATTCACTGTTTTGATATGGAGTTTTTATGCTTATCTTGTTAATGATACAAACTTATTTAAAAGAACAAGTGATACTATAAGAATTAGTAGCAATGATGTAGAATATGTAAAATTACAAAATAGTAATACAGGATCAGAAAATTTTGATACTAATTATTATGATGATAGAGATTTAATTAATTTAGTATTAAACTATTCTTATAGTAGTGAATATAGATTAGATTCCTCTTCAAGTTATACAACACTTATATTTACACTAAAACTAAAAGATGGTGATGAGTATAATACATCTATCTTAGTTCCAGATACTAAGTATGATGAGTTTATAGAAAAATTCGCTAGTGTATCAAAAATAGATGAAAAAATAAAAGAATTTAACTATGAAGATACTATAGCTCTTTATATTAATAATGAATATATTATTGACAAAAATTTAATTTCTTTAATTGAAGACAGTGCTAATTCTATAACTTCTTCAGAATATTATAATAATTTAAAGTCAAACAAATTTTTTGGAGATTCTTATTTATATATATATGCAAATAATAATGTAGTAAAATATGAAATTAATGGATTGATAAATAGTGAAATAACTAATTATATAATTGAAAGGTCAAATGAAAAACTTCAAGATGCTTTATCAATAAAATTTAATAATGACAGGTTTTATATTAACATTATTTATTTTGATTCAGTCTTATATAATAATGATGACTCAGCTTATTATTTTGTTGATAATATGTCAGAAGAATTATATAATTTCGCGTGTGATTATGGAACAGAAAGCTTTGATTCAACAAAGCCATATGCAGTTATTTCATATGAATATAACTATAATGGATTATATAGATTGCTTTATACTAATAAAGTTGATGAATTAGAAAAAATATATACTCAAAAAAGAAGTGAATTAATCAATACAGATGAATACAAAGTTTATTATCAAAATTCTATAAAAGGTTCTGAGGAAAAAAAGAATGATTAACTTAAATTATCAAAGTAGAACATCTATATATGAACAAATAATAAATGAAGTAGAGAGATATATTGCTTTAGGAATTTATAAACCATTACAGCAATTGCCATCTGTTAGAGAACTTGCAAGTGATTTGGGAATTAATCCTAATACGGTGAAAAAAGCTTATTCTGAACTTGAAAGAAAAGGTGTTATTACAACTATGTCTACAAAAGGAACTTTTGTTTCTGAAAAAGTTGAAGAAGTTGTAAATATGCGAATTACTCAAGGAATTGCGAGTATTAAAGAGATAATATCTTCATTAGAAAAATTAGGCCTAACTAAAGAAGAAATTATTAGGAAAATAAAAAACTAGTTCAGACTAGTTTTTTTGTGTTATACTAAAAATGTTAAAGTTTGACAATTATTTACATTATCTTTCAAAAAAATTACTATTGAATGGAGAATACGTTATGAGATTAGCATTTTTTTCGGATATTCACGGGAATTTGCCAGCACTAGAAGCGATAATAGATGATATAAAAAGTGAAGATATAGACTATATAGTTTATATGGGAGATGCTATAGGCCTTGGTCCAAAGCCATATGAATGTCTAAAAATGCTACTAGATAGCAATATTTATTTCAATTATGGCAATCATGAGCAATATGCACTAGAGGGAATAGAAAATTTCAAACTAGAAGGTATGGAGAAAGAACTTCTTCCACATCATTTATGGGTTAGAGAACAAGTTAAAGATATAATTGAAGAAATTTCAAATGATCCAAAAGTTGATGAAGATATGCTTCTTAAATTTAATAAAAAGAAATTTTATTTGTGTCATTATGCAAATAAAAATGGTGTATTTTTAAGACCACGAATAGAGAATATAAATATAGATTATTTAAAAGAAATCTTTGAAGAAAAGTATGATTATGTTTTTTATGGTCATAACCATGATCATTTATCTTTAAAATCGAATAAAACAGAATATATATGTTTAGGTTCAAGTGGTTGTGTAAAAGATGATAATACTTTTTATACTATTGTAAATATAGATAATAAGATAGAAATAAGTTTAAAAAATATAAAATATAATCGAAGTAAATTTATTGATGATTTTAATAATGCAGATTATCCATTTAAAGATCGTCTAGGTGAAATGTTTTTTGGAATAGATAATATATTATAAAGAGGTGAATTATGGCGAGCTATAAAAAATTGGTAAGAGACTATATACCAGAAATTATTAAAAGTAATGGCGATGTTCCAATAACAAGAATATTAGATAATGAAGAATATTTAAACGAACTAAATAAGAAACTTTTAGAAGAAGTAAATGAGTATTTGGAATCAGGTTCGATTGAGGAATTAGCTGATATAGAAGAAGTTATAATAGGGATATTAGATTCTAAAAATAAAAGTCGTGAAGAACTTGAAAGAGTACGCCAAGAAAAAGTTAAAAAAAGAGGAGCATTTAAATCAAAGATATATTTAGAAGGTGTAAAAGGTGATAAGTAAATTGTCTTCTAATATGATTGCTCATAGAGGTTTACATAATAAAATAGTACCTGAAAACAGTTTAGAGGCTTTTAAAAAGTGTGTTGATAGGAATATACCATTTGAGTTCGATGTGCATTTATTAAAAGATGGAACAATAATTGTTTTTCATGATGATAATTTAAAAAGAATGACTGGCGTGGATAAATATATTATGAACTGCGATTACAAAGATATTAGTGGCTTATATTTAAATAATTCACATGAGCGAATACCAACACTAGATGAAGTATTAGAACTAGTTAATGGTAATGTATTAATCGATATTGAACTTAAATTTGATCAAAAAAGATATTTGCTTGAAAAGGCTTTAATAAAAAGATTAAAAGAATACAAAGGTGATTTTATATTAAAATCATTTGACTATAAAGCAGTTATGTACTTAAAAAAACACACAAATTATAATGTTGGTCTTCTCCTATATGATACAAACAAGCACAAGAAAGAAACTTTATGGATAGAAAGATTTGTTTTAAAGCACATTAATTTTTTAAAATTAGTTAATCCTGATTTTGTAGCTTGTGAACTAAGTATGTTTCCAATGAAAAGAATAGCGGAGTATAGAAAAAAAGGTTATCCAGTTTATATTTGGACAATAAGAACTGATGAAGATTTGGAATATGCAAAAAAATATGGTGATTATTACTTAGTGGAAAAAATTATATAAAATAAAAAGGACTTTGTCCTTTTTTATATGCACTCAACGAATACATCTTGCAAACATTTAATACAGCATAAGCAATTTAGATTTAGTGTGAAGAAAGAATTCGTTGCTACAAAAGGTTGTAACACATTGCTAGTTTGATCAGGATTTTCAGCAAGTACTCGGCATGTAGCACAATTACCATCAAGTTTTTCTACACGAAATACTGGAGATGTAGTTTGTTCATCAAAATTTTTTGATATAGGCATTCTTAATGGTTCACTACAGCATCCACAAAGGTAAAAAGTAACTGGTCTTGTATTGCAAATGCAAGTTGAAGTACCACATCCTAAAAAACCTCTATCACAAGTATCTAAACAGCTGTCACTACAATCGGCATTTTTTTGAAGTAGTAAAATAACTTCTAAGATTTCTGCCATGCATCTATTTCCGTTTTCATCATTATTACACATATATAATCCACCCCTTCTATTTTCTAATATAGCATATGTTTTATATGATAAAAGGGTGTAAATAAATAACCTATAATAATATCAAGAAAAAAATTAAAGCATATAATAAAATGAGGTGAATATATGTATAAAATATATGTTGTTGAGTATGGAGACGATTTAAATAAAATAGCTAACAAGTTTTCTGTTTCAGTTGATATACTTGAAAAAATAAATGGTCCTATAGGTAGTTTAGTTCCAGGAATGCAAATAGTCGTTCCTAACAATGGCACTTTACCATTTACTACTTATATTGTTGCTAAGGGTGACAGTATATATGATATTGCCAGAAAAAACAATGTGAATTTTCATGATTTATTATTGGTTAATGCTCTAGAGGAAAATGATTATATTTATCCTGGTCAAGAATTATTAATTCCTAAATCAGGTTATGGTTTATATGTTACTGTAGACAATGACACGCTTAATGCTGTTTCAGCGAAATTAAGAATTAATGCAGAAGATATTATTTCACAAAATGGTGCATTATATTTAATGCCAAATCAGTTAATAATTTACAAAAAAGAGAAAAGTATGTAAAATCTCTTTTTTTTTATTACTAATTATTATATAATTTATATGGTGATAGTATGGAAAAAATGTTAAAGTCTAAGACTTTTTTAATTGTAGTTGGTTTATTAATTATCTTTATAGCGGTAGGAATAAGTTTATTTTTTATATTTAATTCAAAACCGAAAACATATAAAGAAATAGATTTTAGTGAACTTAAAGAACTAATTGATAGTGGAGATAAATTCATTTTATTTATAGGTTCTAATTCTTGTAGCCATTGTACAGTATTTAAAGTTGCGGTAAATGAAGTTGTTTCTGATTATGGTGTTACAGTAAATTATATCGATGTTAGTAAGCTATCTGATGAAGATTATGCATATTTAAATTCTCGTTTATCTTTTTCAGCAACTCCAACAACTATTTTAATTGATAGTGGGGATGAAAAAGTTGAGGATAGAGTATTAACAAAAATAAGAGGATCTAAAAGTTCTAGCGAATTTGCTACTATACTTAAAAAATTTAAATTCATTGAAGAATAAGGAGGTATATTATGGATGATAAACATGAAATAATTTCATTTGATGATGAAATGTCCACTTCTAGTGAAGATTTGTCAACTGGAATTATTGATGTTCCTATGAAACAAGAAGTTTCTGACCAAGTTTTGCCTGAATATAGTACCCCAATAACACAAAATGTTAGCAAAGAAGTTAGTATCGTTGGAATGTATAGTGAAGATTTAACTGCAAAAAAATATGTTACTAATCCTGCAATTGCAAGAGATAGTGAAATAAAGAAAATGATTATAGTTTTATTAACACCTGAAAAATCCGCTTTATTAGTTGGACATGCAGGTATAGGTAAAACTGCAATAGTTGAAGGGCTTGCATATTTGATTCAAAGAAATCAGGTGCCAGATGCTTTAAAAGGATATCGCATAATTAAAATTAATTCGACATCGCTATTAGGCAAAATGACAGTAAATGGTAAAGAAGAAACAGTTGTAAGTTTACTTGTTTCGGAACTTAAAAAAATGCCGAAAACTATTTTATTTATTGATGAGGTTCATACTTTAATTGGCGCTAGTAGTGCTGGACCAATGGATTTAGCAAATATTTTAAAACCAGCATTAGATCGTGGTGATGTTAAAGCTATTGGGGCAACAACAACGCAAGAATATAATATATATATAGTTAAAGATAGAGCGTTTTTAAGACGTTTTGATAAAATTGAGGTAGTTGAGCCAGATGTTGATACTACTGTAAAAATATTAGTCGGTTCACTTCCGAAAATTGAAAAACAGACAGGCGTTAAATTTAAATACAATGAGTATATTACTGAAAAAATGGTAAGGTCCATTGTAGATGCTACTTCAGAATTTAAAAGAGTTTATGGATTAGCGGCAATGTATCCAGATGTTTCGTTATCTGTTTTAACTCAAGCATTTTCAAATGCATTATTTCAAAACAAAAAAGAAGTAGATATATTAGATGTTTATAACGCTATCAAAAATAGTAAACGTATATACCCAGATAGTATTATAAAAGAACTTGCTGAATTTAGAGTTAAATATGATGACATAGCAAAATCTGATAACATAATTTTGCCAGTCGTTAAAATCGAAGAAGTTCAAAACGCATATGATAGTTTTTAAAACTATCTTTTTTTTAATAATAAGGTAGAAAAAGCTTAAAAAATGTGTTAAAATCTATTATAGAAGATATGGTGATAATATGAAAAAAAGAGAAATCCCTAAAAAAAACTATTTTATTTTAATAGTAGTTATTGTGGCTGTTGTTGGCTTATGTTTTTATTTGACATCTTGGTATAAAACAATAGAAGAATATTATAAAACAAATTCTGTTATTTCTGAGGTTTTACCGGAAATAGAGACAGAAACATTTTCTAGTTTTTTACTAGATAATCCTGACATTGTTGTTTATATATCTTCTTCATCAGACAGTGGCGTTAAAACATTTGAAAAACAATTCAAAAAAATGATAGTTGATTATTCACTAAACTCTAATATTATTTATTTTGACATTGATAAAGATGTGAATGTAAATGGTTTAGAAACATTAGTTAAGAATTTTATGAGTAAATCACTTAAAAAAGTTGCAAACATCCCAGTGCCAAATTTAATTCGCTTTGAAAATGGTGAGATAGTGGATATCTTATATATAAGAGACTCTTCTATAACTAAAAATGACGCAATTAAATTTTTGGAAAGAAATGAAGTTATAGAAAATGATTAATATTGTTTTATATGAACCTGAAATCCCACAAAATACAGGTAACATTATGCGAACATGTGCGGGTACAAACACAAAATTACATTTAATTAAGCCACTAGGTTTTAGTTTGGATGAAAATCATTTAAAGCGTGCTGGTGTGAATTATATTGAAAATTGTGATTATAAGGTATATGAGAATTGGCCAGATTTTGTTTCGAAAAATAATGGAACCTTTTATTATTTAACGAGATATGGGAAAAAACCCCATACTTCTTTTAATTATAGCGATTTGGATGAAGAAATTTATCTAATATTTGGAAAAGAGAGTACTGGGATACCAAAAGAAATTTTAAAAAAAGATTTAGATCACTGCATGAGAATTCCAATTAATGCTAACATTAGAGCCCTGAATTTATCTAATTGTGTAGCAATTATGCTTTATGAGGTTCTTAGACAACAAGACTATCGTGATTTATTACGTACAGAACCTTTCAAAGGCGCAAACTATTTAAGTGAATAAAAAAATATTGTAAAAATATATTATTAGTGATAATATATTATTAGAATAAGGAGGGTGTCAATGGAGTTTATTATTGATAATTTAGTGTGGTTTATAGTGGGTGGAGTAGTTATCTTAATGACTATTATTGGCTATTTCGCTGAAAAAACTGATTTTGGAAAGAATTTGTCTTCTAAAAATAATGAAGATGAGGAATTAGTTGAACCAAAAAAAGAGAAACATGCTAAAAAAATAAAACCTACTAAAAAAGGAAAAGAAGCAGACTTAGTTGATAAAAAAGAAGAAATTTTGCAAAGTCAACCTGTTGAAGAACAATTATCATCAGAATTACCAATACCAGTTATAAATGCAGCCCCTGTAGCTTTAGAAGAACAAAATGTAGAACCGGTAGCAATAGAACCAATTGAAACTACTGTTGTTAATGATATTCCAACAGAAGTTAGTGCAAATCCAGCAACTTTAGAAGAACAGGAAGTACAACCGGTAACAATAGAACCTATAGAAAATGTTGATGTTGAAAATATCCCAACAGAAATAAATAATGTACCAGTTATACAAGAAGCTGTTCCTGTGGATTTGCAATCTACTGCTATAGAAGATAACAATATAGAAATTCAACCTGCTTTAGAAGCAGAACCTATACCGCAGATCTTTTCAGAACCAGTAGCGGAAATTCCAACTATAGAAAACGTAGTTCCAGACGAATTACCTACTATTTCAGAAGAAGTGGATAATAATAATCCAACAGTTCAACTTAATAATGCTACTGAGGAGCCTATTGGTATGCCAATAGCATTACCAGATAGCATTAACCAAGAAAACGATGCGCAACAGATGTCGGTAGTCGACGAAAAACCTGTAGTTATAACAGATGAAAAAGTTGTCCCATTTGATGAACTAGCTGGTAATATGGATGTATCTCCTATTGCTATAGAGCAAGGTATACCAGCACTTAATATGGAACTTCCTAATTTGGAAACGGTTGTTCAAGATAATGCACAATCAGAAGAAGAAGATATTTGGAAATTTTAAAACTCAATTAATTTGAGTTTTTTAATTGTATAAAATAAATCTATAAAAATAAAAAATTTTATGGTATAATCTATTATGTAGAAAATTGGATGGAGGATATTTATGACTATAGATACAATTATCGAATTAATAAAGAAATTTGCCGACGTTTTATTGGTTTGGTTAGTACTTTATTATATACTTAAAAATTTAAGAAAAAATGTTAAAATGGTATTACTATTTAAGGGTATACTTATAGTGGTACTTTTAAAAATAATAAGTGACGTTTTAGACTTGGTAACTATTAGTTTTTTAATGGACTATGTTATTGAGTGGGGACCACTTGCTCTTATAATAATATTTCAACCAGAAATTAGAAATGTTTTGGAACAGCTTGGTCGTAGTCAACTTTTAGGAAGACATAAAGTTCTTACAGTTGATGAAAGAGAAAAAGTTGTTTATGAAATAGTTAATGCGGTTGAATATTTAAAGAAAACACGTATTGGAGCTTTAATTGTTATTGAAAGAGATAACAGTTTGCAAGATTATATTGAAAGATCAAAAAAATTATATGCTGATATAACAAGTGATTTGTTAATAGCAATATTCTTTCCTAATAATCCACTTCATGATGGTGGAGTTATTATCCAAGGTGATAAAATCACTAGTGCCGGTGCAGTATTCCCAACAAGCGACAGTTTAAAAATTAGCAAGCGTTTAGGAACACGCCACCGCGCTGCCCTAGGTATATCTGAAGAAATGGATTGTTTAGCTCTTGTTGTTTCTGAAGAAACAGGAAGAATATCCATTGCTATGGGAGGAGAACTATACTATAATTTAACTTTGGATGAGTTCAAACTAATGGTTTTAGAAGAATTAAGACCAAAGAAAGAGATAGTAGTTGATGATGAGGAGGATGCTGAAGATGAAAAAAATATTGAAAGCAATTAAAAACTTTTTCATAACTATTTGGAAATTTATAGATCGTAATATTATCCTACCATTAACTAAACTTGTATTAAAGATTACAGGTAAATTTGATAGATCAGGCAAATTTTTTGAAAACTGGTTGTCAAAAAGAAACACATTATTATTTATATCATTATTTTTGGCAGTATTTGCTTTTATTGCAATAGACCAGAAGATAGTAACATTTTCGAAAAATAGCGCTGAAGTTCTAAGGTCTTTACCAGTAACTGCTATTTACAATGAAGAAGCATATGTTGTAGAAGGGTTGCCTGAGACAGTAGATATAACTTTAATAGGTAGTAAAACAGATTTGTTTATTGCTAAACAAATGTCGTCTTATGATGTAACAGTTGATTTAACTGGACTTAAGCCAGGTCAGCACAAAGTAACAATTAAATACAATCAAGCCTTAACTGATCTTGAATATATGGTTAATCCAACAACTGTAAATGTAACAATCTACGATAAAGTTTCACAAACTAAGAGTTTAGCGGTTGATGTTTTAAATAAAGACAAGCTTGATTCTAAATTAGTAATCAGTGATACTTCAATTGAAAGTGATAAAGTAATCATTAAAGGTACTGAACAACAACTTAAACAAGTTGCTACAGTAAAAGCATTATTTGATGTAGAAAGTTTAGTTTCACAAGAAGTTGGAACATTTACTGTTAAGGATGTTCCATTAAAAGCATATGATTCAGCTGGAAATGTTGTTGATGTAGAAATAGTACCAAGTAAAATCGATGTTACTGTAACTATTACTTCTCCAAGCAAAGAAGTTCCAATTAAAATTGTCCCAACAGGCAATGTGGCATTCGGAAAAGCAATCAGCAGTTTAGAAGCTAGTGTTGCAAAAGTTACTGTGTATGGTGACCAGGAAACTTTAGATGGATTAAATTATATTTCTTTAGATGTTGATGTTACAGATTTAAAAGCTAATAAAGAATATAAATTAGATCTAACCAAACCTGTAGGAATTACATATATGTCTGTTAATAATGTTACTGTAACTATTGCTTTAGGTACAGTGTCTGAAAGAGATATAACTGGAGTTAGAGTGGTAACTAGAAATTTAGCAAGCGGCTATTCAGTTAGTGCTACTAGTGAATCTAGTGCAACTGTAACTGTAAATTTAAAAGGTGTTGCATCTGTAATTGATAAAATTAGTTCAGATGATATAGTGGCTTATGTTGACTTGACTGGATTAACAGAAGGTACTCATGAAGTAGAAGTGTCAATTGAGGGTTCTGATTCAAAAGTACAATATTTGTCTAAAACAAAAAAAGTAACATTAACTATAACAAAACAATAAAAGGAATCTATAGATTCCTTTTTTTATTCTGGTTTTATATGATTAAATAGTATCCAAATATTAAATAGCCCGGATACTCCAACTAACATATATATAATTTTTGCAAATAAAGTTCCTTCTCCAAATATCATATCGACTAAATTGAAATCAAAGAAACCTATAAGTCCCCAGTTTACAGCTCCAATTATTGTCACTACCAAAAAAATTTTCTGCGCCGTTTCCATAAAAATCTCCTTTCTTCTTTTATTTTGCCAAAAAATGTTTATTTTATTCCTTTTTAATATTACTAATAGTTTTTACATTAATATTTTTTGAAATAAAAAGCAAAATATTCCTTTAAATATTAATATTTCGAATATTTCTTTTTTATACCCATATAATTAAATGAAAACAAAGGAGTGAGTGAATGAAAAAAGTATTATTGTTGTTTTCTTTGATTATATGTTTTATGATTTGTGGATGTGCAAAAAACACAGAAGAAGAGGTGCTTTCAAAATTTTCTAAAAAAATAGAAAATGCTAAGTCTTACTATTTGACAGGAACTTTGGAAATGGTGAATAATGAAACTAGCTACATTTATGATGTAAATGTGTCTTATACTAAGGATAATAATTTCAAAGTCAGTTTAAAAAATCAGTCAAATGATCATGAACAAATTATTTTAAGAAATGAAGATGGAGTATATGTAATAACACCTTCATTAAACAAAAGTTTTAAATTTCAAAGTGAGTGGCCTTACAATAACTCACAAGCATATTTGTTACAGACAATATTAAATGATTTAGAATCAGATGAAAAATATACCTATGTAAATGAGGATGACAAACATGTATTTACAAGTGCCGTAAATTATTCTAATAATACAGATTTAGTTAATCAAAAAGTTACAATAAATTCTGATTATGAGGTAGAAACAGTTGAAGTTTTAGATGCAGATGGCAATGTAAAAATAAAAATGACATTTAATGATATTGATTACAAAGCAAAATTTAATACAGATTATTATAGTTTAGAACAAAATGTATCTTCTGAAGTTACAGATACAGATGAGGTTTCAACAATCGAAGATATAATTTATCCAATGTATATTCCAGTAAATACATCCTTATCAAGCCAAGATAAAGTAAATACTTCAACTGGCGAAAGAGTTATTTTATCATTTGATGGCGAGAGCCCATTTATGTTTATTCAGGAAAACGCAACAGCATCATCAGAGTTTACTACAATACCAGTAAATGGAGAACTAGTAATGCTTGGTGGTACAATAGGCGTGTTAGATGATTCTTCAGTATCGTGGATATCTGAAGGGATGGAATATTACCTAGTATCTTCAACATTAAATGATGAAGAACTATTGGAAGTTGCACGTTCAATTGGATCAATTCCTGTTATAAAATAATGTGAAATATATATGAAATAATATATTTTGTATATATTTTTTTTCTTTTTATGTTATAATCATTATGGGTGATAGTATGGAAAAAGGAACAAATAAAAAGAAAACAACAACTAGTACTAATACAAAGAAAAGTACTGGAACAAACAAAACTGTTGCAAATAAAAGCGCAGCAACTAAGAAGGCTAGTAATAGTCCTGCAAAGAAGACTACTAATACTTCAAAAGCAGCAACTAGTTCTCAAAAAGTAGCAACTAGTCAAAAAAAGGAAACTGTTCAAGTTACTACTAAACCAGTAGTAAAAGAGGAAACTCCTAAGAAAGTTGAAAAAAAAGAAAAAGACATTATTGTAAATTCAGTTAAAACAGAAAAAACTGAACATGGAGAGAAATTAACTAAAAATAAAGAAAAATTAGCAATTGAAAACAACGAATTCACAAATTTAATTAAAATTGTTTTAATAGTAACAGGTATATTCTTAGCGTTTTATTTAATAACATACCTAGTAGCAAAAAATAAAGCTAATGATACTGATAAAGAGACTGATACTCCAGAAGTAAGTATTCAGTATGATGAAATTTTAATGAGCAATTTATTAAAACAAAGTGGCTCTGAGTATTACGTTTTAGCTTATGATGCTAAAGATGTATATTATGATACATATAATACATATATAACTTCATATACTGGAAAAGACAATGCTATGAGAGTGTATACTTCTGTTTTATCTAATAGTTTTAATAAGGCTTATTATGATAAAGACGCAGAAAGCAATACTGATGTAGCTTCAATAAATGAATTAAAATTAAATTCATCTACTTTAATTAAAGTTAAAGATGGCAAGATTCAAGCAACTTATGAAGGACATGATGCAATCGTAACACATTTAAAAACTTTAATTGATTAATAAAAGGGAATGGTGGTAACATGGCTAGCAAAAGAAAAAAAGAAACTTTTAAGGATGCAATCTTAAAAAGATGGAAAATTGTAAGTAAAGTTAATAAAAAAGAAATTTCTAATAGTAAACAAGAAAAGAAAAATGGCGAAAAAATTCAAAAACGTTCAACATTTTCAACTGCAGAAGTTGTAACAATTGTTATAATAACTGCATTTATTAGTTTACTTATGGGATTAGTAATTTCTAATTCGACTAATCAAACTGGAAATTATAAGGCAGTTTCTCCTGAAATGCAAGATTTCTTAGAAGAATATAATAATATTATAGATAACTACTATGATGATGTTGATGAGAAGGAATTACTTGATGCAGCATTAGAAAGTGTTATAGATTCACTTGGCGATCCTTATACAGGTGTAGTGGATGATTCGCTAGCTAATAGTTTATCAACTCGTTTACAGGGAACATATAGCGGTTTTGGAATTGAAATTGCAAATAATAGTGAGAACTATATATATATAGTTAACGTGATTGAGGATACACCAGCTGAAAAAGTAGGATTACAATTGTATGATAAAATTATTGCTATGGATGGTGTTGATGTTACTAATACTTCGACAACAGATTTTGTAACAATGGTTAAAAAAAATACTAATCAAGTAATTAAACTTACAATTCTTCGTGAAGGTGTAGAAATGAATATAGATATAACTAGAGAAAAGATTACACTTAAATCTGTTTCTAGCACTACTTATGAAGTAGATAATAAAAAAATAGGTTATATTTATATAAGCGTGTTTGCGGCAAATACAGATTCACAATTTAGTGAAGCACTTGCTACATTAGAAGAATCTGGAATAGACTCTTTAATTATAGATTTAAGAGATAATACAGGTGGACACCTAACAGCTGTTGAGAATATGATGAGCGAATTTTTTGACAAAACTCATATTATTTATCAAATTCAAGACAAAAAGGATGTTACTAAGTATTATTCAACAGGTAAAGAAACAAAAGGGTATCCTATTGCAGTTCTTGTAAATGGTAATAGTGCATCAGCTTCTGAAATGCTTACAGCAGCATTACAGGAAGAATATGGCGCTACAGTAATAGGAACAAACACATATGGAAAAGGAACTGTTCAAGAGGTTCAATCTACCAATTCTGGTGTACAATATAAGTTAACGACTAAAAAATGGTTGACACCAAAGGGAAATTGGGTTAATGGAGTTGGTATTTCCCCAGATGTAGAAGTTAAACTTGATGAATCATATTTTTCTAATCCAACGGAGGATAATGATAATCAATTACAAGCAGCATTTGACACATTAACAAAGTAAGCATTACAATTTGTAATGCTTTTTTCTTTATTTTTTTAATAAAAGAAGATATAATGAAGTTGAGAGAAGTGATAATATGAATAAATTATGCATAGGAGACAAACTTCAAATTCAATGCTACAAACATAATGGAAAGGTACACAGAGCTTGGGACGAAGCAATTCTTCTTGACGATAAAAAAGATTACATGGTTTTTGGAAATAACAAAACCATAGTTACAAAAGCTGAGGGGATTACTTGGAAAACGAAAGAACCAGCCATTATGTATTTTTTTAAGGATAGATGGTTTAATATAATTTCACAGTTAAAAAAAGATGGTATATATTATTATTGCAATATTGCATCACCATTTATAATAGAAGAAAACACTATTAAATACATCGATTATGATTTAGACCTTAGAGTATTTCCAACTGGTCAGTATAAGGTATTAGATAGACTAGAATATAATTATCATAAAAAGATAATGAATTATTCTAATAAACTTGATAAAGTTATATGTGGATCATTAGATGAATTAATTAAAGAATATGAAAATGGTTTGGAAATGTTTACTGAAGAAATGAATAATAAATATTATCAGGTATATAAGGCATTGAATGAAGAATAAAACAATGAATCGCATTGTTTTTTTTATTTAAAATTAATCTCAATTTATAAGGTGAATAACCCTAGGGTGTGATACAAAAATGGTTGACACCAATAGACGATTAGGCCTTATTTTACAATATCAAACACGAAATTAAGTTTTTTGAATTTTTTTCAAAAAAAGTGTTGACACCCCTGTTTTAAAATGATATATTAATTGTGCTTTCAACGAAAAAGTGTCAAATATTTACAGATTATTTCAAATGTATTAAAAATGTTCGAAAAAAATCTATAAATCTATTGACTTGGCTGAAGGTATTTGATATATTTATATTGTTCTACAAAAAAGGGCAATAATTCAACCTTAGAAATAAGGAAATGAATGATCTTTGAAAACTGAGCAAAATGTCAATTTCAATTTAAGTTGGGATACAAAGCAATTCAAAAACTAAATTAGAAATAATTTTATT
>JAEYYH010000005.1 GCA_023430885.1 Bacillota bacterium
ATACGTTCAATGGTATAACCATGAACGTATTCAAAAAGATTTAGGATACTTAACACCAATTGAGTATCGCCTAATTCATCAAAACTAAATATTTTTATTTAGTGAGAACTTGACAGGTACTAGTATCGTAATTCTTCTTTTTTTATTTCTTTAATACATAATAAGCATAGTATTCATCAAAAGTTATATTTTCATCATAGATAACTTTTGCAGCATCTATGCCTACATATCTATAGTGCCATGGTTCATAACCATAACCAGTTTGTAATGTAGTATCTTCTTGATATCTTAAGATAAAACCATATTTATAACTATTATCTTTCATCCAAGCAAATTCATCAGTACTAGCAAAATCTCCTAGAGCAGTACTTGAATCAGTAAGTACATCAAGTGCAAGACCTGTTTGATGTTCAGAGTAACCAGCTCTTGCTGACCATCTATCTGTCCATTCAATACCACTTTCACTTACATAATCACTATATATATCAGCCTGAGTATTATAACTACGATATGCTGATTGATTTAAAATACTAAGACCTTTAGCTTTAGCAGCATCACTTAATTTCTTAAACGCTTCATAAGCTTCTCTATTAAGCTGCGCACCAGCTCTTTTAGTATAACCACTTTCCATAGTAACTAAATCATTACTATAATCACTATTTAAGTAATAGTATTTATTAGCTATCATTAATATACCATAACTAGTATCACTAGGAGATACATTAGAATAATAATCATAATCTAAGTTACAGTTTACATTAGTAACTATTTTTTTTGTAGTTAGACTAGGGTAGTCTTTCGCATAATTCATATATCTTTCTAATCTTGGTTTCAAGAAATATTTTTCTTTAGTTATGCTTATAAGTAAATTACTATATTCATAATCAATACCATTATTTACAAGAAAAATAATATCATCAATACTTGCAGTATTATTATCATTCATATAGTCATAATAGGCATCTAAATTTTCAAGCATAAAGTCTTTACCTTGAATAAATTTAGTAAAATTACTGTCGTAAGGATTTTCTAAAGCATACTCTAGATAATCACTGCTGTCTTCAATAAGACTTACTTCAGAAGTAGTATAACCTAATTCTTCTAACTTCTTACTATTATTAAAATCATTTAATTTTTCACTTTTCATAGTAAAATATATGATACAACCAATTAAAATAATACTAATAAATAAAATTGGTGCTTTTTTCATTCGTGCTCTCTTTTTTTTCATATTACTCTCCGTCTATATAGTAAGCATAATATTCATCAAATGTAATATCTTCATCGTGAATTTTCTGCGCAACCTCTTTTCCTACATATCTATAGTGCCAAGATTCATAATTGTATCCAGTTAAGTACTCTTTTCCTTCTGGATATCTTAATATAAAGCCATATTTGTAGGCATTATTTATAAGCCAAGTAAACTCTTCAGTTTCAGCAAAGTTATCTGCTGTACTAGTTAAAGTACTGATATCTATTGAAAGACCAGTTTGATGTTCTGAATGACCAGCTCTAGCTGCATAACTATCGGCATATTCAGTACCTTTACTATTTTTATATGAAGTATAAATACTTTTTTGATAAGCGTATGTTCTATAAGCAGAATTAGCTACTAACTTTAATTTTTCTTCAGCAGCATCAATAGCCATCTTTTTAAAAGCATTATAAACTTCTTCTTTAATTTGCTTTCCATTAAATGCATATAAAATGCTCATATCCATTAAATCATCTACTTCATAATCTTCAGTTAAATAATTAAACTTATTAACAAGCATTAATACACCTTTAGAAGTATCAGTTTCTTTAGGTTTTTCATACCATTCTTTATCTGCACCTACATTAATAATTGCAATTACATCGTCAATTTTTTTATCATCATTTTCAGCTTTATAATCTAAGTAGGCATCTAAATTTTTACTTAAATAGTATTTAGAATTCATTATATCAATAATATACTCATTATAATCTCTTTTAAGTAAAATATCTGTCATATCGTTATTTTTTAAAATAGTTGTTACTTGCTCTTCAGTATATCCTTTTTTAGTAAGTAGATATTTATCACTATTTATATACTTATAATAAAGATATCCTGCTAATACAATAAGCATAAGAATAATTAAAACTATAAATAATTTAAGTATTCCTTTTTTCATTTTATACTTCTTTTTAGATACTTCTCTTTTAGTATCTTTTACTGTTTCTTCTTCAGTTTGCATATTGTCAGTACTATTTTCCTTTTCCATATTATCACCTAGTATAATTATACCCTTATATAACAGTAAAAACAAGGTATCACTTTATTAATTTTGTGTTAAAATGGTATTATGGAGTGGTAATATGTATTCACATGAAATTGAAAACTATTTAAAAGTACGTAATTATTTATTAAAAACACCGGCTGAAATACTAGAAGTAACTGATCATAAAAAGAGTCCCCAAATAAACTGGGTTAAATTTCATAATGGACCAAATAATTATGAAATGACTACTACTGATAATTATTATTTTAAATTTCACGTTCTTACCATTGAAGAATATGCTAAAGAATGTGAAGAAGCAAAAAGATTAATTAAGTAACATAATTAACTGCTATATGCAGTTAATTTTTTTTTAAAGGTTATCTGATTATATATTCTTTTTATCTACGTTGCGTAGGTTTTATTGAATAATATATTATGTTATCATGTTAATGAAAGGAAGTATAATATGGATAATTATGTAACAGGAAACACAATAAAAAAACTAAGAGAAAAAAACAATTTAACTCAATTAGAATTAGCTAATAAACTAAATGTGAGTGATAAGACTATATCAAAATGGGAAACAGGGAGAGGCTTACCAGATATATCATTAATTGATCCACTTTCAAAAGCACTTAATATATCAATTACTGAATTGTTTTCGGGGAGTTATATTATTAATAGAAATATGTCTGGTAACATGCTGCAATCAAAAATATATGTTTGTCCTATATGCGGTAATATTATACATACGATTGGTGAGACTTTAGTATCATGCTGTGGAATTACTTTGCCAATATTAGAACCAGAAGAAATAGATGATGAACATTTTGTAGATGTTGCTAAAATAGAAAATGATTACTATATTAAGGTTAATCATTCAATGAATAAGAAGCATTATATTTCTTTTATAGCATATGTAACATCAAATAAATTTGAATTATATAAGTTGTATGCAGAACAAAATGCAGAGGCAAGATTTAATGTAAGAGGCAAGGGATTTATTTATATTTATTGTAATAAACACGGACTATTTAAATATAAAATATAAATCAATGTTTTTAATGACTAAAAAAAGTATACAAATATATGAAATATTGTTATAATCACTTTAAGGAAGTGATTCAATGGGAATTTTTGATGATTTATTAAATAACTATGTTTCTCCATGGGGGAAATACAATGAGGAACAACAAAAAATTATTAATAAATGGAAGGAAATGCTAGATTTTGATATGCTAGATTTAACACCATTTAGAGATGTTGATTTTTTGGAGACATTTTTGAAAACAATACCAGAAAATGAGCAATTTAAATATGTTGAAAGTACAAATAATTATCAAAATAGAAATCGTGAAAAACAATTAGGAAAATTTAATCCAAACTATGTATTAGTTACTCGTAGAGCAGTGCCATCAGAAACACCTAAACCTGAGCAATATTGGACAGATGAACATGGAACTGCATTATTAGGTTTGAAAAGAGAAATTCCTGTTGGTAGTCCACATAGAATGTATACAGTTATTATGGTGACTACTCTCCAAAAATTAATTGATCATGGTGAACCTTCTGATGAAGAATTATTTAGTAAGGGTAGTAGTGATGGGGAAATAATGATTAGCTCAGCACCATTTTCACCTGATAATTTTATATTTACATACAAACCTAAAAAAGAAATAGAGGAATTATATTTATATATTAAAAATGGTGGAATGTCTAAAGAAGAAGTTATTTCAAGTTTAAAAGATGCTTCAGAAAAAAAAGAAGAGCTTGCAAACAATTTTGGAGTCCATCATAGATAACAAGTATAGTTTTATCTAAATCTAATTTTTAATAAAAGTATTTAACTAACTTCAAAAAAGAAGTTAGTTTTTTCATAAAAAATAAGTAATACATTTACAAGAACAAATGTTTGTGGTATCATAAAAAGTAATTAGAAAGTAGGCGGAATATGGTTGCAAAGGTATTAGTAGAAATTAAAGCTGGTAGAATAGATAAAACTTTTACATACAGTATTCCTAAAGCTTTAGAAGATAAAATAAAAGTTGGTATTAGAGTACTTGTTCCATTTGGTAGACAAATGGTAGAAGGTTTCGTTTTAGAAATAAGTGACAATAAAGATATAGATTATGAAATAAAAGATATTAATGATGTAATAGATGATGAACCTGTTATTAATGAGGAAATGTTAGAACTAGGAAAATTTATTAGTAAGAATACTTTTACTAATTTAATATTTGCATATCAAACAATGCTTCCTAGTGCTTTAAAAGCTAAGAATGGCCTTGTTGTTAATAAAAAATATGTATCTTTTTTAGAGTTAGTAGATAATACTCATGAAGGTAAAACAATAGCAGCTAGAAATGTATTGAAATTATTTCAAAACAACAATAAAGTGCTAAAGAGTGATGCTACAAAAGTTTCTGTTAGTGCAGTAAAAACATTAATTGAAAAAGGTATACTTAAAGAAATTCAAGAGGAAATGTATCGCATTATTGATGAAGATTGCAAGGAAAATTGTGATATTGTTTTAAATAGTGAACAAAGTAGTGCTGTAAGTGCCGTTAAAAATAGTTTAAATAAATTCGAATCTTTTTTACTTCATGGTGTAACAGGCTCAGGCAAAACTGAAGTATATATGCACATTATTGATGAAGTATTAAATACTGGTAAAGAGGCTATTGTTCTTGTTCCAGAAATCAGCTTAACTCCGCAGCTAGTTAATACTTTTAAAAAAAGATTTGGTAGTAAAATTGCTATATTGCATAGTAGACTTAGTAATGGTGAAAAGTATGATGAATGGCGTAAAATTGAACGAAAAGAAGTATCAATTGCTATTGGGGCAAGAAGTGCTATTTTCGCACCATTTACTAACCTAGGAATAATAATTATAGATGAGGAGCACACGACTACTTATAAACAAGAAAATAACCCTAGATATAGCGCTATTGATGTTGCTTTATGGCGAGCTAAAAGATATAATTGCCCAGTAGTGCTTGGTAGTGCAACACCATCAATAGAAAGTTATACTAGAGCAGTATCGGGTATATATACACTTCTTACTATGAAAGAGAGAGTTAATAAAAATCTTCCAAAAGTAGAACTTGTTAATATGCGAGATGAAATTAAAAAAGGAAATAAACTAATTAGTGGGATATTATATAATAGTATCCAAGATAGATTAGAAAAAAAAGAACAAACAATACTACTTTTAAATAGAAGAGGTTATTCAACTGTAATATCTTGCCATGACTGCGGATATACATATAAATGTCCTAACTGTGACATACCTCTTACTTATCATAAGGGGATTAATAAAATGAAATGTCATTACTGTGACATGCAGTTTGATTTACTTGATGTATGTCCTGAGTGCAAGAGTAAAAATATTAATCAGTTTGGGATAGGAACTGAAAAATTAGAACAAGAAATAATTAAAATGTTTCCCGGAATTAGAACAGTAAGAATGGATGTTGATACAACTGCACTTAAAGGAAGTCATGAGAAAATAATAAATGCTTTTAGTGAAGGAAAGTATGATATTTTAATAGGTACGCAAATGATTTCTAAGGGATTAGACTTTGCTAATGTTACTTTAGTAGGTGTTGTTAATGGTGATGCATCTTTAAATATACCTGACTTTAGAAATGCTGAAAGAACTTTTCAGTTATTAAATCAAGTAGCCGGAAGAGCGGGAAGAGCAGAGAAAAAAGGAAATGTTATAATTCAAGGCTTTAATATAGATCACTATAGTATAGTAATGGCAAGTCATCATGATTATTTAGGTTTTTATAATGAAGAATTACGTATTAGAAAAGTATTAAAATATCCACCATTTAGTAATTTGGCTTTTATTAAGATTAGTTCAGCAGACTTGTCTTTAGCGCAAAATGAGTCAAATAAGATGGTTAAATTCTTAAAGGATAAGTTATCAAATACTGTAATACTTGGTCCTAGTATGGCAAGTATACCTAAACTTAATAACATTTATAATATGCAAATAATAATAAAGTATAAAAAATTAAAAGATATTTATAAAGAACTAGATTATTTAGTTAATCATTATAAAACAGTTAATAAGATAACTGTTCAAATTGATATAAATCCACTTAGAATGTAGTTATTTAATAAAAAATATGATAAAATTATGGTAGGTGATAATATGAATTTAGAAGAATTAAATGTTGAAAAAGAATTAAAAATAGTTTACATGGGTACGCCAGAATTTAGTGCTACTGTACTAGAAGGTTTAATTGCAAATTATAAAGTAAGAGCAGTAGTATCTCAGCCAGATAGACCAGTTGGTAGAAATGGTGAAGTTAAAGCAACTCCTGTTAAAGAAATGGCTACTAAACATACTATTTTGACTATCCAACCAGAAAAATTAAAACAGCAATATGCTGAAGTTTTAGCTTTTCAACCGGATTTAATCGTTACTTGTGCATATGGACAGTTTATACCAGATGAATTGCTAGTATTTCCTAGATTAGGTTGTATTAATGTACATGCATCTTTACTTCCTAAATTAAGAGGAGGAGCACCTATCCATAGAGCAATTATAGAAGGACATAGTAAAACTGGTATTACCATAATGTATATGGGTAGTAAGATGGATGCAGGTGACATAATTAGTCAAAGAGAAATAGAAATTGATCATAATGATACAGCTGAATCACTTCATAATAAACTTGCTATATTAGGTAGAGATTTATTAATTGAAACACTTCCTAGTATTATAAATAAAACTAATACAAGAACTGTGCAAGATGAATCAAAAGTAACATATGGATTTAATATAAAAAGAGAAGATGAACATCTTGATTTTAATAAAACTAAAAGAGAAGTTTATAACAAGGTTAGAGGGTTATATTCATGGCCTGGAAGTTATGCAGTTTTAGATGGAAAAGTATTAAAAGTATGGAAATGTCGTGAAACAGATAATAGTTTCTCAAATCTATTTAATGGCAAGGTAACAGCCATATATGAAGATGGATTTGGTGTTAAAACTTCTAATGGTGAAGTAGTATTAACCGAAGTACAAATAGAAGGCAAAAGAAAAGTAACAGGAGAAGAATTTGTGCGAGGATATCAAAATTTGGTTGGAAAAGTATTGGAGTAGTGATATAAATGAAAAATAAGTTTGATAACCTTATTGCTAATTTCAAGAAAGTCTGGGCAGATGAAAGAGGAAAAGCATTAATCAAATTAGGTTTATATATACTATTTGCTGTGTTTGCTGTATTTACAGCAACGGCAACTTATAGAATTAATAATGCTGATAATGACAAGCATGATAACGCTCCAGTTGATGCAATGACGGCATATAAAAATTTAAGTGGCTATGCCGGAAGTTATACAATAGGTGATAATAAATATACTTTTACATCAGCTACCAAACAAATTATTAAAATAGGAGATTACTATTATTTTGCTGAAGGACAAAATCTTGTTAATGACATTGATGCAACTTTAGAAGCTCCAACTTTTGAATTTAAATTTTGGTATTTAACTCCATCTTTTATTTATGATTTAATAGAAAATGGGAAAGAATCATATACTACAAATTTCTCAAATGGTAGTGTAGAAACATCTTATTTAGTACCACTTGATTATTTTGCTAGTAATTATGATGGCAATGTAATTGCAATAGAAAACACTTCAATGTTGGATGGCAAAAATATTGAAATCATAACAACAAAAACAGAAAACAAAATTGTAAAAGTAAAGATTAATTTAAGTACTTATTATGTATTAATAAATGACCAAATTACGAATTACAATGTTGAAATAGATTACAAATAAAGAAGGACGGTTTAGTATGGATTTAGTGATTTTATTAGTATTAATGGGTTTAGTTATATTTTTCTTTAAGAGATTTAGTAATTTTATTTACTTTATAGCGATAGCAGATATTTTACTTAGAATAGTAACTTTTGCAAAAGAACAACTTGCTTCAGGGGATGTATATGCTTTTATGAATAAGTATATTCCAGCTAATATTCCCGCAATAATTGGAAATTATTCTAGTGGACTTTTATATACTATATTAGTGTGGTTATATGTTGCTGCTTTCATTATTTTTGAATTTTATATCTTAAGAACTTTCTTTAGGAAGAAATAACATGTATACATATTTAAAAGGTAAAGTTACTGAAATTGAAAGCAATCATATAACTCTTGAAATTGGTGGTATTGGTTATTTAATCTATACTGCTAATCCATATCAGTTTGAAATAGATAATGAATATAAAATATATATATACCAGTTAATTAGAGAAGATGAACTTAGTTTATATGGTTTTAAAACAATTGAAGATAAGGAATTATTCTTAAAACTAATTAGTGTAAAAGGGCTTGGATGCAAAATGGCATTACCTATGCTTGCAACCGGTTCTAGTGCGGGTATTATAGATGCTATTGAAAGAGAAAATATTTTATATTTAAAAAAATTTCCTAAAATAGGTGATAAAGTCGCAAGACAAATAATTTTAGATTTAAAAGGCAAATTAGTTAATTCTCAAACAGGAGTTAATAATGCCCTTGAATTAGACGAACTTGTAGAAGTATTAAAAGGTTTAGGATACAAAAATCCTGATATCAAAAGAGTTCTACCTAATATAGATAAAAGTAAAGCAATAGAAGAACAAATAAAAGAGGCATTAAAACTTTTACTAAAATAAGTGAGGTGATTAAGTGGAAGATAGAATAGTTAGTGAAACAAAATTAGAGGATGATAAATTTGAAGGTAGCATAAGACCTGAACATCTAGAAGAATATATTGGACAAAGTGAAGTTAAAGAAAATCTTGGTATTTTCATTAAAGCAGCTAAGATGCGTGATGAACCACTTGATCATGTTCTATTATATGGTCCTCCGGGACTAGGTAAAACAACTTTAGCATATATAATTGCTAATGAGTTAGATAATGGTATAAAAACAACAAGCGGTCCAGCTATTGAAAAAAGTGGCGATTTAGCCGCAGTCTTATCTACTCTTGAACCTGGCGATGTACTATTTATTGATGAAATACATCGTATACCTAGATTTATCGAAGAAATTCTTTATTCAGCTATGGAGGATTTCACTTTAAATATAATCGTTGGAAGTGATTCTAGCAGCCGTAATATCAAAATAGATTTGCCACCATTTACATTAGTAGGGGCAACTACTAGAGCGGGTGATCTTACAGGGCCACTTCGTGATAGATTTGGAATTATTTCAAAGTTAAATTATTATACGATTGAAGAACTTACTACAATTGTAAAAAGAACAAGTAGAGTACTTGACTGTCCAATTACTGATGATGCAGCAGTAGAACTTGCTAGAAGAAGTAGAGGGACACCTAGAATAGCAAATCGCTTATTTAAACGAGTTAGAGACTATGCACTTGTCATGGGTAGTGGTATAATAGACTTTGAAGTAGCAAACATGGCCCTTAATAAGTTAAAAGTTGATTCATTTGGATTAGATGAAACAGATTATAATTTATTAAAAGCTATTATAGAAAAATTTAATGGTGGACCTGTTGGTATTGATGCAATAGCATCTTCAATTGGTGAAGAACAAACAACAATTGAAGATGTATATGAACCATATTTATTACAAAATGGCTTTCTAAAAAGAACAAATCGTGGTAGAATGGTTACAGACAAAGCTTACAAACATCTGAAGATTAACAGACAAGATTCCATGTTTTAGGAGGGTTTATGGAAAGAATATTCAATTTAGAAGACAAAGAATTAAATATGAGAGATGTTTTATATGAACGTCTTAAGAAACAACGTCTAGAGGACTTGGCAATAGTTAACCAAAAATATGTAGGTGGAGAACTTGAAGACAAGATTGATCAAATTGAACATGATTTTGATTTTAATTTAGAAAAATTAGATTTTATACCTGAATTAGCTGGCAGAGATGCCATGATTCAAAGAAAATTTACTGAGATGGCTTTATACATAGATGATATGGATATCAATAAAGGCAATAGTCTTGATGCCATATTAACTTTTGGAGCAGTAATAAGTAAAGTACCAACACATGTTGAATACTTAGATAATGAAAGTGCTTTTCTTTTAGCGACGACTATGTCATCACTTCCTTTAAGTGATTATGAATCTCATGGTCAAATAGTTTCTAATTCAATATTACTTGAAAGTGTTAAAACTAAATCAAGTGATATGAAAGATAGAAGAAACATGATTTATGACATGTTTGACTATTGTGATGCAGTAGCATATGAAGATATGTCACAAGCAGAATATAAAAACGCTATTGGTGACTGCATTCGCATTGTTAATAGTTATGAAATAGAAAATCCGACTAAAACAAAATAACAATCCTTATGGATTGTTTTTTTATTAATTTATAAGTTCAAAATATTATTTATATGATATAATATAACGAGTTAAAGAGGTGCAATTATATATGAAAACAGATGATTTTGATTACTATCTACCAGAGGAATTAATAGCGCAAACTCCGCTAAAGAAAAGAGATACTTCAAGAATGCTTGTTCTTGATAAAGAAACTGGAGAAACAGAACATAAACATTTTAATAATATAACGAGTTACTTACGTAGTGGGGATGTTTTAGTACTTAATGACACTAAAGTTATTCCGGCTAGACTTCTTGGCGTTAAAGAAGAAACTAATGCTGTAATAGAAGTGTTAATGTTAAAAGAAAAAGAAGAAAATACATGGGAATGTTTATCTAAACCTGCTAAAAGAATTAAGATTGGAACCATTGTCGATTTTGGTGAAGGCAAACTTAAAGCTGAATGTATAGGACTTGGTGAAGAGGGAATTAGAATATTTAAATTCATTTTTACAGGTATATTTTATGAAATACTAGATAGTTTAGGTGAGATGCCACTACCTCCATATATCCATGAGAAATTAGAAGATAAAGATAGATATCAAACGGTATATGCTAAGAATATTGGTAGTGCAGCAGCTCCAACAGCCGGCTTACATTTTACTTTAGACCTTTTAGAAGAAATAAAAGCAAAAGGCGTAAAAATTGAATATGTAACACTTCACGTTGGACTTGGTACTTTTAGACCAGTAAGCGTTGAAGATATAAACAATCATAAAATGCATTCAGAATATTATACAATGAGTAAAGAAACAGCTGATTTTCTAAATGATGCTAAAGCAAGAGGTAATAGAATTATCAGTGTTGGAACAACATCAACAAGAACACTTGAAACTATTATGAATCTATATGGAGCATTTAAAGAATGTAGTGGCTGGACAGATATATTTATTTATCCGGGTTACGAATTTAAAGCAATAGATTGTCTAATAACTAATTTTCATTTACCAAAATCAACGCTTGTTATGCTAGTCAGTGCTCTAGCTGGAAGGGAACACATACTAAATGCTTATAAAGAAGCAGTAGAAGAAAAATATCGTTTCTTCTCATTCGGAGATTGTATGTTTATAAAATAATGGTTAATCCATATCAAAAAATAAGTGATATTACGGCTAGGTATTTAGCGTATTTTGGTGATTATAATATAAGTGATTTAGAGTTTATAAAGGGCTTAAATAAAATTGTGCTTGCTCATAATTTTCCTATAATTAATAGAAGATATCGTGTTACTAGAGATTTAAATACAAATTATAATTATGCATATGACTTTTTAGGTTCAATAAAAGGTGCGTATGCTGATCATCTAAAAGAAGCTTGGAATAATCATACCTTCAATTTTAAAAGTAATAAAATTCCAAGTAGGGCTACTTCTGGATTTAATAATCAAACTGGTAAAAGAGAAATAATCTTTCCGGTTTGTAATACTCTTGAAGATAGCTATGCTATAACGCACGAGATAATGCATGATTATAATATGGATATAAATAATTATTCAATGTCAAGAAATCTTATAACAGAAGCTATTTCTATATGTGCTGAAATGTTGCAAGAAGACTATTTTGCTAAAATTCCAATTACTCCTATTGAATATAAAAAAAACATGCCTAATGATATGGCTGCTATTTTATATAAAGCTGTAAGTGTTCAATATCAAATTGATGTAATAGAAAAATATTTAATTGAAAACGAGATATGCTATGACAATTTTTGTGACATAGTAGAAAATAGATCTAATAGAGATATCAAAATAGGTAATGAAGTATTTACGGAAATAATTAGAAATGGTGAACTTGATATTGATACAGAACAAAGATATATAATTGGTATATTATTAGCTTCGCTAATGCACCAAAATATTTTAGATAATCCAAACAAAATAGGTGACTTTATTACTTTAAATGAAAATATTAATGAATTAGAATTAGATGAAGTATTTAAAATGTTTAATCTTTCATTAATTAGTGAAGATGGTATTATTTTAAAAGTTGAAGATCCATCTTTAGATGTACTAGAAAAAGCTTATATCAAAGAGATAAAAAGAAGAAGGTTATAATATATGAAGAAAGTTATCGTCATATTAGGTCCAACAGCAGTAGGTAAAACTAAAATGAGTGTTGAACTAGCTAAAAATCTTAATGGTGAAATTATTAATTCTGATAGTACACAGATTTATAAAGAACTTAATATTGCTACAGCAAAAATAACTGAAGAAGAAAAAGAAGGTATTCCGCATCATTTATTTGATATAAAAGCAAAGGAAGATAATTATACAGTATATGATTATCAAAAAGATTGCAGAGAAAAAATAGATGATATTTTGAAAAGAGATAAGACTCCTATTTTAGTAGGTGGTACTGGTTTATATATAAAAGCAGCTTTATATAATTATGAATTTGAAGAGCAACAATCTAGAAGTGATTACAGTGCTTTTACAACAGAAGAATTATACAATAAGTTATTATCTATTGATCCAGATACAACTATTCATTTAAATAATCGTCAAAGAATAGAAAGATTTCTTGACTATTATAATGAAACAGGTAACCTTCCTAGTAAGGAAAAAAGTGATAAACTTTTATATGATACTTTATTTATAGGACTCACTACCGATAGAGAAGTTCTATATGGCAGAATTAATAAAAGAGTAGATGCTATGATAGATAGTGGCTTACTTAATGAAGCTAAATGGGTATATGAATCAGGTTGTAGAACTAAGGCCATTACAACGCCAATAGGTTACAAGGAACTATTCTCGTATTTTGAAGGGAAAGAGTCATTAGAGACTTGTTTAGATAAGATTAAACAAGATAGTAGGAGATACGCTAAAAGGCAGTATACATGGTTTAATAATCAAATGGAAGTAACATGGTTTAATGTTAACTTTGATGATTTTAATAAGACCATAGATACAGTATGTGATTACATAAAAAAGAGAAACTAGTTTGTAACTTTAGTTTCTCTTTTTATATTCATAATTACGGGTAATATAATAGGTTTTCTTCCTGTTATTTCATATATATATTCTGATAATTCAGTAATAATTTGACTCTTTATTTCAGTATAATTAATATTTGTACTTATCTTAGCATTAATAGCATGTCTTGCTACTTCTTCTAATTTCTTAAGCATTGCAATATTTTCATTAACTTGAACAAATCCTCTTGTTGTAATGTTTGGATTAGTAAGTAGTTTGCCATTTATTACATCAATATTTGATATAACAACAACAATACCATCATTAGCCATTATCTTACGGTCTTTCATAACAGCATTAGATACATCACCAATACGATTACCATCTACATATATATCTCCAGCTTGAACAGTTCCTGCTTTTGTTATATTGCCCTTATAAAGTGATAATACATCACCATTACTTAGAACAAAAGTATTCTCTCTCGGAATACCACAATCAACTGCTAAATCAGCATGAGTTTTAAGCATACGATATTCACCATGGAATGGCATGAAATATTTTGGATTAATAAGTCTAATCATAAGTTTTAATTCTTCTTGACTAGCATGTCCAGAAGTATGTATATCTGAAAGTAGTGTATTAGTATAAACTCTTACACCTTTTAAATATAATTTATTTATAGTTCTAGAAATACTTAAAGCATTTCCTGGTATAGCACTTGATGAAAAGACAACTATATCAGAAGGCTGTACTTTAATTTGTCTATGTGTTCCATTAGCTATTCTAGATAGAGCAGCAAGTGGTTCACCTTGACTACCTGTACAAAGTAAACATACTTTGTGAGGTGGTAAATGAACAGCTTCATCAGGTGTAATAAATAAATCTTTATTCTTTATATAACCACCTTGAATTGATATTTCTAAGTTGTTATCCATACTACGCCCAAATACAGCAATTTTTCTATCGTTCTTTTTACAAGTATCAACAATATGTTTTAATCTATATATATTAGAAGCAAATGTAGCAATTATAATTCTGCTACCAGCATGTCTAATAAATATATCTTGTAACGCTTCATCAACCTTTGTTTCACTAGTTGAAAAACCTTCATTTAGTGCATTAGTTGAATCTGACAAAAGCAAACTAACTCCTTCTTTACCAATTTTTGACATCTTATATAAATTAGCCATTGGTCCAATTGGAGTTAAATCAAATTTAAAGTCTCCGGTAGTAACAACATTACCATTTGGTGTATGTATGCACATACCATGTGAATCTGGAATAGAGTGAGTAGTTCTAAAAAACTCAACACTCATATTCTTAAACTTAACAACCGTTTCTTCCGTATAAACAATTAAATTTTTATATTGGATATTTCTTTCTTCCAATTTTTTTCTTATTAATCCGACTGCCTGATTAGGAGCATATATAACAGGTATATTTACTTGTTGTAACAAGAATGGAATACCTCCTATATGATCCTCATGCCCATGTGTAATAAATAATCCCTTAATTTTACTTTCATTTTTCTTTAAGAAAGTATAATCTGGAATAACGTAATCGATTCCCATTAATTCTCCTGCAGGAAATATGACTCCTGCATCCGTAATTATAATTTCGTTTCCATGCATAACACAATACATATTTTTACCAACTTCGCCTAGACCGCCTAGGGCAAAGATTTTTGTGTCTGCATCATCAAAAATTTTCATAAACGCTCCTTTCATTTTTGTTTTGAAAAATCAACTATATAATTATATCTTTTTTTTTGCCTTTTGTCTAGCATTTTAGCCTTAGATAGTGTAAAATGTTTATAGATAGAGAAGGTGAAACACATGGGGTTATTTGACAAATTTAAAAACCTATTTAATGCTAAAGAAAGCAAAGAAACAAAAGAAATAAAAGAAGAAAAAGAGGATTTAATAAGTTATGAAGAAGGTTTAGAGAAAACAAGAAATGTTTTTGTAAACAAATTAAACTTATTAAATAGTAAATATAAAAAAGTAAGTGAAGAATATTTTGAAGATTTAGAAGAAATACTTATTATGGCAGATATTGGTGTTAATACAGTAATGGAGTTTATTAATAAACTAAAATATCGTGTTAAACATGAAAATATAGTTGATTCTAAAGACTTAATGGAAATTATAGTTGATGAGATGTTTGTTATCTATGTAGGTAAGGATATCTTAGTTAATAAAATTAACTATTCTAAAGAAGGGCCAACGGTTATCTTATTTGTAGGAGTTAATGGTGCAGGTAAAACAACAACTATTGGTAAACTTGCTTATAAACTTAAAAAAGAAGGCAAAAAAGTTATGATGATAGCAGGAGATACTTTTAGAGCTGGCGCTGTTGAACAAATAGAGCAGTGGGGAAAAAGAGTAGACTGTGAAGTAGTATTTAAAGATACAACTGATGCTGCTAGTGTTATCTTTGATGGTTTAACTAAAGCTAAAGAAGAAAACTATGATGTTGTTCTTGTTGATACAGCAGGTAGACTTCAGAATAAAGAAAATTTAATGCGAGAACTAGAAAAAATAAATAAAGTAATTGGAAATATTATTCCTGAAGCTCCACACGAAACACTTTTAGTAATTGATGCTACTACTGGTCAAAACGGTATTAGTCAAGCTAAAAGCTTTAAAGAAATAACTAATATAACAGGTATTGTTTTATCTAAGTTAGATGGTACTGCTAAAGGTGGTATAGTTCTAGCTATTAAAGAAAGCGTTAATCTTCCAGTAAAATATGTTGGAATGGGCGAAAAATTAGATGATCTAAGAGTATTTGATATAGAAAAATATATATATGGTTTATTTAAGGATTTAGGGTGATTTAAATGGAAATGGATAAGGAAATATACTTAACAGGTTTATATGATTACTATAGTGAATTATTAACAGATAAACAAAAATTATACTTTGAAGATTATTATTTTAATAATTTAAGTCTAGCTGAAATAGCAGAAAATCAAGAAACAAGTAGAAATGCGATTCATAAACAAATAAAAGATACAGAAAACAAGTTATTAATGTTTGAAGATAAATTAAAATTATGTCAAAAATATAATGAACTTAGAGAAGTAATAAAAGATTTAGATGAAGATATAAAACAGCAAATTGAAGAATTAATATAAGGGGATGATGTTTAATGTTTGGTAAAATAGTTTATTTAACTGATACTTTAGCGCATATTGAAATACCAGAAGGTACTCCAGTAGCTGAAAACTTAATGAATATGCATGTTATTTTTGAAGACAATAACAAGAAAATTGTTGGTGAAGTTGCTGATATTGATACAAAAATAGTTAAAGTTAGATTTTTAGGTGAAGTAGTAGATGGTAAGTTTATAGGTGGTGTTATTAGAAAACCCACTTTACAAGCAAGACTTAGAGTTATAAGTAAAGAAGAATTAGGTATTATTGTAGGTGAAGAAGGACCAGGAAGTATGCAACTTGGAGTATCACCATTATATGATGATTGTCCGATCAGAATGGATATTAATGATTTCTTTAGTAACCATATGGCTATATTTGGTAATACTGGTTCAGGTAAATCTTATGGAGTAGCAAGATTACTTCAAAATGTATTTAGTGATCCAAACTTTATGCCATTTAAGTCAAACTTCTTAATATTTGATGCCTATGGTGAATACCATAATGCATTTCAAGATATTAATAAAATAAATCCTAATTATAACTTTAAATACTATACAACATCTAAAACTGCTGCCAAAGAAAATTTATTATCTCTTCCATTATGGTTATTAAATAATGATGACTATGCTTTATTATTACAAGCAGAAACACATTCACAATTAACTATTATTGAAAGAATGTTAAAATTAGTTAATATATTTGTTAGTGATGATGATGTATCTAGAAGATACTGTAATCATGTTATTGCTAAAGCTATGATGGCTATATTATTTACTAATCAAACATCAGCAAGTAAAAAGAACGATGTATTTTCAGTACTAGCTACTTGTACTACAACTGAGTTTAACTTAGAAGCAGTAGTTCATGGAGTAGGGTATACTCGTAAATTTAGAGATTTATTCATTATAGATACAGCTGGACAATTTCCAGAAAGTAATTTAATGGTTGAATATATTTCATCATTTATTGATGAAGGACTTGATACATATGAACCAAGATTAATTAAGTATTTCACTCTTGAAGATTTAGAGAGAGCTCTTGCATTTACTTTAATTAGTGAAGGACTTCTTAAGAATGAAAAGATGTATAATGAAGCAGTAACTTTAAAAGTTAGATTACATGCTTTAACAATAGGTGAAAATTCACTATACTTAAGATATCCACAGTTTATAACACTTGAAAATTACGTAGCAAGTTTAATATCAGTAAATGGACGTAAAGCCCAAATAATAAACTTCAATCTTGAAGATATTGATGATACATTTGCTAAAACAGTAACTAAAATATATACAAGAATGTTATTTGATTTTACTAAGAGACTTAGTGCTAGAGCATCAATACCATTCCATATTCTTTTAGAAGAATCACACCGTTATGTTCAAGCAGATGGTGATAAATTCTTACTAGGATATAATATATTTGAACGTGTAGCAAAAGAAGGTCGTAAATATGGACTTATCTTTAATCTTATATCTCAAAGACCAGTTGAAATATCTGATACAGTTATTTCACAGTGTAGTAACTTCTTAATATTCAAGATGAATCATCCAAGAGATCTTGAATATATTGAAAAAATGCTTCCAAATATTAGTAAAGAAGTAGTAGAAAAACAAAAAACATTACAACCAGGAACTTGCGTAGCATTTGGTAAAGCATTTAAAATACCAATGATAGTTAAAATGGAAAAACCAAATCCAGAACCATACAGTAGCAACTGTGATGTATTTAATGTATGGCAAGTTAAGAGGTAATAATTATGTTACGAGGAAGAAAAATAATATTTTCAAAAGGAATAGTAAAAAAAGAACCTATTAAAATAGACCATGTAGTACCGGTTATAGGCTCTTCTTTAGCGGGGGCTAGTGTAAATATAGCACCAGTAATAAAGCCTAAAATAGCAGGTGAAAAAACAGAAAAAGGGGTAAAAGAAGTAGTGCCCGCAACAGGTTCTAAAAAACCAGCTACTATCTTCATGATAATAATATTAGTATTAGGATTTTATGTCGTATATGATCAATTTATAAAAGAAAAAGAAACTGTAGATGTAATAGATACAGATGTAGATATGACAGCAACTAAAATAGATGATACTAAAGATTATATTTATTATGAAAATGAAAAAGATATTAATTTATCAACAGATATGATAGAAGAATATACTTACAAGGATATAGTAATTAATATTAATACTGATTCCATAAAAAGTCTAAATACAAGACTTAAAACAGAAAATGCAGCATATGCAAAAGATTATGTAGAAGAAAAAGGAACTTATGAATGTGGAACACCAAAAGGAGACTTAGCTAACTACAATGATGTTTTTACATATCGTGATTACATAATATATGAAACTGATAATTACATAACAGTAGTAGTAAGAGATAACCTTATTGATATATGTGGTTATGTACTTAATAAATCAACTACTTCATATATAATAGATAAAAAAGAAGGTATAATATATACTGATAATAGTTTACTAAATATATATGGTACTACAAAAGATGAACTAGTAAAAAATGCTATAGCTAATCGTACAGATGGTAGTTATGGTGTACTAGATCATGATGAAATAGTAACAAGTATATTAGAATTAAATGAAATATCACTATATATTGATAACAAAGAATGTCTAGGAGTTTACTATACAGGTATATTAGCTGAAGACACTGATGATCATTATAATGTAGCTAGTGTTTGTAAACAAAAATAAATAATCAAGCAAAAAGAATGATTAAATTCATTCTTTTTTAATTTTCTTAAAAAATATTGTTCACATTTATTATTTTATGATATAATATACTGGTATTAGTTTGTTATGTCTCCGTAGCTCAGTTGGTAGAGCAACTGACTCTTAATCAGTGGGTCCACGGTTCAAGCCCGTGCGGGGACACCAATTTTGTTAAATAAAACTACGTTTATACGTAGTTTTTTATATGAATAATTAATTAAATAATATGTGTTTTGCTATAGCAATATTAAAATAATTCTAAAGTAATTTCAAAATAAAGTTTATTATGTAATAACAGAATTATTGCAAATAATCATAATATATGCTAAAATATGTTTGTGATTTATGAAAGTAGGTAATAACTGGATTTTATTACAATTTTATGCAAGTTTACTTGTGTTCTCCGTTTGTGGAGATGGGAGCATTGTGTACAATGCTAGTGTGATTGAGAATGTTTGTGACTTTGTGGCTGGGCAAGCCAGCCAAAAGTCTACAAACATTACTCTCAATCACAGTTGGAAGCCAAGCATATAGAGATTAGTTAAGATATCGGACGTGCCATTCCATTATAGTTATTTATTTTAAATAGCAAAGGAGGAATGGTATATGAGATTACACGTGGATAAGTCAATAAAGGTTATTATCTTTATGATTGTGTTAGCAGTTTGCAAATTTAATTTGTTTGAAGCTCTTCTGATTAATTCTTTTTTAAGATTACTATCAGACGAAAAATCAACTTTTAATTTTCGGAATGGCATTCTCATTTACGAGCGAAGTATTACCTTTTAATTAATCAATGAAGTGTGCTTGGCGATTTTTCATTTTAGGAAGTGATAAGATGAAACAAAAAATATATAATAATAAATTATATGGCTGCAAAAGCAAAAAATATTTAGCCAAGTTCTTGTCTTATGAAAATAACAAAGAAAAGCTTTACATACAAACTAAAGAGTTAAGAAATGTTGATCTATATTTTTATTCAAAAGCTAAAATTTTTTATGAATCAAAATTAACTGGTGAAAAATTCAATGTAAAGCCTAGCGATTATTCGTCAAAAAAATATAGGGAGTTTACTGATGCTGGGAGAAAGCATAAGAAAATTCTAAAAAGAATAAATCTATATTTATCTAGGATAGAAACACCAAAATACTTGTTTTCTAAAAAAGATTATTGTTATAAGGATAATGCAACATATCATAAAAAAAATACAAAGTTTATTTTAGCTGATATTAAAAGCTTTTTCCCTAGTTGCAGTTTTCAAAAAGTTAAGGATTTTTTTTGTAGTGAAACTGGTCTAAACATGATAAGGACAGTTAAAGATAAAGATGGAGATATAATAAGAATAGAAACAGATGTAGCTGAAGCAATTTCTAAACTCGTTACAGCACCTACAAAAAAAGGCAAAAAAGTAGTTAGAACAATTCCGCAAGGATATCCAACTAGTACTTTAATGAGTTTTTTTGCATATAAAAAAATGTTTGATGAACTTAATAATTTGTCAAATGAATATGGCTACAAATTTAGTACTTATGTTGATGATATAACATTTTCATATAAAGACGAGGTAATACCTTTTAATGAATTTATTACTAAAGTTTCAGATATTTTAACTAATTATGGTCATTCGTTAAGTCGAAACAAAATAAAATATATTGATATTGATGCGATTAAAAGTGGGCATACGACTAGACATTTTCCAATCATCACTGGTATTTTTTTAAAACGTTATAAGGCACAGGCAACAATAAAATTACATAAAAAAATGAATAGATTATTCAATAAGATTAATAGTGCAATGGTTCCACGTAATTCAAAAGAATATATGACAAAATGGGAAAATTATGCTTCATTAGTCGGAGTATATAATACGATAAATTTTATCGAACCTAAAAGTAAGAAAAATAGAGAAAATATAAAAAAGTTGATTTCTTTGAATGCTAAAAATTTTAAAATGAACATTTCATCAAAGAGAATTAAACAATTAAAATGGGAACAAAAAATATATTCTGCATATTGTAATGGAACATTAAATGAATTTGTTAAAAAAAACAAAGCAAAATTAATTAATTATAAGTAATGTGTACAGACTAATAAAAATTGTTAAATTTTATATATGAAAAAGAAATAAATTAATTGTCATTATTTGCAAATTGATTTCTTTCTTATATTACTAAAAAACACCATAATTTTTATGGTGCTTTTTGATTATAGATAAGTTTTTAATTTATCTATTGAATTATTTTGAAATTTAAGAAAATCTTTTGCAGTTTTTAAACATTCATTATCTACTGAATTCTTGTAGTCCTTGATTTTTTTCTCCATATCTATACTTCCCATAGATATTCCTTTTATTAACATATCTGCAATATTGGAATCGCTATTATCGTTTGTTACATCCATTTTGATTCCCATTTTCGCACCCATTTTATCAATGAAACTTTCTTCATCGATTGAAATTCCATTGCTATTTAATATTTCTTTAGTGTTTTTAAAGAAATGTTGATATTCTTTTAAAATATCTTCTGCTATTTCTTTAATCTTATTATCTTTTTCCTTTAATTCATTAAGTAGACTTTCAATAGCATATGATGCCATTCCTGCATCTTGATTAATATGTTTTAGAAGTTCAAATTTTTCATCATTTTCGTCTGTCATTATATCTCTCCCTTTCCATATTTAGTATGAATTATAAAAGTAAAGGCTATACAAAAATTTGTGATAATTTTATTTCGTATTTTTAAAACATATATCGCATAAAATCTAAAAGGAGGTATATATGTATAATAATTGTAATCAACCAGCTAATCAAAATATGATTACGGACTTTGGACCAAGACCTTTTATAATAGATATAAATAAAGCTACTATAAGTAATGATACATTTCGTACGGCACTTTGGACGGGACGTAATTTACAACTTACTTTAATGAGTATTCCTGTTGGAGGAGATATAGGGTTAGAAATGCATCCAAATGTTGATCAGTTTCTACGTATTGAAGAAGGTCAAGGATTAGCTCAAATGGGTAATACTAAAGAAAACTTATATATAAGTCAACCTGTATATGATGATTTTGCTATTTTTATCCCTGCGGGTACTTGGCATAATGTAATAAATACTGGAAATACACCACTTAAATTATATTCTATTTATGCACCACCAAATCATCCTTGGGGCACAATTCATCAGACTAAAGCAATTGCTGAAATGGCTGAAGGTAGTCATAACTAAAAAGATAGCTTATGCTATCTTTTGTTTTTATTTAACTAAATAAGTTTTATCGTCTTTAAACTCAATAAGTCTTTTCTTATATAAGTTACCAAGTGCTCTTTTAAATGATGCTTTACTCATGTTGAATACATTTTGAATTACTTCAACATCTGATTTAGTATTTATTCTCATTACGCCATCATTCTCTTCAAGATACTTTAAAATAATATCAGCATCTTCTCGCATTAAAGGAACTTTAGCACTTAATAACGTACCATTATAACTATTGTTAGCTTCACCAACATTGTTAATAGTAACTTCTGTTTCTTCACCTATGTGATAGTCTCTTCTTTTATGTTTATAATATACAAATATATTATGACCTTCTAAAGTTATCAAGTTTACTCCCTGAGTACCACTTTTTAAAACAAAAGCATTAACTTTTTGAAACTTCTCTAGTTTAGTTTTAGGTTTAAAAATATCTTTTGCTTCTTCTGGTGTTACAAGTTTTGCAATAAGTTGGGTTGGAGTTGCTTTTAACTTACATAAAACAGTATCACCTATAATAGGCCATAGTTCTTCATCAAGTGGTAAATCATCACATGATATAAGTGGATCTTTTAAAACATTATTATCTATAAAGATACCAAGCCCTTTCACAACATTTGTTACTTTAACAAAACCAGGAGAATCAACTTTAATAAACGGTGTATTATAACTTGCTACTAATCTTTTTTTTGAATCTAATAATACAAAAACATCAATAGTTTCTCCAATTTCAAGTTCTCTTGCTGTTTGATCAAATGGTAGAAAAATCTCGTTATCAAACTTGTTTTTAAGTGTATATCCAATATCACTTTTATATTTTACTTCTAATGTATTAATTTCGCCTAATTTAAAATTCATATTTGTTTCCATCTCTTTCATAGCAATTATATAGTAAAATTGTTGTTTTGGCAAATGATTATAAGAAATAATTTAAAAATACTATTAATTATAATTATATGTTTTTAAAACATGTAAAATTTTGTTTACTACTAAAATTATTTATGTTAATATAATAAGAAAATTTTAGGAGGTTTTTATGGAATTAAATACTAAAGATATAAATGAATTTGAAGATAAAGATATATGTGCTAGTTGCGGCGGAATGTGTTGTAAGAATTCTGGATGTAATTATCTTCCTAAAGATTTTGATAATATGAGTTTTGAATATTTAAAAGAAAAATTAGAAGGTAAAGAAATATCTATTACTTCAACATTTGATTTTTACTGTAATAGTAAAAGGGAAGTAATTAGTGCTACTCCTATACTTCATTTAAGAGTTAAAAATGTTGGAAAGGGAATAGTAGATTTATTTTCTAAAAAAACTACTTGTTCTGTTTTAACAGAAACAGGTTGTCCATATACTTTAGAAAAAAGGCCAAGTGGTGGAGTTTATCTAGTTCCAAAAAAAGATGGATGTATAAATGTATATCCAGAGAAAAATCAGTTAGAAGACTGGTCAAGACATCAAAAAGTATTGCAAAAATTAGTTAGATATTATTCTAATTGTTCAGTAGATGAACAGGTTAAAAGAGAAATAATTGAAGCAACAGCCCAGATGTATATTGAACTTAGAAAACTAAATGGTGATGCAAATAAAGCTTCTAAGGAAACAAAGAATATTTTGCTTACACTTAACTACTTATCTAATTTATATAAAAAAGAGATTCAAGTTGGGCAAGAAAAAGGTGCTCAAGAGTATAAGAAATTTTTAAGATAAAAAAAGGATATAACTACTATGTTATATCTTTTATTTTGCTACTCTTTCAAGTGAAGATGGGACACTACCTTTAAATTTAAGTACGCCATTTTCTACGTTTATACTTTCATAACTTGATCCAGTTTCAGCATTAGATTTTACTATAAAATCATTAACACCAGCTGATATTGTGTTAGCAGCTGTAGCTGTACTATAGTAATTCTCTGATATTGTTACTCCTTGAACAGCAAGTGCTTTTACATTGATATATGAAATATTTTGAGTTACAGATCCAGCAAATTTTACATATATATTAACATTATCAGGTAATATTCCAAGAGTTGGTATTTTATTTTCTATTTGCTCTCTAGTATATTTGCCACCTAGAACATCGTTTAGAAAATAATCAACATTAGCAGATGCAGAAAGTTCTATTGTGCCATCTTCATTTATTTTAACCTGAACATTTTTAAGAGGATAGTAACTTGGTCTATTCTCATTAAAGAATGCAGTTAATTCTTCACTAGTAAACTCGGTATCAACGCTGTTTGCAGGTCCGTAGATATAATTATATAAATCTTTCGAATCGCCTGTAGGAGCATCATCCTTTGTATAATTAAGCTTATCTATAATACTATTATAATCAGCCTGTGTATAAGTAACTCCTAAGCTTTTAGTCCATATTAGTCCTGGAAAAGCAAAACCTAACACTACTACAACTAGTACAATTGAACTTATTGTTATTAGAAATCCTTTTAATAAACTTTTTTTAATTTTTTTCTCCATAATATATTCCTCTTCTATATTATTTATTATATTACTTAATGACAATTTTATCAATAATCCTAGTTATTATATTATAATTTGTATTGTGTTAATATGTATGATATTATTATGACAATAGGAGTAATTAAAATATGAATGATATTGTAAAGAAGAAAAAAAGAAAGTTTATTTTCATTATCTTAATAGTTATGGCATCAGTAGTGTTATTAGGCACTATATTTGGTTTTATAGATTATTTCAGAGCTAAAAGTGGTAAGAAACCTATATTTATTTATCATGCAACAAATGTCTCGTATTTTGATGTACAAGTAGCTGGATTTGAAGATACGGCATCTCTTAATAAAACAAGTTCTGTATATTATGGTGTAGGTTATAGTGTTTCAATTTGTGATAATGAAACAGGAGATTATAATTTTAAATTAGGTCATAAGGAAAATGAACCGTGTGTTACTAGTTTAACTTGTACAGAGAAGGAAGAAGAAAATTTTGAAACTACTCATACTTTTGAATTTTTTGATGGTAAACTATACCGATTAACAACTTCTTTATTAAGACCAGTTGATAAGAGTGATGATGAAGATACTCTTAATAAGGGAATAGATGAACTAAATGATATTCATGGTGTAGGTGCAGCAATTTATAAAGTAAATGAAACTACATATGAAATTGTGCAAACATGTAATATACTCAATATGAATGCTGCTGATATTGAAAAAGGATGTTTAATAAGTTACTTTGATTCAAAAGAAATACCAAATTTAACTAAGGAGGATATTCTTGACAATTATTCTAAAGCTATGACATGTCAGTAAAGATAGTTATACTATCTTTTTTTATGATATAATTTGATTAATAGGGTGATGCTATGGTAGAAGATACAAGTGTAGATTTAAAAAAGTATAAGTTAATAGATAAAGATGGTAATGAATATCTTAGTTATGAAAAAGGCTTATTAGGTGGTAATAAAAGATTAAAGATATATGGAAGATTAGATTGCCCATCGGCTAATTATTATTTATCAAAGGGACAGTATGTTAAAAGTAGAGTGTTTTTTGCAAATGAAGATACTGCTATAAGTGCGGGATATCGTCCATGTGCCAAGTGTATGAGAAAAGAATATAACACTTGGAAAGCATCGCATAAGTAATGGAATAAGGATTTTAGGAGGAATAATTATGGCTAGTAAAAAAGAATTTGTTAAATATATATGTGAACAGTTATCGGACTTAGGTGAAATTACATATCGTCCAATGATGGGTGAATATTTGATTTATGTTAATGGCAAATACTGTGTTGGTATTTGTGATAATCAAATGTTTTTAAAACCAGTAGTGGATGTTAAACCATTACTTAAAGAAATTATTGAACAGCCAATGTATGATGGGGCAAAACCAAGTTTTTTAATTAATGATATTGATGACAAAGAATATTTATGTAAAATTGTAAAAGTTACTTATGATAAGTTACCATCAAAAAAGTAATAATTAGGTAAAATATTATATTATTAGAACACTATTATTCTTGTATTAGATAATTAAGTAATATATAATTATAAATGTACAAATATATTTTAGTATGGAGGAATTATGAAAAAAATTATTGAAGTAAAAGATTTAGAAAAAAGCTATAAGAAATTAAAAGCTTTGGACGGTATATCTTTTGATGTAAATGAAGGGGAGATACTAGGTTTATTAGGGCCAAATGGTAGTGGTAAATCTACTACAATTAACTGTTTATTATCATTATTAAATTTTGATAAGGGAACAATTAAAATATTTGGTAAGGAAATGCAACCTGATGCTTATGACATAAAAGCTAAAATAGGAGTAGTATTTCAAGATGTAGCTGTATTTGATGAATTAACAGTATATGAAAATATTGATTATTTTTGTGGTCTATATATAAAAGATAAAAAGAAAAGACAACAGTATGTAATGGATGCTCTTGATTTAGTTTCTTTAAATGAGTTTAAAACTTTTAGACCTAAACAATTATCAGGAGGATTATTAAGAAGACTTAATATTGCTTGTGGTATAGCTCATAAACCAAGTTTAATATTTTTAGATGAACCAACTGTTGCAGTTGATCCTCAAAGTAGAAATAATATTCTTGAAGGTATTAAAAAACTTAATAGTACTGGAGCGACAATTGTTTATACAACTCATTACATGGAAGAAGTAGAACAACTTTGTAATAGAATTATCATTATTGATAAAGGTAAAATTATTGCTGAAGGAACTAAAGAAGAACTTAAGTCTTTAGTAGATATTGAAGAAAAAATAACTGTTGAGTTAGAAGAATCTTTAAGTGACAGTATTATTAATGATTTATCTAGTATGAAGCATGTTGATGAGGTACAAGTTGAAGATAAGAATATTATTCTTTCTTATCGTAAAGGTACACGTAATTTAAATAATCTTGTTGACTACATGCGAGAAAATAAAATAGGTTATAATCGTATATATTCTGAACTTCCAACCCTAAATGACGTATTCTTAAATCTAACAGGTAAGGAATTAAGAGATTAATGTTTTTCCATAATTTTAAATATACTTTTAAAGTATTACTTAAAGATCGCGCTTTAATTTTCTGGACTATCTTTTGGCCACTTATTTTAGGAACAATGTTTTATTTAGCTTTTTCTAATATAGAAGATGCTGAAAAACTTTCAACTATAAATTTAGGTGTTATTAATGATGAAAGGTATCTTGAAGATCAAGCATTAACGATGACTTTAGATGAGTTAAGTAATGAAGATAGTGATAACTATCTATTTGACATAAGTTATGGGGATTTGGAAAAACAAAAACAACTTTTGGAAGATAAGGAAATTGATGGTTATATTTATTTTGATAATAATGATGATTTGAAAATAATAGTTAAAGAAAATGGAATAAACCAAACTATTATTAAATATGTAGTTGATGAAGTATTTGAATATGAAAGATTAACAACAGACATTATAAACTACAATGTAGAAAATGCTATGAGTAGTGGTAATGAAGTTGATATTAATAAAATATATAATGATGTTATTGAAAAATTAAATAGTAATAAAGAATATACTAATAACATATCTAAAAATAATATGGATGCTACTGTTATAGAATTTTATACTTTAATAGCTATGACATGTTTATTTGGATCAATAATAACTAGCTCAGTTATTAGTAATTACCTAGCCAATATAAATAAAAAAGGTGCTAGAATAACATTAGCACCTGTTAGTAGATTACCACTCTTATTAGGTGGATTTCTAGCAGCCTTTATAGTTCAATTATTTGCTATAGGCATAGTTTTATTTTATACTAATGTCATTTTAGGAATAGATTATGGTACTAGATTTGACTTAATCATGTTATTATCCTTCTTTGGATGTCTAGCAGGTAGTATGCTTGGACTAGCAACCGGATCAATGACTTTTAAAAATGATAATATGAGACAAGGTATAGTTGGAGCTATCACAATGTTAGGAAGTTTCTTTTCCGGAATGATGGGAATAACTATGAAATATGTAATTGATACAAATGCTCCAATTATTAACATTATTAATCCTGCTAGTATGATAACTGATGGATTTTATTCTCTATATTACTATGATACATTTAGTAGATTCTCTTTTGATATTATAAGTTTATTTATTTTTTCATCCATTCTACTAATTATGTCTTACTTCTTGATGAGGAGGAAAAAATATGATAGTATTTAAAAATTACTTTAGAATATTAGCAGCTAATAAAGGCAGTATTATATTATATATTGCAATACTTCTAGTTTTTACTACTTTTAGTACTACCAGTAGTAATACGGAAAATCAGTTTAAAGCTTCTAAACCTAATGTTGCCATTATTAATAATGATAGTGACAGTATTATAGTAGAAAATTTTATTAATTATGTTAAAGATAATGCTGATTTAGTTGAGATAGTAAACGATGAAAATGCAATTGATGATGCTTTATTTTATGAACAAGTTGCTGCTGTTTTATTTATATATAATGGATATACTAAAGATTATTTAAATAATACTGAAAAACAGTTAGATATTAAAATAGGAATAAGTTCGTCTTCTTCTTATGCTAAAATGGTTGTTGAAAAGTATTTAAGAATTGCTAGTATAGCTAATGATGATATTAATGATACAACTAGTATAATAAATACTATTAATTATTCATTAAGTAAAACAGCAACAGTTGAATTAGATAATACTATCGATACAGATAGTTTAAGTACAGCCAGTTTCTACTTTAACTTTTCTAATTATACTATGTTAGCTATTTGTATATATTTAATAGCTATTATTATGAATACATTTAATAAAGATAATGTTAGAAAAAGAAATCTTGTTAGTAGTAAAAAAATAGATTCTATTACAAGAGAACTTTATTTAGGAAATTTAGTATTTGCTATATCAGTTTGGTTATTTATTGCAATAACTAGTTTCTTTGTAGTAGGAAAAATAATGTTTACAACAAATGGGCTATTCTTGATACTTAATTCATTTGTATTTATGATTTTAGCTTTAGGAATTGGTTTCTTAATTGGAACTGTTTTAAAAAGCAAAAATGCTATAAATGGTATTATGAATGTAATAGCTCTAGGTTCAAGCTTCTTATGTGGTTGCTTTGTTCCAGCTGAATTTATGCCTAGTGCAGTAGTTAATTTCTCAAAAATATTGCCATCTTACTGGTATGTTCAAAATAATAACTTTATCAAAACAGTAGAAGTTTTTGATAATAGTTCAGTAGGAACTATCTTAATTAATATGGCAGTGGTTTTAGGATTTGCGTTATTCTTTTTTATAATTACAAGCGTAATTATAAAACGCAAAGTAAGACAAAACTAATAAAAGTTTAGTATAATACTAAACTTTTTTGTTTCTATATCATAAAATAATAAAAAATATTATTTTATTATTGTTTTAAATAAAAATATATAGTATAATACAAAAGCGATGTGCAAAAAAATGGTTTTATTATATGTTTTCAAAAATAAACAAAATTTTTGAAAAGTACTTGTCAAAGTATGTAAAATAATATATAATGAAATAGTCCTTGAAAAATTAGATGGGCTTGTAGCTCAGCTGGTTAGAGCGCACGCCTGATAAGCGTGAGGTCGATGGTTCAAGTCCATTCAGGCCCACCATTTAATTTTTTATATAATATGGCCCGTTGGTGAAGCGGCTTAACACACATGCCTTTCACGCATGCATTCACGAGTTCGAACCTCGTACGGGTCACCATTAAAAAAACAAACTACTAGAAATAGTAGTTTTTTATTATCTATATATAAAAAAAGAAATAGTTATTTTAACTATTTCTTTCGTTTTGTCATAAGTTTTTGACTATTGTTAGTATCTTGTGATTTTCGTTCATTTGCTTTATCAACTATTAAGTCATTTTTTAAATTTTCTAATGATTCTATTTTTTCTTGTCTTGATAATTGCTCGTTATTAGCATCATGGTTAGCAGTTTCTTCTTTTTCGTCTAAATCAATATAAATTTCTTTTTGACCGTTTTGACTTTCAAGCTCTTTTAATAAAGTATTCATATCTAAGTCTTTAGTAAAAATATTCATTTTTTCAATAAGTTTACCGCGTTGCTCAATAATAGAAAGTTTAGAAATAGGTCCTTCAGCTTTAACCACTATGAATTTATCATTTTCTCGTCTAAACCAAATAGTATTTTTTTCATTATTTTCAGTATAACTTATGCTTTCTGATGAACTTTGTGTTTGTTGTCTAGCATTAATATATATGGCATTAAATGCAGAAGGATTCTTTTTGTATTCTTCTTCCTCTTCTTTTGTCATAGGTATTAAAGAATCAAGGACACTTAATTGATCTAAAATCATGTGTCTAACATTATTATAAATCATAGTTCTTTGAAATACTCCCATAATATTGACAACAGGTATAAGTAGTGACATAAGTGTAACTTTAGAAGCGTTAGGGTTAATTTGACTAGCAAGCTCGGATATTTTCTTAACATCAATTTTATAGCCATTATCAGCTACATCTTTAAAGATTCTTAATTCACTTGATAATTCCATTACTACACTTGCTATTATGGTTAAAATCCATATAATTAGTAATTCCATTTAAAATTTCTCTTTTTTAATACATTTTGTATTTTAATGCGTATATAAGTATTTGTTAAATTAGATAAAAAATTTGAATAATAATCAATATATGTTATAATTAAAATAGGTGAAGTGTATGAAAAGGAAATATTCTATAGTTGTAGTCTATGCTATTCTTGCTTTTATTCTAATTATGTCTTTATATTATATTTTTACTCCCAATAAAACAAAACTAGGTATACTATATGGAGATTATTATGCCTCAATAGAAAAAAATCTTAATGTAATTGAAGATAATATGGACGAAATAGCCATTAGTGATGATGATTCAAATTGGTCAGAATTAAAAGAAACTGATCTTGATGATAAGCAGTTAAAGAAAACTTATAATTTATTAGTAGAGGACATAACGAAATGTTATTTAGTATCTACTGATTTAAAAAACAAAGTATACGATAATAAAAAAGTATTAAGTTTTAAAAATAAAAGAAGTATATCTGAAAAAGATTTATTAAGTCTTTCAGAAAATGAGAATTGTTTAAAAGATTTTGATAAATATAATACTTTAACATTAGGTGATGATAAAGATACTTCAGAAAAGATAAGACAACAAATAAGTATTATTATTGATTATGAATATGGTACATCTAATGATGGAACTTTTATAAGTGTAATTGAAGAGGAAGCAATAAATGTAAGTAAAATTGCTAGTCTTACTAAATGGTTAAAGATAGAATATAACAGTAATAAATAAATTTAATTAATTATTTATATTAACTACTCATTATGTGAGTAGTTTTTATTTTCTTAAAAAGAATGAATTAAATTGCACTTTTTCAAAAAAGTGCTATAATAATTATTCATTTGAAACAAAAGGGGTGAATTCTTGTGATTGAAAGAATTATTGATCATATTGAAGATACATTAATACACAAGCAATACGTTTTACAAAGTGCAAGAATTCTTAGTAAGAGTTTAATTGAAAATGGTCAGTTAGATAAAGCTTTAGAACTTATTAAAAGATGTTCTGTTCATGATAATTCTAAATTTATGGCAGAAGAAATAGAAGCCTTTATATTGCTTGATAATAAAGATAGTATGATGAATCCTAAAGTTACTTTGGATGAAAAGCAAAAAGCAGCTTTAAGATTACACTGGCAAAACAATAGTCATCATCCTGAACATTATAGTGATGTTACTATGATGACAGATTTAGATTTAATGGAGATGGCTTGTGACTGTAGTGCTAGAAGTATGCAGTATGGTACAGACTTACTTGATTTCATTGAAGTAAGACAAAATGAAAGATTTCATTTTCCAGAAGATATGTATGAAAAATATAAGGGATACTGCAGTATTCTTGCACTTGGCTATAAAGAGCTTGAAGGTGCCCCTAAAATGCTTATTAAACGAAAGATTGATAAATAATCATCTTTCTTTTTTCTTGCTTAAAACAGCTTAAAATAGCATAATTAAGCTATACTAATAAAAGAAGTTATATTAAAGTATGAGAGGCATTAACTTTCTTTTTTTCCTTTTATCTATTGACACATCTAGCATAATAATGTAGAATTAATTTGTAGTTGTTTGAAGCAGTACTCAAGAGGCTGAAGAGGCGTCCCTGCTAAGGATGTAGATCGGGTAACTGGTGCGAGGGTTCAAATCCCTCCTGCTTCGCCAATAAAAAAGTAAAACCTTTTATAAAGGTTTTTTTCTTTGTATAAATAATAATTTGTATTTCTAGAAAATTATGTTATAATAAACCCCGATAAAAAAGGGGATGTTTATATGGACAAAGTAAGAGTAGCTAGCGGAACAAATCTATTAAGTGATTTATCTTTAGAACTTTATCCTTCTGCTTTAGGGTTCTATGGTGATAAATATAAAAATATAATTGACGAAACATTAAATAGAACATATCTATATGAATGGACAAATCAATCGCTTTTGAACATTATGTGTCAAATAACAAGATCTGAAATTAAACCTTCGCAAATAAAAAAACAGCTGGAAAAAGAGAATACAACTTTTGGCTTTCATTATTTAAATAAGCGTTTTTTAGTAGGTATGGAACACTTTGTCGTTGTTAGAAATTTATCTAATAAAGATGAGATGCGTGCTATACTTTCTCATGAACTATATGGTCATGCGGTATGTTCAACATATAATAATTTTGTTACAAACGATTATCATATGTGTTCACGTAATGGTATATGTTTTGAGAGATTGCAAACAGACGATGTAATTAATGAACAGGCTAATGAAGGTATGATCGAATATATAGCATTACAAATAATGCATATACATAATTCAAATTATAAAAGAGATAATAACAAGTATACATATAACCATGCTGTAGAAGCTGCTAGACAGCTATTTAAATATATAGGAAAAGAAAAAATGTTAGAACTTCTTGTATGTGGTAAGGATAATATTGAAAATTTATTTGATAATAAAAATGTCTATTCTTGGCGTTCTTTAGCTTTAGAGCTTGAAAAGAAACCAACTGAAATTGATATTGATGACCATTTGGATGGATTTGTTAAAAGATATAAATATGAAAATAGATAAAAGACTTTTTCTTTTATCTATTTTAGTGTATTATTGTATAAGGACGTGAGAAAATGAATGATAAATATGTAGTAGAAGAACCAATTATCCTAATGGATTTCTTAATTGAAAAGATGGATAAGCCTCGTAAAAAAGCAAAACAATTACTTACAAATGAGGCAGTACTTGTTAATAATAGTACAGTAACTAAATTTAATAGACCACTTTTTAAAGGCGATGTTGTTTCTATTAAAGGATTTAATTCAAGCAATATAGACCCGCGTGTAGAAATACTTTATGAAGATAAAGATATAATTGTGGTTAATAAAGCTAGTGGTTTACTTACAATAGCAACAGAAAATGAAAAAGAAAAGACATTATATCACATGGTAAGTGAATATGTAAAAGTGAAAAATAAGAATGCCAGAATCTTTGTTATTCATAGATTAGATAAAGAAACATCTGGTATTGTAATGTTTGCTAAAAATGAAAAAGTCAAAAAATTATATCAAGATTCATGGGATGAACTAGTGATATATCGTGGTTACATGGCTTTAGTAGAAGGTTATGTAGAAGACTATAAAGGAAATATAACGCAGTATTTAAAAGAGAGTGAAGATGGCTTTAAAGTTTATGCTGTTAAAAAAGAAATAGGTAAAAAAGCTGTTACTAAATATAAGGCGGTATCAAGAAATGAAAAGTATTCTCTTCTTGATGTTGAAATTGAAACTGGAAGAAAAAATCAAATAAGAGTAGCTATGCAACATATTAATCATCCTGTAGTAGGCGATTACAAGTATGGTTCAAATGATAAATCTTTAAAAAGATTAGGACTTCATGCTTATAAATTAATAGTAATTAATCCACTTACTAAAAAAGAAATGATTTTTGAAACAACCACACCTAGAGAATTTTATAAATTTGCCAAGAATAGGGAAAAATAACTAAATAAAAAACTGATTCATTATTACTTGAATCAGTTTTTATTTTATATATTATTTATATACTTCGTCTTTTATAGCTTCAATATTATCTTTCATAATACTTATATAATCTTTTTTATTACTTCTTTCTTGCTCAGTAATATTAGATAATGTATGTAGATAAGATACTTTTACTCCAGTATCATCAATAATACTTTTTACTACATCATTAAGTTCTTCATTCTTAGGAGCAAACATAGTAGTAGTTGAACCACTATTAATTAATGCTTTAGCTTGTGAAATTGTTTTTTCAGTTGCCGTATCACTATCAAGAGATATAACATTAAAACCATATTTACTTAAGAATAAGAATAAATCATCAGTAACTATTAAATTTTTACTTGCTGCATTTTCTACTACTAAACTAATATTAGCATCCAAATTAGACAATTCTATTTTTAAAGCATCATAATTTGCTTCAATATCATTTTTCATGTAGTGGTTTGTAACATATTCATCAAAACCATTTTTAATATTTTGCGCTATCATAAGTAAGTTAGAAGGATTAATCCATAGTTCTTCAGTACGATTATTAATTTCCATACTAGCAGTAGAGTCTATAATCATTATATTTTTATTATATTCAAAGAAGTCAGTTACATAGTTTTTTTCATCTACTAATCCATTAAATATAAATAAGTCTGCTGTACTATAATCTTTTACTTGTTTTCTAGTAAGTTCATATTCAGTTGGTATAACACCATCTGGATAAATACTTGTTACATTTCCATACTTGCCATATAATCTATTAACTATATATTCAATAGGGTATACAGTAGTATATATATCTATATCTTCCATTGTATCACTCTTAAAGCACCCAGTACTTGATAATGATATAACAGCTAAAAGCATAACACATAATATTTTTTTGAAATTCATTATTTCACTCCTTTTTTTGGAACAGGATCATATCCAGATTTACAGAAGGGATTGCATCTTAAAATTCTTTTTACGGCTAGAAAGCTTCCTTTAACACTACCATGTAATGTTATAGCTTCAATTGCATAATTAGAACACGTAGGAATAAACCTACAATTATTATGAAAATCTCCTGGTATTTTTTGGTATGATCTTATCATTTTTATTAAGATATTCTTCATATTAACACCACAATAATTATACGATAAAATACACTAAAAGTAAAATAAATTATAATACTTTGTAAAAATTTGATATAATGAAATAGGTGATAGTATGGAAATTTTAAAAAAATTCGGAATAGAAACAAATAAAGAGTCTTTATATCAAAGAGCTTTTACGCATACTTCTTATGCTAACGAAACAAATACTACTAGTTATGAACGTTTAGAATATTTAGGAGATGCTGTCTTAGAACTTATTATGAGTGAATATTTATATAAAAATACCGAGCAAGAAGAAGGCGAAATGACAAAACTTCGCTCACATTATGTATGTGAAAATGCTTTATATGAGTATTCACTTAGATTAGGTTTAAATGAAGCTTTACTACTTGGTAGAGGTGAAGAAGAAAGTGGCGGTAAGTTTAGAAAAGCTATCGTTGCTGATGTTTTCGAATCATTTATAGGAGCTATGTTCTTAGATAAAGGCTTAGATACTGTTAAAAAGTTTATCTATGATAATGTTATACCTTTAATAGAAGGACATAAAATAGATTCTTTCAGTGATTATAAATCAGTTCTTCAAGAATTAGTACAAACTGATAAACGTAGTTTAGAGTATTTTGTAGTAAATGAAGAAGGACCTTCACATAACAAAACATTTACTGTTGATGTTAAAATAGACAATATCTTATATGGTAGAGGAACTGCACATAGTAAAAAAGAGGCAGAACAAGAAGCTGCTAAAGATGCCTTAAAGAAAGCTCAAAATGGATAATTTAGAACTAATATTTGATGAATTCGTATTAGAAGCTTCAAAAGGTCACATTGAAACTGACCCTTTTATATATAATACGCAGTTTCATACTATTTATGGGGATAATAACTATACTGGTAATAAATTATTCTTAAAAATAAGAGATAAAAAAGCATTTCTTTTCTTATTGTCTAAATATTTATTTCAGTTAAAAAAGTATCGTAACATAGAATTAGATTATAATACTATAAAAGAAGCTATAACTTTATTATTTAGTAATATAACTTATGAAGAATTATTAAACCCAGAAGAGTATATAAAAAGATATATTGATTTTTATGATGGTTACTTAGAAGATAAAACTATTAATGATTTTACTTCTTTTAATGCTGATAAACTTTTTCTTAGAAAAAATAAAGATAGAAAAGAACAAATAGAGGCATTAAAAAAAGAAGATACTGATGCTAAAACATTAGCTATTAAAGAAAGAGAATATCATGAAGGTTTACTAGGAGCGCAAAGTAGAAATAAAGATTTTTGGAATAGTAATATAATAATTTCTAACAAAATGCAGAGTTTAAGACAAGAAACTCCTTATTTTATGGAAATAAAATTTGAAAAAGAAGTAAATGGTAAATTATTAACATATCCTTTACCAAGAATAAGTTATGGTATAAGTAATGATACATGCTATATTTATGCTGTTCAAAATGAAGTAACAAAAAATGAAATAGATAATGATGATAAAAAGTATCGTAATATGATAAATCGTGCTTTATATGAGTTAAATAATGGTGTTTATGAAAACGAATCACAAGATTATAAAGACTACAAAGAAGGAAGAACTACAGAATTTGCTGAAAATATAAGTGATGTTTCACCATCAGCTATTCTAGCATTATCTATCTTTTTAAATGTACTATCTACTAGTAATATAAATAAGGTAAAAGTAGTGCCATTTCTACCAATAAGGTATAATGCTAAAGAAAAAGCTAATTATAAGAAAGTACAATTCGTATCTAAAAAACAAGAGTTGGACTTTATGGAAAAAGTAGCACTATTTAAGAAAATGAAAATCGAACATAATATGATTCAAGATAATTTAACAAATAAATTTGTTAGAAATTTTATGCGTCTAAAGTATCACTTTAATAATATAGATATTTTAAATATTCCATTTGAAGGTGAAGAAATGATGAGCATAAAATTAAATGAATTTACTTTATCAAATAGTGAAATTTTAAATGAAATAATAGAAAAAACAGGTGAACTTAAGCGTGATAAAAATTTATAGAAAATCAAGCCTAGTAGATAAAAAATGTCCTTACAAGATATTTCTTAATGATATGGAACTAGGTACTATTATGGATGGTGAAACAAAAGATTTTAATTTAAGATCTAATTCCTACAAAGTAAAAGTAGTAGGTGGTGGATTTCATAGTCCTGAAATTAATGTCGAACTTGCTGATGAACAAATTATTCAGTTAATATGTTATCCAGCTTATAAAGACACTAAATTTTCCAAATACATATATAAAAATGTATTTGGAGGCGAAGCAATTTATTTAAAAGTAGATAAAGACTTCTATTTATAGTTGAAAAATACCATAAAATACTATAAAATATATTTATTAAAAAAGGAGTGAGAAAATGGGTAGATTTCCAAATATAGCAGCTAGTAAAGCAAAAACAGGTGCTGCTAAAGGTAAATTATATTCAATGTATGCTAGAGAAATATATCTAGCTGCAAAGAGTGGCGGAACTGAACCAGATAGCAATTCAAGTTTAAAAAGAATGATTGATAGAGCTAAAAAAGAACAAGTTCCAGCTGATATTATAAAAAGAGCAATTGATAAAGTTAATAGTGGTATTGATGATTCATATCAAAGCGCTATGTATGAGATGTTTGGTCCAGCGGGATCAACACTTATGATTCAATGTTTAACTGACAATGTTAATAGAACAGTAAGTGATCTAAGAGCAGTAGTTAATAAATGTCATATTAAAATGGGAGCTATGGGTAGTGTAGCCTTTATGTATGATAATTATGCAATAGTTGGATTTAAGGGACTATCAGAAGAACAAGCAATGGAGGCGTTAATTGAAGCTGATGTTGATTTACAAGATATTGAAACTGATCAGGGATTAACAGTTATTTATGGAGATCCACAAGATTTATATAAAATCAAAGATGCTATATCAAAAGTTCTTCCTACAGTCGACTTTGCTGTAGAAGAAATTGCTATGGTACCAAAAGAAACTATTGATATAACAGGAGAAGACTTAGAATTATTTAATAAATTATTATCTTTACTTGATGAAGTAGAAGATGTACAAAATGTTTATCATAATGTAAATTTATAATAACATTTGAGGGAGAATAAATATGGATTTTAGGGGTATAAAAGAGTTTATAAAGGATACATTTGGTTATATATTAGTTATTATAGTAGTTATTTTAATAGCAAATTATGTAGTTACATTACAACAAAATGTGGGGCCATCTATGCAACCAACTTTAAATAATGGTGATGCATTAATACTAAATAAAACAGCTTATAAATTAGGTGACGTAAAAAGAAATGATGTAATAGCTTTTCTTTATGACGGAACAAAATACTTAGTTAAAAGAGTTATAGGACTTCCAGGCGAAAGAATAGATTATAAAGATAATGTTCTTTACATTGATGGTAAAGCTTATAATGAAAAATTTTTAAGTGATGATGTTATAACAAAAGATTTTAAGATGGAAGATATTATAGGTTGTGAAGATGGTACTATTCCAGAAAATACATATTTAGTTCTAGGTGATAATAGAACCGACTCTATGGATAGTAGAGATATAGGTGTTATTAAAAAAGATGACATTATTGGAAAAACAACACTTAGAATATGGCCTTTTACAAAATTTGGACTTATAAAATAGAGAATATATATTCTCTTTTTTTTTATTATGTGTTAAAATGATGATAGGGTGATTGTATGGCATATATCAAATATAAAGAACTTACAAAATATTTTAATTTTAATAAACGTTTAGAAATAGAAAGTTTACCAAAGTATGTACTTGATTATGTTGATACTAATGAAAAAATAATAAGTGCGTATAGAACTTCTAGAGATAAATCTGTATTCACAGATAAGAGAATGATTCTTTTTGATGTCACTCCATTTACAAAGAAAAAGAAAGTTCATATCCTTCCATATAAATCAATTGATACAGCAGCAATAGAGTATAATATAGGCGCAGCAGCTCTTCTTATATCTTTTACAAGTGGGTATCAATTACGCCTTAATTTCGTAAAAATGAGTGCTGCTGATAAGTCAGAATTAAGAATATTATTTTCAAGAATAATGAAAGATCAAAAATAGTTAAAAAGTGGTCTTTTTTTCTTTAAATTTTAGGCCCATTTGTGATAAAATGGAAATAGTTAGGGAGATGATGTTATGAGCAAATTTAGTTTAATGCCACTAGATACTTTTAATGTCATTAACTCTGCATATCTTAATGATAGTGACCGTAAGTTACTTATAATGTTATACCAACCTATTGTCGGAGCAATTGGTATTAACTTATATTTTAATTTATGGACTTTTTTAGATAAAGAGATTGCCTTATCAGAAACAAATAATCATAATACTTTACTTAATATTATGGGGGTAACACTAGGTGAAATAGCTGAAGCTAGGGAAAAACTAGAGGGTATAGGCCTTGTTAAAACTTATTTAAAAGAGGGAGAAATTAATAATTACATATATGAATTATATTCTCCACTTCCAGCATATGATTTTTTTAGTAATCCGCTTTTAAGCAGTATTTTATATACTAGTTTGGGTAGTGTTAACTATAAAAAAACGAAAGAGTATTTTAAAACTCCACGTATCAATACAAAAGATTATACGAATATAACAGAAAACTTTGGTAATGTATTTACATCAGTTAAGATGATGGATACAGATGCTAGTGAAATAAGAAAAAAGAATTATGAAAAAGTTAACATTAATTCAGATATAGACGTTGATGAACTTCTTAGTATGATTCCAGATATTATGCTAAATCATACTAAAGTATCCGATGCTATAAAAGAATTAATTATAAAATTATCTTTTGTATATGGATTTGATTTTGATACAACACTAAATGTAGTAAAAAATTCTATTAATGATAAACATAATATTGATAAAGATAAACTTAAAAATAACTATCGTACATATTATCAATTTGAGAATAATGGCAGTATGCCAAAAGTTGTCTTTAAATGTCAACCAGAACACTTAACCAAAGAGATAACGGATAATTCTAAAAAATCTAAAATAATATATCAGTTTGAAAATACTAGTCCATATAACTATATATGTGCTAAAAGCAAGACATGCAAGCCAACAAAAGTTGAAATGTCTATCCTTGAAATGTTACTTGTTGATATGAACATGAAACCTGGAGTTGCTAATGTACTAATTGATTATGTACTTAGAATAAATAATAATAAATTATCAAAGAATTTTGTGGAAGCGATAGCAAGTCAGTGGAAACGAAGTAATATTGAAACTGTTGAAGCAGCAATGGAAATATCTAAGCAAGAACATAAACAAAAAAGCACATATATTCCAAAAACAGTTAATAGATCAATAAGAGCAGAAGATAAACCAGTATGGTTTGATAAAAATATTGAAGAAAAAGAAGATTTAGAGAAACAAAAAAAATTAGAAGAAATGTTAGGCAGAATGTAGGTGGTAAAATGAATAACATAAAAGAAGCAACAATGCAAATGGGATTACGTGTTGAAAATAGCAATACTTTAGAAAAGGAATTTGCAGCATCGCTTAAGGATGAAAAATTTAAAAACCTTGTTAAAAAAATTGATTTACCAGTAGAAATTCTAATGAAATATACATCTCTTTTAGAAGAAAGTGCTTGTGAATATGATAACTGCCAAAACTGTAAAAATATTTTTGAATGTAAAAATAAATCAAAGGGTTATGCATATTTACCAAAAATACAAAATGATAAATTAGTGTTTAAATTTAAAGCATGCAAATATCAAGAAAAAATAATGGCAGATACTGCTTTTAAAAGTAATATTACTTTATATCAAACACCAGAAGGTATATTAGAAGCAGATATGAAAAAAATCAATTTAAAAGATGCAGCACGTTTTGATACAATCGAATGGCTAACAAAGTTTGTTAATAGTTATCCAAAGGTAACAAAAGGACTTTATTTGCATGGAAATTTTGGTTCAGGAAAGAGTTATCTAATAACTGCTGCTTTCTGTGAACTTGCTAAAAAAGGCTATAAAAGCACTATTGTTTTTTGGCCTGAGTTTTTGCGAGATCTAAAATCATACTTTGGAAATGATTTAGAATACAAATCAATAATAAGTAGAATTAAAAACACACCACTTCTATTCATCGATGATATAGGAGCTGAAAATGTTACGACATGGGGACGTGACGAAATATTAAGTACGATATTACAGTATCGTATGGATAATAAATTGTGTACATTCTTTAGTTCTAACTTTGATATAAATGACTTAGAAAAACATCTAAGCATAACTAAGGAAGGATATGAAATTGTCACAGCTCGTAGAATAACCGAGCGCATAAAACAATTAACTGAAGATGCTCAGTTAGTAAGCAAAAATTTAAGAAGTTAACAACTGCTAGGAGGACGTTTTATGCCAAATAAAGATTTTGATAGAGTACGAAATGTATTAAAAGAAAAAGGTACTATGCCAATTGGAGAAGTAAGTGCAAAACTTAATTGTAGTGATTTAAAATCAAGACAGTTATTACTACAATACTTTTCTAATGAAGTAGGTCGTTTGCCAGCTGATGCTGATTTTGATAGGTATAAATATTTATTCAAAGTATTTAAGTATTTTGATGATATAGAGAATGAAAATGAAAAAAGACATACTATTCAAAATTTACAAACAGCAGCCGATACATGTACTAGGCGTATTAAGAGAATTAATAAAGAAAAGAAAAAGTGTTGTAAAGAACCAATTATTCTTCAAAAATTTCTTGATACTATAAATGTTGCCATAATCAACTTGAAATATAAAGAGATTGTTAAGAAGGCAGATTTGTCGGCTAATGAAGTATCTTATAATTTATTAAATTATTTAATATATGATGTTCGTAACTACAATTATTTATTTGAACTATTAAAAATGTTCCCTAAAAACCTAGCATTAAAAAATAAACAAGGTGTTTATCTAATTGATGAATTAATAACGAAATATATAGAAAGTGTTCAAAATAACAATTCTAATTCGGAAATTATTTATTACGAGAAAGTTATTAATTTATTTATTACTGATCCAAAATTTAATATTGAACCTGAATTAAAGAGTAAACTTGTCTGTAAATTAGAAGGTGTACTTGATGAAATAGGTAGTAGCCAGTCAGAACACAAGGATAAAGATAAATCTAGTTTCTTTATAAAAGAAGTAATAAGTGATATTAAAATAAATGAAGAAGTAGAAAAAAATATTGAGCAGTTAAATTATAAATATGATATAAATCCAAGATTCTCATTAGAAGTTTTAAAAGAATCAAAAAAGACTATTACACTTGATAATAAGGAGCAAGTTTTAGATTGTAGAGATAAATATACTGTTACAGTAGATGGAGAAACTACTTGGACTTATGATGATGCTTGTTCTTTAGAAAAACTTGATAATGGAAACTATTTATTAGGTATATATGTAGCCGATGCTACAATGGCTGTACCAAGAAATAGTTTGATAGATTTAGAAGCTAGGAAAAGAGCAGAATCTATATATTTGGGTGGTTCAGTTATAACAATGCTTCCAATCGATTTAACACAAAAATTAACTCTTCAACAAAATAAAGATAGAAATGCTATCGGATATTTCTTTGAACTTGATGAAAATATTAATTGTCTTAATTTTTCTGTTAGAAGATGTTTAATTAATGTAAATAATAATTATAGTTATGATAAAGTAAATTCAATGCTTACTGATTCAAAAAATATAGAGGAAATTAAGAATATGAAAAACATGTATTATATTTCTTGTAAATTCCATGAAAACAGTAATTTAAGAATGCAATATCGTACATTAAAAAGTATGAAAAAAGCTATAAAATCTAATTCTCCTACAACGGATGTTACAACTAATATTGCAGCTGTAATGATTGCTGACTTTATGACTCAGACTAATGCTTATGTAGCAGATTACTTTAATAAACATCCTGAAATACCTTTTATATATCGTATAAACTTATCTAGTTATGGTATAGATACGATAAAGAAAATAAAAGATATAAGTGGTAAAGAAATATCTTTTGAAGATATGCTTAATTACTTAAATTATATATGTCCACCTTCAATATATTCTACTGTAAATTTAGGTCATAATGGTCTTGTTTTACCAGCATATTGTCACTCGACTAATCCACTTAGAAACTATAGTTCTTTAGAAATTGAAAGAATAATAGTTGATCATATGATTAATGATGGTAAACATGTCAATTTAGAACAAAGTAGGGAGTATTTAGATGGTATGTGTGAATATATGAATACTAGAATAAATTTAAACATGGATTATGTTGAAGAAGTAAAACAACTTTATAAAAAGTAATAAAGTGTTGACAAAAAGTTAAAAAGTGATACAATTAGTCATAAGGCAATGACTGAGACACGATTTATTTAATGGTATTAAAGCAAGCTAGGGTTGATGAAAGCCTAGTATACAAGTAAATAAATTACTACTCACAAGCTGAACTCGAAAGAGATTTCCGGTAATACCGTTATCATAAATTAAGTTACAAGGTAGGATGGTACCGCGTATATACGCTCCTTACATATATTTTTATATGTATGGAGTTTTTTTGTGGGGGTAGTATTATGCAATTAAAATCTATATCGCTTGTAAAGTTTTTAAATCTATATCTAGGAATAACAAATGAAGTATTATGCCATATGACGCATAATGATATCAAAGTTTTATTACCTAATTTGAAAAGATGCTCATATGAGTATGCTTATGATAATAGTGCACTTGTTTTAAGAGGTGAAATTATTATTGTTTCAGATGCCAAAGGTATAATTGTCCCATATTTCAAGCCTAGTGGGGAAATGAAACTAGATGAAGTAACAGTTTTTGCACAGAGAGCCGAAAAAGCAAATAAACAAGAAGTTTTGGATTATAATGAAATGAATAATTATGAACTTAAATGTTTATTAAATACATCAAGAAATGGTTATTCTGTTGCAAAAAAAGCCAGACAAGAATTAAAAAATAGAGGTGCAATGCCACCAAAACAAAAAGTCAAAAAAAAGGAAAGAAATAATTATTATTTGAAAAATTTTGAGGAGGAATAAAAAATGATAAATATAAAAGAAAATGAAAATTTAAATGTACTTAATCATAGCTGTGCACATTTACTTGCACAAGCTGTAAAACATTTATATCCAAATGCTATGTTTTGGGTAGGTCCTGTAATTGAAGAAGGATTTTACTATGATATAGATCTTGGAGACGATGTTATTAAAGAGGAAGATCTAGAAAAAATCGAAAGAGAAATGAAAAAAATATCTAAAGACGGCAAAAGAATTGTTAGAAAAGAACTTTCTAAACAAGAAGCTTTAGATATGTTTAAAGAAGATCCTTACAAACTTGATTTAATTAATCGTATGGATGAAAATGAAACAGTTATAACTTGTTATACTCAAGGAGATTTTACTGATCTTTGTAGAGGACCACATGTTGAAACCGTAAAAGAAATTAAATATTTTAAATTGTTAAAATTTAGTGGTGCTTACTGGAAAGGCGACGCTAAAAACAAAATGCTTCAAAGAATCTATGGTGTATGCTTTGAAAATGAAGAAGATTTAAAGAAACAATTAGATGCCATAGAAGACGCTAAACAAAGAGATCATAGAAAAATAGGTAAAGACTTAGGTGTTTATATGACTCATGAATTAGTAGGGCCTGGGTTCCCATTATGGCTTCCAAATGGTTCTATTATAAGAAGAGAATTAGAAAACTATATTTTAGGAAAAGAAAGAAGACTTGGTTATAGCCATGTTTATACTCCTTGTATAGCTTCAACAGAATTATATAAGACTTCAGGACACTGGGATCATTATAAAGAAAATATGTTTCCAGCTATGAAGATTGATGAAGAAGAATTTGTTCTTCGTCCAATGAATTGCCCTCATCACATGTTAATATTTAAAAACGAATTACATTCTTATAGAGATTTACCAATAAGAATAGGAGAACTTGCTCCTGATTTTAGATATGAAGCAAGTGGTGCCGTATGTGGTCTAGAAAGAGTTAGAGCTATGTGTCAAAATGATGCTCACCTTTTTGTAAGACCTGATCAAATCGAAGAAGAATTTAAAAAAGTAGTAGAACTTATTCGTGATGTTTATAAAGATTTCAAAATGGAAAATTATAAATTTAGATTATCTCTTAGAGATCCAGAAGATAAAGAAAAATATTTCCAAGATGATGAGATGTGGAATAAAGCTGAAGATAAATTAAGAAAAGTTCTTAATGATATGGGTGCTGATTATTTTGAAGCAATAGGAGAAGCAGCATTCTACGGACCAAAACTTGACGTTGAAGTTAAGACTGCAATAGGTCATGAAATAACATTATCAACTTGCCAATTAGACTTCTTATTGCCTGAAAAATTCGATTTAACTTATGTAGATAAAGATGGTTCTAAAAAACGCCCAGTAGTAATTCATAGAGCAATACTAGGTACTTTAGATAGATTTACTGCTTTCTTACTTGAAGAAACAAAAGGAGCTTTACCACTTTGGCTTGCTCCAACAGAAGTATGTATAATTCCTGTTAATAATGAATATCATTTAGAATATGCTAAAGAATTATTTGAATTATTAAAAGAACAAGAAATTAGAGTTAAACTTGACGATAGAGAAGAAAAATTAGGTTATCGTATGAGAGAAAGTCAAACTACAAAAGTACCTTATACTTTAATTATTGGTGACAAAGAAAGAGATAATAAAGAAGTTAGTTATCGTAAATTTGGTTCACAAGAAACAACTACTGTAAGTCAAAAAGATTTTATTGAACTAATTACTAAAGAAATAGCAACAAAAGAGTACAATAAATAATGGAAGAATATATTTCGAAAAAGCAGTTTAGTGAGCTTTCTAGTCAAATACACATGGAACTTATAATTAATAAGTTTGATGAGACAAAAAGAGCTGACTTAAAAGCTAAACTGACAAAGTTAAAGCATCTTAGAGCTAAAAGTATAATCTTAGAAACAACAGAAGTTAACAAAGAAAAAGGATTGTAAGAATCCTTTTTTTGTTCTAAAAAAATAGAAACTTAATATAATTAAATTGATAATGGAGGAATAAGATGATTAATAAAAAAAGTATTTGGTTTTTAACATTATTTAGTTTAATTTTAGTTTTAAGTGTATACTACATTACTATGCCAAACGATTTATTACTAACTAACATAACTTCTTCAGAAGAAGATGAAGAAGATGCGGAAAGTGATGAGGTTGTAGCCGAAGTATCAGAAAGCACCATATTAGTAGCTCTTAGAGTATCTGCAGAGGAAGAGTATTTAGAAGAAATGGAAAGTTTGAAAAATATTCTTAATGATAAAGCTACTTCCATAGAAGAAAAAAATAATGCTTTTGAACAAATTAAAAATCTAAATAGTACTAAAGGAGAACAAGAAGAATTAGAAACTAAAATAGAAGCAGAGTATGATTTAAAATCTTTTGTTAAAATAGATGGTGATCAAGTGCGAGTTGTAATAGACAGTGATAAGCACGATACTGTTCTAGCAAATGATATAATGCGTCTTGTTCAGAGTAATTATAAAAATAAAATGTATATTTCGGTAAAATTTCAAGCAACATAGGCTTTTTATCTCACACATATAACCTTTATTCATAAAATAATATGAGAATATATAATCGCCCTTTGGGAAGGAAGGAAAAATGAGTAAAGGTATATTAACAAAAAGAGAAAAAGAAGTATTCAATTTACTTATTGCTAATAAAGCAACAACTGAAATAGCGGCTATTTTAGAAATAAGTGAAAAAACCGTTCGCAATCATATTTCTAACGCAATGCAAAAGTTAGGAGTAAAGGGTAGGGCAGCTGCAGTAGTAGAACTATTAAAATTAAATGAAATTTCATTATAAATCGCATATTATTGCGATTTATTTTATATATTTAAATAGAGGTGAACCATGTTAAAAAAAATGATTATTAAAAGAGTACTTGTAACTACCTGTGTTATCTTCGCACTTGTTTTATTATATGTAATACCTAAAAATAGTAGAGAACTAGAAATAAACCAAGAATTAAAATATACTTCTAAAGAAGTTAATACGCATACTATATTTTTATTAGATAGTAATAATTATGTTGCTATGACTAATGTATTAGTAGGAAAGACAGAAACTGCTAGTCTTGCTAGAGAACTACTTGATATTCTTATAACAGAGGGGGCAGGAGAAAGTAAAATACCATCAGGGTTTAAAAGCACTATTCCTGAAGATACTAAAATAAACAATGTCACATATGAAGAAGGATTACTAAAAGTTGATTTATCAAGTGAAGCCTTTAACACCAAAGAAGATATGGAAGAAAAAGTATTAGAGAGTATTATTTATACTATGACGAGTATAAAAGATGTAAAGAAAGTAATGATTTTTATTGATGGAACAGTTCTTTCAAGATTACCAAACTCCAAAACTATTTTACCATCTGTTCTAGATAGAAGTTATGGTATAAATAAGAAATATGACTTTATGTGTTTAGATAATTTACTAAGTCTAACTATATATTATATAAATGAGTATAATGATGAATTTTATTATGTACCAGTAACAAGTTATATAAATGATAATAGAGAAAAAATATCTATTATAGTGGATGAATTATCAAGTAATAGTTCATATACTAGTAATCTCATGAGCTTCTTAAGCAGCGATGTAGAACTTATAACAAGTGAAAATGTTGATAAAACATTAAGGCTAGAATTTAATGATGCAATATTTAGTAATATCGATGAAAAAAATATATTAGAAGAAGTTATTTATACAATAAGCTTATCTGTTTTTGACAATTATGATGCTACAAAAGTGGTATTTATAAATGATAAAGAAGAAATTTTAACAAAAAGTATTGAATAATTATTAGATGTGTAGTATAATTTATCTTGTTCACGTGAGCAAGATTGTCTTGGTAGCTCAGCTGGATAGAGCAATGCCCTTCTAAGGCAGCGGTCGAGGGTTCGAATCCCCCCCAGGACACCATATTGATAGGAAACTCGAACTTTTCGAGTATGTATAGAAAATACTAACTAAATAATAGTTGGTATTTTTTTTGTACTAGGAAAGAGGGATAATATGTTAGAAATAGAAACTAAAGAAATTAAAATAAATGATGAATTAAAAAGGAAAATAGAAATGATAGGTAGGTTTACTAATACTAAACCAATAATAAAAAATGGAAGTATTAGAAATATAAAAGGAACTAATATTGCATATGTTGAACCTCATCAAATAATAATAAAAAATAATATGTATTTAATATATGATGAATCAGATAATGTATTTATAAATAATTTATATAATTCTATTTATTTAAAAGATTTAGAAAATTATATAAAACAAAATTAAAACCTTGACTTTGATAAGATAAAACTATATTATATAAAACTAATAAGTGGCAAGTACTGCATTTAGTAGAGGTACATTATGAATAAACCATTAAACAAGTTAAAACAATATAATAATCAAAGAGGAGCCAAGAGTATTTAATAATACTTTTGTCTCCTCTTTTTTTGATAGAAAGAGGGATTAAATGATAGAAGAAAATAAAATAGCTGGAATTTATATTAGAGTATCAACTGAAGATCAAGCTAGAGAAGGATTCTCACTAGGAGAACAGAAAGCTAGATTAGAAGAGTTTTGTAAGTTTAAACGATACGAAATATATAAAGTCTATGAAGATGCTGGAATAAGCGCTAAAAACGATAAAAGACCAGCATATCAAGAATTAATGAATGATGTTAAAAGTCATAATATAAATGTAATAGTAGCTTTTAAGTTAGATAGATTAACTAGAAGTGTTTATGATATAGAAAAATTAATGAATATAGTTAATGAAGAAAATTGTGATATAGATTGTTTAGCTGATGAATCAAACACCACAACATCAAATGGTAGAATGATAATGAGAATAATGACAAGTGTATCACAAAATGAAATAGAAAAACGTAGTGAAAGAACTAAACTAGGACTAGTGTAGCTATTAAAAATGGATATATACCTAGTCATACACCACTCGGGTTTAAAAGAGAAAATAAAAAATTTTTCTTCTATCTATAAAAAAAAATATAATTTAAATATAGGGATAATACTGCAAGGTTCAACTGTTTGTTAATTAGTTTTTTGTCTCTGGCAATACTAATAACGCTTGGAACGTGAATAGGAACGGCAACTTGAACAACAACAACGTAGATAATACGGACAACAACGGGGTGCGCCCAGATTTCTTTAAAACTATGTTTTACTATACTAAGGGTGGTAAATAAAAGCTAAAGAAAACAAGTATTATTCCTCTTAGAGCTATGCTTTAAGCAAAACTATATCACAGATGGTTTTATTTGCTAGTAAAGAAATTGAAAAGGAATAAATCTATAAACTGTGATTTTTTTGTAAAAATAGTTGTAAAAATATGTAGAAAATGATAATATTATAGATAGATAGATGCTATAAATCTATATATCAAAGTAGAGCAAATAAGGAGGAAATTATGAATAAAAAAGGCTTTACACTAATTGAACTATTAGCCGTTATATTAATTCTAGGAATAATAGCGTTAATAGCAATACCAACAGTAAACAAGATAATAAAAGAAGCTAAAAGAGGAGGATTCGAAACCACTGCTAATAATCTAGTAAGTGCGATAGAAGATGCGTGTCAGTTGCAACTCCTAAAAGGTGAAACAATAACAACAACTTATACATTTACAAATGGAGTAGTGTCACCAAGTTTAAATGTTAAGGGAAAATTACCAACTACTGGTACCGCAACAGTTGACTCTAGTTGTAATGTAACTCTAAACGTAACAAATGGGACATTTACAGCAACAAAAATATCTACAGAAGATATAGTAACGGTGGTAGAAGGTGGTGAAGAACCAGAAACACCAACAACATATACTGTATATGCTAATGGTACAGCCGTATATTTTAATCCAGTAAGTGGGGCAAAATGTACAGCAGGAGAAGCAGTAAGTACAACAGGAACTAAAACAGGATGTATGAAGTGGTATGCTTTTAATGATGGTGGAACATCTACTGACAGCATTAATTTGATACTAGATCATAATACTACTGTTTTTGTCGCATGGAATTCCACAAACAGTACTTTGAGCGGTCCAACAAATGTTATGACGCAGCTTGCTTCTGATACTAGTTCATGGGCCGGAGTACCAACAAGAACAGATAGTTATAGTGTAAGTAATGGAACAGCTACATATACAATAAATTATAGTACATATAAAGCTAGACTAATAACAGCGGGAGAAATAGCAACAATAACAGGGAATAGTAGTTTTGTAGAGGCAACAACACCATCTACAAGTTGGTTTTATTTAGACAGTAATAACCAAACACAAACAGCAACTACTACCGGAGCAAGTAATTATGCTTGGTTGTTTGATTATACACAAGGATGTACTAGTTACGGATGTAATATAGCTGATGCCACCAACACCTCCGGATACTGGACATCTACAGCCGTCTCTGGCAATACTATCCGCGCTTGGAACGTGGGTGGGCATGGCTTCTTGGCCACCGTCGAAGTAGCCAATGCAAGCAACAGCAGTGTGCGCCCAGTTATAACTATCTTAAAATCTAATCTCTAAAAAGGGTATAATATATTAAATAGAGAGAAGATAGTTAAAAAGGATGAAGAAATAAAACTAGAATCCTAGTGGGAGCAAGTGTGGCTTTAGTCACGCTTGTAATAGGAAAAAATGCTATACTTTTTCTGTTAAAGACAGTCATCTCTTGCAAAAAACTTGCTAGAGATGACTTCCTGTTTCTTAAAAATCAAGTCAAAGAATTCAGTTAGTATTAACTTACTACCTATTTAATATAGTTAAGAGTTGTCGTACTGGGAACTCTAACGCATCATTTAAAAATTAACTAACAGAAATGTTAGTTTTTTTGTTTAAAGATATTGCAAAAAACATCGAAATATAGTATTATTATAAATAGATATACGTCATAAACTTATCTATTAAGAGTAGTAAAAAGGAGAATAATATGAAACAAAATGGATTTACATTAATTGAACTATTGGCGGTAATTTTAATACTAGGAATAATAGCATTAATAGCAATACCAACAGTTAATAAGATAATAAAAGAAGCCAAAAGAGGAGGATTCGAAACCACTGCTAATAATTTAGTAAGTGCTATAGAAGATGCTTGCCAATTCGAAACACTAAAAGGTGAACCAATAACAGCAACATATACATTTACAAATGGTGTAGTGTCACCAAGTTTAAATGTAAAGGGAAAATTACCAACGGCTGGAACTGTGACAGTAGATTCTAGTTGTAATGTAACACTTAACGTAACAAATGGAACATTTACAGCAACAAAAACATCAACAAAAGATCAAGTAACAGTAATAGATGGTATTGTATATGCAAATGGAACAGCTGTATATTTTAATCCAGTTACCGGACTAAAATGCGATGCAGCAAGTGCTGTTAGTACAACGGGAACAAAAACAGGATGCATGAAGTGGTATGCTTTTAATGATGATGGAGCATCTAGTGAAACAATCAATTTGATACTAGATCATAACACAACTGCATTAGTAGCATGGAATTCTACACGTATTAATACAAATGGTCCAACTAATATTCTTACGCAGCTTGCATCTGATACAAGTTCTTGGTCAGGAGTACCAACAAGAACAGACAGTTATAGTTTAAATAACGGTAGAGCAAATTATACTATAGATTATAGTACATATAAGGCTAGATTGATAACAGGTGCAGAAATAGCAAGGATTTCGGGCAATACAGATTTTAATGAACAATCTTATAATTTATTAGGATGGTTTTACTTAGATAGTAATAATAAAACACAAGTAGCAACTACTACCGGAGCAAGTAAATATGCCTGGTTATATGATTATACAACAGACTGTACAAGTAATGGTTGTAATATAGCGGATAATAGTACCCTTGGATACTGGACAGCTACTGTGCCATCTAATGATAGTAACCGTGGTTGTGTTGTGTACAAAATGGGAACTTTTGATAGTGTTGATGGTGTAGGCAATGCAGATTATGTTGGCTTGCGTCCAGTTATAACTGTTAATAAATCAAGTCTTTAAAAGATATTTACAATATCTTTTTTATTGTCTTTTAATTAGTATCATGATAACATAATTAAAAAGAAGGTAAATTATGGAAATTGAAAAATGGAATATCAAGCAAAAAGAATTGTTTGAATTATTTTTTGTTAATTCTAAAGATGAAGATTATATTGAAATAAATCAGTTAATGAATATGATAAAGCCATTTAATATAAAATGGCAAGAACTTTATAATATCCTAAAAGAAAACAGTGAAGATTTTGACAATTACTCTAATATAAGGAAAATTAAAAAAGTACAACATAATAATATAGAGTATTTAATAATGCAGATAAATATATGGTCTTATTTATGTATTGATTTAACAAATAAAAAAACAGTAGATTTTGAAGAAAATTTATTGCCATTTAGTGAAAAATTCTTTATAGATAATTTTGATGAAAGAGAGATTCCTAATCCTAGTATGTTTTATCATACATTATCTATTAATAAACCAGGTTTAGATATTTTAATACAATACATAAGTGATAATAATTCATTATTTATGGAATCAAATGATTTTAAGTATACAAAGGAATTAACTGATGGTTTTGTAACTAGTTTAATGTTTGAAATTGATACTGGCAAAATTATAATTTATTTTGGTAATAATCAGGGAGTTGTTAATTACATATTTATAAATTCTAATTTAATACCAATAGGTGTAAGCAATCCTACTGGTAATAAGAAAGATTTGAAGAATATGGCAAACAGATTAAAAGAAATTAGTATTCCAGTTAGTGTTATTCCTAAATATTTATTTAGAGGAGAAAATAATAAAAAACATCAAAAAATGATATAACATTTGCTATATCTTTTTTTTATCTTCAACTAAATATTCATGTATATATTATTACTGCTACTTGTTCTATTCTATCAACATGCCATTTTTTAGCCTTTACAATATTTTCTGCTTTTTATTGTAATATAAGTTATGGAAAATATTGTCGAAATATGATATTATAAATATAGGTTGGATAAGGTAGTAGTATTCATGATATTTAGCGCAACAATTCAACCATTGTTTTTTGTTTATATAAATAGATTACATGTATTTTATTATAGTATTGTATAGTTTATTTATAGTAGTGAAAGGTTGAATTGAATGGATAATGAACAAAATTTACTAAATATTAAATCTAATAAAAAAGGCAAAAAAATTGTAATAACGATTTTAGTTTTAATTATATTAGGATTAGTAGGTTACTTTGTATATGATAAAGTGATTAAAAATAGTGACATCGATAAAAATAAAGAGGAAGAAGAAACGGAATATACCAATTTAAATCCTGAACTTAAAAATGTATTAACTTTTAATATTTCAAAAGATGTTGCAGCAAATAGTAAACTTGTAGCTGTTACAAAAGATGGTAAAGAAATATTATTAGCAGATTTAACTGAATATAATGCTTGCGCTAGCTACGATTTTTACAATGATAAAATATACCTATACTTGCACAAACGTACTATAGGTCAACAGGTGAATGGTGTTACTATTATTCAACCTGTAGATGATATCTATTTAGCATATATTGATTTAAATAAAGGTAATGGCAATTATAAAATTAATATTATTAGAGAGATAAAAGATGATGGTTCAATCGAAAATATTGCAGCAACTTCTGATGCATTATATATTGTTTCTTCAGAAGACATGATAGTTAAAAAATACTCATTAACTGATAATACATTTAGAGATACGAATATAGTAGGAAAAGATATGATTGTAAATCTAGCTTCAACAAAAGATGGAAGTGATTATCTAGTATATAATATTGGATGGGATTTGTATTTATTAGATACTTCTACTAACGAAACAAAATTAATCGAGAACAATGGTATATTATCTTTCATATATAATGGTAAAATAGTATACTTTAAATACGGAAAAACAGGATATGCTAAAGTGACATATTATGATTATGATATAACTACTGGCGAAAAAGAAATTTTGTCACCTGAAGTTGGCTTTGGAATAGCTAGTATAGACACTGAAAATATTATGCCTTATAAAGATGATTATATTTACTTTACTGACTATAAAGTAATGTCATATAATAAAGGGGACTATAAGGAATTACTAGATTATAAAGACGCTGGATTTAAATATTTCCCTACCATTAGAGGTAGAGTTTCTGAAGGGGTAATATATCTTGGGTTTTTGAGAGGCCTTACGGAAGAAAAACCTGATTCTGATGCATTAAAAATGAAAACTATGGATTTAGAAAATAAAAATGTTGAAGACGCACCTTTAGATTATGATTATAGGTATACGAAATATTATGAACAAAAAATAAAGAGTAATGATTAATATACTCACTCTTTATTATAAAAGACAAAGAGGATAAAATAATAAAAGTATCAAAAAAGATATAACAAATGTTATATCTTTTTTAATCTTCAACTAAAGACTCATGTATATCTTCTTCAGTATTATTAAGCTCTACTTGTTCAATTCTATCAACGCGACATTTTTCAGCCATTATAATAGCTTCTACTTTTTTTGTAGCAAATTCTATCTCATCATTAACAACGACATAATTATATTTAGTAACTTCATTTATTTCTCTATAAGCTGTTTTAAATCTTTCTAAAACTTTTTCTTCACTTTCAGTATTACGTTTAATTAATCTATCTTTTAATATTTGCATAGAAGGAGGCATAATAAAAATAAATAAAGCATCACTAATTTTATTTTGTATTTCAATAGCTCCTTGAATATCTATTTCTAAAACAACATCTTTACCTTTATTAAGCATATCTGCAATTTTGTCTTTTGGAGTACCATAATATTGTCCACTATGTACTACAGCATATTCTAAGAATCCATCTTCTGTTATTTTCTGTTCAAACTCTTCCTTTGAAACAAAAAAGTATTCAACACCATTTTTTTCTTCACCTCTAGGACTTCTTGTAGTCATAGAAGTTGATAACCAAATATTACTATTTCTTTCTCTTAAATTAGAACAAATAGTTCCTTTTCCTGCTCCAGAAGGGCCAGACACAACAATTAAAATCCCCCTCGATTTGGTTTTAATAATGCCCATACTCGCACCACCTTTTTAATGTTATAACATATTATATAGTCTAAATCAACCCTTAATGAAACTTTACATATCTTTTTAAACATGTTATACTAACCTAATATTTTTAGGTGGTGTTGTTTATGAAGAAGAAAAAATTAGCAATTTATGCAGGAGTTGTTTTTCTTTCATTAGGCTCACTATATGAGTATAAATTAAATAAAGATGTTGAATATATTTCAGCATCAGATATAAGTATTGAACAAAGTAGTATGCCTAGAGTTAGCATTGTTGCTCATAGAGGATTATCTTCTCTTGAAGTAGGTAACACAAAAGAATCAATTACGCAAAGTACTAATAAAGATTATTTATCGGGTGTTGAATTTGATGTTAGACTTACTAACGATGGTGAAGTTGTTCTATCACATGGTGATAGTGTTAAAAATGAAAATAACGAAGTAAGAAGTATCAGTAATAGCACTTTAGAAGAACTTAAAGAAATGAAATTGAAATTAGTAAACAAAAATATATTAGCGACAATAGAGGATCTATTTTCATTTACTGATATGTCATGTATAAGAATTCAAAGATTACACGAACTTGGTAAAAAGACGGGTACTATAATTACACTTGATGAGACAATGGAAACAGTTAATAATAAGAAAAGAATGTATATTGAACTTAAATTTAATAATAATTATGAGCAGTTATCTAGTAAAGTGGTAGAAGTACTAAAGAAACATCAAAATACTGATTTTATTATTCAGTGTAATGATTATGAACTTTTAAAAAGAATGCAGCAAATGTATCCTGATTATAAGTATCAAATAATTATCAATAGAAAAGATGAACTTGCATATTTAAATGATAATTTTGATGGTTATTCAATAAAATATGATTTAATAAATTATGATATGGTTAAACAAAAAATAAATGAGGGTAAAGAAATTTCAATATGGACAGTTAATGATTTAGAGGATTTTGATAATATAACTAATGAAATTGGTAAATATAATGATAATGTAAACTATATAACTGATTATCCTGATTGTTTATATTACCAGTATAAAAGATAACTTAAATTTGACAAAGTTATTTATAGTGATATAATAACACTCACTTAGGGGGGATAGTATGAGTTATTCAGATGACGTAATGCAATCATTAACATATCGTATTAGAGATTTAAATAATAATATTCATGTTTTAAAAGAATTAAAAGAGGAAATGAAAAGAGCTAACGATTTAAAAGTGTTAGAACTAGGATTACAAACTGGGGCTTATTCAACAGAAGAAGCTAAAAAAGCACTTGAATCAATGAAACCAGAACCACAAAAAACAAAAGGTTTTTGGAGAAATAAATAAGGAGAATATAATTATATTCTCTTTTTTATGTTATAATTTAATAGGTGATAATATGAATTTAGAAAACAATTTATTATGGATAATGCTAGGTGAAAATGATTATGGGTATAATGATGGAGAAATAGTTAGATATCCAGCATCAACAGCTATTACGCATTTAGAGTACCTTCATAAGTTCTATGAACAAAATAAAATAAAACTAGCTTCTACTGAAACTGATGTTATGTATGCCAAGAATCTAGCGGATTTAGGTATGGCGGTTTTTATTAATTCAGGAAGACCAGTTGATGGTAAGTTTTATGGAACTTGGGTTTTGCCAGAAAGGTTAACTTCTAATCAAATTAGAACTTTTGAAAGTTTAAGACCTTTATTTAATGAAAAATACGATCCTGATATTTTTGCAAGTATTGTGGTTACTAATAATCCTACAGGCTATAAGCAAACTATTGCTGGGTGTAGAGACTTAGATATTGAATCTATTATTGATAGAACTAATATTAAAAATGGTATAGATTTATTATATAAAGAAATAGAATTGCAAAAAGAGTTATATAAACATAAAGTACAATAATATAATGTAATATATTATTGTATTTTTTTTACAATAGGTGTTATAATTAGACAAGGTGATAATATGTTAAAAATAGAAAACTTGACAAAATACTATGGTGATATATTAGGAGTAGAAGACATTAGTCTTGATATTAAAGACGGTGAAATATTTGGCTTTATAGGCCCTAATGGAGCTGGAAAGTCTACTACTATAAAATGTGTACTAAACTTCTTAAATAAGGATTCAGGCACTATTCTAGTGGATAATAAAGAGGTTGATGATAAACTAAAAGAAATAATAGGTTATTTACCTAGTGAAATTAGTTTATATGATGATTTAACTGTAAAACAAATGATTGAATATAACAATAGTTTTTATAAAAAGAACTGTCTTGAGAGAGCAGATTATTTAGTAAAAAAATTAGAAATTGATGTAACTAAAAAGACAGATGAATTATCTTTAGGTAATCTAAAAAAATTAGGTATAGTACTTGCTTTAATGCATGAACCTAAACTAGTTATTTTGGATGAACCAACAAGTGGTTTAGATCCACTTATGCAAGAAGTGTTTTTTGAAATAATGTTAGAAGAAAAGAAAAATGGAACTTCTATATTTTTCTCATCACATAATTTAAATGAAGTTAAAAAAATATGTGATAGGGTAGCTATTATTCGAAAAGGTAAAATAATAGAAATAGATGAAGTAAAAAACATAGTTAAGAATAAATTTGTTATTGTAACTGTAAAAGCAAAAGATATTAAGAAAATTAAATTTCCATTAAAAGATATGAAAATAAAAGAAATGAAAAAAGATACAATAACTTTTGTATATCAAGATGATATTAATAAAATCATTAGTTTAATAAAAGATATAAATGTTGATGAATTATTAATAGAAGAACCTACTATCGAAGAAATATTTATGCATTATTATAAGGAGGATTAATATGTTAAAAAGAGAAATAAAAGTAAATATAAAATCATTATTAATTTTTCTTCTTATATTAGTAACGATGTTAGGAACTGTATGTGCAATTTATCCTAGTATAATGAGCTCAAACGTTGATATAGACTCTATGATGGAAATGTTCCCTAAAAGTATGTTAGAAGCCTTTAATATGGATGTTGTAAGTATAAGTTCCGTATTTGGATGGCTTGCTTCAGAAGGCTATATGTTCATAACTTTACTTGGTGGTTGTTATTTTGCTATCCTTGGCGGAACAATTCTTCTAAAAGAACAAAATGATCATACAATAGATTTTTTATATTCTAAACCAGTATCAAAGAATAAAATATTAACAAGTAAACTATTATGTGGTTTTATATATTTAGTTATATTTAATGTAGTAGTAGGGCTAACTACTTTTATAGGATTAAAAGCAAATAATGATTTCGATTTTACTAAGTGGGCATTAATTACTATAGCACCTTTCTTCTTAGACTTATTCTTCTTTTTAATATCTTTATTATTAAGTTTATTTTTCAAGAAAACAAGTAAAGGTATTAGTATTGGAATAGGAACTGTATTTATAATGTACTTATTAAATTTATTAGGTACATTATCTGATAAAATAGAAATCTTAAAATATTTTTCTATATTTAATTATATGGATTCAAGACAAATAGTAACAGATAATCATATTGGTACATTTGGACTAGTTTTAACAACAGTAGTAAGTGTAATTATGATTATCACAACATATTTAATATATAATAGGAAAGAACTAGGTAAGTAGAAATACTTATCTTTTTATTATTTATAAGTAAAAAAAATAAAGCATGTAGCTTTATTTTTTCTTTTTAGTTAATTGCCAAATATCTCTATCATATTCTTCTATTGTTCTATCAGAAGAAAAGTAACCAGCTTTAGCAATATTTATAAGAGCTTTTTTATTCCACTCTTTTTCATTCTCATAATCATGTAATATTCTTTCTTTAGATTTTTTATAATCTTCAAAATCTAATAAAGTCATAAACCAGTCTTTATTTAAAAGTTCATTTCTAAGTCTATTTAAACAAATAGAATCTCCAACTTGAAGAGCTTCATCACTAGTTAAAAAGTCTATGGCATTTTTAATATCTTGATTATTTTCATAATAGTTTCTTGGATTATAAGTTTTATCTTGATATAGTTTTATAACTTCATCTGACTTCTTACCAAAGATATAAATATTATCATCACCAACAAGTTCATGCATTTCAACATTGGATCCATCTTCAGTTCCAAGAGTTAATGCACCGTTTAACATAAATTTCATATTCCCAGTTCCGCTTGCTTCTTTACTAGCAAGTGATATTTGCTCAGATATATCACAAGCTGGTATAACTTTTTCAGCAAGGGCTACATTATAGTTTTCAAGCATTACTAAATTCATATAAGGCGCTACTTCTGAATCATTTTTAATAATTTCTTGCATAACTAATATAGCATGAATTATATCTTTAGCAGTTGTATAAGCAGGTGCTGCTTTAGCACCAAATATAAATGTAATTGGTTTAGAAGGTATTTTTCCAGCTTTGATTTCCTGATATTTATTAATTATATATAATAAATTCATTTGCTGTCTTTTGTATTCATGTAATCTTTTTACCTGAATATCAAAAATAGAATCAGGATTAATATCAATATTATTTTTTTCTTTTAGATAATTAGAAAGTTGTACTTTTTTTACATGTTTAATATTTGCTAGCTGCTGTAAAACATTTTCATCATCGGCATATCCCATTAAATTATTTAATTTACTAGCATCCTTTTTATAATCATCACCAATAGTATTACTAATCATATCAGCAAGCTCTTTATTACAAGATAATAACCATCTTCTAAAAGTAATTCCATTAGTTTTATTATTGAATTTTTCAGGATATATTTTATAGAATTCATTAAGTTCAGTATTTTTTAAAATATCTGTATGTAATCCTGCAACACCATTAATAGAGAAACCATAATGAATATCTATATTTGCCATATGTACTCTTCCTTGATCATCAATAATATTAACTTTATCATTATTGTATTTGTTTTTAACTTGGCTATCTAATTCTCTAATAATAGGCATTAATTGTGGGCAAGCAGTTTCCAAGAATTCTACTGGCCATTTTTCAAGGGCTTCTGCTAGAATAGTATGATTTGTATAAGCACAAGTCTTACTAACTACAGTAATAGCTTCATCCATAGTAAAACCTTCATTTTGTGTTAATAATCTTATTAATTCAGGTATTATCATTGATGGATGTGTATCATTGATTTGAATTACAACATGTTCATTCATTTCATGTAAATTAATATTTTTCTCTTTTAATTCTTTTAAAATAAGCTGTGCAGTACTACTTACCATAAAATACTGTTGGTAAACACGAAGTAATTGCCCTTGTTTAGTAGAATCATCAGGATATAAAAATAGTGTTAAGTTTTTATTAACATCCCACTTTGGAAAGTTAATTCCGTCATAGACAATATTTTCATCAACAGTTTCAATATCAAATAAATGTAATTTATTTTTGCCACCATTATATCCAATAACATCTATATCATACATTCTTGATTTTACTTTACCATATCCAAAATCAATATCAAAAGTAGTGTCAGTTTTGTTTAACCATGATTTTTCTTCAATCCAGTTATTCTTTTCAGTACACTGTTTCTTGTTATTAAATTTTTGTTTAAATAAACCAAGATGATAATTTAGACCACAACCATCTCCAGAAAGTTGTAATGTTGCTATTGAGTCTAAGAAACATGCAGCTAATCTTCCTAAACCACCATTTCCAAGAGAAGGTTCAGGTTCTATTTCTTCAATTATAGAAAGAGACTTGCCTTCTTTTTTTAAGACATTATCTAGTTTTTCATAAATTCCTAGATTAATTAGATTATTTGATAACAATTTGCCTATTAAAAATTCAGCTGATACATAATATACTTTTTTATCACCGTGAATACTAGCTTCATTATTAATTAAGCTCTTTGTTAACTGTAATACAGTATAGTATAATTCTTCATCAGTTGCTTCTTTAGCAGTTTTGCCAAACATTGTTTGGGTTAAACTATTAAGTGCTTCTTCAATATTATCTTCTGTTAATTGTGATGTTATCATTTTATACCTCCTATGTAACATAACTTCAATTTATCACTAAAAGTAAAGTAAATCAAGGAATTTTATTTATTTTTATTTGGGAAATAAAGTTTCTTTTAAAAATATAAACAAACGCATATTTTTGTGCATTTTTATAAGTCCTCGCATAAACTAAAGTAAGAGGTGATAATATGGCTTCATATAAAGAAATTGTTACTAAAGCAATAGTAGGGAAAGGGAAAAAATATTTCAAAAATAATTATAGTATTGAGGCAAGTGGCCCTACAAATGTTTTAGGATGCTGGGTTATAAACCATAAATTTAAAGGATATAAAAGTGGCGACAAAGTAGGAGTAGATGGTTCTTTTGATGTAAATATTTGGTATAGCTATGAAAACGACTCTAAAACAGCAGTAATAAATAAGAACATAAAATATAATGACTTATTTAATGTTAAAGTTAGAGAAGATGCAGATTTATCAGGTGATACTGAAATAATTGTAAGAACTTTAAAACAACCTACTTGTTCTGGCGTAAATATTAGTAATGGTATAATTAGCTTTGATATTGAAAAAGAATTAGGTGTAGAAATAGTCGGCGAAACAAAAATGAAAATATCTATTGAAGAGGATGAAGAACCATGGGAAGAAATACTAGATGATGTTGATGAAGATGCTCTAAAAGAAATAGATGAAAACGTTGATCCTGAATATTTAGAAAAAACTGTTAAATAATAATAAAAAACAATTTGTCAACAATAAAAGGTTGACACTGTTTTTTTATTATGTTAAAATTAGTAACAGTGAATGGAGGGAACTAGATGGCAGTAAAATTAAGACTTAAAAGAATGGGAACTAAAAAGAGACCATTTTACCGTGTTATAGCAGCTGATTCAAGAAGTCCAAGAGACGGACGTTTTATTGAAGTTGTTGGTACATACAATCCAATCGTAGAACCAGCTGAAATAAAATTAGATGAAGAAAAAGCTATGAAATGGCTTAGCGAAGGAGCTATTCCAACTGATACTGTAAGAGATTTATTCAGAAGTCAAGGAATCATGGAAAAATTCCATAATTCTAAAAAAGAAAGCAAATAATAAATGAACGCAGTAGAATTAACTGAATTCTTAATTAAGAATTTAGTAAAAGAACCAGACATGGTATCAGTTAAACAATTAGCCGATGAGGATGACTCTACAGTTATACAAGTTTTAGTTGACAATAATGATATGGGTGCTGTTATTGGAAGAAGTGGTAATATAGCAAAAGCTATAAGAGTACTTGTTCAAGCATCTGCATATGCTACTGGTCAGAAAAGAGTAAGAATCGATATAGATTCATTTTAAGAAGTTGATACTTCTTTTTTTTTTACTTATCATATTGATAATTTACTACCACTATGTTATTATTATCATAGTAAAAAAGTAGTATAAGTAAAAGGTAGTATAAGTGAAGAGGTATTATATGTCGAGTAAAAATAAAGCTTTTACCTTAATTGAACTTTTAGCAGTAATTTTAATTCTTGGAATAATTGCCCTTATTGCCATACCAATGGTTTTAAACGTAATAAAAGATGCCAAAAAGGGTGCCTTAAAAGATACAGCCAGCAAAATTTTGAATGCAGCTGAACAAAAAACTATTCTTGATGATGAAGAAAAAATATATATTATTCAAGATGGAAAACTTGAAAATAATGACTTGAATATAAAAATCAAGAAAAATATTGATTTTGGAATCATTGTTGTTTATCCAGATGATTCATATACAGTAGTTATATCTGATGGTAAGTATTGTGCAACTGGAAGTAACGATTCTGAAGTAACTGTCACTGATGGAAAATGCGATTTAGATACAGGTTCAGATGTTTATGTACTTAGTTCGAAAAAATTAGTTGCAACTAATTCTAATTACAGCACTATTATATATAACAATAGTACTAATGCTGATATTGAGGTTAAATATATTACTAGTAGAGTAGAACAAAAATTTGGTACTGATAGTAGTAAATGGGATTCAGCAAGTACTTTAGGTAATAAATCTACAAAGTTAGAATACTCAGGAGATACAATTATTCCAGGGACTTTTTATGTTCACTTATTAATAGATGATGGTACTACTAAAACGGAAACTGTTTCTACTAGTGTACATGTTGTAATTGATGAAAAAGTTCGTATTAAAAAGCTTACAGATTTATATAACACTCTTGTAAGTAATAATACACCACAAATTTCTACTTCTTCTATAATTGAAACAGATTTTGTACAACCTTGGACATATGTTGAAGATAATTTATTAATTTTAACACGTAAATTTAAAGCTTTAAAAAGAGCAGGTTATAAAAATGTTATAATTCAGTATCCAGCTTCTATTGTTGAAGATGCTGAGGGAAATTTAAAACTAGGAGAGGTTTTTTATACCTCTAAACTTGATCAGTATATCGATGAAGATACTGTTATGTATGACGAGACTATTGATAAAATGATGCAGGCGGCTATTAATGCTGGAATAGATGTATATATGGGATCAGTAGTAACAAGTCTTTGGTGGGATACTGACAATTTAAAGAGTAATGATTTTTATAACAAACTTACTGAAATAACTAATGATATACAAACGGAAGTTTATAATAAGTATAAAGATTTTGGTAATATAAAAGGTTGGTACTGGGCTAATGAAATGTATACTTCACCAGACGGAATGGAAAACTATTGGGTAAATTATTTAAATAATTTTATTGATCATATAAATACTATTAATTCATCTTTACCACTTCTAGTTTCACCTTTTATAAGTTCTATAACTGGAGCAGATAACACAGATGTTGCTAATCAGTGGACTTATATAGTAAACAATACTAATTTTAAATCAGGCGATATAATTGCCTTTCAAGATGGGTATGGTAATGCTGAATACGGCGAGAGCGAAATTAATGATTTTATAAGTATAATTAGAGATTCTATTAAAACAAATAAGCCATATGTTAAATTTTATTTGAATGTTGAAAATTATGCTAGTGAAATTCTAAATGGTGGAACAAAATCAACCGAAATTGCAAGATTAATTAAGCAATTAGATATTGGAAAATTTTATGCTGATGGATTCACATCGTTTTCTTACTTACACTATTATAATCCATATCAAATGAGTCCAACAGGTAAAGGATTGAATGGTAATCAGTACGATATAAATTATCGTAATATGCTTGGATTTGATACTTCAGATACATCAATGGTTCTTGCAAGTACTGCTCCAGCAGGTGGGTATGTTTATGTTGATACAAATGGTGATGAAGCACCAATTCCAGCAGGTTTTACAATTTCTACTGTCGCATCAGAAAGAGTTATAAAAAACGGTTTGGTTATTAAAGATACTTATGGTAATGAATTTGTTTTTATCCCAACATATCTAGGAATAAAAGATCAAAATCATGTCTATAGAGTTAATGAAGGACACAATGCTGCTTATAGTCGTTTCCTTGGTAATGGTTTATCAGATTTAACTACTGTACATGCTGATACATTACCTTCAGGTGTAGCAAATGAATATGGGCAAATAACCAAATATTTTGGATTTTATATTGGAAGATATGAAGCTAGTTATAATAATAATGGTGGTAAAAATAGTATTGCTATCAAAAAAACTACTGACATTAACGCCTCTAATGATTTTTGGCCAGTATTTGCTGATTCATCAGCATATGATGGCAAATTAATGCTTAATATAAAATATTCTGAAGCAAAAGTTTTTGCAGAAAAAATGGCATCAGATTATGGATATTCATCAGGTATTAAAACTGGTATTCCAACAGGAACGCAATGGGATTCAATGTTACGCTGGTGTGAATTGCAAGACTATCATATATATAAATCATATGATGGTTCACAATGGGGCAATTATACTGATTCAATAGGATCAGCTGCTAGTGGAAACTATGAGTCAGGTGTTTTAAAAGGAACAGGAAGTAACGAAGGATGGAAAGCAAAAAATGTTTATGATGTAGCAGGAAATCTAAGAGAGTGGACAAGTGAACTTAATGCTAATGGTGATGCTCTATTAAGATCAAATAGTTATAGTGGAGCTGGCAAATCAGGAAGTCCATCATACGCAATACCAATTTCTGGATATTTAGTTCCAGATGCAGGATTTAGAGTTGTTTTATATATTCCTTAAAATAAAATACAAGGAGAAAAGGATTATCAGTAATTGACAATCCTTTTTCCTTGAAATCAAGCATAATTTATATTATAATGTATATGTAGAAGTGAGGCTAAGATATGAGTGAAGAAATACTTAGGATACCGACTCATGTAGGTATTATAGTAGATGGTAATGGAAGATGGGCTAAAGAAAGAGGTTTATCTAGAAGTATGGGTCACAAGGCTGGTGCCGATAATTTAGAAAAAATAAGCAAGTATGCTTTTAAATGTGGAGTTAAAGTTCTTAGTCTATATGTTTTTTCAACAGAAAACTTCAAACGAAGTAAAGAAGAAGTTGATTATCTAATGGATTTATTTACGAATAAATTTAAGAAGGATGCTAAAAAATATAATAAGGAAAATATTAAAGTTATATTTTCTGGCAGAAGAGAACCATTAAGTCAAAATGTACTAGATACTATTGATAATATGACGAACATGACAAAAGATAATACAGGCGGTATAATTAATTTTTGTCTAAATTATGGTGGACAGTCAGAAATAATTGATGCTATTAAAAAACTTAAAAGAGATGATGTTGATATTGATAACTTAGACATAGAAACATTTAATCATTATATGTATCAAGATCTACCACCAATTGATTTAATGATAAGAACAAGTGGAGAACAAAGAATAAGTAATTTTATGCTATGGCAATGTTCTTATTCGGAATTTTATTTTCCAGATACTTATTTTCCAGATTTTCATAAAGATGAATTTGATTTAGCTATACTTAAATATAATAAAAGAGATAGACGTTTTGGAGGAATAAACTATGAAACAAAGAGCAATTAGTGCACTTATTATGATCATTATATGCGTTCCACTTTTAATACTAGGTGGACTATATTTTAATATTGGAGTATTTATACTTGCAATGTTAGCTTTAAAAGAATTTTTGGATATTAAGGAGACTAAAAAAAGAGTACCTAGTTTTGTTAAAGTAATTTCTTACGCATTTTTAGTTATGCTAATAGCTATTAATGTAAGTAGTGAAGTATTAACTTTTCAGATGGATTATAGAGTAATAAGTGGGTTACTTTTAACTTTCTTAGTACCAACTATTTTATATCATGATAGGGAAAAATATAGTATTAATGATGCATTTTATTTAATAGGAGGTTTATTCTTTTTAGCTCTATCTATGATACTTCTTATTAACGTTAGAAGTTATAGTTTGATGATGGTAATCTACTTACTTTTAATCACAGTTATGACAGATACATTTGCATATTTAACAGGTATGCTTATTGGTAAAAATAAATTATTAGAATCTATTTCACCAAAGAAAACTTGGGAAGGAACAATTGGTGGGACAGTACTTGCAGTATTTATAAGTACTATGTTCTACACAACAACAATTAACCCTGAAATAGAATTATATAAGGTAATATTTGCTGGTATATTTTTATCTATATTAGGTCAGTTTGGAGATTTATTCTTCTCAGCTATAAAAAGATATTATGGTAAAAAAGATTTTTCAAATCTTATACCTGGACATGGTGGAATATTAGACAGAATGGATAGCATAATATTTGTATTGTTAGGTTTTATGTTTTTCATTTCAATATTGTAAAGGGTGGTTAGATGACAATTATATATTTTGTATTAATATTAGGAATTACTGTATTTGTTCATGAATTAGGACATTTTATATTTGCTAAAAGAGCAGGTATTTATGTTTATGAATTCTCAATTGGTATGGGACCAGTATTAAAAAAGTGGAAAAGAAAAAATGACGAAACTGAGTATTCAATAAGACTACTTCCAATTGGCGGTTTTGTTAGTATGGCTGGTGAAGCTGTTGAAGTAGATGAAAAAATACCAGTTAGTAAAAGACTTCAAAGTAAAACTTGGGGTCAAAGATTTATGACTATAATAGCAGGTATTATGAATAATTTTATTCTAGCTATTATTATATTCTTTATAATTTCTTTAATAGCAGGAGCTCCTAAATCTCATGCTTATATTAATTATTTAGATGAAGACATGCCGGCTTATGATAGTGGTTTGGTTGCTGGTGATGAAATTGTTAAATTAAATGGTGAAAATATATCTTCAGATATGCTTTTACTAAAACTTATGGTTAATGGTGATAATGCAGTAAGACTTACTGTAAAGCATGAAACCGGTGAATATGATAATGTAGTTATTACACCAGTTAAAGTAGAAGATGATGGTAAAGAATCTTATAAGTTTGGCTTTGGTTTAGGTAATGAAACAGAACACGGATTATTAGCATCAATAAAATATGCTTTTACTAAACTTTATACTTTAATTGAGCAAATGGCTTATATTATAGGGTACTTAATAACAGGTAAACTATCACTTACTAGTTTATCAGGCCCAGTAGGTATTTATAATGTTGTTGGTGAAACAGCTAAAACTGGTTTTATAAACCTTGTTTATTTACTTGGATATATATCTGCTAATGTAGGATTTATGAATTTACTTCCAATACCAGCCTTTGATGGTGGAAGATTATTATTCTTAATTATTGAAAAAATTAAAAGAAGTCCAGTAAGTGCTAAATTTGAAAACACCGTTCATGGTGTTGGATTAGTATTCTTAATGGCTTTAATGGTAGTTATAACATACAATGATATAGTAAATATATTTTTTGGAGGATAATATGATTAAAACAGTTATGAAGTATGCTGTAAATTATGATAAAGTAGTAAACTTTCTATATGATGACAAAGACTTTGTAACAAATAAAATAATTGAATATTATAAAAATTATGTATTAAACGAAAATGAATCTAATAGGAAAATAAGAAGTTTAGATAATATTTTAGATAATTATATAAATGATGATAATTTTAGAGTATATGTAAAAACTCACATAAATGAATTTAATACAAAAGAATATGGCATAGATTATTATTATGATATGGATATGATATTATCAAAACTTTTTAAAAGTTATTTATATTATAGAGAAGAAAATATAACCAAAACAAAGTGGTTATAAGGAGTGTATATGTTAAAAGTAGATCATGTAACAAAATATTATGACAAATTTAAAGCAGTTGATGATTTATCTTTTGAAGTTAAACCAGGAGAAATATTTGGTCTTCTTGGTGTTAATGGAGCAGGTAAAACAACAACTTTTCGTATGATTATGGGATTATTAGATCCTACTGAAGGTAAGATAACATTGAATGGTAAAAACATCAATTATGATGTTACAAATGAAATAGGGTTTCTTACTGAAGAAAGAAGTCTTCTTACTAAAATGACTGTTAAAGAACAATGTTTATATTATGGTATTTTAAAAGGTATGAAGGAAGAAGATATCATAAAAAGATTAGATGAATTATTAAAAAAATTCTATGGAAAAGAAGAAAAATTTGATTTAGAAAAATTCAAAAATAAAAAGATTAAAGAGTTATCAAAAGGTAATCAACAAAAGATTCAGTTTATTACAGCTATTATGCATAAACCAAAATTAGTTATTCTTGATGAACCTTTTTCTGGACTTGATCCATTTAATGTTGAACTATTTGAAAATGAAATAGAAGAAATGGCTAGTAATGGAAGTATGATAATTTTCTCATCACATCGTATGGAACATGTAGAATTATTCTGTAAAAAACTAGTTATACTAATGAATGGTAAATCTGTTTTAGAAGGGTATCTAAAAGATATTAAAGAATCATATCGTAAGAAGAATATCAAAATAAAAGGTGATATTGATATAGATGCTATTAAGAAAATTGATGGTGTCGTTGGAGTAACGGTAGGTGCAGAAGAAACAGAAGTTAAGATAGAATCTAATGATATTGCTAAAGACGTCTTTAAAATAATATCTAAATCAAAAGATATTACTAAATATGCAGTTGAAGAGCCATCATTAAATGAAATCTTCGTAACTAAGGTAGGTGAAAGTTATGAAAAGTAAATTAAAATTTTTAATAGGTAATAGTTTAGGACGTAAAGTAAACACTAAATGGTTTAAAATAGTAAATGTTATTTTAGCCTTAGCAATTGTTATTATATGTAATATTGATAGTGTCATTAATTTCTTTGGTGGTGATTTTGATGAAAAACAGAAGATATATGTTATAGATAATACTGGAGTGTCATTTGATATATTTAAAGAGCAAATGATGCTTACTACATCAAGTAAAACTGAAGAAGATTTAGATTATGAAATAAAACTTTATGATGGTGATGAAGAAGCAGCTAAAGAAATGATTAGTGAAAATAAAAAAGATTTAGTTGTAGTTTTCAGTAATGATGAGAAAAAAGTTTTAGCAGTCAAACTTATATCAGAAGAATACATTGATATTTTAGATAATCAATATTTAAGTAACTCAATATATAATACAAAAGTAATGCTTGCTATTGCAAATTCTAATATTTCTGCTGAAGAACTTGCAAACATTTATTCTACTGTTGATGTAGAAAGAGTTATATTAGATGAATCAAAGAGTACAGAAGATGAGAGTATGGAAGTAGTTATGTCTACAGTATTTCCTGTAGTAATATTACCATTCTTCATGCTTGTTATATTCTTAGTTCAAATGATAGGTGCTGAAGTTAATGAAGAAAAAACAACTCGCGGTATGGAAATTATTATTTCTAGTGTATCACCAGCGACACATTTCTTCTCTAAAATAGTAGCAAGTAATTTATTTGTTATTATTCAAGGATTGCTATTATTTATTTATGGAGCAGCAGGTTTAATTGTCAGAAAACTAATAGGCGGAGATATAATATCTGGTGGTGTATATAGTACAATAAGTGATATGCTTGGTAAAGTGTTAGATACAGCTTTCATGGATAAATTAATCTATATAATTCCACTTACTTTAATTCTTATGTTATTAACATTCTTAGCATATTCACTTCTTGCCGGAGTACTTGCTAGTATGACCACTAACATAGAAGATTTCCAACAAATACAAACACCAATTATGATTGTATTATTAGTTGGCTATTATTTATCAATTCTTGCTGGTACATTTAAAGGTGCAATATTTATTAAAGTATTATCTTTTGTACCATTTATATCAGCAATATTAGCCCCATCATTGCTTGTACTTGGCCAGATAGGTATATTTGATGTATGTATATCAATAGCCCTTATGATAGGTGCAATATACTTATTAATTAAGTATGGTCTTAAAATATATAAAGTAGGTATTTTAAATTATTCTTCTAATAAATTATGGAAGAAAATATTTAAAGCAATGAAGAATTAATGCGTAAATTAATAGTTTATCTAGTCGTTTTATTAACTATTACTGGTTGTGCAAGCACTTCAGTAAAAGAAGCAATAACTACAAGTTCAAAAACAGTAACAAGTAGTGAAGCATCTTCATTAATTAAAAAAGGTGCAATACTTATTGACGTTCGTACAAAAGAAGAATATGATGAAAAACATATTACTGGAGCAGTTAATATACCCCTTGCGGAAATTGAAAAAGGCAATATTAATTATGATAAAGATACTGCCATAATTGTTTACTGTAGAAGTGGCAATAGAAGTGCAACAGCAGCTAAAGAATTAATTACTTTAGGTTATACTAGTATTTATGATTTAGGCAGTATAAATAACTGGAAAGAAACAGAATAATCTGTTTCTTTTTATGTTATAATTAATATGTAATATAGAAGAGGTAAAATATGAATGAGTATATGAAATTTGCATGTGAATGTGCACATAACGGAATATCTAAAAAGGAAGGTGGACCATTTGGAGCAGTTATTGTAGATAACTTAGGTAATATAATAAGCAAAGGCAACAATAGGGTACTTATTGATAATGACCCAACAGCCCACGCGGAAATAGTTGCTATCAGAGAAGCTTCAAAAACATTAAATAATTATGATTTATCTAATTTAATTTTGTATACTACATGCGAACCATGTCCCATGTGTCTTTCAGCAATAATATGGTCAAACATAAAAGTTGTGTATTATGGGATGACTAGAAAAAATGCTGAAAAAATTGGATTTAGAGATGATGTAATATATGATTATCTGAAAGATAGAGATGATAAGTTAATTACTTTAAATCAAATAGATAAAGATGAATGTAAAAAAATATTTAATGAATATTCAAAAACTAATCAAGAAACCTATTAAGTGAGCATTTTAAAGCATATTTTCGTATAAAAATCACTATTTTTGTATACAAGATGTAAATTGTTATGCTATAATTAACTTAGAATTATGGTAGAGGTGATAATATGGATGAAGTACATGAAAAAAGTATATTATTAATAGGACCAGCAAATAGCAATAAGAGTATAATCGCTAATTTACTTAGTGAAAAAACAAATATGCCTATGCTTTCTCTTGATACCTCTAGAGAAAAGTATTATTGCGATTTAAAATATGATAGAGAATATGCTAATAAACTAAAAAGAGAAAATGGTGAATTAGCAAGATATGAATATAATAAACCATTTGAGGCTCATTACATATCTAATTTTCTTGACAATTTAAGTGAGAGCTCAATAATTAAATTTGAATCTACGCAAACTGTTTATGAACAACCAGAACTTTTTACAAAAGTTTATAATTGCATAAGTAAATTTGCTAATGTAATATTGCTACTTCCTGATATTGATTTACAGGATTGTTGGCAACAAATAAATAGGACTTGTAAAGTACCCGTAGGATCAGATTTATCCAAATTAAATTGGCATTTAGTAAGTAGTCCATGTAATAGTAGTTTAGCTACATATACAGTATATATGTGTGGTAGAGATAAAGAAGAAATAACTGATGAAATATTAGAGTATATTAATAGTAAATCAAAAGAAAGTGTTAGGCATGTAGCCTAACACTTTTTATTATAATTATATTTATTTTTATCAAACCATAATAGTAATTTTTTTTGTTTTTCAATAACAATAGCATATCCTAAGCTTTCATTATTTAAATCTTTATATTCCTCATATGGTACAGTTGCTGTTCCTTTATAACCGTCAACTTTTACTTTATATTCATTCTTAATCTTATCATCTTTTTTGATTAAATTTATTTTTAATTCTTTTATATCCCAGTTTTCAATTAAATTGTTTCTTTTTAATTCAATATAAACATATATAACTGCTATAATACTTACTATAACAGCAACTATAATTCTAGTTAAGTCAGTTACATAAAAATTTAGTCCAATTGTCATACTTACTAAAATAGTTGCAACAAACAGTAATACCATTTGAACTACTGATAAATTATTATCTAATTCTTTTAATGATATTTTGATATAATTATCATCAATATTTATTCTATTCATATTTGGACCTCAATTCTGTAATAATTATACCACATTTGTTTATGTATCCAAAATAAAAATCGACAATATATGTAAAAAAACGTTTATTTTACAACTAAATCATTTAACTGAAAATCTATAATTTTATGTAAATCGTTTAAGGATAATTCTATTTGATATCCTATTTTACCAGCACTAAAAATAATAGTATTAAAATTATTAGCTGTGTCATTAATAACAGTAGTAAAATTTTTTTTCATACCAATGGGGGAACATCCACCATGTATGTAACCTGTTATAGTCAATAAATCTTTTGATTTTATCATTTCTATATTTTTTTCATTAACACTACTTGCGGCTTTTTTTAAATCAAGTTCATTGTTAACAGGTATAACAAATACGTAATACTTTTTACTTTTACTAATAGTAACTAAGGTCTTAAATACTTGATTGGGATCTTGATTTAAAATAGATGCTACTTCCATTCCACTAATTGCTTTAGTATTTACATATTCATAATGCTTATAGTCAATTTTACTTTTATCAAGTATGCGCATGACATTAGTTTTATATTCCATACTACAATTTATATAGGTTTAAGCCTATACTTTCATCAAAATATCTATCAACTTCACCATCAATCTTAGTTATATGTAGTTCACAAGTAGCTGATATATAACATTCATTTAAGTGTCCACCATATACTTGCATATCAGCATTACATACATTTATATGGATATGTAAGTATGTTTCACCATCTTTTGTACTAACATTACCCATTAAAGAAGTAATCTCCATAGGACCTGTTAGAGTGGTTTTATGATACTGTTTTGAATTAGTATCAAATAGTCCTATAACCAATTTATCAGTAGCACCAATTCCAGCAATGCTTCCTAATTTAATATTTTCATTATTACATAAATCTGTTAATTTACTTATTACTTCTTCGCCTTTTTCTATTCTTACTACATAAGTATTATCAAACTTTTTATATTTCATATTATCACCTTCCTATATATTATAGCATAGATACAAAAAAATAATAATTTATCTCTTTCTTTTTAAAACAAATGTGCTATAATAACTAATAAAAGTGAGGGAGTAATATGCTTAAAAAGAAAATAAAGTTTGAATTCAATATTTGGTTTTATGCTTTACTAGCGGTCTTATTAATATCTATAATTTTTGATTTAATATTGTTTGGTAATAATGAAAAAGAAACTGTTAAATATGTAACTGATCAAAATGTTGTTTTTTTTGGTGATTCAATAACAGCTGGATACAAAGTTGAGGAATTTTTTCCAGATACCTTTGTAATTAATAGTGGAATTGGTGGTAATAGATCTAATCAATTACTTGAAAGAATTGAAGATGATGTATATGCTTATAATCCATCAAAAATTTTCATACTTATAGGCATTAATGATATGAATGGTAATGTACCACAAGCAGAAATTTTAAACAATATTCAAAAAATTATCAATGGTATAAAAATAAATAGAAAATATACCAAAATATATATTGAATCTATTTATCCGATTAATAGAAATATGTTTGATGACATAGAATATGGTTTTAACAAAGAAGTAACAAATGATAAGATAAAAGAAATTAACTTAAAAATTAAAAATATTTGTAAAGAGAATGACATTACATATGTAGATGTATATAGTTCATTAATAGATGAGGATGGCAATTTAAAATCAGCGTATTCTAAAGAAGGCTTACATCTTACTGATCTAGGATACTTTAAAGTTACTAAAGTCTTAGAAAAATATATTTCTGAATAAAAACACTTATAAAGTGTTTTTTATTATGTTTTATTAAAATATAAAATGTTGGTATGAAAAAGTAATTTGCGACATAAACAATTATAGTAAAGAATAATAAAATTATTTTAATTTGCAAAACACATTTACTTTTGAGTTAAAAAATTATAAAATGTTAATGTTGTATAAAAAATGGAGGGCTTTATGGAGTTTATTAATATTATAAAAGCAATTATGTTTGGAATCGTTCAAGGAATTACTGAATGGTTACCAATTAGTAGTACAGGACATTTAATTTTATTACAAGATCTTTTAAAACTAAGTTTATCAGAGGATTTTCAAAATATATTTTTAGTAATAATACAACTTGGTTCTATTATGGCGGTAGTTGTAATATTTTTTCAAAAACTAAATCCTTTTACAAAAGGATTTAAACTAAAGAAAGATATTGTTGATTTATGGTTAAAAATAATAGTTGCGACTATTCCGGCCGTAATAGTAGGTTTCCTTTTTGATGATCTTATCGATTCTGTTCTATATAATTCAGTAGTAGTTGCAATTGTTTTAATTTTATATGGTATTTTATTCATAGTTATAGAAAATAAAAATAGAAAACCAAAAATCGAAAACATGAACGAGTTAGATTATAAGACAGCATTTAAAATAGGTCTATTTCAAATGTTAGCATTAGTACCAGGAACATCTAGATCAGGCGCTACAATTATTGGAGCTATTCTTCTAGGAACATCTAGATATACAGCATCAGAGTTTTCATTCTTCTTAGCAATTCCAGCTATGTTTGGAGCAAGCGGACTAAAACTAATGAAACATGGTTTAGCATTTAGTTTTGAAGAATGGACTATATTACTAATAGGTTCAGTAGTAGCATTTCTAGTATCACTATTTGTAATTAAATATCTTCTTGCATATATAAGAAAACATGACTTTAAGATATTTGGATACTATAGAATTGCTTTAGGTATAATTATATTACTATGTTTGGCTATTAGTTTATTTTTATAATTTAGTTGTAATAAAAAACCACCAACTGTTTTAGTTAGTGGTTTTCTTATACTCGAAAATATCGAGTTCATAATCAATATGGTGTCCCTGGCAGGACTCGGACCCGCATCTATCCCTTAGGAGGGGATTGCTCTATCCTGCTGAGCTACAAGGACATAAATATATTTTAGCACAATTAAGTATTTTTTAAAATAAAAAAAGTTACTTAACGTAACTTAATTAGATTTAAACTTAATATTAAGAATAAATATAAATAATTAGTAGCATAGCTTAATCTAAATCTATATGATGCACTAAATTCATAAGTAGCAACACATTTATCTACTATACTTACTATCCAACTTTCCAAATATTTAGGAATAGCTATATTAACTGGAAACATATGTGTTTTGATAATATCATGTTCCAGTTTATTAAGTTCAAATAGACTCTCAGCATTTCTTACTGCATATTTAGGATGTGTGAAAGTAGATAAGAAACGATCTTTATTAGTTCTATCATCTTCACTCATAAAAAAATCATGTAGTAATCCAGCGCGAGCAACTTCACTAGTATGAAGATTTAATGCTTTTGATACTAGGTAAGAATAGTATGAAACTCTCATAGAATGAAGCATTCTAGATGTACCATGATGTTCTATTTTATCTATTTCATTAAATTCTTTATTATCTAATATATCTTTAACTAATATATAGTATTCTTTATTTTCAGTAATTTGATTCACTTTGTTTCACCTCAGTAGTTTACTATATTATATCACTGTAATAAAATTTTTATCATAAAAATCGCACAGTTTTTCTTCACTTGACAGGTTCCATTTTACACCATGCTAAGAAAAAATGCAAATTAAGGTCAAAGTCTTTTCAATATATAGTATATTCAAACTAAAAAAAGAAAAAAACATAAATTTACTATAATCCCTTTCCTAATCTAAAAAGTAGTGCTATAATTAAAAAGAGCCTATCAGTTCTCGAACTGATAGTTTTTTTGTTTTTTGTTAGGGGAGGTAAAAGTATGACAAAATATGTATTTGTGACAGGTGGAGTAGTATCTGGCTTAGGAAAAGGTATTACAGCATCATCACTAGCTCTTTTATTAAAGTCACGTGGATATAAGGTTTTTATGCAAAAATTTGACCCTTATATTAATGTTGACCCAGGAACTATGAATCCTATTCAACATGGAGAAGTATTTGTTACCTATGATGGTTCTGAAACGGACCTAGATTTAGGCCACTATGAAAGATTTATTGATGAAGAACTTAACTATACTTCTAATATTACAAGTGGTAAAATCTATTCTTCTGTTATTGAGAAGGAAAGAAAAGGGGATTATCTAGGGGCTACTGTTCAAATGGTTCCACATATTACTAATGAAATAAAGAATAAAGTATATGAAGCAGGAATAACTTCTAAAGCAGATATAGTTATTACTGAAATTGGTGGTACGGTAGGAGATATCGAATCACAATCATTTATTGAAGCTTTAAGACAAATCCAATATGAAAAGGGTAGTAAAGACACATTTTTTGTTCATACTACATTAATTCCTTATATATATGGTTCGAATGAACTAAAAACAAAACCAACACAAAATAGTGTAAGAGATTTAAGAAATATGGGTATTAGACCAGATGCACTTGTATGTAGAGCACCTTTTAATACCGGAGAAAGTATTAAAAAGAAATTATCTATGTTCTGTTCTGTCCCTGAAGAAAATGTTATAGATTCAATTGATGTTACTAACATTTATCAAATTCCAATGAATTACTATGCACAACATTTTGATGAAATAGTACTTAAACAGTTTGGAATGCCAATTAAGAAAGCTAATTTAACATACTGGGAAAATTTAATTAAAACAGTAGATAATTTAAAAGAAGAAGTTGAAATAGCTTTAGTAGGTAAATATATTGAACTTCATGATGCTTATATATCTGTAGCAGAAGCTTTGAAAGCAGCAGGATATAAATATAACCGTAAAATTTCGATTAACTGGGTTGACTCTGAAACTTTAGAAGACCCAACTGTAGATCTTAAAAAAGTATTTAAAAATTCTAAAGGAATACTTGTTCCAGGAGGATTTGGTTCTCGTGGTATAACTGGTAAAATAAAAGCAGTTAACTATGCAAGAGTTAATAAAGTGCCATTTTTAGGTATTTGTTTAGGTATGCAACTTGCAGTTATTGAATTTGCAAAAAATGTTGTAGGTTTAAATGATGTTAATTCTACTGAGTTTGATAGTATGTGTGAAAATCCAATAATAGATTTGATGTCTGATCAAAAAGCTATTATTAACATGGGTGGAACACTTAGACTTGGTAATTATGAATGTTCATTAAAGCCAGGAACACTTGCTCATAAAATCTATAAAGAAGATAAAATTCTTGAAAGACATAGACATCGTTATGAGTTTAATAATAAATATAAAGAAATGTTAGAAAAGAAAGGTTTAGTATTTTCTGGTAAGAATGATGCTGCTAATCTAGTAGAAATAGTAGAATTACCATCACATCCATTCTTTATAGCAGGTCAATTTCATCCGGAATTTAAAAGTAGACCAACAAGACCACATCCATTATTTGATGCCTTTGTTAAAGCTGGTATCGATATGAAATAAGAATTACAAAAGTGTAATTCTTTTTTTTGCAAATTAGTGTTATAATGTAAATGGTGTATATTATGAAAAAGAAAAAATTATTAAGATATTTTATAATTCTTATCTTCACAATACTAACGACTTTTTCTTTAGTTGTTAACGTAGATATAAATAATATTATTGTTGATAAGAAAAATGATAATATTGTATTATTATTAGTCCTTGGTTTATTTATATATAAACTATTTAATAGCTATTATTTAAATAGTAAAAAAGATAATGATTGGTTTAGATTTTTATCATTATTATTTTCGATATTTGTTGTTTTAGGATATAGTTATGACCAAGTTAGCAGCTGGGATTTATGTTTTAGTAAACCTATATTAGTATTCTTAACGTTTGTTAAACTAACTGGTTATTATTTATTATTTAACTGTGGTATGCATAAGTTTTATGAATTTATTACAAATAATTCTAAAAAAGATTTACCAATTCCTAAAAAAATTAAAGAACTATTTGATAAAAAACCATTTTTAACAAGTGTAGTTATAATGCTTATATGCTGGTTACCTTATATAATTAGCTTTTATCCAGCTATTCTTTCCCCAGACCCATCTAATCAAATTAAACAGTTTTTTGGTATTCATACTAAATATATGGATAGTGTAGATTTGATAGACGAGAGTGTAACTATTACTAATCATCATCCTGTACTTCATACAGTACTTCTTGGAGGATGTACAAAGATAGGTATGACTTTGTTTGATTCTACTAATATCGGATTATTCTTATATAGTATTATTCAAATAATTATATTGTTATCAGCGCTTGCTTTTACAATAAAATATATGAAGAAAATAGAAACACCTTATTACATAAGATTCATGGCTCTAATTATTTACAGCCTAGTACCAGTATTTCCACTATATGCTATGAGCGCTGTTAAAGACACTATATTTACAGCTTTAGTTATAGTATATATGATTAATGTATACGATCTAATAAAGTATCGTAATACGGTTAAATACAGTAGTAAGAAGTGCTTATTACTTACACTATTATTATTAGCAATAATGCTTATGAGAAATAATGGTTTATATTTAGTTGTACTATCTTTTCCATTATTACTTTTAATAGAAAAGAAAAATAGAATAAAACTAGTTATGATACTAGTACTCCCTGTTGTTTTATATAATAGGTATAACGATATACTACTTCCATATTTGAAAATAACTGAAGGAAGTATTAGAGAAATGCTATCAATACCATTTCAACAATCAGCAAGATATGTTAAAGAATATGGTGATGATTTAGATGAAGATGAAGTATCTGCTATTGATAATGTTCTTGGAATAGATACTTTAGCAAGTAGATATAAGCCTGAGTTAGCAGATCCTGTTAAAAATGAATTTAATAAATATACAACTGATGAAGAATTAAATACATATTTTAAAGAGTGGTATAAAGGATTATTAAAACATCCTGATTCTTATATTCAAGCTACCATTAATAATGTATATGGTTATTTTGATCCAAATACTTCAAACTGGTATGTATATTATAATTATGATAAAAGACTTAGTCAGGAAGGCAATACATTTAATTACAGTTTTAATGGTTTAAGTATACCAAGAGATATACTAAGTAGTTATGCTCTTGCTTTCCCTTATCTTCCAATTTTAGGAATAATTGTTAATATTGGATTTAGTGTTTGGCTATATATGTATATGTTTGTTATTTTAATAAAAGATAAAAAATATAAGTATTTAATATACTTAGCCCCAGTAGTATCACTTGTACTTGTATGTATTGCATCACCAGCTAATACATACTTTAGGTACGCAATGCCATATATCTTTGCTATGCCAGTTATGATAGCAATATTTATAGATATAATAAATAAAAAAGAGGAGTGTTAATATGTTTGGTAAAAAGGAAAAAAAGACAGTAGCGGTTTTAATACCTTGCTACAACGAAAGCAAAACAATTGAAAAAGTAGTAAAAGACTACAGAGAAGTTCTTCCAGAAGCAGATATCTATGTATACGATAATAATTCTAAAGATCATACTGATGAAATAGCTAGAAAAGCTGGCGCTATAGTTAAATATGAATATCGTCAAGGAAAAGGTAATGTTATTAGAAGTATGTTTAGAGATATTGATGCTGATTGCTATCTAATGATAGATGGTGATGATACATATCCTGCTGAAGATGCGAGAACAATGGTAGATTTAGTTCTTGAAGGAAAAGCAGATATGGTAATAGGTGATAGATTATCTAGCACATACTTTACTGAGAACAAAAGAGCTTTTCATAATTTTGGAAATAAAATAGTAAGATTATTAATTAATAAATTATTTAATAATAATGTTAAAGATATTATGACTGGTTATAGAGCTTTTAGTTATGAATTTGTTAAAGGTTTTCCAGTACTTTCTAAAGGATTTGAAATTGAAACAGAAATGACTATTCATGCAGTTGATAAAAACTATATGTTAGTAGAAGTCCCTGTATCATATAGAGATAGACCAGTAGGAAGTGTTTCTAAATTAAATACATATAGTGATGGTTTTAAAGTATTAAAAACTATAGCAACTTTATTTAAAGAATACAAACCAGCTTTATTCTTTAATATGTTTGCTAGTTTATTCTTGATCGTAGCTTTAATATTAGGAATTCCAGTATTTGTTGAATACTTTCAAACTGGTTTAGTTCCTAAATTTCCTAGTCTTATAGTAGCAGGTGTATTCTTAACAATAACACTTCTACTTTGGATAACAGGAATTATCCTTGAAGTTATAGTTAAAAAACATAAACAATTATATGAATTAATGATGAATCAGATAAAAAGATAATTTGAATTATCTTTTTTTTATGTTATAATAGAACAATATTTTTAAGGGGATGTGATATTTATGAATTTTACTGAAGAAGACAAAAAAAAGATGAAGATAGCATTTAGTCTTATAATTATTTCAGTTATTATAAGTGTTATTTCTGTATTTTTAGGTAATAATAGTGGTAATGGTACAGTAGATAAAATTGCTAAGGAACTAGGCAAAAAATATTATACAAAAGATCTTTATGATACACTTGCTAATAATGGAACAAGTTTACTAAGCCTATTAAAAGAAGATGGTTATAAAGTTAATTTACAAACATTACTTGAAGATAATGAAGATTATGTTTCTTATTTTGTCAGTGATGGTCAAACATGTGATTTAGAAAGTAGTTATATAGTAATATATCCTAAAAGACCTTATAAAGAAGGTAGTTATAAAATTAAAACTTATTTAGATTGTGAGTAGATAGTATGAAAAATAAAATATTAATATTTAGTTTTATATTATTTGCATTGTTCATAGGAGCAAATAATGTAAACGCTGCATCATGTGATAAATATGGGTGTGCTACATGTATATATGCTATTAGTAATTATGAAGTTAAGTATGATGTTACAAGTAATGGTAGTGATATAAGTGTAGACTTTAAAAATAGTAAAACTGGGTCTACAACTGCAACTTATAACTTCACTAATAATTTAGAAAAAAATGATTTTAAAAAAGGTGACGAGATCGTATGCCCATCAAATATATATGTAGTATATGGTATGTCTGGTACTAAAATTCTTGCTAAATTATATAGTGAAGAAAAAGATAATAGTGTAAAAGCTGTACTATCAACTTCATCAACTGATAATAATAAAACAATAACAGGTGGTACTAGCAGTAATAATACTAATAATCAACCAGGAGATTCAACTACAGGTAAAACAGGTTGTTCAATTTTTTCAAATGATTTTATAGAATTTATGCAACTAATGTTAAACTATATTAGAATAGCGGGACTTGTATTAACAGTAGTGTTAAGTGTAATGGATTATACAAAAGCTATATTTAGTAATGATGATAATAGCAATTCAAAAACTAATAAGCGTTTTAGTACAAGGCTAATAGTACTTGCACTATTATTCTTAATACCAGCCGTTTTAACATTTGTATTAAAATTATTTAATATTCAAGGTACTGGTGAAAATGGTACTTGTGGTATTTATTAAAAATATAAAGATAATGTAAATTATCTTTTTTTTGTTATTTTATTATGTTATAATTTAATTAGTAAAATAGTGAGGTAAAGTATATGAGAGATTTTTATGATGCAAATAAGGGTGCATTAAAAATGGCAGGTTTGATGATTATAATAACTATTGTTATTGTAGTTGTTACAGGTATTATGACTAATAAATCGGAAACAAAAACGCCAAAAGAAGCTTTGAATTCGATAGCGAGATTATATTATGAAAATAGAATATATCCTACTATAGAAGAAATGAGTTTAGAAGCTAAGCAGCTTACATACGATAATTATTCTAAAACAGGAATTAAAATATCACTACGAACATTTTTAGAAAATGTTACTGATATCAACGCAGACGTATTTTTTAATGCTAAGAAAAAAACAAACTGCGATGTGGACTACACGTATGTAGAAATATATCCAGTTTATCCATACACAAAATCGGATTATAAAGTTGAAGTTACTACTGACTGCAAGTTGAATTTTGCTAATACTGATAAAGCAACAGAAGATGAACAAACAAACTATAGTGGTTACGAGACAGAGTAGCGTAGGGGGAAAAAATATGAAAAAAACAATGTTAATATTAATTTTTATGTTATCAACAATTTTTATTGGCATACAAAAGGCAGATGCTGCTACAAATGTCGATTTTTATGTTGAATGTAACTATAAATATACAATGCATGCTGATCAAGCTAAAAATGATAGTACAACTGTATATTATAGTGGGATGAAAGACAGCGATGGAGATGAAATAGGTTTAGTTGCGTACGAATACGAAGGTGTTCCTGGTGGTGCAACTGAGTTTGGTGTAGAAGCTAATTATAATAAATGGTATGACTTTTTTAATGGTGAAAGTAGTAAACCAGTAACAAGTTTTAAATCTATATATACATCAACAAAGCAATGTCCAAAATACTTATATGCTGAGTTTACTAGCCAAGATTTTTTTGGAGATAAATATTATAAGATGGTATTTTCTGATACAAAACCAGATATTTGTGTTGCTAATGATGCTAAATGTAAAATTTTAGGTGAATCTTCAGGAACAGTTAAGAAAGTAACATACTATGAAGAAGAAGATTTCTGGGAATATACTTATTCTGGTGATAAAACTTGCGATAAATTACATGTTAAAATTTATATAGCTGGAAAACAGTTTAAAGCAGATTATGACAATGCTTTAGGATCTGGGTATACTTCTTTAGCAGTAAAAGGTGAAACTGTAAAGAACGTTGATTTTGAGGACATATATAATATAGCAAATGGTAAAAATCCTGATATTTATATAAATCCTAACGAAGGTGGTAGCTTACAAAAACAAGGTGTTTCATTTGGAACTTCCTTAGGTACTGATTATTGTCATTTAACAGATGGTATGCCAACAGGTGCTAAGAGTTGTAAAACTTACGATGAAGTCAAATCAACTGTAGTAGCAAAACAAGATGAAGCTTTAGGGTCATCAAAAAGTATAGATGATGTTGCAAACAAATATTTAACCTTTAATAGAACTAGTGATACATATAGTTCAAAATCATATTCAACTGTAACAGATGTAACAACACTATCTAATACAGCTAGTGAAATAAATAAAGCATTAAAAGATTCAACATTTTCTGCGACTTCTACTTCTTATATAGAATATTTAAATGGTCTTATTTCGGGTAAAACTTTATGTACAGATGCTGAAGAACAAGTAAAAAGTATCTTATCTTCATATTCTGATTTGGCTGCCAAAAAAGCTGCTAAAGTAACTGTTTTACAGGATACTTTAACTAAAATTAAAGATAGATTAACAGCTTTAGGTGAAACAGATAAAGCTGCAGAAGTTGATGGATACATAACAAATGCACAAACTGTGGCATCAGATATTACTTCTGTATCTGCAAAAGCTCGTGCTAGCTTTTTATCAGATCAAAAATTTAATATTGGTGAAATAGCAGGGGCAACTTGTGGGGTTATCTCAAAAGATTTACAAGAATTTTTACAAACAATTATTGATTATATAAGAATTGCGGGTATTGTGCTTGCAGTAATATTAGGAATACTTGATTATATTAAAGTAATATTTGGTATTGATGAGAAGCAAACAATGTCAAAAGCAAATAAAAATTTCTCAACAAGATTAATTGCAGTAGCTTTATTATTCTTAATACCAGCTCTTATTACATTCATTCTAGGATTATTTAATATTCTAGGAACAGGCGATGCCGGTACTTGCGGTATAAACTAAACTAAAAGTTAAACTTTTGGTTTTTTTATTTAACTATTATGCTTATAATTAAGTATTATATAGTAGGTGATAAAATGAAAGTTTTAAAAAACTATAATGAAATATTAACACAGGGTTATAATCAAGTAAGTCACTATGGGATTGATTTAGTAGGTAACAATAACAATGTTCATGTTCTTGATTACATAACTCCTATAGAAGCAGGAGTAGTAGAAGATTTAAGAATAAATGCAACTGGTTTTGAAGAGAATGGTAGTTATGGCAATTACATATTAATAAATCACGAAAATGGATGTAAAACAAGATATGCTCATCTGGCGTATAATACAATAACTATATCTAAGGGTGATCGCGTAACAAAGGGACAAATTATTGGTTACATGGGGGCTACAGGATATGCTTTTGGAGGTCATTTGCATTTTGAAATTATTAAAGATGGTGTTCACATAGATCCAACAAATTATATATTTGGAAACTCTAGTATTATTGTAAGTAATCCAGAACCTGACCCAGTTCCAGACGATAACAATCCACCTGATAATAGTACACCTGATAATAATACTTCAGTTAATCCAAAATTAATATATACATGTACAGTAGAGGATAATTACTATTTACATTTAAATGTTGGAGATAAACTTTACTTTTCAAAGGACTAAGTCCTTTTTGTTTTTTAGGTGAATAACTAACATAATTCTTTTTTTTAACTTTATATCATGATATAATTACATAGAGGATTAGGTGATAAAATGATATATTTAGATTACTCAGCAAGTACTCCTGTTAATAAAGAAGTACTTGATAGTTTTAATAAAGCTTGTTTAGATTTTCCAGGTAATTCCAATTCCCTTCATACTCTAGGTATTAAGGCGAATGAATTAATAGAAATGGCAACAAAACAAATTGCTGACATTTTAAAAGTAAAATCAAGCGAAATTATATATACTAGTGGTTCCAGTGAAGCAAATAATTTAGCAATTAAAGGAATTTGTAATAAATATAAAAATAGAGGAAAGCATATCATAACAACTCACTATGAACATTCTTCTGTATATGGACCTCTAGGTTATTTACAGACATTAGGTTATGAAGTTGATTTTGTTAATTCAAAGGCAGATGGTACAGTTGATTTAGAACATTTAAATTCTTTATTAACTGATGATACTATACTTGTTAGTATCAATGCTATAAATAGTGAAATAGGAATTATTCAACCAATAAATGAAATTGGTAAAATAGTTCACAAATTCCCAAGATGCTTTTATCATGTTGATTTAACCCAAGCAATAAGCAAAGTAGATATTGATTTATCTAATATAGATTTAGCTTCATTCTCAGCTCATAAGTTTTTTGGATTAAAAGGTATCGGTGTTTTAATAAAGAAAGAAAAAATAGCATTAGAACCACTTATTCATGGAGGCAAAAGTACAACTGTATTTAGAAGTGGTACTCCAGCTCATCCATTAATAGTATCAATTTCTAAGGCTTTAAGAATAGCTGTCATGGACTTAGATAGTAGATATAATTATGTAAAAGAACTGAATCAAATTGTTGTTGAAGGATTAAAAAAATATCCTGAAGTTTATATAAACAGTAATGATAAATGTTTACCTCATGTATTAAATGTAAGTGTAGTAGGAATCAAGCCTGAAACCTTTTTACATGCCCTTGAAAAACATGAAGTTTACATTTCAACTCAGACAGCATGTTCTTCTGAAAAGGCAATATCAGGAAGTGTTTTAGCTCTTACTAATGATGAAGAAAGAGCTAAGTCTAGTATAAGAATTAGTTTATCTTATATAACTACTAAAGAAGAAATTTATAAGTTCTTGGAGATATTTGATAAGTGCTATAAGGAACTTAAATTAAAATAATGAAAATATTAGAACCTATAATAGGAGAACTTGAAGAAAAAAAGTTAGAAATTACTGACCAAAAAATAAGTGGTATTTTTAACGGTGAAATAGTAAAAACTTTAAAATATCGTTTTTTAGAGTTTAATGAATGTATTTTTAATAAATTAACGATTAATAATTTAAATATGGCAAAAACTACTTTTGTAGATGTTAAATTTATAAATTGTGATTTATCAAATACTGTATTTGAGTCTTCAACTTTTGTACGTGTTATTTTTGAAGATTGCAAACTAATTGGAACTGATTTAAGCAGTTCATCTTTTAAAAATGTAGAATTTAATAATTGTAAACTAGGCTATTCTAATTTTTCTGATAGTAAGTTACAAAATATTATATTTAAAGAAGTTGAAGCTAGTAATAGTAGTTTTATAAATGTTAAGTTTAAAGATATTATTTTTGATGATTGTAATTTAGAAGAAGTAGAATTTTTAAATACTAATCTAAATAATATTGACTTTTCAAATTCACAAATAGATGGTATAGTAGTTAACATAGCTCTAGTAAAAGGATGCTCAGTAAATACATATCAAGCGGTTGAATTATCAAAATTACTTGGTTTAAAAATAAAATAGGTGGTATAGATGAAAATAGTAAAAATAGGGGCAATGTGGTGTCCAGGATGCATAGTAATGCATAAAGTGTGGGCCCAAATAGAAAAAGAATATGATGACATAGAAATAGTTACATATGATTTAGATATGGATAGTGAAGAAGTGGAGAAGTATGAAGTAGGTTCTACTCTTCCCGTTATTATTTTTTATGAAGATGATGTCGAATATAAAAGACTAATTGGCGAGAAAAAATATAGTGATATTTCGGATGTTATCTTAGAAATGAGGAATAAGTAATGGGAAAATATTTTAAATTATTTTTATTTTCTTTTATAATGATTTTAATTCCTTGTATAGCAAATGCATCAACATTTAATTATACAGATCAAGTATATGACATAGTAGGAGAAACTGAAAGTACTAAAGTAACTGTATATTTATTTTATAGTAGCAGTTGTGTTCACTGTAAAGCAGAAAATGCTTTCTTAGATGATCTTGAAGATCAGTATGGTGATACAATTGATATAAAAAGATATGAAGTAACTCAAAATGCAACAAATAATAATTACTTGAAATTAGTTAAAGAAAGAGTTGGTTCAACATCTTCAGGTGTTCCTTTTACCGTTATTGGTCAAAAAAGTTATGTTGGTTATAGTAAATCTATTGGTAGTGAAATGAAAGATACAATTGATTCTTATATTGATAGTATGAATAACAATATAACTGATGACAAATCTGATAACAAGACTAACGACAACCAGACGGAAGTTGAAGAAGATACAACAAAACATATTCCTTTTTTAGGAACAGTAGATGCTAAACAAGTTTCTCTTCCGCTTGTTGCAGTTATTTTAGGCACAATAGATGGTTTTAATCCATGTGCTATGTGGATTTTATTATTTTTAATAAATATGTTATTTAACATGAAAGATAGAAAAAAGATGTGGTTACTTGGGTTAATATTCCTATTTACTTCAGCTTTTGTATATTTTTTAGCAATGTTAGGTCTTTCTGTAGTGATCGGAATGACAGCAGTTGTTTGGGTAAGAACTTTAATTGCTTTAGTAGCAATTGTAGGTGGAATAATTAATTTAAATAGTTATTTAAAAACCCCTAAAGATGGATGTCATGTTGTTGATGAAAAGAAAAGAAAAAAATATTTTACAAAAATAAAGAAATTTACAAATGAACAAAATTTATTTTTAGCAATAATAGGTGTAATTGCCCTTGCTGCAAGTGTTAATTTAGTAGAACTTGCTTGTTCAGCAGGTTTTCCTACAATTTTTATATCAATGTTAGATTTAAATGGAATAAGTGGTATTGGTAGTATACTATACATATTACTTTATATAATTTTCTTCTTGATAGATGATATAGTAATATTTGTAATAGCAATGACTACTTTAAAAGTTAGTGGTATTACTACTAAATACAATAGATTATCACACTTAATAGGTGGTATTATAATGGTTATAATAGGTTTATTACTAATATTAAAACCGGAATGGATTATGCTTAACTTCTAAAGTTAGGCATTTTTTTCATATAATCAAATATAATTATATAGGAGGTTAAATGAAAAAGATAATTAAAAGTTATAGATTTCCAATAATACTATTACTATCTATGATATTAGGTAGTTTAGTAGGAATATTCTTCCCGGATTCAGCTACATATCTAAAACCATTTGGTGATATATTCTTAAATATGATGTTTACTGTCGTTGTACCACTTGTGTTTTTTACTATAGTAAGTAGTATTAGCAATATGAGTAGTATAAAGAAACTGAGTAAAGTATTAAAAGTTACTTTTATTGTATTTGTAATAACATGCGTAATTTCTGCTTTAGTAATGTTATTTGTAATGCTATTTATTAATCCAGTTGGCAATACTTATATTGACTTAGTTGCAAGTGAAGTAGAAAGTGTAAGTGTTATTGATCAAATAGTCGCAGCAGTTACGGTAACTGATTTTACAAATTTACTTTCTAGAAGTCACATGCTTGCATTAATAATATTCTCAGTTATATTTGGTATATCTTTATGTTTAGTTGAAAAAAAAGAAAAAAAAGTTGGTCATATTTTTGAAATAATATCCGATGCTTTAATGAAATTTGTTAAAATAATTATGTATTATGCCCCAGTAGGAATATTTGCTTATTTTGCAGCTTTAATATCAGAATTTGGCCCAGAACTTATTGGAAGTTATGCTAAAAGTATGATTCTTTATTATGTACTAACAGTGATATACTTCTTGATATTTTATACTCTATATGCTTATTTTGCTAAAGGTAAAGCAGGAATAAAAAATTTTTATAGAAACATATTTCCATCTGTAATAACTAGTTTAGCAACACAATCTTCACTTGCCACTTTACCAACTAATTTAAATACAGCTGATAATATGAAAATAGATAATGATGTTAGTAAAGTTGCTCTCCCTATAGGCGCAACAGTTCATATGGAAGGCTCTTGTATGGGTTCTATCTTAAAGATTGTTTTCCTATTTAGTATATTTAATTATAGTTTTACAGGACTAGACACTTATACTATCGCAATTCTTATAGCAGTACTTAGTGGTGTGGTTATGTCTGGTATACCTGGTGGAGGCCTAATAGGCGAAATGCTTATTGTATCTCTTTATGGATTTCCACCAGAAGCTTTTGCACTAATAGCAACAATTGGATGGCTTATAGATCCACCAGCAACTATGCTTAATGTAACAGGTGATGTTTCTTCAGCTATGATAATTGATAAATATGTAAATGCAAAAGAAGCTTAAATGCTTCTTTTTTTATAAAAATATTTTTTTTATGTTATAATTATACTAGGTGATAGTATGAGACAAAAAGGTTTTACATTAGTAGAAATTTTAGCAGTAATAACAATAATAGGAATTCTTGCATTAATAACTATTCCTACCGTCGATTCAATAATTAAAAGCAGTAAAGAAGATGCCTATGATGTTCAAAAATCAGCTATTTTAGTTGGGCTTAAAAACTGGGCAGCATCTAAAACGCTTAGTCTTCCCGTTATAAACGGAGAAACTTTAACTACTACGATAGGTGATTTAAAAACAGCTGGATTTCTTGAAGTAGAAACAAAGAATCCTGTGAATGATTTATGTTTTAGTAATGCTACAGTACTTGTAGTAACAAGAACTAATAGTAATTATACATATACATTTGCCGATGAAGAAAATATTAACTTTACTGAAAACTGTGAGGTTGAATAGTGAAAAAAGGTTTTACATTAATTGAATTACTAGGAGTTATAGTTATAATAGGAATTCTTGCTTTAATAACAGTACCAGCAGTTGATAGTGTTGTAAAAAAAGGTAAGCAAAGAGCTTATGATATGACTAAAGACACTATTATATCTGCTGCTAAAAACTGGCTAACTGATAATAAAAATTTGTTTGCAGATGGTGATACTTTAACCCTAACACTTTCTGATTTAAAGGAACAAGGCTACTTGGATTTTGATATTAAAAATCCTAGTAGTGGTGTTTGTTTGGATAATAGGATGGAAGTATCAATTACAAGAAATGAAAAAAAATATAGTTATGTAATTATTAATGAAGAATTAGTAGATGGTGCATCAAATGATTGCGAAGCAGTAAGTATTACTCCTTCCATTTATTTGTTAGGTGCTAATCCACTTAATATTGAAATTAATACATCATTTACTGACCCAGGCGCAAAGGCAATTTCGGCGGACGGTAATGATATTTCGAGTAATATAATTACTACTGGTATAGTAGATACAAGTATTCTTGCTGATAACATAAAATATAAATACACAATTTTATCAGATGGAATTACTAAAACAATAACAAGAAAAATAAATGTAGTAGATACAGAAGCTCCAGTTATTAGTGGTGCTACTGATAAAACTATTCTTGATACGGCTAGTTCATTTGACTTATTAGCCGGAATAAGTGCAACAGATAATAGTGGTGAAACTATAAATGTAGTAGTAAAAAGTTCTTTTTCTTTAGGAGTAGTTGGAAAATATAAAGTATTTTATATCGCAACCGATTCTTCTGGCAATACAAGTACGGTAAGTAGAACAATAACAGTGCTTTCAAACTGTTTTACTTTTAACAGTACTACTGGAACTATAACTGGTTATACATGGGATAAATTAGCGAAGTGTCCAATGGATGTAGTTATACCAGCTGAAATTGATGGTGTTCCAGTTAGATATATAACAGATTTTGCTTTTGACGGTGAAAATAAAATAAACAAGTTAACTAGTGTAGACTTTAGTAATGCAACTAATTTAACACAAATAGGCGATTATAGCTTCAATTCGATTACTGTAAATGATTTAGGAAATACTGGTGCATTTTCACATAATCTTATTCAATCTATTAATTTTGGTAGCATAAGTAACTTAAGAACCATAGGTAATAATGCTTTCCTAGATAATCAAATAACTAGTATTGTATTACCAAACGGTGTGATAGAACTAGATACAAACGCATTTGCTTTCAATACCTTAAACTCTTATACTTTGCCTAATACTTTAACTTCAATAGGCACTGCTGTTTTTGGTAATAATTTAATTACTTCTTTAACTTTGCCAAGTAGTTTAACAACAATATATTCAGATGCATTTGCAGATAATAAATTTACAAATTTGGTTATACCTAATACAGTTACAACAATAGGAGATTCTGCATTTGAAGATAATCAGATAAACAAAGTTACTTTATCTTCTAGTATGACGACGCTATCTTCTGAACTGTTTAAAAATAATAAAATAACTAGTATTGGTTTAGTAGGTAGTGGCGCTGATGTAGAGATTCCAAGCAATATTACAACCATTGATGGAGCACTTTTTATTACGTTTACAGGTAGTACTAGTTCCAGTAATGGTGATGGGGCCTTTTGTAGTAATTTAATTACAAGTATTAAATTACCATCAACTGTAACAACAATAGGCAATTTAGCTTTCAATAATAATAAAATCAAGACAGTTGGTGCTGTAGGAAGTGGATCTGACTTTGAAATACCAGCTAGCATAACAACAATAAACAAAGCGATACTTCAAAACAATCCTTTGACAACTGTAAATATTCCAAATACAGTAACAACTATCAATGATTATCAGATGGGATGGACTAGTTCTGCAACCCCAATTACAATAAATATACCAGCCTCTGTAACTACTATTTCTAGTAATGGTTTTTATGGCACTTATGCCAATACACTAATTATTAATATAAGTAAAGCAAGTGGTAGTATCGCAGGTTCACCGTGGGGTGCATCAAATGCTACAGTTAACTGGTTAGGTTAAAATAGTTTAAATTAATTAACGTTTATGATATAATTAATGACAATAAAGGGAGTGTATTATGAAGAAATTTTTTAATATGAAAAATATAATATTAACAATTCTAGCGCTAGTAATAATAGTTTCAGTTGTATTTACTTTCATCATAGTTAAAGCTGATTATTCTTTCGAAATGAAATTTAATAATGAACAATTAGATTTCTTTGATGGTGAAACTTTATATTTTAATGATGCAGTTAATATAGATTTTGCTGGTAGTGGATATACAACTAAATTAAATGGTGATAAGTTTAAAAATAATATTACTATTGATGAGGATGGTACTTACACTTTGAGTATTCGTAAGCTATCGAAGCACTATTTAATTACTATTGAAGTGAATACTAATCCTGACTTCTATTTAGTTGATAAAGAAGGAAATATAATTCACAATTACTTATCAAATAGTAATCCTTTTAAGGTAATTAAAAGTAATGAAGATATAAATGTTTATGTAAATAATATGGTTTATAATGATGATGTTTTAGTATTAGATGCAGGCAATTATGTAGTTAGTACTGATGATGAATCATATACTGTTAATATATTAGAAATAAATAAATAAAAGTAAAAGATGAAAAAACTTTCTATTTAATGATATAATTAAATAGGAGGTTTTTTTATGTATAATGATAAGAAAATATTTATTCTTGGTATGGCGAGAAGTGGGTATGAAGTTGCAAAACTTTTAAGTAAACATAATAATGATATAACTATAACTGATATGAAAGAACAAGATCCTACTCAGGTTGCTGAACTTATTAACTTAGGTGTAAAATATGTTATAACAAATTCACCTGAAGATTTACTTGATGATACTTTTGATGTACTTATTAAAAATCCTGGTATTATTAAGACGCATCCTTGTGTTGTGAAAGCAAAGAAGCTTAATATAAAAGTAGTTAATGAATTAGAAGTTGCATATACATTCCTACCTAAGGTTAAAATAGTGGGTATTACGGGTTCAAATGGTAAAACAACTACAACTACATTAATTCATGAAATACTTAAAAAAGGCGGTATTCCTGTCCATTTAGGAGGTAATATTGGGTTCCCTTTATCTTCGCTAGTAGATAAAGTTAAAATTGGTGATACTTTAGTAATTGAAATATCTGATCATCAGCTTATTGATATGTATGATTTTAAAACAGATATAAGTATTCTTACTAATTTATATCAGAATCATTTAGATTTTCATGGTAGTTATGATGCATATAAAATAGTTAAGAAAAAGATATTTAATAATCATACAAATAAAGATATAGCTATAATAAATAAAGGATCTAATGAGAGTCTTGAACTTACTAAAGATATAATTAGTTCTAAAATCTATTTTTCAGCAGGTATTAAATGTGAATGCTGTATAGATGGTGATTATATAGTATATAATCATGAGAAAATTATTAATACTAATGATATTAAACTACAAGGTTTACATAATTATGAAAATGTAATGTGTGCAATCATAGTAGCTAAAAAATTTAATATCTCTAACGAAATAATAAATTCTATTCTTACTACATTTGGTGGTGTTGAACATCGAATTGAATTTGTTAGAACCTATAAAGAACGTGATTTTTATAATGATAGTAAATCTACTAATGTTGATTCAACAATAATTGCTTTAGATTCTTTCAAAAGACCAACTATATTAATCATGGGAGGTCTTGATAGAGGCCACTTATTTGATGATTTAAGAGGTCATATGAAGAATGTTAAATTAATTGTATGTTATGGTGAAACAAAAGACAGAATTAAATTATGGTGTGATAAACACAATATAGAATGTATTGTTAAAAATACATTAATAGAGTCTACTAATGAAGCATGGCGTGTTTCTAAAGAAAAAGATATTATTCTTTTATCACCAGCATGTGCTTCATGGGACCAATATAAACGTTTTGAAGATCGTGGTGACGAATTCAAAGCAGTAGTTAATAATATAAAATAGATAGTTTACATACTATCTTTTTATTTAATTGACTATAAAAAATATATATTATATAATTTAAACAGTAGGTGATAATATGAAAAATAATAAAGGATTCACATTAATAGAATTACTAGCTTCTATAATAGTAATGGCTATAATTGCAGGTATTGGTTATCCTATATACAATGAAATAACTAAAGAAAATAAAGATGAATTATTTAGAGATAATGTTAGAAATGTTATGTCTGTTGTTAGAACAATAAATGTTATTGAACAAGGTGAAACAAGTGGCTGTTTAAAAGATATTGAAAAAATTGGTATTTCTTTTACAGGTAGTTGGGAACTTGTTGATGATACTATCGTTGTCCATAATGTTAGTGATGGTTATAGATCACTAACAGAAATTTCTGAGGATGATATAAAGAACAATTTTAATATCCAAAGACAATCTTTAGAAGAAACATGTAATTAAACTAATATAAAATGCTGATAAAGCGTTTTTTTATTTGATAAAAAATTTAAACATGATATAATTAATATAGTGAAAGTAGGTTGAAGGTATGGCAAAAAAGAAGAAAAGGAAAGAAGAAAAAAAGAGTAGTTCTTATGGGGTAGAACTAAAAGGACTTTTATTAATATTAATTTCACTTATAGGGTTATGTGAATTTGGTATAGTAGGGACTTTTTTTAAGGGATTTGCGGCTTTTTTAGTAGGTGAGTGGTATTCTGTTTTATTTGTTATATTAGCGGCAGTTGGTATATACATGATGATAAAAAGAGAAAAACCTAACTTTTTTAATTCTAATTTAATTGGATTATATATATTAATATTGGCAATATTAGTACTTAGTCATTTAGATTATTCTCAGTTTAAAGGATTCGAAATAATTGAAAAGACATTTGAAAATTCTTGGGCATTTATAAAAAATCCTGATATTAAATTGTACGGTGGTGGAATAATTGGAGCAGCATTCAGTGCCTTATTTATTTTACTATTTGACAAAGAAGGAACTATGGTAGTAAGCTGGGTACTTATATCAGTTGGTACAATTATGTTTACAGGCTTATCTATATATGATGTAATTAAATGGATGAAAAACAAAGCTGGAAGTGTAACATCTAAATCTAAAGAAAAAGATAAAGTAGCTATATCAAAAGCTGAAGATGAATATGAAGCTGATGATAAAGTTGTTGTATCAAGTATGGAAGAATTAACACGTTTTGGTGGTAAAAAAGATGATAAAGCCCCAGTACCAGTTCCAGTAATAGATCCAGAAACTGGTGAGGTCAAAGAAGAAGTTATTGAAGATACTAATAAAGTATATTATTATCCTCCAATAACATTATTAACTAAACCATCTAAAAATAATAATAAAGAAAACGAAGATTCGATTAAGACAAATGTTCCTTTAATTGAAACAGTTTTAAAAGATTTTGATATTGAAAGTAAGGTTGTATCAGCACATGTCGGTCCATCAGTAACACAATATGAACTTGAAGTTAAAACAGGGACAAAACTTAGCAGGATAACAGCTATCAATAGAGAACTTGCTTTAGCACTAGCCGCTAAAGATGTTCGTATTCAGGCCCCAATTCCAGGTAAAGGAACAGTTGGTATAGAACTTCCTAATAAGAAAAATGCCATGGTAAGTGTACGTGAAGTTTTAGAAAGAATGCCAAGTTCTATGGCTGAAAGTAAGCTTGCAGTAACATTAGGTAGAGATATAATGGGAAATCCTCAATACTGTGAAATAAATAAGACTCCACATTTATTAGTAGCAGGTGCTACAGGTAGTGGTAAATCAGTTTGTATTAATAGTATGATTGTGTCTATTCTTATGCGTACTAGACCAGACGAAGTTAAACTTATTTTAGTTGATCCTAAAAAAGTCGAACTTTCAGTATACAACGGTGTGCCACATTTAATTGCTCCAGTAGTAACAGATCCAAAGAAAGCAAACATCGCTTTAAAAAAGATGGTTGCTGAAATGGAACGAAGATATGATTTATTTGAAGATAGTGGTACTAAGAATATAGCAGGTTATAATACTTATATTGATAAAAAGAATGAAAAATTATCAGATGGCGAAAAATTAAATAGATTGCCATATATCGTTATTATTATTGATGAACTTGCAGATCTTATGTTAGTAGCTGCTAAGGATGTTCAAGATTCAATTATGCGTATTACACAAATGGCTCGTGCAGCTGGTATACATTTAATTGTAGCTACTCAAAGACCATCAACAGATGTTATAACTGGTGTAGTTAAAGCAAATATTCCATCACGTATTGCGTTTGCAGTATCAAGTGGTATTGATTCAAGAACAATACTTGATTCAATTGGTGCAGAAAAACTTCTTGGTAAAGGGGATATGTTATTTCTTCCACAAGGAGAAAATACTCCAATTCGTATTCAAGGAACTTTTATTTCAGATGATGAAATAAAGAGTGTTGTAGATTATACAATTAAACAACAAAAAGCTCGTTATGATGAAACTCTTACAATGGATGAAGAAGAAATGGGAGCTACAACTATGGTTGATGGTGGTAAATCTGAAGGTCAAGATTATGATGCTGGTGAAGATCCACTATATGATCAAGTAGTTGAATTTGTTGTAACAAGCAAAAAAGCTAGTACTTCTCTTGTTCAAAGAAGATTTAGAATAGGCTATAATAGAGCTGCTAATTTAATTGATAAATTAGAAGAAAGAGGCATAGTTGGGCCACAAAATGGTTCAAAACCTCGTGAAGTATTAGTAGAACTTCAAGATGATGATAGATAAAGACCTTTTTAAGGTCTTTTTTCTTGAAAATATATATGTTATAATAGCCTTATAAGATAGTGGGTGTATTATGGTTTTATCAGTATGTTCTAATCCTGATTTATTATCTGTAATGTTACTTGTGAATCAGATAATAAAATTATTAACGATATTAGTTCCAATTGGCTTGATCATATTTTCTAGTATAGATCTTCTTAGGGCAGTCATGGCAACTGACCAAGAAGGCATAATTAAAAAAAAGAAAGCAATTCCTAAAAGGATTTTTGCGGCAGTCATGATTTTTCTTGTTCCCAGTTTTATTGGTTTAGTTATGAATGTTGCCGATAGTACATTTGAATACAATTCTTGTTTTACAAATGCTACAAAAGAAACAATTAAAGCTGCATATTTTAATAGGGCAGATAATGCTGTTGCTAAAGCAGAAACATCATTAAATAAAATTGATTATGACAATGCTTCATTAATTGTATTTAAATTAGAAGACAGTGTTGCTAAAGAAAATTATAAATCTAGATTAGAAATTGTATTAAAAACAATTAAAGACAAAGAAGAAAGTAAAACTATTGTTAGCAATACTCCTTCATCATCATCAGTTAGTGGTGCAGGTAATTTGAATGTTGTAGGTAGTTATTCTTCAAACGGTAATGGCGCCTGCAAAAAGGGTGTAACAATAACTTCTGAACCTGATCCTTCAGCTGCTATTAATTGCTGGCCAAGTTTAGTAAAATCCAGCAATTTTGTATATCCAAAAGATCCAAAAACTGGTTTACCTCTTGGTTCATGGCCAAAAAATTATGCATCTATTCCAACGCAGATATCTGGTTACAGTACATATGCTGGAACATTTATATTTCCTGTAACTCCAGTTAATGGTGTTTATACGGGTAGTTATACGCATAGTTTGCCAGATGGTGGAATTGATTTTGGTGCTTATTTTGGCACACCTGTATATTCACCAGTAGAGGGCACATTAATGTATTCTACATGGGGACATACTAGTAATATGGGTGGCGATGAAACATCATATTCTGTTAAAATAAAATTAAGTAAACCTGTAACAGTTCAAGGTTTAAAAGTTGACCGTATTTTTATGACGCATTTTAGTGGAATTGTATATAGATGTAATTCTATATCGGCTTGTAATAGAACAATTAAAAAAGGTGAACTAATAGGTTTTGTTGGAACAGCAGCTGGAACATCATCGTATGTTGCTTGGGCACCACATCTTCATATGACGTTTTATAATGCTGATGATAGTGCAGGACTACCTACTTCAAAAATTGAATCGCTATATACAATACCTGTTGGTTCAAAAAATTATAAAATTCAGGCAGGTGGATAAAATGAAAAAGATAATAATACTAGGCTTAGTAACGATGTTTTTATTAACGGGATGTACTATGAAGAATTTTAAATATTATAAAAATGTATCGGATACTGTCTTATCATTTTATAATACAGATAAATATGAACAAAATAAATATTCTAATAATGATATACCAGCTATAGAAGCATATTTATCACAGTTAACTCATGTAAATCAGGTAGTAAATATCAATGACTATTTAGTTAAAACAGACGAGTTTTACACTGATGAAGATAATACTGAAGGTGTTTGGATTAAAAATAATACTTGTTATATAAAGTATGATGATTTAGCTTTAACTAAAATTGATGCATATATTGAAGAGGGTAATGATGAAAAAGAATTATCTAAAAAAGTTATATGTAACAATTATTATACTATTCTATATGCATCATCTTTTTATCCAGACTATGCGACAACAAAATCTAATTTAAGATATAATTATATTTATTTAGATGGCAGTAAAACAGAAGATGGATATGAATTCGTATATAGGTCTACTTATGATGGAACAGGTATGAAAGTTACACTTACTGTAAAAAATAAAACTATTACAAATATTAATACTGATATTACTGATGTAAATAGTTATATAGAGTAATTTTTAATTAGAACTTCTTAAATTCCCATTTTTTATATGATATAATAAAAGCAAGGTTGTGATTTTATGATACTAACAGTATGTAGTAATGCTGATTTACTATCAGTAATGGTAATAGTAAGAAAAATATTAGATTTATTGCAAATAATTGCCCCAATAGGATTAATAGTTTTTGCAAGTATTGATATTATTAAAGCAGTTATTTCTAATAAACAAGACGAAATATATAAAAAGTTGCACATGATTCCCCAAAGATTATTTGCTGCAATAATTGTCTTTTTTGTCCCAGTAATTATTGATTTGGTAATGAATGTTGCTGATAATACATTTGAGTATGCTTCATGTTTTGAAAATGCAACAGATGAATTTGTTCAAGATGCTTATACATCAAATGCATATGAAGCAGTTAGTTTAGCGGAAACATCACAGAAGAGACTTGATTATGAAAAAGCATCTTTATTAACTAATAAGATAAAAGATGAACAAATCAAGGCAACTCTTAAAGAGAGATTAAAAATAGTTTTTGAAGCTATAAAAGAAAAAAATGCTAAGACACAATATGGTAGTACTGAACGTACTATACCTCCAAAAAATTCAGGCGATTATGATAATGATGGTCCTACAACATCAGGTAGTGTTACTTTTGTAGAGTCTAATGCTATAACAACAACTGCTTTAAAACATTTAGGAACAGTTTATGTTTGGGGTGGTGAAAGTTGGTCAGGTGGTGTAGACTGTTCAGGTTTTGTATATAGAGTATTAACAGATATAGGTTACAGTATGACTAGAAGTACAGCTTCTAGTTATAGAAGTTTGGGATGTAGCATAAGCAGTATTGAAGCAGCTAAACCAGGTGATCTTTTAATATATGGTACAAGACATGTGGCAATATATTTAGGAAAAGATACAACGGGAACAAGATGGAGAGTTCATGCTTCTGGTGGCCCAGATTGTCGTGGTAAAACAGCCACTGGATGTCAAGTAAAAAAGGACACTAGCGTATTAGCCTTAAGAGCAGGCGAATCACTTACAATTAGACGCGTGTCAGGGAGCTGTTAATATGAAAAAAAGAATATTATTTATTTTACTACTTGGTATTTCACTTATGTTATGTGGATGCTCTAATAATTTAAGTTCAGCTGAAAAAATGGACAATGTTGTCTTATCATTATTAAAAAACAGAACCTATGAAACAAAAGGATTAAGCAAGAACGAAATTAAATTAATTGATAACTTTATAACTAAAGAAGAAGCTAATAATAAAATTATCAATTTAAATTCATTAGGTGCTTATTCTGATTTAGATTCTGAAAACCATGAAGATAGTAATGGTGTTTATGAAGAAAATGGTATTTATTATATAAAGTATTCTGATATTATATTTGAAAAAAACGATGACTCAGGAGATAGTCCGGATGAATATATATATTATGCAACAACTATTTATTATAATGGTCGTATACTTAATATACCAAAAGATATAATTCCAATTTTATATGATGATACAGCAATTAATTCAAAGTATTTATATTCTTATAGAGGGACAGCAACATATAATAATGCTATTGTTTCTTATTATAATTCTTTATATGATGATACAGGTATGCGTATAATATTTAATTTAGAAAATAAAAAAATAACTAGTATTGATATTGCATATGATGTATCTAATAATATATATAAAATTGATGATGAAAATTCATTATCAACAAAAACAGGAAATTTACTTTTTGTTATTAGTTTAGTAATTGTTTTAACTTTTGCTGTAATTTTTATTATAAAAAAAGTAATTTCAGTTAGAAAAATTTAACTAAAATCCTTATTTATTAAGGATTTTCTTTTGTTTATTTGTACTTTTTATGTTATAATGATATGGGTGATAGAGATGGCAAAATATGACGAGAGCTCAATTAAAATCCTTGAAGGATTAGATGCAGTTAGAAAAAGACCAGGTATGTATATTGGGTCTACAGATAAAAGAGGATTACATCACTTAGTATGGGAAATTGTTGATAACTCTATAGATGAAGTTATTAATGGTTTTGGTAAAAAAATAAAAATAACATTACATAAAAACGGTTCTTTATCAGTAACTGATGAAGGACGTGGAGTTCCAGTGGGTATGCATTCTTCTGGAAAAAGTACTCCAGAAGTAATATATACAGTACTTCATGCAGGTGGTAAATTTGAAACAGGAGGATACAAAGTTTCAGGCGGACTTCATGGCGTAGGTGGTTCAGTTGTTAATGCTTTAAGTGAATGGATGGAAGTAAACATTAAAAGAGATGGTTTTGAGTATTACATTCGCTTTGAAAAAGGTGGTCATGTAGCAGTACCACTTCAAAAACTAGAAAAGACTAGTAAAACAGGAACAACAGTAACATTTAAACCAGATCCTGAAATATTTCAAGTATCAAATTTCTCTTATTCAACAATTATCGAAAGAATGCAGGAAAGTGCTTTTTTACTTAAAGACTTAACTATTGAGGTAGTTGATGAAATAGAATCTAGAAGTGAAACATTCCATTATGAAAATGGATTATGTGCTTTTGTAGAGTATTTAAATGATGATAAAAAAGAGTTACATAAAGTGGTATCTTTTAATGGATCTAAAAATGACATAAATGTTGAAGTGGCTTTCCAGTATACTGATGGCTATTCTGAAAATGTCGTATCATTTGTTAATAATGTTAAGACAAATGATGGTGGTTCACATGAAGTAGGTTTTAAAACAGCTTTAACACGTGTATTTAATGATTATGCGAGGGCAAATGGCTATTTAAAAGCCAAAGATAAGAATCTAGAAGGACCTGATACTAGAGAAGGTATAACAGCTATTCTTTCTCTACAAATACCAGAAAGTTTACTACAATTTGAAGGGCAAACAAAAGGTAAATTAGGTACTCCTATTGCTAGAAATGTTGTTGAGAGTGTAGTATCAGAAAAATTACAATTTTACTTAGAAGAAAATAAAGCCATTGCAACAAGTATTATTGAAAAAATGGTTAAAAGTAAAATGGTTAGAGAAGCAGCTAGAAAAGCTAGAGATGAAGCTAGACAAGGTAAAGATAAAAACAAAAAAGAAAGAGCCTTATCTGGAAAACTTGCTCCAGCTCAAAGTAAAAATCCTAAGAAAAATGAATTATATCTAGTCGAAGGAGACTCAGCTGGTGGTTCTGCTAAAGGCGGACGAGATAGAAAATTTCAAGCTATTCTTCCTCTTCGTGGTAAGGTATTAAATACTGAAAAAGTACGTATGGAAGAAATATTTAAGAATGAAGAAATTAATACAATGATACATGCTATTGGAGCAGGAGTAGGTTCAGACTTTACAGTTGAAGATTCTAATTATGATAAAGTTATTATCATGACCGATGCCGATGATGATGGAGCACATATTCAAATATTATTAATTACTTTCTTTTATAGATATATGAAACCATTAATTGAAAATGGCAAGTTATTTATAGCGTTACCACCACTTTATAAAGTAGATTATGGTAAAAAACATTTTTATGCTTGGGAAGATAGAGAACTTGATGAAATAAAAGCTAAAAACGCAGGAAAACCAACTATTTCAAGATATAAAGGGCTTGGTGAAATGAACGCTAGTCAATTATGGGAAACAACAATGAATCCTGAAACTAGAAGTTTAATTAGAGTTAATATAAACGATGGTGCTTTAGCTGAAAAAAGAGTTAGTGTTCTTATGGGTGACAAAGTTGAGCCACGTAAAGAATGGATAGAGGAGAACGTTGTTTTCTCACTAGAAGACAACTATAAAATAGAAGATAAATAATATGAAAAAAGATAGATATTCAATCAAGTTTTATAAAGGATGTAGACTGCTTACAGATTTTTATTTAGATAAATTTTATAATCCTAAAATAGTAGGAAAAGAAAATTTGCTAGACACTGGATATTTATTAGTAGGAAACCATAAATCTGGTTTAGATATTTTACTTGTAGCATATGCTTTAAGAAAATATAATCCTAGATTTATGGCAAAAAAAGAATTTTTTGAAAATCCAATTTCAAAATGGCTTTTTGAAAAAGTTGGTGCTTTTCCAATAGATCGCCAAAGTTTAGATTTAACAGCAGTAAAAAAAGCTATTAGATTACTAAAAGATAATAATATAGTAGTTATATTTCCGGAAGGAACAAGAAATACTAAAGAAGGGATGCTTCCTTTTAAAAAAGGTGTTGCTTCCATATCTATGATAAGTAATTCTAAAGTAGTACCTTTTGGTATTTCTGGAGATTATAAATTTCGAAGTAAACCAACCATTGAGTTTGGTAAAGCTATTGATTTTAAAGAAGAAAGCATAGGCAAAGAAGAAGCAGATAACTATTTGCAAGAAAAAGTAAAGAATTTAATAAGAAAATAATAGTAGGTGATGAGATGCAAGATGTAGTAACAAGAATACATGATTATGCTTTAGAAGAAATAATGGGTGACAGATTTGGTAGATACGCTAAATCTATTATTCAAGATCGTGCTATACCAGATGTACGTGACGGATTAAAACCTGTTCAAAGAAGAATTCTATATGGTATGTATCATGAACATAATACTTATGACAAAGCATATCGTAAAAGTGCTAAAACAGTAGGGAGTATTATGGGTAATTATCACCCACATGGTGATTCAAGTATATATGACGCTATGGTTCGTATGAGCCAGTGGTGGAAACAAAATACACCTTATATAGACATGCAAGGTAATAATGGTTCAATGGATGGCGATAGTGCTGCTGCGATGCGTTATACTGAAGCAAGACTATCAAAAATAAGCAATGAATTATTAAAAGATATAGATAAAAATACAGTATCTTGGGCACCTAACTTTGATGATACAGAGTTAGAGCCAACAGTTCTTCCTGCTAAATTTCCTAACCTTTTAGTAAACGGAGCAAGTGGTATTAGTGCTGGTTATGCAACTAATATACCAACTCATAACTTAGGTGAAGTAATAGATGCAACAATAAAAAGAATTGATAGCCCAAATTGCTATTTAGATACAATTTTAGACATAGTAAAAGGCCCTGATTTCCCAACTGGTGGTATAGTTGAAGGAAAACAAGGAATAAGAGAAGCTTTTACTACTGGTCGTGGTAAAGTTATCATTAGATCAAAAATCGACTTTGTTAAAGAAAAAGGAAAAGAACAAATTATTATTACAGAAATCCCTTTTGAAGTTAATAAAGCAGTTATGGTCAAGAGAATAGATGATATTAGAATTGATAAAAAAATAGATGGTATTTTAGAAGTTAGGGATGAATCAGATAGAGAAGGTTTAAGAATTGCTATTGATTTAAAGGCTGGAGCTTCAAAAGAATTAGTTCTTAATTATTTACTTAAGAATAGTGATTTACAAATAGCTTATAATTATAATATGGTAGCAATTGTTAATCGTAGACCAATGACTTTAGGAATTCTTCCTATACTAGATGCATTTATAGCACATCAAAAAGAAGTAGTTACTAGAAGAACTGAATTTGATTTAAATTTTGCAGAAACTAGAATGCATATTGTTGAAGGTTTAATAAAGGCATTATCTATACTAGATGATGTTATAAAAACAATTAGATCAAGTAAAGATAAAGCTGATGCTAAAATTAATTTAGTAAATAAATATGGTTTTACCGAAAAACAAGCAGAAGCTATATTAGTATTACAATTATATAGATTAACTAATATGGATATAGTAGCATTACAAGAAGAATTTGAACAATTAAAACTTGTTATCGCAGGTTTAAAAGCAATACTTGCTGATGAAGAAAAATTAAAAGAAGTTATGAAAGAAGAACTTCGTAAAGTTAAAAAAGAATATGCTACTCCAAGAAAAACAGAAATAAAAGATGAAATAACTGAAATTAAGATTGATACAACAGAAATGATTCCAAAAGAAGATTGTATGGTTGTAGTAACTAATGAAGGTTATGTTAAACGTGTTTCACTTCGTAGTTATAATCCGGAAGAAGATACTCTTACAAAAGATGGCGATTATGTTATAGGATTATATCAAATGAATACTTTAAATACACTTTTAATGTTTACTAATTTAGGTAATTATTTATATATTCCAGTATATGAAATTCCAGAATTAAAATGGAAAGAACTTGGAAAACATATAAGTAATGTCATTAAAATAGATGCTGAAGAAGTTATAGCTGGAAGTATACCAGTATTTGATTTTGAAAAAGATGAGTATGTTACAATCTTTACCAAAAATGGTATGGTAAAAAGGACAAAATTATCTGAATTTAAAGTACAAAGATATTCTAAACCAATTACTTGTATGAAAATAAAAGATAATGATGAAGTAGTTACTGTTACATCAAACACAGGTAATGAAATATTTATAACTACTAAAAAAGGTTATGGATTAAGATATAATACTGAAGAAGTATCTCCAATAGGGTTAAGAGCGGCTGGTGTAAAAGCAATTACTCTTAAGAATGATGAAGTTAGATGTGCCCATGTATTTAGTGGCATGGAATATTTATCAGTCATAACTGATAAAGGTACCGGAAAAAGAATTAAAATATCTGAATTTGAGGTAATGTCAAGAGCAAGAAAAGGTGTACTTATGGTTAGGGATGTTAAAACTAACCCATATAGTATAATTAAAACCTTTATTCTTCCTTCTAAAAACTTAGTCCAATTAAAATTAGGAATGGATTTTAAAGAAATTAAATTAACTGAACTTCCTATAACTGATAGATATTCAACTGGTACAGTTTTAACCAAAGCTAATATAGATGATGTTTTCTTAAAAAGAGAAGTAGTTAAAGAAAACAGTCAACCAGAGAATATAATAGAAGCTGTATCAGAACCTGAAGAAATACATGAAAAATCTGTTGATCTAAATAGTATAGATGAAAAGATACTAACTATTGATGATTTCTTAGATGATTTTAAATTTAAAGATTAAGTTCATAACTTAATCTTTTTATTTGCTAAAGTGTTAAAAAAAATGTATACTATTTATAGATGATAGGGTGAGTAAATTGAAAAAGAAGAATCAAGATAAGAAATCTCTAAATAAAGGTTTTACATTAGTAGAATTAATCGCAGTTATTGTTATAATATCGGTTATAGCTATAATGTCTTTTGCAAGTATGACTAAGACAATAAAAAATAGTCAAATTAAAGAAATAGAAGTATTTGAGACAAATTTAAAAAGAGCAGCTCAAATATATATAGAAACAAATCTAAGTGATTTTTCTCAGTTAGATAATGCTGGTGGAAGCGTTCAAATAACAACAGCTACTTTGATTTCAAAAGGGTATTTAGATAAAAACATTAATAATCCAAGCGATTGCAGTTTAGCTAATACTTTTGTAGTAGCAACAAAACAAGAAGATAAAACAATTGAATATACTGTATCTTGTGTAGGAGATCCAGTAGAAGAACCAACATATGCTGTATATTCAAATGGAACTGCACTATATTTTAATCCGGTAACTGGAAGTGCGTGTGCTCCAGAAGATGCTGTAAGTACAACTGGAACTAAAACAGGATGTATGAAATGGTATGCATTTAATGATGGTGGAGCATCAAGCAGTACAATAAATTTGATATTAGACCATAATACAACAGCTGTAGTAGCATGGAATTCTACTGCAAGTAATGTAAGTGGTCCAAATGAAGTATTAACACAATTAAAGTCTGATACTTCTAGCTGGGCAGGTATATCAACAAGAACAGACAGTTATAGTGTAAATAATGGAACGGCAACATATACAATAGATTATAGTACATATAAGGCTAGGCTGATAACGGCTGCTGAAATTGCTACAATTACAGGAAATAGTAGCTTTGTTGAATCGACAGCTATATCTTCAAGTTGGTTTTATTTAGATAGTAAAACTCATACCCAAACGGTAAATACTCAAGGAGCTAGTAACTATGACTGGCTATTTGATTATACAAATGGGTGTACAAGTTATGGATGTAATATAGCCGATGCAAGTAATAAAGGTTACTGGACATCAACTGCAGGTGTTGGAACTACTTATGGCGTTTGGTTAATGCAGAGTTATGGGATATTAGATTTAGATGATGTAAATATTACAGTTGATGGTGGTGTACGCCCGGTTATAACTATTAATAAATCTATATTTATACCAAGATAATAATTAATAAATTAATATTTGTATATAAAAAGAACTAGAAATAATTTCTAGTTCTTTTAAGTTAAAATTTTCTATATAATCCTATAGCTTTACCAAGTATTGTAACATTGTCAAGAATAATAGGATCCATAGTATCATTTTCAGGTTGCAATCTAAAATAACCATCTTCTTTATAATAAGTCTTTAAAGTTACTTCATTTTCATCAGTCATGGCAACTATAATTTCACCATTTCTTGCAACATTTTGTCTTTGAACAATAACTATGTCATCATCTAATATTCCAGCATTAATCATACTAGTGCCGCTTACTCTTAAAGTAAACACATCTTTATTATTAGGTACTAAATAAGCTGGTAAAGAAAAATATTCATCAGGCATTTCTATTGCCTCAATAGGTGAACCTGCTGTTATTTTACCAAGTAATGGTACTTCAATAACATCCTCATCTTTTTTATTAAACTCATTTTCAACTAATAATTCAATGGCTCTATTTTTAGCACCATCTTTTTTTATAAAACCTTTTTCAACTAATTTATTTAAATGTGTATGAATAGTGGCAGGGGATGAAACTCCTAAGTCTTTTCCAATTTCTCTAACTGTAGGCGGATATCCATGGGACACTATATATTCCTTAACATATGTAAGTATTTCATCTTGTCTTTTAGTTAAACTATCCATCTTTAACCTCCTTTTTACATTACATATACATCTTAACACACTTTACATTTAATGTCAAACATTTGTTTGTTTTTGATATTGACACGAACAAGTGTTCGTGATAAACTTAATACAGTAAAGGAGGAAATAAAATGGAAAAAGTTATTGAAAACAAATTAATGGTAGGTACAGTAGTTTTCCTAGTTTTATTATTTTTTGTAGGAGGTTTAATGACAAAAAATATGGATGTTAGTAATTCTATAAATGATACTACATCAATTAATATGTAGTAAGTTTATAATATCTCTTTATTAAATTATTTAGTTTTGATATAATATAATTATAATAGAGGGGTGCAAATATGGATAATAAAACAATTGCAAATTTAAAAACATTAGGTATTGACATGATTGATGCAGCTGGATCAGGACATCCTGGAATTGTTCTTGGTGCTGCACCAATAATATACACTTTATATGCTAGGCATATGAACATAAATAGTAACGATGATAAATGGATTTCTAGAGATAGATTTGTTATGTCAGCTGGGCATGGGTCAGCATTATTATATGCAACATTGTTTATGGCAGGTTTTGACATTTCAGAAGATGATTTAAAACATTTTAGAAGAGTAGGATTTAAAACGCCTGGACATCCGGAGATAGGCGTAACACCAGGTGTGGATATGTCTACTGGTCCACTTGGTCAAGGATTTGCTAGTGCTGTAGGTATGGCAATAGGAGAAAAAATATTAGAAAACAAGTTTATCATCCCAAGTACTAGTTCAATGTTAGCTGATAAAGCATTAATTAATTATAATGTATATGTTTTATGTGGTGATGGAGATTTAATGGAAGGAATTAGTTATGAAGCAGCTTCATTAGCTGGGACATTAAATCTAGACAATCTTATTGTTTTATATGATTCAAATAATATTAGTTTAGATGGTGATACATCTAATACATTCACCGAAAACGTTCAGGATCGTTTTAAGGCGATGGGCTGGTTTACAACTAAAGTTTTAAATGGAACTAATGTTGAAGAAATTGATAAGGCAATTATTACTGCTAAAAAATCGGGAAAACCTTCATTAATTGAAGTAAAAACTATTATAGGCAACGGTTCTATGATGGCAGGTACTAATGAAGTACATGGTAAATGCTTATTAAAAGATGACATTAAATTGTTAAAGAGAACTTTAGGTATGCCGGAAACACCATTTTATATTGATAGTGAGGCTGTTCGTAATTTTAGAAATCAAATTACTACACGTAGTCAAAGAAAATATGAAATATGGGGTAGAGCATATAATGAATATAAAAACAACTTGGATATAAGAGAAGATAACTGTCTTGAAGTAATACTTCGTGGTAAAGAGTATGATTTATTAAATTCTACATGGACTTTTGATCGTGAAACTAAAAAAAGCACTAGAGAACTAAATGGAGAAATAATGCAAGAAATTGCCAAGATAGTTCCAAATTTTATAGGTGGTAGTGCTGATTTAGCAAGTTCTACAAAAACTTATATTAAAAATGGTGATGATATAAAAGATGATCATTATTTAGGCAAAAATATTTGGTTTGGTGTAAGAGAACATTCTATGGGGGCTATTTTAAATGGTCTTAGTTTGTCTAATTTTAAAGTTTTTGGTTCAACATTTTTAACATTTTCAGACTATATGAAGCCGGCAATTAGACTTGCTGCTCTTATGAATATACCTGTAAATTACATATTTACACATGATTCAATAAGCATTGGTCAAGATGGGCCAACACATCAACCAATCGAACAACTTGCTATGCTTAGGAGTATACCGAACTTAAATGTTTATAGACCTGCTGATGCTAATGAAATAGTTGGTTGTTGGAACTTGATGTTAAATAGCCAAAATCCCAACGTTATTGCACTTTCAAGGCAAGATATGAAAATTCTACCAACTACAAATAGTGAATATGTAAAATATGGAGCGTATCCTGTACGCAAAGAGCAAGAAAAAATGCATGGTATTATAATAGCTACAGGTAGTGAAGTACATACAGCGCTTCTTTTAGCAGATCAATTATATAAAGAATCAAAAATTGATCTAAGAGTAATAAGCATGCCTTGTATGGAAGTGTATGAGAAACAATCTGATAAATATAAACAGGCTTTGATTCCGCTTGGATATAAAACCATAGTTATTGAAGCTGGATCATCATTTGGCTGGCACAAATATGTTTATAATGAGAAATATCTAGTTACTATTGATATGTTTGGTGTAAGCGGAACAAAAGGCGAAGTAGATGAGTATTGCAATTTCTCATATGAGCAAATCAAAGATAGAGTAAAGAGATTATTTAATTAATCTCTTTTTTAATATAACTTTGTACTAATAATATGATATAATTAATATGGTAAAATACAAAAGTAGGAGGCTTAAGATGGGATTATTTAATTTTGGTAAAAAGAAAGAACTAGAAGAAAACAAAATAGAAGAAACTGTTGTAAAACAACAACCATATAAAAACAATAATTCAAATAGTAAAAAATATAGTTTATTATGTATTAATTTTGGTGTTAATGATTATTCTTTCACACTTACTGCTAATAATAATGGAAAAATAATTATTAATAAAAGTATGTCGAGAGAAGAGTATGAAGATTTTAATAAGACTGATGAAATAGCTATTTTTATTGAAGAAAATCTAGATAAGATAAAAGATGCTGCTAATAAAGAAAGCAGTCTTAATCATAAAAATAATAATATGTTACAATTTGAAATAGAGGGAGAGAAATATACATTATTTAGAAATGATATTGAAGATGAAACATCAATGTTTTATGATCGCTTTGTTTTTGAAATTGCTAATATATTAGATTTGAAAAAAAGCTACGAAAATATTGAATTAGATTTTACTTTTGAGTATCCAAGTAATTGGGATAAAGTTCCAGCAGATTTAAATAAGTATTGCTTGTTATCTAATTCAACTCCGGTTTTAGTTTTTAAAGATGGTAGTCAAAATTTTGTTACTTTTGAATATATTAATTTGAGAAGTGATATAGTACCAAAAATAATTAGTAATATAAGAGACAGCGATGATTACGAAGTATTAAAAACTATAGATTATGAGGTTAAGGATTATACAGCTAACTTTTTAGTAGTAGACTATAATGATAATGATAAAATTGAACTATTCTGTTTTCTAAGTTTGAAAAATATATGTGTTATTATAACGACAGTTATTGATGATAAATCAAATGTTGATATTAACAAAGTTGAAGATGGTAAGAAATTTAAAGAAATACTAAGTCTTATAGACTCTGTTAAGATTTTAACAAGTGAGGATATTGACAAATAATATAATATTTACTTGAAAAACAAAGGATTATTTAGTAAAATACTATTTAGAGAGGAATTGATAAAATGGGAGCATTTTTGATAGATGTATTACAAGTATTATGTGGCCTAATATTAGGTGCTGTTATTGGATTCTTTTTAGCTAGAAGATATATGCAAAAATATATGAAGAAGAACCCACCAATTAATGAACAAATGATTAAAGCAATGATGACACAAATGGGAAGAACACCAAGTCAAAAGCAAGTTAATCAAATGATGAAATCTATGACAAAATATATGGATTAATAGTCCATATATTTTTTTGTAATAACTTGCAGTTATATAATCGTTAATATATATTCATATTGTAATCTATTGACTTTGAATTGATATTTGAGTAGTATAAAACGTACTCGGAGGGATATTATGAAGTTATTACCAGAACAAGTTACAAAATTAAAAGAGAGTTTAGAAAGATTAATTGTTACATACAATAATTTAAAAGAATCGAAAAAAAATGATGTAAAAAACAGCAACTATACTATTGATGGTTTTACTGATTTGCCAGATCATGAATTAGCTTACGAAATTAATGATGTAGCTAATAGAATACGTGATTTAGAACGTCTTTTAGAAACATGCATAGTTATTGATGAAGTAGCAAGTGATACTATTCAAATTGGTAGTGAATTTACAGCAACTACTAATTTCTTTGGCGAAGACGAAACAGAAACTTATGTACTTGCTGAAAATTGTGAAAAAGTAGATGGGAAAAATATAATTTCACTTGCTTCACCATTTGGAGATTCAGTATTAGGGAAAAAGGAAAATGAAAATTTTTCTTATAAAGTAAAAGAAAATGTTTTTAATGGTGTTATTAATAAAATACACACAAAAGCTTCAAAAGAAAAGACTATTGAAAAATAGTCTTTTTTCATATATAATGGTATGGTGAAACAGGAGGAAAACTTATGAAAATAAAATATGAATTATTACATAGCGAAAAAAATACAAATGCAAGAAGAGGAAAACTAGCAACTAATTACGGTACGTTTGATACACCTATGTTTATGCCAGTAGGAACTCTTGCTACAGTTAAAACATTAACTCCTGAACAAGTAAAAGAAGCTGGATCGGCTGTTATATTAGCAAATACATATCATTTATGGTTAAGACCTGGAGAAGATGTTGTTGAACATGCTGGCGGGCTTCATAAGTTTATGAATTATGATGGGCCAATACTTACTGATAGTGGTGGATTTCAAGTGTTTTCTTTAGCAAAACCAAAAGACATAAAAGAAGAAGGCGTATCTTTTAAAAGTCATATAGATGGTTCTAAACTGTTTTTAACACCCGAACTTTCTATTCAGATTCAGAATAAATTAGATAGCGATATTGCTATGAGTTTTGATGAATGTATTCCTTATCCGGCTGATTATGAATATGCTAAAGCAAGTACTGAAAGAACGTTAAGATGGGCTAAAAGAGGAAAGGATGTATTCAATAATCCTCGCCAATCTTTATTTGGAATAGTTCAAGGTGGAGAGTATACTGATCTTAGAGAATATAGTGCCAAAGAAATAGTTAAAATGGATTTTGATGGATATAGTATTGGTGGTACAAGTGTTGGTGAAGATAAACCAACTATGTATAAAATGATTGAAGATGGGATTAGATATTTACCAACTGATAAACCAAGATATTTAATGGGAGTTGGAGATCCAATCGACATTATTGAAGGTGTTATTAGGGGAGTAGACATGTTCGATTGTGTTTTACCTACTAGAATTGCAAGACATGGCAATGCATTTACTAGAAATGGTAAAATAAATATCAAGAATGCAAAATATAAAGAAGATTTTTCTCCTTTAGAAGAAGATTGTGACTGCTATGCTTGCAAACATTATACAAAAGCATATATAAGACATCTTATAACATGTACAGAAGGCTTAGGTGGTACATTGTTATCAATTCACAATATTAGATTTTTAATTAAATTAACAGAAGAATTAAGAATAGCAATCGAAAATGATAATTTACTTGAATATAAAGAAGAGTTTTTAAATAAATATAATAAAAAGGAAAACTAAAATAGTTTTCTTTTTGTTTTGTCTACAAGTAAATCATCAACAATATATTTTCTTGTAAATATTTCCTCATTAAGAACACGAGTAAACATATTTCTAATGTTTACATTGTCTATTCTTTCGGTATTTAATATGTAGTCTACAATATTTTCTTTTGAACTTTTAAGTAAGAAAAGCAAACTCATAATATTAAATGAAAATATATCTAAACCTTCATCGAAATTATCATATTTTCTTACATAATATTTACCATAAATATTTAATAATTCAGGATTTATGTCATTAATTTTGAAATCATCCGTATCACAAAATACTATATTATTATCCTTCACCAAGATATTCTCACATCGAACATCTCCAACAACAATACTGTATTGTTTATGAAGAACTTCTAATACAACCTTAGCCTGTTTTAAAATCTCAATCTTTCTTCTATTTTTTAGTTCTTTTAATTCAGATAAGGTACTATAATCTTTTTTATATTCCATGGAATAACCGCTTCTACTAGGAGTAGTTACTATTTTTTGTGGAATAGTCGCAAAAAACTGGATAGGTGTATCACGGAGAAGAGATATCTTTCTCATTTTACTATCCAAATCAATTTCACTATTAAATATTTTTATGGCTGTATGTTTATCGTACTCATAAACAGTACCTTCTTTTCCGCCACCAATTATATTTAATTCTTGTAATTCATTGTCATTAATAAATATCTTTTCCATGGATGCACCTCCTTTATAACTTTGCTTATTATAAAGGAATTATCTTTCTATGTCAAAGATTCGTCTTTATGCTTAGTTATTCCTACCATACTACCAAGACAACTACATATAATAATAATGGTATATAAAATCAAATCTTTAAGCTCAAAATTATGATATATAATCATATTTAATATTGCTAAAATCATACTTACTATAATTCCATATTTTATTCCTTCAAGATATCCTTTCTTATCAGATTTAATGCCTAGTAAAAAGCTTCCTACAAATATTGCTAGAACAAGAATAAATATTTTTGATATGCTAACAAGTTTAATACTAAATACATTTAAGTAGTTAAAAACTGTTATTATTAAAATGCCAATTAATATTGTACTGAAAGTATATAATAGACTTTTGCCGATTTTTTTTAAATAGTTCATATTCTCACCTAATATAATATATTTCTTTGTATAAATTTATATTCCATGTACATAATTTAATGGTGATATTATGATTATAAGTATAAAACTTTGCTTGTTATATGCTGCATTAGTAATAATATTTGATACATTGGATAAAAAGAGATTATATAACAATCTGATTTTTCTTATACTTATGATTAGTGTTGGCAGTTTTTTTCTATTAGAAATAATTAATATTTTTGACATAACGTTTACTATTACTTTTTTAATTTTAACTAGATATGCTATTAATAACTATTTCTATAAAGTAAAAAAGATAAAGAGAATCCAACCTATATATTCTAATATGCCAGTACCATTAATAATTTCAGGAGATATTAAGTATGAATCATTAAAACAAATTAAAAAGAATTCCTTTTGGTTAATAAATAATATGGAGAAAAATCATTTAGAACTAGAAAATGTTTTTTATGCTTTTTATATGAATCAAGAAACTTATTTTATTAAAAAAAATTGAAGTTTCTATATAAATGTTATATTACTTTAATAGGGTGGCATCATGAAAATTTGTTAAGCAAACAACCCATAAATAAATAATAAAAAATATGAGTATTTAGTTACTCTTTTTTTGACAATATACGCCTTTTTTGATATCATATTTCTAGATAGGAGAATGACAATATGAAAAAGATTTTTTTGGGAGTTATTAGTATTAGTCTAATATTTTTATTAGCAGGATGTGGATCTTCAAAAAATATAGATTTAGATAAGGCATATGCTAATTTAGAAAATGATTATACTGGTTTTATAAAAATAGATGATGACACATTAAATGGCAATTATGGAATTGATTTAAGTGTATTTAAAGATTATTTAGTAGTCATGAGTGAAGCAGGTACTACAAGTAAGATGTACGCTATATTTGAAGTAGGTAATTCTTATGAAGATGCTGAAGATGAAGTTACATATTTTGTAGACAAGTATGTTGAGAGTTGGGATAATGGTTATTTTCCTGATGAAACAAAACTAGTTAATGAAGGTACAGTTGAAAAATACGGTAATTATATTATCTATGTTGTAAATGAAGATGCTGATAGTGTAATTTCTAAAATAAAAGGTAGTAATTAGGAGGAGATTGTAATGGTTTTTAGTAGCATTCCATTTTTGTTCTTCTTTTTTCCTTTATTTTTAATCTTATATTACGCATCACCATACAAATATAAAAATATTATACTTTTAATATTTAGTTTAATATTCTATGCTTGGGGAGAACCAATATATATATTGTTAATGATATTTTCTTCGTTAGTTGATTATATTAATGGGAAAAATATTGAGAAATATCAAAATGATAGAAAAAAGAAGAGATTTTTCTTAATCTTATCAATAATGATAAATCTAGGTTTACTTGGTTTTTTTAAGTATGCAGATTTTCTTATAGATATTATTAATTCTATTCTTAATGTTGATATACCACTTCTTAGGTTAGGTCTTCCAATAGGAATAAGTTTTTATACTTTTCAGACAATGAGTTATGTTATTGATGTTTATAGGGGAACAGTAAGAGCTGAACATAGTTATTCTAATTATATGGCATATGTTTCAATGTTTCCTCAACTTATAGCAGGCCCTATCGTAAGATATGAAGATGTAGCTAAGGAACTTAAACATAGAGAAATAACATTCTCTAAATTTTGTGAAGGTTTGCTTAGATTTATGCGAGGTTTATTTAAAAAGGTTTTAATTGCTAATAATGTCGGTTACTTATTTGCTATTATTAGCACAATGACTACTGGAGAAATGTCAGTATTATCTGCATGGCTTGGAATAATAGCTTTTACTTTCCAAATCTATTTTGATTTTAGTGGTTATAGTGATATGGCAATTGGTATGGGTAAAATGATTGGATTTACTTATCTTGAAAACTTTGATCATCCATATATTTCTAAAAGTATAACAGAATTTTGGCGTAGATGGCATATGTCATTATCAACTTGGTTTAAAGATTATGTATATATCCCATTAGGCGGTTCTAAGGTATCTCGTATAATTAATATTAGAAATATCCTAATAGTATGGATGCTTACTGGTTTATGGCATGGTGCTAGTTTAAACTTTATTTTATGGGGATTATATTATGGTATAGTCTTAATACTAGAAAAGTTTATTTTGAAAAAATATATTGATAGACTTCCCAATAGTTTAAAACATATTTATACTCTAATATTAATCCTAATAGGATGGTTAATATTTGCGTTTGATGATATTAGTAAACTACAAAGTTTTGCTAAAATAATGTTTGGTTTTGGTAATGTACCTTTCATAAATAGTAACTTTATATATTACTTTGAAAATTACTTTATTATATTAGTAATTAGTGCATTATTTTCAATGCCAATATACTCTAAGATAAAAGAATATTTAAAGAAAATTAGATTTCCAAAAACATTATTTGTTATAGTTCTTATTACATATGTATTATTATTTATAGTAACTATAAGTTATTTAGTAAATGATACATATAATCCATTTTTATATTTTAGATTTTGAGGTGAGTTATGAAAAAAGGTTATAATAAAATTGTTGCATGTATATTAATATTGATGATTTTTAGCTTGCCTGTAATTTTTTTCGCCGAATCTAAAAAAGGATTTTCTGAAAATGAAAATAGGGTACTTCAAAATTTTCCGAATTTTACTTTAAAAAAATTATTTAATGGTAAGTATATAACTGAATTAGAAAATTATTTAACTGATCAGTTTCCATTTAGAGATAATTTTATGAGTATAAAAACAGGTACTGATAAGTTACTTGGTAAAGAAGATATTAATGAGGTATATTTAGCGGATAATGATTATTTACTTGAAAAGTATAATGCTCCTGAAAACAATGATCGCTTAATAAATGTTCTTAATAAATTTAATACTACTATTAATTATGTTAATACAAATCTAATGTTAGTTCCTACTAGTATAAGTATTAATAATGACTTGCTACCAAATAATGCTCCTACATACAGTGAAGTAGATAGTATAAATTATATTTATAATAAGATTCGTTTTGATACCATTAACGTTTATAATACACTTCTTACACATAATGTTGATTACCAAATGTACTATCGACTAGATCATCACTGGACTAGCTATGGAGCTTATTATGCTTATGTAGAGTATGCAAGAGCCAATAATTTAAAAGCATATAGTTTGAATAGTTTTGATATCAAAGAAGTAACAAATGATTTTAATGGAACTTTATATTCTAAAACTAGTGACTATACTAGAAAATCTGATTCAATATACACATTTTCTTTGCCTAATACTAGTTACACAGTAGATTATGTTTATAGTGATAAAGAAACAGATACACTATATGATGATAGTTATTTAGACATGAAAGATAAATATTCTTATTTCTTAGATAATAATCATCCATTAATAGTAGTAACAAACAATAATATTAATACTGATAAAGAATTAATAGTTATAAAAGACAGTTTTGCTAATAGTATAATTCCTTTCTTAATAAATCATTATAAGAAAATACATATTATTGATCCTAGATATTATAAAACTAGTATTAGTAAGTATATATTAGAAAATAAAGCTATTACAGATTGTTTAATTCTTTATAACATAAATACTATAGATAGTGATCTAGGCGTTTTTGGAATAAAATAATATTTCGAAGTAAAAGAGATTTGTCTCTTTTTTGATTTTATCTTTTTACTATATTATACAGATTAATTTAAATTTGATTTAAATTGTAATTCGTCAAGTTTTTTGTGATAATCGTGTTTGATACAATCTTTAAATTGAGCATTGATATTGTCACCCCGGGGTATTATGTTTGCACACATAAGCAATAACATACTTTGTTTGATATTATATTCATGGTTTTTGTTATATATAAAACTCTTATACATGTTTCACGTTCAAAATGCAACATTATATTGTTAAAATTAACGTTGTATTTGAATGATAGATAATGTTAAATCAATAAAATAAGAATCCAAATATTTACTTATGCAAGATGATAATCCTTCTACGTTATAGAAATCAATTATAAACAATATATTTTATTTTTCTCTATATGTTTCTTACATTTTCAATATATTCTTTAATTTATCAGAATATTTCCTGCATAATTTGATAGGACAAACTAATTTCATATACGGCTATTGTGATTCGCCATCAACTAAAAAATCGACTCATTTAACACAATAATATTGCATATGGATAACAGTTTTAGTATATTGTATACTGCAAAATTATGTGATAAAATAAAGTTAATAATTTAAAGGAAATGTAGTAGCTCATCTATGTAAGTTTTTAAAATTCTTTTTATTAGAGAGAGTGAGATGATGCGTGAAATAATATAAAAGGAAAGTTAGTATTTATATTGATATAATAGGAGGAAAAATGAAAATAATATCAAGATTAACTTTTGTCCCTTTAATTCTTTTTACTATTTTATGCACTTTTACCTTTAATAATAGAGTTAAAGCGTTGTACAATCCAACTTCATATTATGACGCAATTTCTTGGATATACACATATGATGCTACATATACTCCATCTTACAATTGTCTGGGTTGGGCTACTGGAAGTATGACGTGGGAGTGGCCATCATTATGGGGAAGCGCAGCTACTAAAAGTCAGGTTGATGCTTATCTCATATCCAAAGGATACTATTCCGTTTCTTCTACCTCTACTGTAAAAAAAATAATAGCTTATGGTTCAAGCACTAGTTCTATAGTACATTTTGCTAAAGTTAATTCAGGAGCTGTTTCAGCAAAATGGGGTCAACTTGAAAGATTTACACATGGAATTAGTATAAATCCATACATATCTACAGGTGTTTATGGATCATCAAGGGCATATTATGCTAAGTAAGGAGGATAAAAGTAAATGAAAAAAATATTATTAATAGCTATATTTATTCTTTTTGTAACTTTTGTATTGTTTTTCGCTGATAGAAAAACTTTATATGCAAAAACAATGGAGAACGTAAACACCATATCAGAAGAAATAAACAATGATATGAGTGATTTGATATTAAGTAGCAATATACTAAGTTATTCCTCTAGTCCTTATGAAATAGTAGCTAATAATGAGGATTATGACAAACTTGTATCTTTAGGAGTTGTTGCAGTAAAACCTCTATATGATAAAATTATTAATAGTCCTGAGAATGGATTAATTGAATATATATATGCTATGGCAATAGAAGATATAATGTCACAAAATTTCACATATGTGACAAATTCAAGCCAATTAAACCTTGAGGTTATGGAAGAAAACCATTATACTATTGAAGATTTAAATTATGGTTGGGCTAATGCGAAGGAATTTGCTGAAGCTTTCTCAACATACATAAAAGAAATTCCAGCAACATATGAAAGTATAAAAAATAATAAAACACTAACTTATGATATTAAGATTGAAAAAATGTCGAAAATAGGATTAGGTGTTATACCATATCTTATAGAAGAAATAAATGATAGTACAGATTCAATAGATTTAGCTAAGGATGCGTTGATTTCAATTTTGATTAATTATAACATGGATAAAGAATTTACAGATTCTTTTTCAAAAATTAACGATAGTTATGAAAAAGATTCATTAATAACTATTTGGATAGATAAAAATTTTGAAACATATGATTTATTAAAACAGATATAGAATTAAAATAAAATTTTATATATTTTACAAGTTAGGAGGTCTTATGAAAATAAGTAAAAATAAATTTGTTATTATATTAGGAGCTATAAGTGTTTTGATTTTTGGAATAGTTATTTTTAATCTTTGTCGTAATAAATCTGATAACTATTTTTATGTTAAAACTACTGTCACAAAATATTCTTCTTCAATGAGTCAACTAAAAGGATTTCCATTTAAAATAATGTGTAATAATGATCAAAAAATTACAATTACAATTACTGATGGTTTTTTATTTAACAATATTAATCTAGTTGAAAGCAATAACAATACATATGTAGCAAATTGCAACCAAACAGTATATTGGAATTTTATGGATGAAGAAAATAATATTAAAGACATAGATACTGTCAAATTATATTTTAAATCATCTGATAGCAAATTAGTTGAAGAAGAGTTTGCTTTAAAGCGTGATACTGATGGCAATTATTTACTAACTTCTAATTAATTTTATTGATTAAACTTTTGAGATTTTAATAAAATCTCTTTTTTAAGTTCAATAGATTGCTAGATATATTTCTATACTAGATTGCTACAATAATACCACAACATACTAACTATATTTGAATTTTTCATAATAAATATTCTTAATAACAGTCGTAAACTTTACTTTTCATTTTGCGTATTTAAAATTTTTACTAAAATACAATTAAAATGTAGTATATATATATAATGATTATAAAATATTTAAAATAAAGTTATAATTTAATTATTACATATATTTTTTATAAGAAAAAAATGATATACTATTTATAGATGATAAGGAAGTGCCATATGTATAAAAAAAGAAATGGTTTCTCATTAGTAGAATTATTAGCAGTTATTATATTATTAGGTGTTGTTGCACTAATAATTGTGCCATCAGCAATAAAAACTCTAGAAAATTCTAAAAAACAATCTTTTGAAAATAGTGTTATTGGTTTGATAACGTCTGCTACTAACTATATGGGTACAAGTGATTTTGTAGAATGGCCAGGTGGTTTAACTATAAGTAATATTCAAACAAATAATTTATTTGAAGCTAAGAACATTGATAAGTTTACGGGTGGTACTTTATATAATAGTTATGGAACCATAACTGTCCAAAATATAACTGATGGTAATTACTGTGCCAATGGTAAGAAAAATAGTTTAACCATTACTAAAGGAAATTGTAGTTAAACTTCATTGCCTAATTGGTTATAGTGTGTTATAATTGATTAGGCTTTTTTAATGGAAAGAAAGGAGATTTATGAGTAAAATAAAAATATTTGCATTAGGGGGATTAAATGATATCGGCAAAAACATGTATGTTGTTGAAGTTGATAAAGATATCTTTTTATTTGATGCAGGATTAAAATATGCGGATGACAAAATGTTAGGTGTAGATTATATAATTCCTAACTTTGATTATTTAAAAGAAAATATTGCAAGAGTGCAAGGGTTATTTATTACCCATGGGCATCAATTACAAATGGGAGCAGTAGCGGATATATTAACGGAATTACCAACTTTAAAGATTTATGGTACTGCTTTTACTTTAAACATGTTAAGAGAAGAATTAACTAACGAAGGTATGAAAACGGATAATCTATTTGAATTAAAACCTCATCGTAAAGTTAACTTTGGAAGTAATGCTATATTTCCAATAAGTCTTACTCATTCTGTACCAGATACAGTAGGATATGTACTATATACACCAGATGGAGCTATATTCTATACTGGAAACTTTGCTTTTGATCCTACCATGGTAGGACCATATAAAACAGATATAGGTAAACTTGCATATGTTGGTAAACAAGGAGTACTTTGTTTACTTAGTGAGTCATTATATGCTGATAAGAAGGGGTATACTTCCCCACAACATCGTTGTTCTTCTATATTTCGTGAAATGCTTGGTAAGAATGAAGGAAGAGTTCTTTTTAATATTTACGATTCCCAAGTTTATAGAATCCAAGAATTATTAACTGAAATAGAGAGAACAAATCGAAAAGTTATTATTATGGGAAAAACTTTAGAAACACTTATTTATAATTGTATAGATAACGGTTATATAAAGTTTGATAAAACTAAAATTGGTAATATTCATGATGTAAATGATAGAGGTACTATAGTAATTATTTCAGATGAAAGAGAAAAACCATTCTCAAATATCAAGAGAATAATAAGAGGTACTGATAAGTTTATTAAGATTACTCCAGCTGATACAGTGGTTTTTGCTTCACAAGTATATGATGGCATGGAAAAAACAGCCACTGCTACTTATGATAGTTTAGCTAAATTAGGATGTAACTTAGTTATATTATCTACTAAAAAGTATTTATCACTTCATGCATCAAGTGAAGATTTAATGCTTATGCTTGATTTAATGCAACCAAAATACTATTTCCCTGTAATTGGAGAATATAGACATCAAGTGGCTAATGCTGAAGTAGCTAAGCAAATTGGTATGAAAGAAGAAAACATCTTGCTTAGATTAGATGGTGATGTAATTACTTTTGAAAATGGTAATTTAGTTAATAATAATGAAAAAGTAAAAATAGATGATATTTTAATAGATGGTAAAACAATAGGTGATATTGGTGAAGCTGTATTAAAAGATCGTGAAGCACTTAGTGATAATGGTATTGTAGTAGTAACTGCCACTATCGATAGAGCAACAAAGAAAGTACTAGCTGGACCTGAAATATTAACACGTGGTTTTATTTATATAAAAGATAATATAGATATAATTAAAGAAGCTGAAAGAATTTCATTAGAAGTTATTAATGATAATATAAAAGAAAACTACGTAGATTTTAATAAAATAAAAGCTGGTATTAGAGATAAAGTTGGTAGATATTTATATTCTGAAACAGAATGTAAACCAATGGTTTTACTTGTTATGCAAGAGGTTTAATACCTCTTTTTTTGTGCAAATGTGATATACTTATAATAGAGGTGTTAATATGAAAGAAGTTATTGTAACAAATTTAGGTAATTCTGGGTTACTTATACCAGGAGCCATTATAATATTGATTTTATTTATTGTATTACGTTTTTTTAGAGCATTATTTTCAGCTTCGTTTATAGGCTTTATTTTATCATTGGTATCATACTTTGTATATGACTATATTTATATGAATTTCCCGTTAGTAGCATGTCTTTCATTTCTACTTTGTCTTACAGGATTTAGTAGTGGTGGTATTATAAGAAAAGTACTTGCTCTTATTGGTCTAATTTTATCAGGATATATTATAATTCATACATTAGGTTTTGTTTAAATTTGAGGATGCATTCCTCTTTTTTATTGATATAAAATCTAAAAAGATATATAATAAAAGTAGAAAGTAGGAAAGTAAAATGAAATTAGTCGTATTGATTTTAAAAGATGAAGAACTATTAGATACATTTATAAAAAAATGTACTAGTAACAATATAAAAAATATAACTGTTCTTGAAAGTAATTCATATGAAACAGAAAAAATTGGTAGTAAAAGAAAACACGATTCTCATATTCTTAATTCCATAAGATATATGCTTGATTATTATAATGATGAAAGTAGAACTATATTAGTCCCAGTTAATAATGAAAAGTTGGAAGAATTAAAAAATATTATTAAAAGTTTAGTGCCAAGTGAACATTATACTTTAATGGTTGTTAATTTAGAAGAAATAATAGGACTTGAAAAGTAATGGAAATTTTATTTGATTTATCAATAATATTTATTTTTGGTTTACTAATTGGACAAGTTCTTAAAAAGGTGAAGTTACCAGAAGTAATGGGATATCTAATAGCTGGTATTGTTATAGGACCTTATGTTCTTAATTTAGTTACATTAGATAGTTTAAATAGCATGGAACTGTTTTCTACTATTGCATTATCTTTTGTTTCATTTTTAATAGGTGCTGAATTTAAATGGAATTATGTTAAAAGACTTGGGAAAAAGCCTTTTATTATTGGCTTAACCTGTTCACTATTTACTATGTTTGTAGTAACTGCTTGCTTATACTTAGCAGGAACTACTATAAGTTTTGCTTTAATTATGGGAGCAATTGCTTCAGCAACTGCTCCAGTTGCTATAATGATGATTGTTAAAGAATACAGATCACGAGGAGAATTAACTGATACTATGCTTAGTGTTATTGCCATAGATGATGTTATTTCTGTTATAATCTTTGGCTTTACAATAGTAATAGCCCAGTATTTAGAATCAGGTAGTGCTACTTTAGAAGGTATAATGCAACCTTTTTCTGAAATAGGCATATCACTTATAATGGGAACTGTTTTAGGATTGTTTTTAGGAGTAACTGCTAAGCTTTTTAAAACAAGAAATAATATTATATGTATGATATTAGTAACAGTTTTTACTGCAATACTAATAGCCGACTATGCAGAAATACCATCTATACTTATGTGTATGATTACAGGAATGGTATTTGTTAATGCATATAACAGAAACTTTACTGATAAAGTACTTGATGTAATGGATGATATATCATCACCGCTTATGATAATATTTTTTGTAATAAGTGGTGCTAGTTTAGATTTTAAGGTTCTGCCAGCAATAGGAGTAATTGGAATAATATTCATATTAGCAAGAGCATTTGGTAAAATATTTGGGGCTTATTTAGGAGCGACAATAGGAAAGAGTTCTAATAAAGTACGAAATTATTTAGGACCAACATTACTTTCTGAAACAGGTATTGCTATTGGACTTGCCTTACTTGCCAAAGAAGTATTTCCAAATGACGGTGAAACTTTGATAGCAATAACTATTGCATCAAGCTTTATATTTGATATGATAGGTCCTTTCTTAGTTAAACTTAGTCTTAAAAAAGCAGGGGAGATAAAATAACAACATATTTAAGTAGATAGATTATTCTATCTACTTTTATTATCACCTTGAAAAAAACATCTATTTATGGTATTATCTTTAGGTGGAAATGAGTGATTTATATGCAAATACCTAGTTTAAAAGAAGCACAAAAAAGAACTAGTAGAAAAGTAGAAATAAAAGAGAACGAATATGTTCTTAATGATAATCTTAAGGTTTTAGGTAAAGGTAAAAAATATTTTATTAAAACTTATGGATGTCAAATGAATGAACATGATTCAGAAAATATAAAAGCCATTCTTGAAGATATGAGTTTTACAGGAACTGAAGTAATGGAAGATGCAGATTTTATATTATTAAATACCTGCGCAATAAGAGAAAATGCACATAATAAAGTATTTGGTATGCTTGGAAGAATTAAACATCTTAAGGAAACGAAACCTAATATTATTACTGGTGTTTGTGGATGTATGATGCAAGAAGAAGCAGTAGTAGAAGAAATAGTAAAGAAATTTAAGTGGATGGACGTTGTATTTGGTACACATAATATTCATAATTTACCTAATATTTTGAATACAGCCTTATCAAAAAATGCTTTAGAAGTAGAAGTACAGAGTATTGAAGGGGATGTTCTAGAAAATATTCCAGTAAAAAGAGATAGTAAATATAAAGCATGGGTTAATATAATGTATGGTTGTGATAAGTTCTGTACTTACTGCATAGTTCCTTATACAAGAGGTAAACAAAGAAGTAGAGAACCAAAGTTTATTATAGAAGAAGTAAAACAACTAGTAGCTGATGGTTATAAAGAGGTTACACTTTTAGGGCAAAATGTTAACGCTTATGGAAAAGATTTAGAGCTTGATTATGATTATACAATGACTAATTTACTTGAGGATGTAGCAAAAACAGGTATTCCTCGTATTAGATTTGTAACTAGCCATCCTTGGGACTTTAATGACGACATGATTGAAGTAATAAGTAAATATGATAATATAATGCCTTATATCCATTTGCCACTTCAATCAGGATCATCTAAAATACTTAAACTGATGGGTAGAAGATATACTAAGGAAGATTACTTAACTTTATATAATAAATTAAGAAAATCAATTTCACATAGTTCAATAACAACTGACATTATAGTAGGTTTCCCTGGAGAAACTAAAGAAGACTTTGCAGAAACACTTGATGTAGTAAATACATGCAAATATGACTCAGCCTTTACTTTTATATTTTCACCAAGAATTGGTACACCAGCTTGTCGTATGCAAGATGATGTATCTATGGCAGAAAAAAATAGCAGATTATATGAATTAAATGATTTAGTTAATAAATATGCTAAGGAAGCAAATGACATGTACAAAGATAAAATTGTGCCAGTACTTTTAGAGAATTATAGTGAAAAAGATAATGCTATGTTAATGGGATATACTGATACAATGAAACTTGTTAATGTTAAGGCTGACCCTAAATATTTAGGTGAAATAGTTAATGTAAAAATCATCGATGTTAAAACATGGAGTATGGATGGAATTATAGTAGACTAAGAAGGAGGTTATTTTATGAAGAATAACAAATTAGTTTTAGCACTTATAATGGGAATTGCAATAGGAATAACAATAGGTGCGCTAGCAACATATTTTATAATGAAGACAGGCGAAACTAAACAAAAAGAAGAATATCAAAGTGAAAAACTTACCATTACAGAAAAATTAACTTTAGAAATAAAAAAGTTAACATTAAAAAATACTGTATACAATTATGTAGATGCTGTTGAAAACAAAATGACAACTTTAAAAGAAGACGATGATAAATATGAAATTAAAGCAGGTATGTACATGCTAAAAGAAGAAGGAACTTTAAAGCAAGTTAATGAAACAACTTTAGAAGTTTTAACTGATGGTGCTACAATATCAAATGTTGATTTTGGAGAAGAAACACCAAATTTAGACAGCATGGTATATATTACTGAAAAAGGAAAAGTAAGTGAAGCAGTTTTCTATGTAGATGGTTTCCAAATCACATATGATTTAGTTGGTACAAAAGTTACTGAAATAGAAAAATAGTAATAGATTACTAATTTTAGAAAGGAGAGATAATATGCATTTTTTAAGAAAAAATTCAACAAAAGCTAAGAATATTCAAATGTTTAGAAAAAAAGAATTTAATTTAAATAACTTTATTAATGATTATTATATGGACCAAAATAAAGCATATATGACTGTTAAAGTTAATGATTATAGTGATATTGTGTCTAAATACTCGGTCGATAATTATGAATGGATTAATAAAGAATTTGCTGATCATTTAGAACTTATGGCATACTATATTCCTGTAGAAGAACCTATAGTTATTGAAATTACTGGCAAAAAGTTTACAGATGAGCAAAAGAGAATAATTGAGAAAGTTATCAAAACTTACTTTGGGCTTAAACTTGGCGATACAATGCTCCTTCTAAATCAAAATCGTAATAAATATACGATTCTTCTAATTTTTGGAGTTTTAAGCTTTGTAATGTTTTATCTTTTATTTATGGCAAACATAATAGCAACGATACTTGAAATAGGATCATTAGTATTTTGGTTTATTATGTGGTCTTTTGCGGATCTAGCCTTTTTGCAAAGAAACAATTTAAAGATTGATAAATTAGAAGCAGGACAGTTGTCATCTGCAAAAGTCGTGTTTATAGATCAAGAATAAGAAAGAAAGTTTAATAATTTGTAGACTTTTCTTTTTTTGTGCTATAATATATCTAGAAATAATAAGTCAGATAGTAAAATTTAAATAGTAGTAAATTCAACATTAGAATGTAGTTGTTGTAGTAGTAGTGAATTCATAAAATAGGATGTGAAGCTATGAAAAAAAACAAAGGATTTACATTGGTAGAAATGCTTGGGGTACTTATATTATTAATAATAGTGTTTATGATAATGTTTCCTTCACTTACTCGGATGATAAAAAGCACTAGTAGCGACATTGATGCTGCAACTTTATCGGTAATTGAAGATGCAACAGCAACTTTTTTAGCTGACCAAAATGATCTTTATCCAAGATGTGATGATAACACATATTGTATAGCTTTATCACAATTGATAGATAATGCCAACCTAACGGAAAACCAAATTTCATCATTAGATGATAAGGAAATGGTTGTTAAAACTACTTTTAAAAACAATATACCTATATATTCACTAACAAAAACTTGTACTTCTGTTGTAATGGATGCTCATTTCATTTTGAAAGGTGAAAATAATATGTCGTTTGAAGTAGGTGTTGGTGGACAATATGTAGAACCGGGGGCTACCGCTATAAATAAAGCTGGTGAAACAGTCAGTTATACAGTAACTATAACTAATTCCAAAAAACAAACATTATCTTATGTAGATACTACAAAAGTAGATATATATACAGTAAAATATAGTGCAACTATAGATGGTAAAAATTGTTCAATTGAGAGAATAGTAAAAGTTATTGATACAACTGCTCCAACCATTGTTGTTAATCCTGCTACAGAAACAATAGCAATAGCGAACAGTACATATAATGTACTTAGTGGTGTAACTGCATCAGATAATAGTGGTGAGACACCAACTATTAAGGCAAGTACTAATTTAAGTTTAGGTCAAGCAGGAACTTATACTGTAACATATACTGCTATTGATTCTAGTGGAAACACAAAAACTGCCAAAAGGATAGTTAAGATAATTAATGCAACTTTTGTTACAATTGATATTGGAACAAAAAATATAACATACGATTTAGCATTAGGTAGGTATATAGATACTGGTGCTACTGCACAAGATAATAAAGCAAATAACCTTACATCATTAATTACTAAAATGATATTTAAAAATGGTAATTCTATTGATGAAGAAGAAATTGATAAACCAGGCAGGTATTATATTACATATAGTGTTAATAAAGATAATGTAATATATAATGAAACTAAAACTGTAGATATAGTACGTACTATGTTTGCTAATGGAACAGTAATTTATTTTAATCCTGTAAGTGGTACTGAATGCACAAGGGCTGAATATCGTGCAAATCCTAATGCAAGTACAACTGGTAATAAATCAGGTTGTATGAAATGGTACACATTTGGTGATACTGTTCCATCAACCACTTTAAATATGATTTTAGATCATAATACAACTGCTATAGTGCAGTGGAATTCTGGCGGATTTAATATGTCTGGTCCTAATCAAGTGCTAAACACTTTAAAATCTGATACAAGTACTTGGACAGGGGTGCAGGCAAGAACAGATAGTTATGCTTTAAGTAATGGACTATCTAATTATACAATTAATTATTCAACGTATAGAGCAAGACTAATAACAGCTAAAGAAGTAGCCACTATACAAGGAAATACATCATTTAATGAAAAAACAACATTAACAACAGCATTATTTTATATTAACAATTTTGGGCAAGGGATGGGATCATATTATTGGTTATTCGATCATACACTTGCGTGTTTACCTTATGGCTGCACAATAGCTGATGCAACTACTTATGGATACTGGACATCCACAGCTGTTCCCGGCAGTATTTTGTATGCTTGGAAATTAGATAATCTTGGCCATTTAGATATTTTATCTGTTGCTTTATTAGCGTATGGTGTTAGACCAGTTATAACTATTCCTAAGGCAAGTATTCTTTAAAAATATTTAAATTGATTTAATTTTTATTAAAATACTTTAAAGCTGAACTAGTATTGTTCAGCTTTTTTATTTCTTTATTTAAACGCAATCTTCACTATTTAAAATACTAGGTTTATAAAAGTGTATTATAAAAATAACCAGTTATTAAATTTTAATACCTCTTTTTTGATATTATTATGATATAATGATAATAATAATAGAGGTGCATATATGAAGAATAATCGAGGATTTACTCTAGTAGAAATGTTAGGCGTATTAATAATATTAATAATGGTATTTATGATAGTATTCCCATCACTTACAAAGATTATAAAGGATACTAATGAAGAGATAGATGCTGCGACTGTTTCTGTAATTGAAGGAGCAACAGCAGATTTTTTAGCAGAGAAAAGTGATGTATATCCTAAAGGTGATGACTATACATATTGTATAGCTTTATCACAACTGATAGATAATGCCAATCTAACTGAAAAACAAATTGCAACATTACCTGATGCTGCTATGATTGTTAAAACAACATTTGTAGATAGAAAACCAGTATATGTTTTGACTAAAACATGTACTACCGTAGCAGCTGATATTGATTTTACTTTAATCGGTAAAAGTAATATGTCATTTGAAGTAGGTGTTGGTGGACAATATGTTGAGCCAGGTGCAACGGCTTTAAATAAGGCTGGCGAAACAGTTAGTTACACAACGACTATAACTAATTCAAAAAAAGAAACAGTAGCTTATGTAGATACTACAAAAGTAGATATATATACAGTTAAATATAGTGCTACTATAGATGGTAAAGATTATTCTATTGAAAGAATAGTAAAAGTTATTGATATTACTGCACCAACAATAACAGTAACACCAACAACTGACACAATTGCAATAACTAATAATACCTATAATGTACTTGATGGAGTAACTGCAAGTGATAATAGTGGTGATATTCCAACCATTAAAGTAAGTACTAATTTAAGTCTAGGACAAGCAGGAACATACTCTATAACATATACCGCTGCTGATTCTAGTGGCAACAAAAAGACTGCTAAAAGAACAGTAATTATCTCTAATAACTCACTTGTTAGTATAACTTTAGTCGGTGGTAAAACAATTTCTTCAGATTCTAACTATGTAGATCAAGGAGCCACTGCAGTAGATTCACAAAATAATAATCTTACTAATGAATTAACTACAACTATAACAAAAAATGGAGTTAATGTAACAGGTATAAATAGTATCGGTACATATTATTTAATGTATAGTATCGTTAAAGATAATGTTATTTATAGTGAGAGTCGTACTGTTAATATTACACATTTTGCAAATGGAACAGCCGTATACTTTAACCCAGTAACTGGAGCAAAATGTACAGCAGGAGAAGCAGTAAGTACAACAGGAACAAAAACAGGCTGTATGAAATGGTATACATTTAATGATGGTGGAGCGTCTACAGATACAATCAATTTGATACTAGATCATAATACAACAGCAAAAGTAGCATGGAATTCTACAGGAAGTAATGTAAGTGGTCCAACAAATGTTATGACACAACTTCAAACTGATACTAGTGCTTGGGCAGGAGTGCCTACAAGAAGTGATAGTT
>JAEYYH010000011.1 GCA_023430885.1 Bacillota bacterium
ACGACCGTACAAACCACGGTTTTCCGGTCGGGACTGATGGTGTTGCTACCAAAGAAAAATACCCCTACGGGAAAGCTACCGGGGACCAGCTGCGTGTTGCTGATTACATTTTTCCGCTTCGTCCGTCAACTACCCTGGTATGGGCCTGCTCTCCTCTGCAAAACGTCATTGATTTTGATATTGGCGGCATACCGGATGCCGGTGCTGATGTTGTTACCGCTATAGAGGGGGCCATTGATGAGGTATTTTTCGATAACGGGGAGCCCGGGGGGAAAATATTTCTGTCAGATTTGTCGCTGGCCATCGGCGCCATTGATGGTACACGCGGATTTGTCCTGAACCAGCCCACAGGTACTTTTATTCAACTCGATGCCGGCGCACTTCCGCTGCGCGGTCATATTAACTTCTCCGGGGGCTCATCATGAGCCGTTACAGCTATCAGGAGTATGCGTCAGCTCTTGGAAAGTTGTTACCGCCGGGAAAAGCTTGGGTACATGATTCAGGAACGGTAACGGGAAACGTGTTGCTGGGGCTGGGCAAATCGTTTGAGGCGAGCGATACCGCAGCGCTTTCCCTGCTGCGTAATGCATTCCCGGCCACGGCCGGATCATTGCTGACGGACTGGGAGCAGGCTTTAGGTCTTCCGGATGACTGCTCTATTGGTGAGATGACGACTATTGCGCTCCGGCGCGCCGCCGTCGTGACGAAACTGACCAGTGACGGCAGTTTGTCCATTCCGTCACTTATCGATGTTCTGGCCCGTTCTGGTTATATCGTTACGGTGACAGAGTTTCGGCGTGCCCGGTGCGGCCTTTCCGCATGTGGTGATGCCCTGAACGGTGATGACTGGCCATTAGTGCTGCAGGTCAACGTTCCGGAGACTACTGTTGTCCGGGCAAAATGCGGACAGGCCCATTGTGGTGACCCGCTGAGAACGTGGGGCAATAAACGGATGGAGTGTATTCTTAAACGTCTGGTAGCCCCGGATATTATTTTGCGTATTAACTACATCCCTTCTTCTTCCTGATTAATTAATTTTCTGACCCCTTCTTTTTTAATAATCACTTAACCGTGAGGGTTACTCATGCTCAAAATTGGTGATCTCACCGATACCGCCGACGATAACGGTGAATTTACAGACGGTAATGTGGCTGGAAATATCCAGCCAACAGAATTAATGGGCGGCTGGTTTACGACGGTCCAACGCGAGTTAATTGCCGTACTTACCGCTGCCAAAATGAATACGGATAAAACAAACGATGCGCAGATAATTGCCGCACTGAATTCATTATTCCTGGCAAAGTCAGAGGCTGACAATTACGCGATACCGATAGGGGCACCTGTTCCCTGGCCGTCTGACACTGTGCCAGATGGTTATGCTCTGATGCAGGGGCAGACGTTTGACCAAAGCAAATACCCGAAACTGGCGGCTGCCTATCCATCTGGTGTGATACCGGACATGCGTGGGCAGACCATCAAGGGGAAACCAGCCAGCGGGCGCGCCGTTCTGTCACTGGAGCAGGACGGTATAAAGTCACACGGACATACCGCAACGGCTGCAGCAACCGACCTCGGCACAAAAGCGACAACGTCGTTTGATTACGGCACCAAGACTGCCAGCACGTTTGATTACGGCACGAAAACGACAAATGTCACCGGTTCGCATGCTCACACCTATACAAATGACCACACAACAGGCTCGCTTCGCGGTCCTGCTGGTGGTGAGAACTCATCCGGGCCAGCTAATACCAGCAACGCTGGTGACCACAGTCACACCGTGGCTATTGGCTCCCATAACCATTCTGTCGCCATCGGCGCACATGCCCATAACGTCGTTATCGGCTCCCACAGTCATACCGTCACTGTGAATGCGGCTGGTAACGTTGAGAACACCGTTAAAAACATCGCGTTTAACCACTTAGTGAGACTTGCATAATGAAATTTAAAATGAGCGAAGAAGCACAGACCATTACTATTTATAACCTGCGCGCCGACACGCTGGAATTTATTGGCGCGGGTGATGCTTATATTCCGGCGCATACTGGGCTTCCCGCATACAGTACCGATATTGAGCCACCATCTGTGCCAGCAGGAAAGGTCGCTGTATTCAGCGATACTAATTCCAGCTGGTCGCTGGTCGAAGATCATCGTGGAAAAACTGTGTTTGATACTGAAACTGGCAACGCCGTGTTTATCAGTGAACTTGGTCCGCTACCGGAAAATACAACCTCACTTGCACCAGACGGCCAATATATGAAATGGAATGGCAGCGAATGGGTGAAAGACGATGAAGCGGAGAAAGCCGCTAACATCGCTGACGCACAAAACACCAAAGCCAGCCTGATGCAGGAGGCTAACAACACAATTTCTCTGCTTCAGGATGCTGTGGATCTTGATATGGCAACCGATGACGATGTGCAGTCACTGGCTGCTTGGAAGAGATACCGCGTATTGCTGAGCCGGGTAAACCCGGATGATGCACCAGATATTGAATGGCCGAAAAAACCAAACTAAATGATAATGAGGTTCGTTATCAGAGAATATAAAAGAAGTTAATGGCACAGTGAAAATAAACGCCGGATGGCCGGCGTTTATATTTTTATTGTTTTGTAATGGCGTTGTTTCTATAAAATACCGTGCTTAATGCAAATATAATAATGAAAAAAACAAGCGCTTCAGAACTTAGTAGAATTACATCAGTCATGCCATAAAGCAATAATGATGAGGAAGATAAGAGTAAGGTCGTGTTTTTTTGTATATACGCTTGCTGTAAGAGTGATGCAAAAACAAATATTGATAGTACCATTCCAAATATACCCTGTAGAGAAAACCTCTCAATGAATTCATTATGTAAATGCACATTAATATAGGTCATTGAAGAAGAAAAATCAGGGTGATTTTTGATATATTTCCCTGTCCATTGTTCTCGGCTTTCCATTGACTGCCCAAGTGGGTGCGCAATACCATTCTCTAAGCCCACAGCCCACATTGAGAATCTAGCCCCTAGAGATGTATTATCTTTTCCCTGCTGGAAATTATTAACCTCCGCTACAGTTTGATCAATTTTTGGTTTTATGTAAGAGCTATAACTTACCGCAAATAACATTGCAGTGCTGCAAAGAAAAATAATAGCCGGTTTGATGTGAAATTTTCTGAAATGGTACAATGTCAACGATGCGCTAAAAATCAAAAATAACCCCATGGCTGCTCTGGTTCCTGTGAGGATAATAATTCCCCAAGAGAACAACATCAGTGCTCCGGCTAACACATATGCCGCAATTTTTTTTTGAAGGAAAAGACTGTAAATGAACGATAGAGACAGAACAGAATAGATATATGCTGATACAGTTGCCCGGTTAATCCCCATCTCTACCCGACCTATACCGTGATAAACCTGCCACAATGCATAGAAAGAAGCCAGAAAAAAACCTACACCTGATGCCAGCAGAAAATATTTTTCAAAAGATTGTATTGAAACGTATTTTTTAAATCTATCGAGGTAGAAAATAAGGATGCTACCAAGAATCATTTTTTTACTTGACATCAGGTATTCATTATAAATATTTACCCCCTCACTATGATATTCATAGACGAAGTACCAGACGAGATTCAGAATGCCCAGCAACAGTATTGGCAGTGCGATTGAAAAGGGTCTCAGAGTTATGTTTTTCCTTTCAACAAAAAGCCCCGCCATGCTGAAATATATTGCAACATAGAAAAATTCTCTTTGTCTTCCAGAAGTTACAAGAGTTAATGCCAGCGAGACCAACGCAAGAAACAATGTCAGTTGGTACAACCTCATACTTACTTTTTCCATAATGCTTTAAGAGCCCTTTTTTTATAGCTAAAGCGAATATCTTTAGAGAGAAAAAATTCAAGAGAATATATATTCTCGACTCGGCTTTTGACTGTTTCTAGTTGTAAGGAGTTGAGTCTTTGCTTGTGGTTGGTCCAGATATTAAACCAATGGCAGTTCATCAGTTGTTGGAACTCAGATGGAAATACTTGTTCCATATTGATAGTACAATTAAAAAGATGTGTAATTTTATTGGCATCTAGTGAGCTGGAGAGACTATCAGGACGTTTGACGTAGTAATAGTGTCCATCGCGCTGATAAGTAATGCGACTGGCATTCACCAACATTCTTGGGAATACGGCAAAATCTTCATAACAATTAAGTGGTGGGATCGGTGACTGAAAATATAAATCACGATGTACGAACTGCCCAATGAGATGTGCTTGGAAATCCTTATGAATAAGGAAGCGGCGGATAGCTTCATGTGTTGTCAGGTTTTCCGGTTCGAATCCGTGCCAGTCAGTAGTAATCTTACTGAGGTCTCTGATTTCCAATAGGCGGCTAAGCAGCATGTCTGGTTGCTGTGATCGCAAGAAGTTGATCGCATCCTTCAAACTTTTGGGTTTCAGTAAGTCGTCGCTATCTACCATTGTAATGTAATCGCCAGTAGCCAAAGATATGGCGTGTTGACGAACTCTGCCTACATTACGATATTCAACCTGTTCAGTGTGTACGTTTGGCAATTGCATACGCC
>JAEYYH010000047.1 GCA_023430885.1 Bacillota bacterium
ATACTTTACTGCCTGAGACGTACCGGTTGCAAGATAAAAAGCTATCAGGGCGGAGTTGTAACCTTGGAATCTGATGGAAAGCTCAAGGCACTGGATCTGATAAGGACATCACCATACCCGGGATTTCCCACCGATATGCAGCCACAGATTGTAGCACTTTTGACTAAATGCTCAGGAACCAGTGTTATAGTTGAGACTGTTTTTGAAAACAGATTTCGCTATACAGAGCAACTCCAGAAGCTGGGGGCCGATATAAGCGTACAGGGAAGAACAGCTATAATTAGAGGTGTGGATAAGCTCACGGGTGCTGTAGTAGAAGCCAGAGACCTGAGAGGCGGAGCTGCGTTGATAATAGCCGGTCTGGCAGCCGAAGGGGAAACTTGTATTTCCGGAGTCGGTTACATTGACAGAGGCTATGAAAAGGTAGAACAGGTGTTGACTAAAGTGGGTGCAAATATCAGAAGAGTTGATGATAAGCTTTAAGACATAGATTTTTACGCTGTAATAATCTATGCTATAATTGTGTTATAATCATATTGAGGTACATATGAAGAAACGGCGACGCGCGAAAAGAAGATTAATAGTGTTATTGGTTATGGTTGGGTTAGCTGTTATCCTGCTTTTCCTGCTATATGCTCCGATATTTAATATCAAGGCGATTGAAGTTGAAGGTAGTACAAATTATTCAACTGAGATAATAACCCAAGCCTCGGGGATAAAAATAGGAGAGAACGGCTTTAGATTAATTCGCTTGAAACCAGAAGCTATTTTGGAGCTCAGATTGCTTGACAGTGAGGAAAGAATAAGCCGTTTGCCTTATGTCAAAACATGTACTGTAAAGCTTAAATTTCCTGACAGGGTTACAGTTAATATAACTGAGAGAGAACCGGCGGCATATCTGGTTTACTTTGATAATTATCTTGTTGTTGATGACCAGGGTTTCGTGTTGGAGGTCCAAAACGAAAAGCCGGGGGGATTACTAAAGGAAATTAAAGGGATTAATTTCACTAAATATTCAATTGGGGGTCAATTGGAAGCATCGGACATCTCATTGATAAGGACCGGCGTTACTATAATAAACACCATAAAAACCTCGGATGAGTTAACCAACCTAAAGCTTTTTGACATATTGGACTGGGTTGATATGGTTAATAGCAGCAGTGCCATGATGTCCCTGGATAAAAGAGTAATTGTCCGTTTTGACCCTCAGGACGAGCTTCAGTATACCATCGATTTTACTAAAGAAATATTTTTTAAGAAAATCAGTTCAAAGGAAACAGGTCGGCTTGAATTCTCGGCAGGTCAAAACCCGAGCTTCATACCCGATTAAAATACAGAGATTAGGAGTGGTCCCATGATAGCTATACTTGGACTTATCGTCGGATTATTGATTGGCATTTTTATTCCATATCATATCCCTCAGGAGTATTCAAATTATGCTGCTGTTGCAATTCTGGCGGCTCTGGATTCAATTCTGGGAGGTTATTCAGCGTCACTGGACGGAAAATTTGATATTAGAATCTTTTTATCAGGTTTCTTTGCCAATTCATTTATGGCGGCTTTGCTGGCATATATCGGTGATAAATTAGGCATACAGATTCATCTTGCCGCCATATTTGCATTTGGTAACAGGATTTTCTTAAACTTTGGTCACATTAGAAGAAAACTCATAAAAGTAAATGATATCAATAGGCAATGAAATTGCCCGCATTGATATTGCCCGCAATGATATTGCATCCCACAATAATATTACCTGAGATGGAATTGTCGTCAGTTTCATTGTTTGTTATTTGATTACGACACAATATATACGGTAAAATGTCATAATTTATTAAAATGACCTCAATATGTTGAGCCGGAAATGTGTTGTTTTTAATAAAATTATTGCTTTTATATGTGTTTGTTATATAATAATTATAATAATAATTTATTTGAGATGTTTACAACTATAGTTGCATACAACTGAAGCTTGATACAACTATGGATATAACGTTGTATGATACACGAGATGACTCATAAGGAGGATACAAAAGTGTTAGAATTTGACATTGATATGGATAGCTTTGCACGCCTTAAAGTCGTTGGAGTAGGCGGAGGCGGAAATAACGCCGTAAACCGTATGATAGCGGCTGGGCTTCGCGGAGTAGAGTTCATTTCTGTTAATACTGATAAACAAGCCTTATTCCTTTCTCAAGCGACTACAAAAATCCAAATAGGCGATAAGCTTACCAAAGGTCTCGGTGCGGGAGCAAATCCCGAAATTGGTGAAAAAGCAGCCAATGAAAGTCGCGATGAAATTGCTATGGCTATAAAAGATGCCGATATGGTTTTTGTTACAGCAGGTATGGGTGGCGGAACAGGAACCGGTGCAGCGCCTGTTATAGCACAGATAGCCAAAGAAATGGGTATCCTCACTGTGGGGGTAGTTACAAAGCCTTTCTTGTTTGAGGGTAAAAAGCGTATGATGCAGGCAGAAGCAGGTGTGGAAGCCTTAAAGAATGTAGTTGATACCCTTGTTACCATTCCCAATGACAGATTATTACAGATTGCTGATAAAAAAATGCCGCTGGTAAAAGCCTTCAACCTTGCAGATGATGTTTTAAAGCAAGGTGTACAGGGTATTTCAGATTTAATTGCCGTTCCAGGCTTAATTAATCTGGACTTTGCCGATGTTAAAACAATTATGCTGGATACCGGAATTGCCCACATGGGTATCGGTCGTGGAACCGGTGAGAATAAGGCTGAGGAAGCCGCAAAGCAGGCTATTGCCAGCCCATTGCTCGAAACATCTATTGAAGGAGCCAGAGGTGTGCTTCTTAATATAACCGGCGGAGCAGATTTGGGATTACAGGAAGTCAATATGGCAGCAGAGCTTATTCAGGCCTCAGCAGACCCGGAAGCAAATATTATCTTTGGTGCTGTTATCGATGACAATCTCAAGGATGAGCTGATTATTACTGTTATCGCAACCGGATTCAATAAAGCAGACATTAAGCGCCCCGGCCACTTAATTGGCTATGATACCAAGAAGCAAGCAGAACCGGTTCAAAAGAATCCTATTATAATCGACGAGGATGTTGACGGTCCGGAGATCCCTACCTTCTTGAAACGTAAGGGATTCAGATAATACATAGTTATAAGAGTTTAATTAGTTTGTGAGAATCTTCCCATTGGGACATTCCAAAATACGGATTGTCCCTTATTTTTATCCTTGATCTAGTATGGTCGGATTGAACTGTCCTGCGAGACAGGACCGTACTATACAGCTTGACATGCTAATTCCATGATTGTAAAATAATAAGGCATGCTGGTGTAGCACAGTCGGTAGTGCAGCTGATTCGTAATCAGCAGGTCGTGCGTTCAAGTCGCATCACCAGCTCCAAATTACCGTGTAGTTAAAAACTGTACGGTTTTTTCTATTTCAAATTTCTACTTATTGTTTCAATAAAATAGCAATTATGATACAATATGAATTACCAAAAAACTACTATTATATTATTATTTATGGCGCAGAGAGTGTGAAGGAAGGATTCGATTATGCTTGCTGTTTATACATTAGGACGGTTTGATGTAATTAAGGATGGCAGTTCGCTTGTTATGAATTCTGCTGGATCAAAAAAGATTTTGGAGCTTTTTAAGTTCATGCTCACACATAAGGACAGATCTTTTACACCCGAATCTCTTATGAATAACCTCTGGGTTTCGGAGGAATATAGCGACCCCCGCAGCACCCTACGCAAACAGATGCACCGCTTACGACAAGCTATGGGAGAGGACGCCGCTGATGAGGTCAATAATACCATTCTGTTTATCAACGGTTACTACAGGTGGAATGACCAGATAAGCATTGAAGTAGATGCTGAGATGTTTGAGAAATATGTAAAAAACGGGGATGCCCAGAAGGAAAAGTCACCGGATGCAGCGTTGGAGAATTATAATAAAGCTATTGATTTATACGTTGGAGACTATTTGACCGAGTGTACCAATCAGTATTGGGTCTACTCAGCAAGAAACCATTACAGGCGGTTGTACCTGAAAACTGTAATGAATACTATAGAGCTGCTCAAAGCCAGGGAAGCCTACGATGAAATAATGTACATATGCCAGAAAGCAATAAAAATAGATGTTTACGAGGAAGTATTCCACATCAATCTTCTTGAGGCATTCATGATGAACGGTGAGTTTCGCCAGGCATTTGAGCATTACGATTATATAACCGGATTTTACGAACGGGAAATGGGAGTCAAGCCTTCAGAAGAGATGAGAGCTATCTATAAAAGGCTTCTGGCTTCCCAGAACAGAACAAATGTTGAATGCAATTTCAATGATGTGCTTGGAAAAGTTGTTTGCTATGAAAGAGCCTTTTATTGTGAGCCGGAGGTATTCAAGTCCATTTATGAGATGGAGAGAAGAACAAGTCAGCGGCAAAAAATTTGCTCCAGTATTGGGGTTATACATGTAAATCCCATACAAGGCTATACATACTCACAAAACGAAATGCGTATGAACAAGATAAAGCAGCTATTGCTTCAACAGCTGCGAAAAGGTGATACAATAACCTGCTGGAACTATTGGCAGTTTGCTGTGCTTCTTCCGAGTGCGTGTGGGGAAATTGCCGAGAAGGTCCTCAAAAGGATTTTAGATCCGGAGGATGTAAAAATTCTCGTTAGCCAGGTTGACGAAGTACAATCATTAAAAAACATAATTAGCTGATATTAATAATTCTTATATTTTTAGAAAGTGCTGGCAGGCACTTTTTTTTTGTCACGGAAACGGAACGGAAATTTACGCGCAGATGTCACAGCGGATTAATATAATTTCCTTAAGTAAAGCAATATATAATGATAAACGATTGTAAAATTTGATAAAACTTGTAAAGGAGAAAGAGTAATAATGAAAGTAAAATTAAACAAATTATTATTTAATAAAAAAATCTTTTCATTGATAATGGTAGCTTCAATTTTAATTGGTATGCTACCGACATCGGCTAGCGCATTGGCTGCCGGTTTACAGATTAAGGCCGGCAGCATAGGAGCAGATGGTGAAACCAATCTGCCGTCAAGCCTGGGAAACGGGCAGATCTGGACAGACAAGAGTGTAATACCGGATTCGAGCAATCCCGGAGAATTTACGATAAAACTGCGAGCTACAGGCCAGGATTATAAGATTTCAATTCCCGGAGAAAGACAGAAACTGGATGTAGTACTGGTACTTGATGTTTCAAAATCAATGAATGATAAACCGGCAGGTCAAACCAAAACAAAACTGGAAGCCATGGAAGATGCGGCTAAAGCTGCTGTGTCATCTTTACTAAGTGTTAGCGGAAATCGTGTGGCAATCGTGAGCTATAGTGATAGTGCTACCCGGAAAACTGGGAGCAATAATAGCAGTGCATTTTTAACAAATGCGAATACACTCAATAGTGCAATTAATGGTTTAAGTGCTGATGGGTATACCAATATTCAAAATGCTTTCCTTATTGCACAGCAAATCATTGCGGCGAGAACTGTAAATAACAATAAACCGGTTATCATTTTAATGAGTGATGGTGAACCCACAGTTTATCACACAAGCTTAACAAACCATACAGACAGTAATAGAACTAGAAATATGAGTTCTGGTTCTAATTTTGTATGGTGGACGATACAACAGGCTATGAAGGCTAAGAATGAAATATCTGACCTCAGAATTTATACCATAGGTTTTGGCGTTGGAAGCAATGACTATGCTGTAGCCACATTAATGCCAACCGCGGCAAACACTGCACCATATAGGCCAGCACAAACAACATTTAACCACAAATACTGGGAAGAAGGCAGCAGTATTACCTCAAACGGTGCACAAGATCTCTTTGATACATTCACAAGGATAATAGACACATTGATTTCATCCAAGCCCACCAGTGTTACCAACGAAGGTATACATACAGGTATAGCCATTGAAGACTTTATCGGAGAAGGCTTTGAAGTTGTTGAGCCTCTTCCTGATGGCCTGACACAAGTAGGCAATAAGATTACATGGACTATTGGCGGCGACGAGTTTAAGACTATGCCCTACGACAGCACTTCGCTTGATACAAATAAGATCCATGAAAAAACTTTTAAAGTCAGGATCAGCGACAATGCAACCGTAGCAAAGGAATACAAAACCAATGCATCGGCTCATGCTAAATTCAACGTTTCCGGAGATAATCCTTATTATAATGAGATAGGTGATGTAACTGTCCAACTTACAAACAAAGGCTGGCTTACTCTTGAACCTATTCCGCCTATGCAGGCAGTAGTCAAGATTAACAAGGTTGTAAACGGCCCGATAAGCGGTGAACACACCTTTACATTTGATATTTATGGTCCTAACAGAACTAAGCTAAATGATAGTGATATTACCATAACAGTAGATGGATCTAATAATTCTGGCTCTGTTGAAGTACCGGTGGAGCTGCCATATAACATGTATGTAAACGGCAAGGCAACTCTTAGTGTAGAAGAAAGAGTACCAACACCCATGCCGGTTCACTGGACATATGACATGGTCAAAACAGTAGTCTTCACACAAGGTAACATCAATGAGATGAAAAAAGTAACCTTTATCAATACATATGCGCCGAAAGGTACCTTGACAGTTACTAAGCTGTGGGGAGAGAGTGAACCTGCAAGCGACATAACCTTTGAGTTACAGAAAAAGGTAAGTGAAAATAATTGGGTAAAGGTAGGCGAGAGCTCTTATATTATACCGAAGGGTACTACAACCGGCGTATCTATATCTGACCTTGAGCTCGGAGTAGAGTACCGTGTTGTTGAGACATCAATAGCCGACTTCACTACAGAATATAGCCCCGAATATGTAGTATTTACCCCCGACAATCTCAATAAGACAATAACGATAACTAATACATATCAACAGCCTGTTTATGAAATCACAGTAAACAAGGTGTGGGATGATAATGACAACGAAGCGGGCGACAGACCGACAAGCATCCAATTTAAAGTGTTTGACAGTACCGGTACACAAAAAGATACTCTTGAGATACAGCCGGACGCAAACGGCAATTGGAGCGGGGTCTTTGAGACAACAGTTGCCGATACATATACCTTTGAAGAGATTGTTCCAAAGGATTATGTAGTGGATGCCGAAACAAAGAACGCTGTGGTAACACATGGTGACCGCACAGAATCAATTACTTTTACAAACAGATATGTAGTACCTACTGCTACCTTGGAAATTATTAAGGTGTGGGAAGGCGAGAATGGCGATCGCAGATTCCGCCCGGATGATATTACTGTTAATGTATATAAAGATAATGCTGAAGAACCTTTTGCCAGCGTAACTTTGGAAGCTAGTGAAGGTTGGAAAAAGAAACTGACAGAGCTGGATTTTGGTACCTATAGTGTTGAGGAAGTTTCAGTATCCGATTACACAACCGGATATACATCTAATCCGGTAACCTTGGTTAAGGATGGGGAAAGGAATGGAACCATAGTTATTACCAATTACTTCAGCAATCCCATCGGTGAAATCACGGTAAATAAGACATGGGCAGACAGAGGAGTATCTATAGATGAGATCAGACCTAATTCTATAACCATAACTCTTACAAATGTCGCGATTGAACCTCTCACGGCAGTACTTTCTGATGATAATGGCTGGACATACACCTTCAATGGTCTGCCTCTTAGCGGAACCTATACCGTAACCGAAAGCGATGACAGCGGAAAGCTTGTTAACTATAGGCTTAGCGGAAATACATCGGTTGTATTGGACAATATCAATCGGAAAGGTACGCTTAACCTGACAAACACCTACGCGAAGGGTACTATTACCGTAACAAAAGAATGGGTAGACCTAAACAATCCTGAAGCAGATTTGCCTGGCAATGCAACCATTACGCTTAAGAAAAGAGTAGAGGGAACAGAAAATACAACAGGTGATGGAATATTTGTGGTAGACACTGTAACTCTCACCAGAGGTAGTTTCTCACATACATTCTATGATCTTGAGCTCAGTGATGGTGAAAAAGTGGTAACATATTTCGTAGAAGAATATGGAATTCTATTCTATACCACATCAATTGACAATGAATTTGTAGTGCTGGACAATGATAATCCTAATGGAGCGTTTACCGTAACCAACACCTATACTGATCCGAAGGGAAGCCTCACAGTATATAAGGAATGGAATCACGGCAACAATCCTTCAGACAAACAGCCCGGCAGCGTAACAGTTAAGCTTTACAAGAATGGCGTCTTCCTGACAGAAGCAGCATTTACGGGAAGCCATACATTTGATAATCTTGAACTGGGCGCAGAG
>JAEYYH010000013.1 GCA_023430885.1 Bacillota bacterium
GATACTAGTACCTGTCAAGTTCTCACTAAATAAAAATATTTAGTTTTGATGAATTAGGCGATACTCAATTGGTGTTAAGTATCCTAAATCTTTTTGAATACGTTCATGGTTATACCATTGAACGTATTTTTTTATTGCTTCTTTAGCTTGTTTCTTAGTGATTTTACCTAAAGGATACAAACATTCCTGTTTAAGTTGAGAAAACCAGTTTTCAATTGGACTATTTTCCCAACAATGTCCTTTGTGTGACATGCTTCTTTTAAATTTAAGTTCTTTTGCTAGTTGAATATATTCATATGCAAAATAAACAGCTCCTTGATCTGTGTTAACAATCTTATTATCCTCTGATATCATATTTCTAAAACTTTCTTTTATTAATGCAACATCATTGTTATTTGATGTTGCATATGATACAATTTCATTGTTGAAGTAATCTTTAACAGCCGATAAGTATAGTGTTCCATCACTACACTTAATATAGCTGACGTCAGTTGATTGTTTGCGGTTGAACTTATCTGATTTAAAGTTACATTTAACCAAGTACGGAGCCTTATTTTTAAGGTTCTTTTCTTTTGCTCTTTCAGCTGCTAAAGGCTTTTTAGTTCTTACTATTACAGTTAATCCTAGTGCTTTTTTATATCGCCTTATTAATTTGTGGTTTAATATTAATCCATACTTATTTTGAATTTGATATTTTAGTCTAATTGTTCCATAAGTTTGATTCATTTCTTTATGCTCTTCTGATATTATTTCTGATATTGTTTTATTATAATTATTTATTATAGATTTATTAATAGTCCACTTATAATAACTTCTTCTATTAACATTCAAAACATTACATATCCTTGAAACAGGATATTCTTCTTTCAATTCATCAATAATTTGATATCGTTCTATTTGTGTTGCTGAGAACGGATTTTCATCAGAAGAGCATAAGATTTTTTTAAAATTTCAATATCCTCAATCTCTTGTTTTTTTCTACCACGATTATCTTTTTCTAATATACCTTTATCAAATTCACTATTCCATCTGCTTACTGTTCCATAACCAGATATGCCATATTTATTACATAAATATGGTATTGTAGCTCCTTCCTTAAATTCTTTTACAATTCTTTTCTTTTGTTCAATTGTCCATTTTTTATGTTTACCCATGAAAAAACACCTCCAAAGTTCTTCTAAATAAATTTTAACATATTTGTCTTTTTTTATTTAGTGTGAACTTTAAAGGTATTATAATCATATGCTATTTTTTTTATATTTATCTAATAAAAAAGAAGAAATTATTCTTCTATTCTAAATTTAAACTTTTTTCTAATGTCCTTGTTGTTAGTAAAAAGTATCCACATACAAATAGTATTGATACAACAATGGAGGCTCCTAAATATCCATTCAACACACTTGGTGCAATATTATCATTATTAAATTGATCAAATAATTTCCTATTAAATAAAACTGGCAAAAGTAGTATTACTGCAGAAATAATTTGATTTATATTGTATAAAACAATTCCAAAAACTATAGAATATATTACTTTATTTGTATTTTGTTTTTGTCCTAAAGCAATAGATGCATACATTAGTAATTGCTGAAATATAATTGATACTATAATTGTTATAGTTGTTAGAATAATGGTTAACATATCAAATGCTTTAAACATACTTATAATATTATGTAGCGTATCTGAATCAAATCTAATCCCATACTCACCTATAAATAAACCTAGTAGTGCAACTATAACGGATACTAACATTGTTACAAAATAAGATATTAGTTTAGATAAAACTAAATCTTTTTTTGTAACTGGTAATGTATGCATTAAATATCCTTCATCACCGGCTAAATTTTTATAATATCTTGTAATTGCTATAATAAAAGTTGCTATAGGTGTACCTATTAAAACAATTACATAAACAATAGAAATAAATCCTGCTGGTATTTGTAATATTGATAATTTATCTGATAAAAATTCTGCTAATCTATTAAACAATGATAAAAACATCAATACAACATAGACAGGTAAAAGTACATTAAGCATTGCTTTGAAATCATATTTTAATAGTTTTTTTAGCATTTGAATTCCTCCCTAAATAATTTATCAATAGTTGTTTTTTCACTTTTTCTAATATCTTCTGCTGATGAATTTAAAACTATTTCACCTTTATTTATAAATATTACATCATCTAATATTTTTTCTATATCTGATATTAAATGTGTACAAATAATTATACTTGATCCTTCGTTGAAATTATTAAGAATTGTCTCCAATATATAATCTCTACTAGCTGGATCTACGCCACCAATTGGTTCATCTAGTATATATAAATCGGCTTTTCTACTCATAACTAATACTAATTGAACTTTTTCTTTAGTACCTTTAGACATAGTTTTTAATTTATCGTTTGGATTTATATTCAATTTTTTTAATTGTTTTAAAGCTTTTTTACTATCAAAATCTTCATAGAAATCACTGAATAATTCTATAATTTCAGTTACTTTAAAATTCATGTTTAAATAGGTTCTTTCAGGAAGATAAGATATTATTTTTTTGCTTTCTATACCTGGAATCTTACCATTTATAAGAATACTACCATTGGTTGGTTGTAATAAACCATTTATAATTTTAATTATTGTTGTTTTACCAGAGCCATTTGGCCCAAGTAAACCATAAATTTTACCCTTTTCAATATTTAGATTAACATTCTTTAGTACCTTTTTTGTTCCATAAGATTTACTCAAATCTTTTAATTCTACTAAACTCATTTAATTGTCCTTTCTTTCACTCTTAATTAATTCTATTAACTCTTCATTAGATATATCCAATTTAGCTATGTCAAGTAAAAACTTTTCAATTGTTTCGTGAGCTAAATTGTTTTTTAGATTTTTAATAACTACCTCATCTTCAGTTACAAATTTTCCTGATGTTCTTTGAGTAATAATTAGTCCATCATCTTCAAGTTCACTCAAAGCTCTTTGGATAGTATTAGGATTTACTTTAATAGAAATAGCAAAATCTCTAACTGATGGTAATTTTTCGCCTTGTTTATAAACATTATTTACTATCATAATTTTTAATTGTTCAACTAACTGCTTATAAATCGGCTTGTCATCATCAAAAATAAATTTCATATCCCATCTCCTTTGTGTTAATTAACTAATACAGTTATACAACATTTATACATATTTGTCAATAAAAAAAATATGATTATTTTTGAATCATATTTAATAAGTTTATTTTAAACATATCTTTATCAGAATGTTGCTTAGAAACCATTACACCTTTATAAGTAACTAGCTCAGATTGGTGTCCTTCCGATAAAATATCTTCTGGTGTAAGCTTGTCCAACATAACAACTTTATTTTCTTCATAGATTAGATAATGTAATTTAATATCACCATGAACTTTAGAAAACATCATATCTGTTGGAAGTTTTAACTCATAGGATTTAGTTCCTTGTGCACTATTTGTAGCTACTAACTCCCCTAAAAAGTTTCCCTCTTTTAAGGCTGGATAATATTCAAAATATAATTTCTTATAAGCTAACATATTATACTTCTTTAATGATCGTTCAAGTTTTTTAAATTCATTCTCGTTTATATAATCAAATAAATAAGCCTCTTTCATAATTTTTACCCCCTCTTAATTATAGACATAGTACATATAAGTTTACCACACTTAACCCAACATGTCAATAAAAAGTCTTTCTATATCATATTTCAATTTCAACTATAGTGCAGCCTTGATTATAGTAATATGTCTTAAAATCTACTACTTTCTTGTTTCTTGATAATGTGTCTTTAGCGGCTTTTCTAAGGATACCCGAACCTACACCATGCACTATACAAATTATATTGTGTTTTTGTTTTATACTATCTTTAATAAAATCATCTATTAAGACTCTTGCTGTATCACTATTTTCTCCATGTAAGTCTAGTTTTGGAAGATTTTCAATAAATATTACATCATTTAAGTGCATTATAATTATCTTCCATCTCATCTAAATTTGGTACTGAAAATCTACCACCAATACGAGTTACTGAAATAGCACCAGCTAAATTAGCATATTTAACTACTTTCTCAAGTTCAAAACCTTTAGCAAGACCGTAAACAAAGGCACCATGAAATATATCACCAGCGCCAGTAGAGTCTACAGCTTTTACTTTTATAGATGGCATTATCTTAATAACATTGCCGTCCTGATAAACGCATCCTCTATCTTCTAAAGTAATAATTATATTATTATTAAATTGATCCTTTAGAATATTATAAACATCTGCTACTGTACTTAAATTATTGTAATCTACTTCTTTTTTAGATACAGTTTCTGCAAATTCTTTAGAACAAATTAGATAATTTACCAAACCAGCAAGTCTAATAATTTCCTCTTTAGGTCTACCAGCATCAATTACACTTATTGCATTAGGATACTTGAAAATAAGGTCTTCTGATACTTTGGGTTCTTGACCATCAATTAATATAATATCTGGTTCAAAATCAAGTTCTATATCATTCATATGCATATCACTTGGTCTATATGTAAATATTGTTCTAGACCCATTACTACTATTTGCTAGAATAAAACTAGAAGTTGTTTGATAGTTTGGATTTTGTTGCAAATACTTTATATTAACACCAATATTCTTAAATTCTTCTCTTATTCTATCACCATATAAATCTTGCCCTAATACACCAGCAAATGAAGTTTCTATCCCCCATTTAGCAAGTAAATAAGCTGCATTTGAAGCAGGTCCACCACCACATTCAACTCGATTACTTACGCGGTTTTTAGTATTTTCTTTAGGAAATCCATCTACTGGAATTGTTATATCATATGCTGCATGACCAATACATAATACTTTCATCATTATCACCTACGCGTATTATTTCTATTCTATATCTATTATAATACAAATATGCACTTTTATCAATGAAATGAAATAATTTTCATTAAAAAAATCTCTATCTAGAGATTTAGTTTATGCAATTTGGAAAATTGGTATCAGCCGTTTCCTTATAATCATAATGATATGTTTTAGTTGCACTGTTATAGCTTACTTCAATAGTCCCATGCATTTCTGTATTGTCCCTTGGATCTAATACTTTGTCATCTTCTAGATAGTTTTGGGTAATTAATTCTGCTATAGAAATATTACAATGATTACTATCTTCTGGAAGAAATCCAGTGTTTTCTACACCCCATTTTTTTCCAGCATCTTGAATTGATTTAACTTGAGCATTATATGCTTTTAATTTAGAATTTGATATTGTGCCATTTATTATTGGTACTGCAATTAATGCAATTATACCTAAAAGGACAATAACACCAATTAACTCAGTTAAAGTAAACCCTTTGTTTTTCATATTTACACCTCTTTATTTATGATTTTCTAAAGTTTTGATTTTGGTATAGTTATAACTGGGCGCACACCGCTGCCGGATGCATAATTTGCAATTAGGTTGTTTAAGTAGCCTTCATTATACACAACCCAAACGAGGTCAGTATCGACAGGGATAGCTGTAGATGTCCAATACCCATTGGTGCTTGCATCAGCTATATTACATCCATAACTAGTACACCCATTTGTATAATCAAACAACCAGTCATAATTACTTGCTCCAGCAGTTGTTGCTGTTTGTGCTTGATTATTACTGTCTAAATAAAACCAACTCGTATATCGTGTTGTTGCCTCTACAAAGTTAGAATTACCTGTAATAGTTGCTATTTCAGATGCCTTTATAAGTCTAGCCTTATATGTACTATAATTGATTGTATATGTTGCTGCTCCATTACTTACACTATAACTATCACTTCTTGTTGGTACTCCTGTCCAAGTACTAGTATCAGCCTGTAATTGAGTTAATAATTGGTTCGGACCACTTACATTACTTCCTGTAGAATTCCAAGCTACTTTAGCAGTTGTATTATGATCTAAAATCAAATTAACTGTATGTGAAACATCAGTATCATTAAATACATACCATTTCATACAGCCTGTTTTCGTTCCTGTTGTACTTACTGCCTGCCCTGCTGTACATTTTTCTCCACTTACTGGATTAAAATATACTGCTGTTCCATTCGCATATACATTAAATATAGCTGTGCATGTTGGACTATATTCATAACTATAAATTCCATTATTATTGTTAATCATAATGCATCCAGTAATTTGTTCATCAGGATTTAAAGGATTATAAATTGCTTCATCAGATAAAAATTCACTTTGCTTTAATGTATCTAAATCAAGTGCATAGTAACCATACTCATCCCACTGAACAGAAGCAGAATTCTTAACAAACCACTGCTGAGCAGCTTTCTTTAGCGTGCTCATTTCTGCATCATAAGCTTTTTGTCTACTATTTGCTATATATTTATTTACAAGAGGAACTGTTATTAGTGCTATTATCGCTAAAAGTGTAAGAACACCTAACAACTCTGCTAATGTAAAGCCTTTACTGTCTTTCATAAACTCACCTACTATAAAAATTATACAATAATAAACAATTAAAGTAAATAAAAAGAACACTTAATCATTTAAGTATTCTTCAAATTTTGACATCATATCATGAATTTGTTTAGGACTTAGGAAAAGTACAACAGCATCTTTGTAATCCTTTAATTTTTCCCAAGTTTCATCCGTTATTAATTCTCCATTTTTTAAATTATCAACAATAATTTTAGAAGTTATTTCTGGATAATCTTCTTGTTTTTCTCTAGCAGGAAATATATCAAGTACGAATGCTTTATCAGCTAAATTAAGTGCTTTTGATAAATCTTCTGCGAAAGCCTTAGTTCTTGAGAAAGTATGTGGTTGAAAAACAGCTACTATTTTCTTATCAGGATATTTTTGTTTTGCTGCTTTGATGACTGCACGTACTTCTGTAGGATGATGAGCATAATCATCAACTAAAATAGCATCTCCTATAATAGTTTCTTCAAATCTTCTTTCTGCTCCTCCAAAACTCTTTAAGTTCTTAGCAACTTCTTTAGCATCCATTCTTTCATAATAACATACACTTATAACTGCCAAAGTGTTAAGAACCATATGTTTACCATAGAATGGTAAATCAAAGTGGCCATAATAGTTTTCTTCTACAAAAACATCAAATTCAACACCTTCAGATGTGTATTCAATATTCTTAGCAACTATATCATTGTCTTCATCTATACCATAATAAAATATTGGTTTATTGAGTTCAAGCATTCTAGTATATGGATCATCGCCACAAGCAATAACCATTTTTTCAGCATTATTGGCATATTCTGCATATGCATCTATAACATCTTGCATATCTTTAAAATAATCAACATGATCAAGTTCAATATTAGTTATAATTGCATAATTTGGTTCATATACAAGGAAATGTCTATAGTATTCACAAGCTTCAATAACAAACTTTTTGTTTTCTTTACTTGCATAACCTGTTCCATCACCTATTAAATAATTACAACCACCCATATTTTTAAGTACATGAGCCATCAATGAAGTTGTTGTTGTTTTACCATGGCATCCAGCTATCGTAATTAATTCAAACATATTTGCTATCTTACCAAGCATTTCATTATACTCATAAATCTTTAAGTCTAACTGCTTAGCCTTGATAATTTCTCTATGAGTTTCTTTTATAGCTGTGCTTCTAACAACTATAGTATTTTTATCAATAATATTATTTTCGTCAGTATAAATCTTAATACCGCGTTCGTCTAATTTATCTTCAGTAAATTCATGATTTTTATCATCATCATATCCTGTTACCTCATAACCTAAGTCATTTAAGATAAGTGCTAACGCACTCATGCCAGCCCCTTTTATTCCAACTAAATAATATTTCATTAATATCCTTCTTTCTTAACGTACATATACAACACATACATATTATACACTAAATTTTTAAATTTCAACCTATAAAATTTACTATAAATGGCCCTAAAACCAAAAGTAATATAAGTGGAACAATGAATAATACTGATACTATACTAATTTTGTTAGGTAACTTATTCATTCGCTCTTTTATTTCCAATAACTGCTTGTCTCTTAGAAAATCAATTTGATTATTCATGGTATCAAGAATATTACTTCCAAATATACTTGTTTGAGTCATATTTAATATAATATTATTGATTGTCTCAGATGGAATTCTTTGCTTCATCCCCTCTAGAGTTTCAATTAAAGATTTTCCAAATCTAATTTCTAGAAGTGTTTTTTTAAACTCATCAGATAATTCAGATTGAACATTATCCACTGTTATTTCAAGTGAGTTTTCAAGATTACGTCCTGATTCTAAAGTAAGTGTTAGAATTTCAAAAAAGTTTAACGCATCGTGATCTAGTTTTGATATTCTTCTTTTAATTGGACTAGTAATCATAACATAGTAATATCCATAATATACTGCTACTGTTGCTACCGGAGCTAAAACATAACTAAAATCAGCAAATATCAATACTATAACAAATGTTATAATACACAAGAGTAACCTTGTATTAAGGAAACTACCTACTGTTAAATTAGTTTTTCCCATCATAGATATCATACTAGAAATTAACTTAATATCCTTTTTACGATATATTTTGTTAATTATACTACTATCTAATTCATCTTCTGATTTTTTATTCTTTAATTTTAATCGCTTTGTTTCTTTATTAGCATTATTATTTATCCTATTCTTAATCACTTTATCACATCCTTACTTTCATTATTTTATTTACTACTAATATATATGATATATAAAGTATTAATATAAAAATAAATAAAATCAATCCTATTTCAGTTGTAAAGAAAACTGAAAAATAACTTGAATCTATAAAACTAATTAAACTGAAAAAAGCAATTGGAACTACAAACAATATATTCTTAATAACTTTAGACGAACTTGTTAAAGCATTAAGTTCTAACTTTAATTTCTTTTTACTAAATAAAGACTTTTCTATTGCACTAAATACTTTTACAATATTACCACCGGTTTTATTTAAAATAGTAAGTGATGCGGTTAAATATGACGCTTCTTCAACATTAACTCTTTCAGCAAACCTTTTAAAAACTGTGTTTAAATCAAGTCCAAATGATAATTCTACATATATTTTAGAAAATTCTTTAGCAATTGGCCCATCAAGTTCAGTAGTAACTAGACTAACTGCTTGACTTATACTTCTTCCTGATTTAAATGCATTATTCATTATAATAATTGCCTGTAATAAGTCATTTTCTATTTTATTGCGATATATTTTATATTTTATAGCATAATAAATATCTAATATCAAAATCCCTGCTAAGAATGGAATAATCCACTCATATATATGTAATACTCTTAACTTCAGTGCAAAAGAACAAATTGCTACAATTATAAATAGTGCACCAAATGTTAATTTTATTGATACAAGATCAATACTATTTAATTCTCCATTATATATTACCGTAAATTTTTCAAAGCGTTTTGCATAGTTTTTTATAATAACTGATTTCTCTAAAATTCTACTTTTCATTTTAATGTACTTTGTTAAAAGCCCTGATAATTTATCTAATAATGAAACTTCATTATTTTCAAGAGATTCTACTGAAAATTTTGCAATACGATTCTCTAATTTTACGCTACGTCTATATCTAAATAAAGCTATTACTAGGACTAACAATCCTAGTGCTATTCCTGATTGAATAAGAATTAGATATGGATTTTGTTCTTTTATAACATTAACATATACTGTTTTAGAAGTCACATTGCCAGCATCATCATTAGCCGTATATATTAGTTGTTTTTGTCCTGTTGTTGTAAAATCAAGTTCATTATAGTTTGTTGTCAATTGTTCTTTTATATTACCATCATGATTATCAGTTGCAGTAACATTTGAAAATAGATTGAAAGTTGTTCCTTGTTCAATTGTAATTTTATTTTCTGATACTGTTATAATAGGTTTTTCTTTATCGATAGAATATTCTGGGCTAGTAAAAGTACTATAGCCATTTATATCCTTCACTATTACTTCTATAGAATATACCCCCGTATCAGTAAAACTAAAATTAACTGGAACATTTATAGACGTATCATTAAGATATATCTTACCATCCTTGTAAACAGTATATTCAAATGAATATACATCACTTGGAGGTGTAAATGTTAGATTAATATCTTGATTTGTTAAGGTATTATCTAAACTAAAACCATTATTATTTATCATACTATCACCTATTTTTCAAATATATCTTTTATACTATCTACACCAAATGCTTTCATTGTTTCATATACCTTTGGTGTGTATTTATTTTGAATAAATTCACCTTCAACATCACCATTATCAAGTATACCAGTTTGTTTAAAAGCAAATATCTGTTTAAGCTCAATTACGTCATCTTTAAATCCAACTAATTCAGAGATATCAACAACTCTTCTTCGGCCATCAGAGAATCTTTCTGTTTGAACAACAATATTAATTGCTTTCTCGATGTATTCACGAATTGCTTTAACTGGTATTTCCATACCAGACATTAAAATTAGCGTTTCTAATCTATTTAAAGTATCTATTGGTCCATTTGCATGCATAGTAGTTAAACTACCTGAGTGACCTGTATTCATGGCTTGAAGCATATCAAAAGCCTCACCACCACGACATTCACCTACTATAATACGATCTGGTCTCATACGAAGAGAATTAATTACTAAATCTCTTATTGTTATAGCTCCTTGTCCTTCATAATTAGTAAGCCTTGTTTCTAGTGAAACTACATGTGGTTGTTTTAACCTAAGTTCCGCTGCATCTTCAATAGTTACAATACGTTCATCGTGCCCTATAAAAGAAGACAATACATTAAGAAGAGTTGTTTTACCACTACCAGTACCACCACAAATAATAATATTTAGTTTAGCTTGAACACAAGCTTCTAAAAATCTTGCCATATATGGGGTTAAAGTTCCTGTTCTTAAAAAATCATCTATTGTTACCATATCTTCTTTAAACTTACGAATAGTAAGAGTTGGACCCTTTATAGAAAGTGGCGCAATAATAGCATTAAGCCTAGACCCATCTGCAAGTCTTGCATCGACCATTGGATTAGCTGCATCAATAGTTCTACCTATTGGTTGAATCATTCTTTGAATTGTTCTTATAATATGATCATCATTAATAAAGGAAATACTATCGTCTTTGCTAACACGACCATCAATTTCTATATATATTTGATCAATACCATTAACCATTATTTCTGTAATATTAGGGTCTTCCATAAGTTCTGTTATAGGCCCACAACCATTTATTTCATTGTCTATCATATTATAGATATATGAAATTTCAACGCCTGTCAAATCATATCCTTCTATAGTAGCATCTACTTGCTTTTTTATAAAATCGTCAAGTACGCCATTTGAATCAATATGATTATCAATTAAATTTTGAATTATCTTATTTCTAAGTTCATCAAGTAATACCTTATTAGGAAAAGTTTCATAATCAGTAGTTTCAACATATTTATTTTTTTTAACATTAACTTGAAATTCTTCTATAAAACTCTTCATACTACTCTTCTTCCCCTCTCTTTAATTCATCATTTTTAGTTTGATTTGATAATTCGTTTTCAATTTTCTGAACATCACCAATAATTACTTTAGCAATTTCTTCAAAATCTTTAATATCTTTTCTATGATGTGCCCTAATACCGCTATCCAAAGTCAAAATAACACCATCCATAAAATATTTATCTATATTTTTAATAAAAAATCTATCAGTAACAATATAATCAATATTTGCATTCATAATATTTTCCATATCGCTTTTAGTAAAATAACTTTTATAAATGCGATTTGCCTCATTTAAAAATATCTTATATTTTTTATTACCCATATCTTTAAATATTGAAACCATAGTACGCATATTTTTTAAATTAACTGCGTCATTATTAATAACATATATAATTAAATCACTGTAATCAAATGTTACTAAATTAAATGGTGATAAATCATCAGCTGTATCAACAACTATTAAATCATATTTGTTACAGTATTTATCAAATACCAACTGTAAATAACTAGCATTGATTTTATTAGCATTTCTTGGATCTTTTGCAGCTGGTATTATATCAATATTTTCATTATAATTAGTTACATATTCATCTAGCCCCTTAAATGTATTATTATTTAAGTCATTAACTAATAAAAACATATCTGATTTAACATCTAAGTTTAAAGCGGCTGCTATAGTACCAGTATATAAATCCAAATCTATTACAAGTACTTTTTTTCCTAATGTAGAAAAAGTTCCAGCAACACAAAGTGCAGTTGTTGTCTTGCCTGTACCACCACTTACTGATGTTATTGTTAATATTTTAGCCTTTTTTAATGCCATACTATGACCCCTTCCTTATGTCTTTTACCAAATCAGTAATATCTCCAACATAATCTGATGCTATTTTATAACTAGCATCTTTATATATATTTGAAAATATACTTTGCTTATCTCTTGTTATATTAATCTCTATACTGTTTGCATCTATTTGAATATCTAATCTCTGTACATCGTCTAAATTAGAATTAATTAGTTTAGTAATTTTTTCTTGTAATGTAACTTCTTGTAAATTTATATTATCAAGTCCATAATTTATTATATCTTTTACAACATTGTCAGTTTTTCTTTTTTCTACATATAGAAACCCTACATCTACAATTAATGCAAGTAACATAAGTATTACCGGTATTAGTAATACAAAAGCTACTAATACTTGTCCTCTACTATCCTTCATTTGCTACTTCCTTTTTAGAATATACTGTTCTATCTACTGACAAAGTATAATTTTTACCTAATATATTATTTAATCCGGGTGTAATGATATTTATATCTTTTGAAATGGAAACTTTTGTTAATTCCTCTCCTACATTTTTAATATCTAAATTTATATTTTCAACCGAAGCATACGCAGCCATTTTTTGGTTCTCACCTTGTTCATATAATTCTACTACCGTATCAAGTGTGTTTTCTAAGTTATATTTCTTATATATAATATTTCCTAAGTCTACCATAGCCATAATAATAAAGATAAAAATAGGCATTACAAGTACAAATTCTACTAAGGCTTGTCCCTTATTATTATTTATCTTTTTTACCATATCATCACACTCGCATATCTTAATAAAATTATATCAAAATTTGACCAATTAAACAATAAAAAAAGAAGAAGTACACAAATATTTCTTCTTCATCTTTTATCTATTATTTATCAGCACAGTATCCTTCACCAGGATTCTCACCTGCAACATAAACTTTATCAATTAAATTACAGGAAGATTTAGTAACAGAATCTTGCAAATATCCACCAAGTAATTTAACTAGACTTACTACTACAACACTAATAACCGCAATTATTAATAAATATTCTACTAAAGCTTGCCCTTTATTATTCATAAAAATCCTCCTACAATATTTTCTATTTTATATACTCTAATTTTATACTTTTTATATTTTTTTGTCAATTACTTTTTATGCTATAATATAAATGGTGAGTAATATGAAAAAGTTAGATATTCTTATATGTAAAAGTTTTTTTTCTAGATTCAGAGGATTAATGCTAAAGAAAAAAATTGATTATATTTTATGTTTTCCAAAATGTAATAGTATTCATACAATGTTTATGCTTATAAGTATTGATGTATATATGACTGATAAAAATAATAAAATAATATATATTTATAAAAATTTAAAGCCTGGAAAGATTATACTTCCTAAGAAAAATGTTTATTATACTTATGAAACACCACTAAATTATTATAATTATAAACTTAATGATTATATAAAATAAACAATTTAATTACTTAAATTGTTTTTTATTACATATATCCACTAAATTAATGTTTTTAAAATAAATAGGATATAACTTTATGAATTTATCTAACTTCAATTTTAGAAATGGTTCACTATGTGGATCTTGATTATATCTTGCAATGCAATAATCTATAATATTAAATAAATCGTTAGTATCAAAACCCGGAAAGGTCTTATTAATACTGAATAATTTATCATTAACTTTATCAAGTAATTCTGGATAATAACTAAGTAAGGTAATATACCTATTTCTAATAGTTTCAAAGTCTTGATCTATAGCTAATTTTTCGATTAAATCAGAATTATCCCTAATAAAACCATCTGGCTTACTTGGATGTCTATATACTTTTAATGCATTTTCTTTTTCTAAGTTTTTTATCACTCTTGATAAATTTTCTATCTTTTCCTCGCCAAGAACTGGTTCTTCTACACTACTTACAACTTGATTTAAACTGGTATTCAAATTTTTGAAATTGCTACCATCTAAAGTATAAATAAATGCTGAACTTTTATACATTATGTCAAATGCACCAGGAATTCTCTCAATCAAATGATATGATCCGTTTTTATTATCTTTTCCTAAACTATAGGTAAATTCTGATTCGCATTCATGAGAAGTTAAAATAGCAATTATTTTATTATTTGTAGCATATACATACTCTCCATGTATAGTTTTACGTTTTTTTATAACATCTTGTTTAGAAACACTACTACCATGATATACTACTTTCATGATGTATCACCTACTCTAAAATAATTATAACATAAAAAAATAGACTTAAGTCTATTTTTTATTCTTTATATTCAAATTCTAAATCTAAGATTCTAACATTATCGCCTTCAACTGCACCTAATTCTCTTAGTTTAGCATCAATTCCCATTTTGCGTAATTTGTTAGCAAATCTATTTGCTGCTTCATCAGTTCTAAAACTTGTCATACGAAGCATCTTTTCTACTTCTTTACCACGAACTACCCATGTATTACCTTCACGAGAAATGGTAAATGGTTTTTCGCGTTCAAATTTATATAAAACATGACTCTCTATTTCTTCATCTTCATATAATGGTTGTCTTTGAATACTATCAAGTAAATCAGCCATCTTCGTAAGAACTGCATCTATACCTGTACCAGTAGCTGCTGATATAGGAAATACTTCAATATCTTTTACCTGTTTTCTAAACTTTTCTAAGTTTTCTTCAGAACCAGGAGTATCCATTTTATTGGCTATTATTATTTGTGGTTTCTTTAAAATCTTCTTACTGAAATCATCTAATTCTTTATTAATAGTTAGATAATCTTCATAAGGATCTCTACCTTCCCAAGCACTCATATCAATGATATGAGCTATGACTCTTGTTCTTTCAATATGTCTTAAGAACTTATCTCCAAGCCCTTCGCCTAAAGAAGCGCCCTTTATAAGTCCAGGTAAATCAGCTACTACAAAACTTCTATTATCTTTTGTTTTTACAACACCTAAATTAGGAGATAGCGTAGTAAAATGATATGCTGCTATTTTTGGTTTAGCGGCACTAATTTTAGAAATAAATGTAGACTTTCCTACACTAGGTAGTCCTACAAGACCTACATCAGCTAGTAATTTTAATTCTACTTTTATTTTTCTATATTCTCCTGGCTCACCATTTTCAGCATAAGAAGGGGCTGGATTAGCGCGTGTAGCAAATGCAATATTACCTCTACCACCACGACCACCATATGCAGCTATAACCTCTTCATCTTTTTTAGTAAGATCGGCTATAATTAAACCAGTTTCATAATCAGTAACTACAGTCCCTTGTGGAACTTTAACAATAACGTCATCTGCTCCAGCACCATGTTTACCTTTACCTTCACCATTTTCCCCTTTATTACCTTTAATAACTCTTTTATATCTTAAATCTAGTAATGTATTTAATCCTTCATCTACTTTAAAAATAATGTTAGATCCTTTACCACCATTACCACCAAATGGTCCTCCCATTTCAACATATTTCTCACGTCTAAATGCTAAACAACCATTTCCTCCATCGCCAGCTTGTAATTCGAGTGTAACCTCATCAACGAACATATTACCACGCCCCTTTTCTATAGCAGTATTATACACTATTAACATCGTTTTAACAAGAAAAAAGACACTTATATAATGCTCCTTTCAATTATTTAAAAACAACTTTCTTTAACAAAAATATTTAGTTTATTAATCACAATCAAATATTTATTTTTTTTATTAAAATATAAAAAAATGGGTATTAATTAAAATATCCATTATGAACTAATTTAGTCTCATTAATTATGATAAAAGCTTTTTCATCTAAACTTTTAATAAGCTTTTTAAGTTGATTAATACGTTTTTTATTTATTTCCATAAGAAGCATATATTTTGGTCTCTCTTCATCTTGACCTTTTACGTCAATAACAGAAACCGCATAACCAGCTTTTCTAATAAAAGTAACTATTTCATCGCTTCTATCACTAAGTATAACTTGGACCGTTAAATTTCCACTTATAAATTTATCAGATAAAACACCACCAATTACAGTTCCAGTTGCAAAACCTCCAGCATAACTAATTGCAACCCAAAGACTTGTAATATCAGTATTTAATGCCTCTCTAACTATTAAAAACCATATTAAAACTTCAAAAAAGCCTACTGAAGCTGCTATTAATTTTCTTCCTTTAATTATAAATAACATTCTTAAAGTATCAAGTGAAACATCACATATTCTCACGCAGAATATCGTAATGCATAGTACAAAAATTTCCATAAATTCTCCTCTTTTTTCTTTGATGTTAGTACATGGCCATTAATAATATAACCATTTTTGCCTCAACTATAATTTCTATATTGTCAGCTTACTATAACTTTATAATTTGGCACAAATAATGTTATTACAATATTGATATTTAAAATAGCCAATATAATAAGTACACTTTATTATAATTTCTCCAAATAATAATAGTTTATACTTTTGGTATATTATAACATGCTTAAATATTACCTAAAAGTCAAAAATATAAGAGCTAGCAAAATAATTAAATAAATATACAATAAAATTTAGCATAATTTAATTAACAAATAAAAAATTATTTTTATTAAGCTCATACTCTCAACATAATTATAGCATATCATTATTAAAAAGCAATCAAAATTATAACATAAAAAAGTCTTAACTGTTATTAAAGTTAAGACTCTTTATTAAAATAATAAATAAATTACGAAAGATTACTAAAAGCAATCATTTTATCAATAATTCTTTTTATATCTCTTTCATTAAATGGCTTCTGTAACACATCTGTTATTGGGTATGTAAACGCCCTGCCAATCGTGTCACGAGAATCATCTCCAGTAATAATAGATACTGGTATTTTCATAAATAAATTATTTTCTTTAAAATAATTAAGTACTTCAAAGCCATCTATATTAGGCATATTTAAATCAAGTAGTACACCTACAATATTTTCATAAGCACTAGTACCAATGATATCAATAGCTTCTTTACCATCATGAGCCATCATTACATGATAATTATCGTTAAATATTTTTTGAATAAATGTTCTAATAATATCAGAATCATCCACTACTAAAATAGTTTTGTCTTTGATTGTAGTAGCTGCTACTGGTGCGACAACTGTAGGTACTGGCGTTGTATCTCCTACATATGTTTTTAATATTGAAATAGATCTATTAGCTTCAGCCATTAATGCATCATAATTATTATAAACTGCATTAATATTATTAGCCTTGCTATCCATTTCATGTTGGTATGATATTTCTGCTAAAGAGGTTAAGCCTAAATATTTAGCATCACTTTTCAATGAGTGAACTAATATAGCATAATTAGGCATATCTCCATTTTCTTTGTATTTTTTTATATTGGATAATTTTTCCTCTACTCCACTTAAAAAATCTACTACTGTTTCATCATAAGTTGCCATATCCCCAAAAAGTTCAAGACTAGCAGCAACATTAACTCCATTACTCGTTAATATATTAACATCCTTCATCTTAACACATCCTCTTCTATTAAGATAATTATATCACAAATATTTGATTTTAAATTATAAAATTGACAATAATTTCAAAAAATAATTGTTTTTTTTACTATATATAAATGTAAAATAAAAGAACTTAAACATCAGTTAAGTTCATTATAATCTTATTATTTAATTATTGTTGTTTTTCTGGATAAACACTTGCTTGTTTTTTATCTCTTCCAACACGTTCAAATTTTACGTATCCTGGAACTTTAGCATAAACTGTATCATCAGATCCGATTCCTGCATTAGTACCTGGGTAAATTTTTGTTCCGCGTTGACGATATATAATTGAACCACCAGAAACATATTCACCATCAGCAGCCTTTGCTCCTAATCTTTTAGATATAGAGTCACGACCATTTCTAGTTGAACCTTGTCCTTTTTTGTGGGCAAATAATTGTATATTTAATTCTAAAAATTTCACTATTGGCACCTCCCTATATATTAATATTTATGTTTTTTTTATATTGCGTAGAAAGTTCTGTTAATAAATCTAACATATTTTCTAGCAATTTAGTAGTTACATCATTATGTAACTTAACAGTTATTTCTAAATCATCGCCTTGATGATAAGTTATAGCATCTTTATTAATTCTTAATATACCATTAATTGTAGTAATAACGATGCTAGATACTGATGCACATACGATATCTTTACCATAGTCTTCATACATAGCATGTCCACTTATAATAATTTTATCTAATTTAGCATCTTTTTTAATAACATTTACTCTAATCATTATTACTTAACACTAATAACTTCAATTTTAGTATATGGTTGACGATGACCTTGAGTTTTATGGTAATTTTTCTTTGGATTATATTTAAATACTTTAATCTTTTTACCTTTACCATGTTTAACAACTTTAGCTTTTACTACTGCTCCACTAACATATGGGCGTCCAACAACACCGTTAGCCATTAGAACTTTGTCAAATTCAACTTCAGTTCCTTCAGCTGCATCTAATGTTTCAACATATAATACTGAACCTTCTTCAGCATAATATTGTTTTCCACCTGTTTCAAATATAGCTTTCATTCTTTTCCTCCTATTCCTCTCAGACTCGCCATTAAGGTGCTTAAATAGCTTAAAACCTCTTCTGTGCGGTTGTAGAGTAAGGCTCTACACAGTTATAAATTTTATCATAAAACCCTTGTATTGTCAAACATTTTACTTAAAAATTCTTCTTCCGTCACAATTTTATTTGTAGTGATAAAATTATGGTGATAATTTTTATAAAAATCATCCTTTTTAAGACCTTTAATTATCTTATCTTTTTTATACCCTATTTTATATAAATATCTTTCAAACAAGAATTTATTGAAGATATATTTTCTTTTCTTATATTCCTCTATTACTTTAAATATAAAAATTACACTTACTGCAATAATTATTAAATTACACTTAGATATTATTAATAAAAATAATATTGTTATGACCGATAAATATATATTTATACTTTCAACATAAATAAATGGTATGTAGTCATATAAAAGTATTTTAAATATTTTGGATCCATCAAGTGGATATATAGGAAGTAAATTAAATAATAGTAATATTAAGTTATATTTAAGTATTATATCATCTTTTATAAAGAAAAAAAGAAATAGTTGAAAGATTGGTCCCATAATGGTAACTAGTAATTCTTGGTATTTCTTTGTATTTATTTTTATATTATAGACGGTTAATAAACTTATTGGCATCACTATTACTTTATCTATGTCCCATTTAAATATTTGACTGGTTATTATGTGACCAAGTTCATGGATAATAGTAATTATAGTCATAGTAATAAAAGTCTTAAAATGACCCGTTAAAATAGAAATAAATAGTATTACATAAAAAAAGAAATGAATCTTAATTTTAAAGGTATTCTTCATAATTAAGTATTGCTCCATCTTTTTTATATACTAAATACAAATTATTATCTATTGTACTACCTATTGGAGTTCCTAATTCGACATAATCATATAAACTAACGGAAACATTCTCAACGTTTCCATACCAAATATCTATGCCATCTACCCCTTGAATAGTAACAGTATTACCATATCCTTCTTTTTCACCTATAAATACAACTAAACCACTCTGCAAAGAAGGAACTAAATAAGAATCAGCTACATTAAGTTTAGCGCCATCTAAATATTTACTAACTTCAGTATATGCTAATTTCTCATTAAAAACAGGCTTAGTATCAACTATTTTATCAAATGGCAAAAATGAGCCTAAATATTTTTGATATAAGTTATTTATAGTGGTAAATGAAAAGTTTTTTTCAAATACTTCAACATAAAATTTTTCTTTAAAAGATTTATTACATTTCAAAAATATCATAAGTATTAAAGTTATGATTATTACTATAAGTATTTTAGTTAAAAATTTAAAAGATTTGCTTGTTTGTTTAACTGTAGTATTAGTATAACTTTTTCTAGATTTCTTTTTTCTTTTAATTCTTTCTAGTTCATCCACTTATATCACCTATTAAAGTGTATGAAAAAAAGTAGTAATTATACTACTTTTTAAGTTGTTTTTGTCTTTCAATATATTCGCCAAGTGGATCTGAATTAGTTACTGTTCTTTGTGCAGCAACTTTTTCTTTATTCTTTAAAATTTCCATTTCTTTTTCAGTACGTAAACCAAATTCATTTCCAGCTTTTGGTGTACCTAAACGGCCACCATTTGCTTTAGCTCTTTCTAGTAAGTAATGCATATCTTGGATATCTTCTTCTGTTGGATTATTAAAATTCGCTTTTGGAGTATTTTTTTCTTGCACTTTCTCTTTAGAAATTTCTGGTTTAGTTTCTAAAAGTTCACCTTTTAGTTCTCTTAACTTCTCTATTATAATGCTTCTTTTTGTTTTCTTAGGTTCATTATTTTTAACTTCATTTCTTCTTTCTTTTAATTTTGAAGTTATATTAGCAATCATAAGTCCAGCACCTACAGAACACATTATAGTAAGTGGTTTAGATGAACTAATCCCTGCTACTAAAATAAATGCCCCTGTACCTAAAGTCTTCTTAACTAAATTTGTATTATAAAATTTTATTGTTCCTTTAATGTTTTTCATGTATATTTCCCCCTTTGAATGAGGTATATACTATCATTTTTGTTTTATTTTGTCAATTTCTTATAAAAAAAATGAGTAATATAAAAAACCATCAAATTAAATAATATAGTTTTAGATATAAACAATAAATCTATGTATGTCTTAGTATATATATATAAAAGTAAATAATTTAAAATAATATATAATATTATGTCTATTAAATACACTAAATAAATATTAAAATGTCTGATTTTATTAGTAATTATATAAATTATTAAATAAATAAATGTATTCAAAAATAATATTCCTGAAAAAATAAGATCATATATAAAACCTATTAACAATACATAAGTTATTTTTCTTTCGTAACGATGCCTAGTATAATAACTTATACATATTATTAAAGATAAGTTAAAGTAACTATTGATGTATATTCCTAAAAGTAAATCAAAGATTAAAAATGGTAAACTAAGAATCATGTCTATCTAATACTGCTACATAATGAAAATTATTAAAATCAATATAAGATTCTACTTTAAGAATATAAGCCAAATCAAAGTTATCTTTACTTATTCTAACTACTTTGCCAATATTTATCCCATTAGGGTAATTGTTTTCAAGACCTGTAGTTGATACTACATCCCCTACTTCTATTTTAGTTAATTCATCTATTCCTTCTATGATAAATGAATTTGTTTCCTCATCATAATCAGATAATATTCCATATATATCCCCACTACTAGTATGAATATTAACTGATAACATGTTATATAAATCACTGCTTGTAAGAAGCTTTACTGTACTTGTTTCTTTACCTAGTTTTATTATCTTACCTATTAATCCATCATTAGTAATAACAGCATATCCTATATCTACACCATCATTATATCCTTTATTAATAATTACTGTATCATAAAATTCTTTCATGTTTCTATTTATTATGGTTGCGTTAATAATACTATAAGTAGATGTTGTTTCATTCAGTTTTAATAAATTACTTAATTCAGCTAGTTCTTTTTCTAAAGCGTTATTTTTACTTATAAGCATATCTTTAGATAAATTTATTTCTTTCACTCCACTAAATAATTTAGTTACTTTATAACTTGCATCTTTAGTAGCATTTTCCAAAATATTGTTTTTATCTATAAAGTAATTAAAACCTATTAATAAGATTATTCCTAAAGCAAATATAATTATTCTTTTTTTCATTAAATATCACCATTTTCAAAAAAACTATAATACTTCGTTGGCCCTACAATAATATGATCAATTACTGGGATATTAAAGAGAGTACCGATTTCAATTAAATTACTAGTTAAATTTATATCTTCTTTACTTGGCAGAACATTGTTACTAGGATGATTATGAACACATATAATTGAAGAAGCGTCAAGTATACAAGCTTCTTTAAATATATTTCTAGGATGAACTATACTTTGATTAACAGTACCTATAAAAAGTAGTTTATCCTCAATAACTTTTTTTGATGCATCTAAATATATTGCATAAAAACATTCTTGTTTTTTTTCTTTTAATTTGTCTTTATAATATTCAAATATAATATCTGGACTGTTAAATTTAATATCATTAATAACCATATTATTACTATTTATTCGACTTCCTAATTCTATTGCTGCTAAAACAGAGCAAGCTTTAGCCTTACCTATTCCCTTTATATTAGTTAATTCTTTTAAAGTAATATTTTTTAATTTATTAATATCTTTTATATAAGATAAAATATTAGATGCTATTATTTTTGAAGACTCTCTTTTATTTCCTGTTTTTAAGATAATAGCTAAAAGTTCTTCATTAGAGAGATTATTTACCCCATTCGCTATTAATCTCTCTCTTGGGCGTTCTAAAAGTGGTAAATCCTTTATTTTAACCGGCATTTGTAATCAGCTCCTCATATTTTGCTAAAGCCTGCATCATAATAGCATTTATTGTATCTTCACTATCCGTAGTTGCTAATAAATTATCATACTGCTCTAATATAGTAATAAAAGCATTATTATTAATATCTACTTCTTTCACATAAATACTATATCCTTTACTTTCATAATATCCTTTTAATTTAGTTAAATTATCATTGTTTTTTGTAATACCTATATAAGTATAATATTTATCATTTTCAAAACTATAAATATAGTAATTAAAACTGCTCATATTCTCTTTCATACTATCTACTGAAGAATATACACCTTGTTGCAAGAAATAAACCTTAACGCCGTTATTAAATACCGTTTTTATATCCGTATCATATTCATATTGTTTAAAAAGTAGAGTCGCCAATATATATCCTAGTATTAATGAAGATATAATTGGAAATAAATATTTTTTCATAAAATCACCCAATAACATTATTTCATATGTATTTTAAAAAATATGTCGCATAAAATCTAAAAAATCAATTATTATTAAATTGACAAAATTAATAAGCAAATATATAATACATTGTATTAGTTGCAAAAAGAGGGAAAGAAAAAAAATGAGATTTGGAAAAATCAACAATAAAGCTTTTAAAAGATTTATTGCTACAGGTTTAATTGTAATTACCGCTGCTACCTTTACTGGATGCGGGGTTAATGCTAAAGAAAAACAAGCTAACGATTCATTCATAGAAACTACAACTAAAGCTTCTATAAATGATTCAAGACAAGTAATTAAAGAAACGGTTACAGGCACACCAACCATCACTGAAAAACCAGTTGATATGGTAAAACCAGTAGTTATTGAAACGCCAATTGCTACAGAAGTACAAAATGACTGTGACAAATTACTTGATAGTTTAGATGACAAAGAAGTTACTATCGATGATACAACTTCATATATGTTAGATAACATAGATAAAATTAGTGCAACTGATGATAAGATTACTGATGAAGAAATGTATATTGCTTCATATGCTTATCAAAAATTATTAAAATCTAACATAGACAAAGAAGTATTCTTAAAGGAACTTAATACCATAATGGTTGAACAATTACTACCAAGAGGTATGGATGAAGAAGAATGGTTACTTAATTTTGGTAACTTAACATCAACCTTAAATGAACAGGAGAGTTTACAGGATACATATCTAGTACTAGCATATTTAATTCATGATATGAATTGTGATGAAAAACATACAACAAGTGAATATGGTTCGATAGATTGTAAAGTATTACAAAAAGAATTTAAAGATAAATATAAATAACAAAAAGAGAATATATAATATATTCTCTTTTCTAATGCAATTATTTAAATCTATTTTATTTTCTTTCAATTTGAACAAAAAAAGAGAATAAACATTCCCTTCTTCTATTCTAGTGATTCAAAACCACTACGTTTAAATAGCTTTTCTAAATCATAATTTGAATAGTATATAGTTGTTGGTCTGCCATGTGGGCAGTTAAATGGATTATCACATTTTCTTAAGTCATTAATTAATGTTTCCATTTCTAGCATAGTTAAATTCATATTAGCTTTAATAGCCATTTTACAGCTCAACATAGTAGCAGCCTTTTCATTAAATTTTTCAATATTAAAGTCTTTTTCTGTAGTAATAACTACTTCAATAATTTTTCTTAATGCTTGTTCTTCATAAGCTTTTGGAATCCATGTTGGATGAGCTTTTATTATTACTGAGTTATATCCAAATTCTTCTATATCAATATTAATACTTCTCAACAAATCAAAATGTTCTTTCAATATAATAAATTCATTATTAGTAAACTCTATAGTAAGTGGAAACAACATAGCTATCTTATCTGTTTTTGGATTTCCTAATTCCTTTTTGAATTTTTCATAATTAATTCTTTCTTTAGCAGCATGCTGATCAATCATATACATGCCTATTTCATTTTGGCAAATAATATATGTACCATGAACGAGTCCTACTGGATACATTTCAGGAAGTCTATCAATATGATTTTCTTTAACTTCCGTTTCTTTTTCTATATCAGTCACTTTAGATTCTTCTTTTATAATTAAATCCTCATTTATTAAAATATAAGGTTCTTCCTCTTCTTCAGTTCTTGTAAGATTTAAAGTCATTTCTTGATATTTAGGTTTTTCTGATTTTATAGTTTCTAAATCAAAATCTTCTTCTTTAACTTTTTCGACTTCAATTCTCGGTATTAAATTCTTTTTACTTAGCTTTTCTTTAATAGCATTACTTATTAATTCCATTAAGTTTTCAATTTTGCTAAATTTAATATCCATTTTAGTTGGATGGATATTAACATCGATCAACGAAGGATCAACTGTTATCTCAAGTACCACTATTGGATATCTAGTATCCGGCTTGTAAGAATGATAGCTATCATTAATAATTCTATTGATATCCATGTTTCTTACAACTCTACCATTTACTATAGTAATCATATGGTTTCTACTTGATCTATTAACTTCAGGATAGCTTATATACCCTTCAATGTAGTAATCGTCATCTTCTACTTTAATAGGAAACATTTTTTTAACTACTTCAAGACCATATATATCTTTAATAGTTTTAAGTAAATCTCCTCTACCATCAGTCTTTAATAAAACTTGTTCATTATTAGTTAATGTAAATTTAATATCCGGATGCGATAAAGCTATTTTATTCATATATTCTGAGACATTTGCAAGCTCACTATATAAACTTTTCAAATGTTTAAGTCTAGCTGGAGTATTATAAAATAAGTCATTAACTGCCATAATAGTTCCGCGCCTTGCGTCGCCATTACCACTACTTATTATCTTTCCACCTTGAATATGAACAATGGTTCCAACATCACCAGTTGAAGTCTTTAAAATAGTATCACTAACACTAGCAATTGAAGGAAGTGCCTCACCTCTAAAACCAAGTGTATTTATACGATATAAATCATCTTCTGATAATAGTTTACTAGTAGCGTGTCTTTGAAAAGCAAGTAATGCATCAGCTGCATCCATACCCTTTCCATTATCTACTACCCTTATCATTTTTGTACCAGCTTCTTCAAGTTCTACTAATATTTCAGTTGAACCAGCATCAATGCTGTTTTCTACCAATTCTTTAACTACTGAAGAACATCTTTCAACAACTTCTCCGGCAGCTATTTTATTAGCAAGTATTTCATCCATAACTTTTATATTTGCCATAATATCACCTAATTAATTATAACATGTTTTATTTATGTTTAACTAGTCCTTTTAATCTTTCTAAAAAAGTCACATTAGTTATTTGTTCAATATTTTCATCATATACTTTGTTTTTATAATACTCCTCATTAAAGATTTTCATTGCAACCTTACAATCATTCATAAAATCTTTATTACTACCTACTAGCAATATAAAATGCTTAGTAAGTTTTTCCTTAATAATTTCTTCATTTTTTAATGATAAATGTTTAACTAACTCAAGGTTGCCAGCATTTTTTCCTTCTTTTATTTCCTTGAATAACTTTTCATCAAAATTACCATTCATAGGCATATTTATCCCTATAGTTTGTTTGCTATTCTTAACATTTCTATTTCTAACATCAATCAATACATCAAAAAATCTATCTATATCTGCAAAACTAACTGATGCATCACTGCCTAAACTAATAAACAATAAAGCCAGTACCTGATTTGCATTTATTTCCTTCATATTTATCATCTAAAACACCTCCAAATTAAAACAGTATACCATTTTGAGATGTTTTTATGAAAGACGAATAAGGGAATTTTCATATTTTCACATATTTCAAAGTAAAAAAAGAAACAAATATAATTTGCTTCTTAATAATTACTTAGGAACTCTATTAAATTTTCTGCTACTTTAGAAGGTAATATTTCTTCTAATTCTTCTTTAGATAGTTCTTTTAATTTTGTCGTTGTTTTATATTTTTTCAAAAGTTCATTTCTTCTTTTAGCACCAATTCCATCAATACTATCTAAGATGCTTTCAAGCGAACCTTTACTTCTTAATTGTTTATGATAATTAATAGTAAAATTATGAACTTCATCTTGCATTCTTTCTAAATAATAAAATACATTACTTTTCTTATCTATTGGTATTTCAATTATTGGATCATATGCAAGTAAGCTTTCCGTAGTATGCTTATTATCCTTTTTAAGACCCACTACAGGAATATTCAGTCCTAGACTATCAATTACACTTCTAGCTACATTAATTTGCCCTAAACCACCATCTACAATGATTAAATCAGGCTTCTTTAAGTCATCTACTAATACTCTATAATATCTACGATATATAACTTCTCTCATTGTTCCATAATCATCATTTTTATCAATACTAATTTTAAATTTTCGGTAGTCATTTTTACTAGGTTTACCATCTACAAAAACAACCATACCAGAAACATTATAACTACCAAATAAATTAGAGTTATCAAATAGTTCAATGCGATCTAAAATATCGAGATTTAATAGTTTTTTAAGTTCATCATTAGCATGAGTAGTTTTCTCTTCATCCTTTTTAATAAGTTCAAATTTCTCATTTAAAGATACTTTAGCATTATCACTTGCCATATCTACTAAATTCTTCTTAGTTCCCTTTAATGGAATCTTAACTGGTATTTGCAAATAATCTTCTAGTAAACTTGAATCCATTATTGAAGGACCTAGTATTTCTTTTGGCATAATAATATCTTTTTCATAAAACTTAGCAACATAACGATTAAATTCTTCCTCTATCTCTTCAATCATTGGCATAATTTTAGAATGTCTTTCTAAGATTTTACCACCACGAATAAATAATACTGTTATACTTATATAACCTTTATTAGTATAATATCCAAATATATCTCGGTCTGTAATATCATTGATTTCTACTTTTTGTTTAGTCATAGTAACATTTATATAATCAAGCATCTCTTTTAGTTCTTTAGCTTTTTCATAATTCATTTTACTACTTTCTAAATACATTTCATTTTCTAATTTCTTAATAACAACATCATCATTACCACGTAAGAAACTAAGTATTTCATTTTCCATAGCTTCAATTGTTTCTTTTGGTATATCTATAGCGCAGTAACCCAAACACTGCCCTATATGATAATATAAACATGGTTTTTTAGGAAAGGTATTACACTTTTTAAGCGGATATATTCTATTTAATAAATTAACCGTATACCTAGCTGCAGTTACATTTGGATATGGCCCAAATAATCTTGTTTGATTTTTTCTTTTTCTATTAACATTTCTTACTACTGCAAGTTTAGGAATCTTTTCATTAGTTAGTTCAATATATGGATAAGTTTTATCATCTCGAAGTAAAATATTATATTTAGGATCATATTTCTTAATTAAATTAAGTTCAAGTACTAAAGACTCTGTTTCTGTACCTACAACTATATACTCAAAATCAACTATTTCGCTTACTAATTTTGCTGTTTTACCAGTATGCACTCCTCTAAAATATGAGGATAATCTATTCTTAAGTTTTTTAGCTTTACCTACATAAATTATTATTCCATCTTTATTCTTCATTTGATAACATCCTGGTTTGTTTGGAACCAAAGATAATTTTTTCTTAATATAATCCATATAAATCACCTAGGGATATTATATCACATTCATTTGTTTTTTAAGTAGTGATAATGTATAATCTATTTAGGTGATTTTATGTATACAATTGGTAATGATATAAAGAATGAAATAATTATAAATAAATCTAAATTTATATGCGTTTACAAAAAAGTATATAATGAAGAAAATGCATTAAAATATATAGCTAATATTAAAAATGAATATAAAGACGCAACACATTATTGTTATAGTTATATAATAGATAATACTAAAAGATTTAATGATGATGGAGAACCTGGTGGTACCGCTGGTATGCCTATATTAAATGTTCTTGAAAATAATGATTTAAACTATATCCTGTGTATAGTTATTAGGTACTTTGGAGGAATTAAATTAGGTGCTGGAGGACTTGTTAGAGCATACTCAAAAAGTGCTTCTGAATGTCTTAAAAATGCTACTATCAAAGAGATAGTTTCTGGCAAAAACATAGAAATTGTATTTAGTTATGACAAAGTAAAATTAATTGACAATGCTTTAAAAGACATAGAAATAAAAAGCAAAGTATTTGATCAAAATATAACATATTTATTTGATACTAATAATGTTAATTTAAATAAAATAAAAGAAATACTAAACTCTAATGTAATAGAATTTAATATTTCTAAAGATATATTAATTGAAGAATAACCACCAGGTTATTTTTTTATTGTGAGAACACTGGAGTTATTATAGTAAGTCTATCAGCACCATTATTATCAAAAGCATTTGCCCCTAAAGTAACATTAGCAGCTGAATTATCTATTGTTGCACTTCCTTGCAAAATATTGTTGTATTGAAATGCAGAAATTCCAATGTTGGTTACACTATTTGGTATTGATACACTAGATAGTTGATTTTGGTAAAATGCATTATCACCAATAGAAGTTACACTATTTGGTATTGTTACACTCGTAATAGCATTATTAGAAAAAGCATTAATTCCAATACTTGTTACGTTGTTTGGTATTACTAAACTGGTTAACAAATTGTTTCCAAATGTTCTTTCTTCAATTGTAGCAATTGTATTTGGTATAGTTAAATTTGTTATAGAATTACGATAAAAGGCACCCTCACCGATTGAAGTTATAGCATTTGAAAAAGTTACTGTCGATATATCATTCTCAGAGAAAGCATATTCACCGATTGTCGTTAATTCAGATGGCAATATAATTTCTGTTAAAGCATTATCAGCAAATGAATTATGCCCTAGTGTTGTAACACTACTTGGTAATGTTACTGAACTTAAATTGTTTGAACAAAATGCTTGTCCACCAAAAACTTTTAAATTTGGAACATTATCAATTACTAATGTCGATATATTATTGTAATTAAAAGGACCATATTCATCTTCAACATTACCAATATTAGTAAGTTTAGGTAGATTTTTTAATGTAACAGAAGTCAACATATTTTCTTCAAAGGATCCCCACCAACCACCTCCAATTAACTCAAGATTATTTAAATTTTGAATATTAACTGAATTAATACTATTTTGGCAAAAAGCACCAGCTTTAATTGACTTTAAATTTTGAGCATTAGTAAAATCCACATCGTCTATTTGGTTTTCCTGAAAAGCAAAACTATTAATAGTTGTAATATTTTTAGGAATTACTACATCTGATAAGTAATTTGTTGAAAAAGCCATTGTACCTATTTCTGTTATATAATCACCAAAAGTGATTTTTGCAACAGAAGAAAAGGCTATTAAACCAGTTGGAATTTTAGTAAGTGCCGTTGCATGTGAAAAATCAATACTATTAAATTTATAATTGTTAATCTTTCCAGAACTTGGTGTGTGTGATATATTAAATGCGCACCCATAATAACCATCCCCAGCAGTATGAACATAGTTAATATCTACAGCCGTCCAATTACTTTCATCTGGATTAGTGTAACATCTTTTCTCGGAAATATCAGTTGCGTTAATAGTTTCCGCATACATAGCTTCTTTATCTTCCTGAAAATTGGCTGCATATTCTTCATAATAATGGGTATTCCCATATTGATCTTCTTCCAAGTATTCAACTATTTTCACTTCTGCATCTACAAAAGCAAAAGCTGCTAGTTTTGAAACTATTTTACCATTTATACGATTTGGTATAACCAAATCTTTAGAGCAAGAAGCGTTATTATAATCATATCCTGTTATAGTAAGTGTATTGTCTGGATTAGTTTCATACACAAAACAAGAAGTTGCTTCTGGAATATCTATTTCATCATTAACACAAGTACCAGAATATTCTTCTACTGTAATACTTGTATCATCAGCATTCTTTTTAGCACAAAATTTATCATTGTAAATAGCCAAAACTATTTCAGAATCTTTTGTTACTACTACTGTTCCTTGACCTTTATCTATTTTTCCCGATATTTTTATATCTTCATCTGATGCTTTGTTACCAGCAACAGTAAGATATAATCCAGTACCATCATATATATATGCTCTATAATTAGAAGTTGTTGTTGAATTAAAACCGGCATTATTTACAGCATCTTCTTTTACTGATTTAACTATACCTTCAACACTTTCTTTAAATATATTCATTTTTTGAGTTTTTAATACTTTGGTAATTTTTGGTGTTATAACTAGTGCTATTAAACCAACTAATACTATAACAGCAATAAGTTCTATTAATGTAAATCCTTTGTTATTTTTCATATTCATCTTTACTCCTATTACTCTATATTTAGAATATACTAAATAAAAAAAATAGTCAATATTAGGTCTTATATAAACAAAAAAATTGTAAATTAATACAATTTTTATTTTTCATTTTGTGAAGATAAATTTAATTCATCAGCAGTAATTTCAACAGCATCATCAACTGCATTATAATAAACATTCAATGACAAAGTACTTTCGGATTTAATTCCAGTTGCTAAATCATATTCAATTTTATAAACATAACCATCTTTATCAATCCATACTTTTGTAGGAATATCAGCAGTTAATTTAATATCCTCTAATGCAGAACCTTCTAATATTTTAAGCATAGTTTTCTTTGCAACAGTATATTCATAAGTAGTGTATTTTAAATCGCCAATTTTTTCTTCTGTAGCATCACCAATTTTTTTAGCACTCTTTAAGCTAGTTAAATATAGATTAGTGTCTGTAAAAGGAACTTCATCCTCTGTTTCTTCATATGTAGTTACTATTTTTGCTGTATCAAAACCTAATCCAGTTGAATTTGTATCACCTAATGCTGTATCTGATTCTTTGGTATTTGTAACTGATTTATAATTTACACCATCAATTACATAATAAGTAGTTTCAGTATCGCTTGAATCAACTACTTTATAATTTTTTCCTAAATAGTTTTGAACTCTAATTGATTGGTTTACTTTTTCGTCATTATATAAACCAAATAATCTAATGCTTAATGAATAACCATTTATTTGATTTTTTCCATCCCCAACGCTCATTTTATTATATGCTTTTTTTAAGTCTTTTGATGCACATCCCGTAAGTAATAAAACAGCACATAAAACCATTAAAAGTTTCTTTCCATTTTTCATATGTAACATTCCCTACCTTCTATTAATATGATATAACAACTAAAAAAAATAGTCAAGAAAAAGAGAGTTTTTTACTCTCTTATTTTTTTAATATTTCTTTAGCTCTAGCTTGTGCTGCAGCTAATCTTGCTATTGGTACTCTGTATGGAGAACATGAAACATAGTTAAGTCCTACTTTATGGCAGAACTCAACGCTTGATGGTTCACCACCGTGTTCACCACATATACCAAGTTGAATGTCAGGTCTAGTTTGTTTACCAAGTCTAGCAGCCATTTCAACTAATTTACCAACACCATTTTGATCTAATTTAGCAAAAGGATCATTTTCAAAAATTCCTTTATTATAATATTCATTTAAGAATTTACCAGCATCATCTCTTGAGAAACCAAATGTCATTTGTGTTAAGTCATTTGTTCCAAAACTGAAGAATTCTGCTTCTTTAGCAATTTCATCAGCAAGAAGTGCTGCTCTTGGAATTTCAATCATTGTTCCTACTTGATAATGCAATTTTACTTTAGATTCTTTAATAATTTTATCTGCAGTTTCTACTACAATATCTTTAACATATTTAAGTTCATTTACATCTCCAACAAGTGGAATCATAATTTCAGGAATTACTTTCTTTCCTTCTTTTTGAACATTAATTGCAGCTTCGATAACTGCTCTTGTTTGCATTCTAGCAATTTCTGGATATGTAACTGCTAAACGGCATCCACGATGTCCCATCATTGGATTAAATTCTTTTAAAGATTCAACACGTGTTTTTAATGCCTCAAAAGTCATACCAAGTGCTTTTGCAAGTGGTTTGATTTCTTCATCTGTATGAGGTAAGAACTCATGCAATGGTGGATCCAAATAACGAATTATAACAGGTAATCCAGCCATTTCTCTAAATAAGCCTTCAAAGTCACTTCTTTGATATGGAAGTACTTTTTCTAGTGCAGCTTCTCTTTGTTCTACTGTTTCTGAAGAAATCATTTGACGGAAAGCAAAAATTCTATCTTCTTCAAAGAACATATGCTCAGTACGGCATAATCCAATACCTTCTGCTCCATATTTATGAGCAGTTGCAGCATCTTTTGGAGTATCAGCATTAGCTCTTACACCAAGTACTTTTACGTCATCAACTAATTTCATAAATTTCTCAAAGTCGCCACTTATTTCAGGTTCAACAGTTTTGATCTTAACACCATATACATTACCTGTAGACCCATCTAAAGAAATATAGTCTCCTTCTTTAAATACCTGACCATCTTTTGTTTTTAATGTCTTAGCTGATTCATTTATAGTAAGTTCACCACATCCTGAAACACAACATCTTCCCATACCACGAGCTACTACTGCAGCATGGCTTGTCATACCTCCACGAATAGTTAAAATACCCTCAGCATCATTCATACCTTCGATATCTTCTGGTGAAGTTTCAAGTCTAACAAGTATACATTTTTTACCATCTTTTTTTGCTTTAGAAACATCTTCAGCAGTAAAATAAATTTCACCTGTTCCAGCACCAGGAGATGCTGCAAGTCCGCTCGCTATTACTTTAGCTTCTTTTAAAGCTTTTTGTTCAAACATTGGATGAAGTAGTCCATCTAATTGCTTTGGTTCAACTTTAAGAAGAGCCTCTTCTTTAGATAACATTTTTTCTTCATATAAATCAACTGCTACTTTAATTGCAGCTTGAGCAGTTCTTTTTCCATTTCTTGTTTGAAGCATGAATAATTTACCTTTTTCAATAGTAAATTCCATGTCTTGCATATCTTTATAATGTTTTTCTAGAATATTTGCTGTTTCAACAAATTCTTTGTATACCTCAGGCATAACTTTTTCAAGAGTTTCAATAGATTGTGGAGTTCTTATACCTGCTACAACATCTTCTCCTTGAGCATTTATTAAATATTCACCATATAGTTTATTTTCACCAGTTGATGGATTTCTAGTAAAGGCAACACCTGTACCTGAATCATCTCCTAAGTTACCATATACCATTTCTTGAACATTAACTGCAGTTCCCCAAGAAGCTGGTATATCATTCATTTTTCTATAATAAATTGCTCTATCATTCATCCAAGATCTAAATACAGCCTTAACAGCTTCCATAAGTTGAACTTTTGGTTCTTGTGGAAATTCTTCCCCTGCTAATTCTTTATAAATATCTTTGAATTTAAAAGTAATGTCATACATATCATCTGCATCTAAATCAGTATCAAATTTTGCATTCTTTGATTCTTTAAATTCATCTAAAACTCTCTCAAAAGATGATTTTGGATATCCTTTAACAACATCTGCAAACATTTGAATAAATCTGCGATATGAATCATATGTAAATCTTTTATTTCCTGTTTCTTTGGCAAATTCTACTGCTACTTCGTCAGTAAGTCCTAAATTAAGAACAGTATCCATCATTCCTGGCATAGATGCTCTTGCTCCACTTCTTACTGATACAAGAAGTGGATTCTTTTTAGAACCAAATTTTTTTCCGCTTGCTTTTTCAAGAGCAGCTAGATGATCAAAAATTTGTCCCTCTACTTCTTTGTCAATCTTTTTTCCAGAATCATAGTATTTATTACAAGCTTCTGTTGTAATAGTAAATCCTCTTGGTACTGGAAGACCGATGCTAGTCATTTCTGCTAAATTAGCACCTTTACCACCTAATAAGTTGCGCATTTCCTTATTGCCTTCACTAAAGGCGTAAACATATTTTTCCAACTTTATCTCTCCCTCTATTGTTGTACGCTCTCATTATACCAAAGAAGACAATAAAAAAAAATGATATTGTCACTTTTTTACACTTTTTTCTACTTTATTATATTTTTCCTTATCATAATGCATAACCTTGTCTAAATAACATTTACCACATAAAGATTCATAACTAACATTATTTTCCTCATCTATAGCAACTTGATCACCATCAAATACAAATTTACCATTAATTTTTCTTGCATTGAATCGTGCTTTTTTACCACACCTGCAAATTGTTGGTAACTCAGTAAATTCATCTGCAACTTCTAATAATCTTTTACTTCCGGTAAAAAGATTTGTTTTAAAATCTGCCTTTAAACCATAACAAATTACAGGTATATCATATTCCTTGGTAATAATAAATAATTCAAACACTTGATCTCCAGTTAAAAATTGTGCCTCATCAACTAAAATACAACTAATTTTTTTAAAATATTTTTTAGTCTTTTTTATAACTGATTCACTAGGTCCAACTAATTCATCAACCTTTCTTTCAAGACCAATTCTTGAAACAATATTAGTGCCGCCTTTTGTATCTATAGAAGACTTAATTATAATTACTTTCTGGTCTCTTTCTTCATAATTATAAGCTGTTTGTAAAATCATTGTACTTTTTCCGCAGTTCATTGCGCCATATCTAAAATATAATTTTGCCATACTATTTTCCCCTTCTTGCTCTTGGATGAGCATTTAAATATGTTCTTCTCAAATGTTCATTGGATACATGTGTATATATCCCAGTTGTTGATAAATCAGAATGTCCTAGTAATTCTTTTACTGTCATAAGATCTGCTCCCTCATTAAGCATATGAGTTGCAAATGTATGTCTAAGTACATGGGGAGTTAATTTTACATTAGTACCACTTTGTTTTAATATTTTTTTAACTAAGTATTCTATCCCTGATGTTGTAAGAACTTTACCATGCTGATTTAAAAATAAATAATCACTTGGTTCTTTTAAATAATACTTCCTAGCATTATTTATATAATCTTCCAAATACTCTTTACACCTATCTCCATATAAAACATATCTTTCTTTAGACCCTTTACCTAGTATTTTAATCTTCTTATTAATAAAATCAATATCACCTATTTTAATACTTACAAGTTCACTAAGTCTAATACCTGTTGAATAAAACATCTCAATAATTAAAACGTCTCTTTTACCTACTTTTTTAGTTTTATCTGGTGTATTAATAATATCCTCAAGCTCATTTGAAGTTAGATATACAGGTAATCTTAATTCTTTTTTAGGACTATTTATTAAGTTCATAGGATTGTTTTCTAGTACACCTTCATCAATTAAATAATTATATAAGCTATGCAAAGAACTAATATGTCTAGATATTGATTTATTAGAGTATTTTTTTTCTTTTGATAAGTATACTAAGTATTTTCTTAAATCATTATAAGTTATATTACTAAATTTACTTAATTTATTATTCTTACAATAATTTAAAAATAAATATAAATCAATTGTGTAATTTTCAGTAGTTTCTTTAGAATATTTCTTTTCTACCTCTAAAAATTCAATAAAATCATCTATATAGCCTTGCATACTATCACCATATTAATTATATCACAAACGTTTGTTCTTGAAAACAAAAAAAGAGTTGTTAACTCCTTTTTATTTTCTGCATTTCATAGTCATCTTCTATATCATTATTTGTCTGTTCAAATATGGTATCACTTCCATCAAGAATAGACTGTAACTATCTTCCATTTACTATAAATATATATAGGATTATTACTGATCGAGTTGCTACTATATAGTTAGAGACTACTGGGACAGATTGAGTGTATTAAGAAGCAAGAATTATGAAAAGAAAAAGAAGTTACTAATGTAACTTCTTTCAAGCTATTTGTCAATAACATAAACATTGCCTACTTTAATGTGTTTATAGTACTCTATCCTAATTTCAACACCATTTTCAATAGAATTTCCATAGTATGAAAATTCTATTTTTTCATTCTTTTTATTGTGGCATATTATACCTTTTGAACCTGTATTTTCTGTATCACTTGTACTATCAACAGTGCACATATCAGTTGTATATTTACCTTGTATGATATTAGGAATTTCCACAATAGTATAGGTACTCATATAAAGTGTTGTTGATATAATTAAATAAAAGAATAACTGAGATAAGAGTTCATATATCTTTCTATTATTTTTAAAATGTTCATTAAAACTTTTTTCTATCTTATCGTAATTTATAATAGTTTCACCTTTTAAATACTTTTTAATCAGTTTCACTACCATAAATATCGATAATAGCAACATAAAAATATATGAAACAAGTGATTCTATTATCATGTAAGTTAAGCCCATTTTAAATCACCTCCTATAACTACATGCATTTGCCAAACTTGAACCATTACTATATTTTATTGGGCTTATAAGTCCATCAACCCAATTATTAATATAGTTTCTATAACCATTTGTTGTTGAAGAAAATAAATTACTAGTTATTTGAGATATGATTCCTTTTGTAATTACTCTTGTACTCATGTTTTTAGCGGTACTATTAGCCAATTTTTTTAAACCTGAATTAAATATTGCTGAAGCACTATTTCTACCACTAGTTATACTAGGTAATTTAATATCTACATAACCCGCTAAACCACCTAAAGTAGTATCTATACCAACATTTCTTATAAATTTACTAAACGTTAAGTCTTTATCAACAGTGATTTTATTCAATCCTTGAGTTACAACTGAAGAAGAAAATCCCGATAGCGCCCCAAATATTACTGGACCACCAGTAATTAAACCAAATGCTCCAACGCCACCACCTATCGCGCTGCCAACATAAGTTTGCCAAGAAGAAATTTTAAAATCCCAACTATAAACACTAGTAACTATATCTGCTACTAACTGTCCAGCAACTCCAGCCACAAATCCTACACCAAATATAATCAATGGTATTGGTATTGTTCCGTCTGAATCTGTCATATTAATAACATTATTATTTGCATATGAATAAGCATTATGTGTTAGTATACCAACTGAAGTACTTAAATATCCGTCAGCATTTATAAACCTACCCCACTCTTGGTTATAATACCTAGAGTTAAGATAATACATACCTATTTCACTATCGTAATAGTATGATCTATATCTAAATGGGTTTACGAGTGCTATGTTAGTACTATCTGTTATGATATTACCATTTGTATCTTTGATCCTTAAGATATTACCCCATGAGTCATATTCATATTTAGCAAGTAAGTTAAAGCTATCATCCATGATGCCTGTTATATCATTTTGAATATTCTTTTCATAGTAATAAATATCATTATTATATTTAAGTCCTATGACATTATCACTTGCATCATATATATAGTATATCATATTATCATTTGTCTGCTGAAATATAATATTACTTCCTTGCAACTTATAATTAGTTGTTACTCCATTTACTGTTTTAGAAGTTCTTATACCATCTTCATTATATTTATATAAATATGTATTACTGCCATCAGTAATAGACTGTAACTGTCTTCCATTTGCCCAGTTAAGTGTTTTAGTACCTATTGTAAGTGGATTACCAATAGAATCATAAGTAATAGCATCACTATTATAATTAGTTAACTGGTCTGTTCTAGTCGTACTATAAGTATAATTATCTTCATCTATTAATGTTGTTGTATTATATGTATAGTACTTTTTAGATAATATATTACCACCATTATCGTATGTATACTCAGTTGTTTTATTATTTACTAAATCATCTTCTTTAATAAGCTGATTTATATCATCATAGTAATACTTATTAGTTAGAACATCATTAGTTTTAACTTCTGTTATGTTTCCTAAAGTATCATAAGTATATTCATAGGTATTATTACCTGTTTCTATCTTCTTTATTGATGTAGTAGTTTTATCACTATTTATATCCTCATAAGTATAATTAGTAGAGTATGTACTATTATCTTGAGTATTTTTATAAGTAGTGTTATTTACTCTAGATAAATTATCATAAGAATATGATACTTCACTTGATAAGTTATTAGTTACTTTAGTAACCTTATTATCATTATCATAAACATAGTTATTACTATATTTAATATTATTTAAAATATATTCTAATTTATTAATATTACTTTTTGTATCATAACTATAATTTATTTTAAAGTTATTATCTTGATTTATTTCTAATAATCTTTTAGATATATCATATTTATAATATGTATTTGTATTATTATAACTATCTTTTGATACTGCTAAATTATTCATATTATCATATAAATAATTTATTGTTCCTGTTTCATTAGTTACACCTGTAACTCTATTAAATGAGTCATAAGTATATGATGTTACATCACCATTACCATATGTTCTACTTAAATAGTTTCCGTTATTAGCAGCATATGTATTTGTTACAAGTAATGTATCATTTACATATATATTTGTGTTGTTACCAAATACATCATAATTAAATGTATAAGCTAAATTATTATAATTAATAGTGCTTAATTTATTATTACTATATGTGTAATTATTAGTATGATTAGAACTTGTTACACTTGTTAAGTTATGATTTACATCATATAAATAATTAGTACTTATACTATTTGGATTAGTTATACTTGAAACAAGACCTTTATCATTATAAGAATAATTTGTTGTGTTTTCTTTTTGATCAGTCATGCTTGTTAAAAAGTCACCTGTATCATCATAAGTTGCACTTGTTTCAATGTATTTAGTACTTGCATCTACTTTTTCTAAATACCATTTCTGTGCTACAGAGTTATTACAATCATAAGAATTTACATTAGCATCGTTTGCTAAGCTATTGTCATATACATCTACACATTTATTAGCATAGCTTGCTTTAAATGAAAAACTACCGTCTGATTGTTTAATCATTGCATATTGCTGTGCTACAGTGTGATTTCTAGTATATATTTGGACATTTGCATAGTTATCAGTTGATCCACCATATATATCTAGTGCTTTGCCTGTATTATTATGGATTATTTCATAATAACCATTAGATTGCTTTTCTATAGTCCATATATCTTTATTGCTTGCTTGGACAACATTTCTAGTAGGTGCACCTAAATAATAATTTGTAGTATTTCTTCTAATATAATACTGTCCTTCTACTATTTCATCTATAGTATTTTTTGGAGTAATAGTTACTTTTGTATTATTTCCCTTAGTATCATAATTAAGAGAATATGTTAAGTCATATGAAGTTCCTTTTATGATTCTATTTTTATATATACTATCGTATTCATAAGTATATTTAGAACCATTGGTTGTTGTTGATGACATTAATTGATTTTTATTATCATATTTAAATGTACTATTTTGTTTTGATAAATCACTACTACTTATTAAGTTTCCATTAGCATCATAAGTATAAGCATTGCCACTTATGTCTTTAAACATATTAATATCATCAAATAAAATATAATTGCTATTGTAATAGAAACTTAGATATATTGTAAGTGACTTTATTGGTTTTGTTATATTTATTTCTTTTGAAAAATACTGCCATTCTGTTGTTAATGATGTGAAATATACACCATCCCAAACCGAAGTTCCATCAGTATAATTTATAAGAATAGGTATTTTTGTTTCTGAACTATTATTATTACCATTAGGTACTCCTCTAGATTTTATATAACCATTCAATAAGTAAGTATCCCCTGTATTACCATTTACTTTTACTTCTTGATAGAAAGTTTTTCTTTGATTATATTCACCATTAATATTCAATACATTGTTATTGTCAACTACAATACTTTTATCTGTATTTGCATTAATAGAACTAGGTGTCCAAAAAGACGTTCCACTATCAAAACTTGAGTTATTTAACATATTATAAGGATTAGCTACTTCTCCTTCTTCTAATTGGACTTCATCGTAGTAAACATCACCAGTATACATTTTCATTCCTAAAACTAAATTTGCTGCATCTGATTTTGCATTACTTTCAAGAGTAAAAGTATATGAGTATGATTTCCACTGGTTATTAGTATCCATTCTATCAATACGTTTTGTTACTAAATTACCATTTGCATCATCATAATAAATTATTGCTATTGCTCCTGCATCAGCATAATCACTGTTTTTTGTTATTATATTTGTTTTAACTTTAAATGATAATGTATATGTTTTACCACGTTTTAAAACCATGCCTTGATTAAAAAGTGGATATGCTGTTAAACTACTGGCGCTTGAACATTTTAAACTACGGTTTCCTAATGTTTTTTCGCTTGTATTATAGCCACATGTTCCATTTGTATATCCCCAGTTTTGTAAAGTCCATAATGTATCAAGTTCAAAACTACTATTACTAATTTTATTTGTTACTGGCTTAATATAATTACTCTCTGATGTAAGTTTATTAGTACTAGCACCTGTTGTTCCATAATTATATACATTACCATATCTTTCACTAGTTGGACTACTACTTGTTACACTAGTTGTCCTACCTAATGTATCAAAAAGATATATAGTTGATATACCAGTATTATCAGTAACCTTTGTAGCATATTCTAAATAATTTATGCTAAGTGTATTTCCTAGTGTGTTATCAGTTCCATATTGTTTAATACTTTTTACTCTGGAAGCTGAACCTGAATAATATTCATATGCAAGTTTACTATTATCAGTTCCTGTTATGCCTGATAGTAAATTATTTATATATGAATAAGTTGTTGTTGTACTATCTAAATAACTTATAGTTGTTAAGTTAGTTCCTGTATAACCATAATTTATTTGTTCACTAACATTATTGGTTATATTAGTAAGTAAGTTATTATTGTAAGTTAACGTTAAATTTTTACTAGCACCATCGGTTATTCCTGTTATATAACCATTGGTATAAGTTATATTTATTTGATTACTGTTTGTATCGATTATTTTTGTCAGTTTATAAATACCACTATTATTTGTAAACTCACTTTTATTACCAGCTTTATCTGTCATTGTGAAGATAGAACCGGATAGTGTAAGTGTTAAATTAAGCCCATCTTCATCATTATATACTGTATCACTTTGTTTATTAAAATAGTGGGCTGTTCCATCTTCATCTATGTATTTAGCATAAGGTATGGAACCTATGGTAACCAGCTGTACTGTTTGGTTATAATTTAATCTAAAACCATTACCATAACCTATATTAATATTTTTATCATTGGTATTATAGGTATGATATATAGCTGCTGGTAATAAGTTACCTGTAGTACTTATGTCATTATGTGTAAGTACTAAGTTACCATTATAGTTATTAGTATTCACTGTACTATTTCCTATAGTACTAGTTTGATATGTCATATAATCTTCAAGACCAGTTTGATTTCTATAAACAATGGTTATTATTGGTCTTGCTGAAGCATAACCTGCAGCGCAGTCTGATGAAAAGAAATAAGCATCTGGTCTAGAACCCCAGCTAGCTTCATTTTTTTCTTTTATCATTACCCCATAGTTATTACCTGTTACATACCAGTCTCTTACAATACTAGTTATATTAAAGTTATAAGATTTAATTGGATTAGCAGTATCATATCTATATACTGCATAATCTGTTATCTTTGAATCAAAACTATTAGTATTAGAATAGTATGCATTATATCCATTCCAATCTGTTGTCATTTTATGAACATCAAATTCTATTTCACTTGTTGGATATGCATACCCAAGTGTATGTGTTGGATAACTTGCTATATATAGTCTTGCTTGTACTATTTGATCACCTGATGTTAAAGTAGGCAAATTAAACTTAATTAGAGCCCTACCAGAGGCATGATTCATACTTGCAAAGGAACTATTACCTATTCTAAGTAAATCGGCATTAACACGAGTAGAAGCGCTATTATTGGCGTCTCCACTATAAACAAATGTATCATCAATTTGAGTATAATCCTGACTTGTAGTAATTGAAGGATCAATTACTATTGGATAAGCTCTACTTTTATCATTAATCCATTCTTTATTTGGAATTAAAGTTATTTTATATTTATTCTTTTCTTTTGTTATATTAACTTCTATATCACTAGAATAAACTCCATTATCATCATACATGAAAAGTGAATCTATATAATAAACTACCTCTCCTGTTTTAGGGTTCACTATATTGATAGAATTATCTTCATTTTTGACTACTTCTAAATCACCTACATCATAAGTAAATGTTAGTTCCTGTTCTAACGCTTCTTTATAGTAAGCTATTATACTTTCTTTTACAGATGAACCACTATTATCATATCTCAAAGTAATCCCATCTAAAATATTTTGATATTCTATTCTTGAATGGGCACCACCTACTAAAAGGTTTTCATCTATATCTCCTTCATCTTTTTTTAGTGTAATATTTTTCATTTTAACTTTCTTTTGGTCGTTTAAATACCAACTGATTTTATTACCATCTTTAGAAAGTGTGGCTAATTTTTTACTGTTTGTCTTTTTAGCAAATTTAATTGCATAATCACTACTATCGTTTTTATATTCATCACTTTCTTCTGTTAGTGATGAATTAATTTCTTCATATGAACCATCTTCTAATTGATAATGAATATTTTCATTATATAAAGCGACCATTGTGCTACCATCGCTCATCTCGAAATATTTTTTATTTGGTTCACGCATTTCTGTTATTTCTTTTTCAATCGTAGCTTCTTCTTGTACTGATTCTTCCTGCTCTACTTCTGTAGTTTCTTCTGTCTTTTGACTGTCGCTATCAGTATTAGTTTTAGCATATGCTATCAGTGGAAAACACTGCACTAACATAGCAAATACTAATACTATACTGATAAATTTCCTAATTTTTCTCACCCTTTTTCTCCTTCCACAAAAAAAGATAAGAAGCATTAAAACAGGATTAATACTTCTTACCCTATATCTACAATATACACCTTTTTTCGACTCTCTTCAATCAATTATGAACTTTTTGTGAACAAAAAAATTTAAAAACTGATATAAAGCTTTTTATACCTAATATATCTTTCTCTATATCCATTCATAATCACTATCAACTAAAATTTTTTAATATCTTTTTTTCTTCTCTACTAACGTTCTTTATTCTTGCCCTATTTTAAACATAAATAATCCTTCAATTATGTATCAAAAAATTCTACACCTTTTTGTTTAGTGTAGAATTTTTTTTATATCATTTTTGTTAAAATCTTTTTATTTTCTGCATTTCATAATCATCTTCTATATCATCATGGCAATAATATTCATCTGGCAAATTATCCATATATTCTTGAAATTTTCTTTTTTCTTCTTCTGAATATAAGTTTTCTTCATCAGGATCACGTTCATCTTCTTCATCATTAACGCTTGTTTCGATTGGTGCTGTTGGTTTTTGCTTTGACAATGTATATTCTTCCATTAAAAATAGTATATTTCTAAAACGAAGATATGTACTGCTATGAGATTTTAATTTTTCCTCAATAAAATTTCTATAATCGCCATAATATATACGCAACTCAATATATTCTTTTTGTTTATCTGTTAATAAATCTGATCCCATTGCGTAAGAAAAGAAATTTTTTTCTTCTAACATTTCCAAAAATTTATACATATAGCGATTAAATACACTGTTGCTAGTGTCTATTGTAGAATCAGTAACCATACTTAATTTTGTTAAATCTTTTTTGTCCTTATATGCAATAGGAGTTGTTTTAATAACTTTATTATATAAATATGTTATATTAATATTTTTAACATTAAATTTAGTCTCTAATCTTTCTAATAAATCTTTTTGATTAGCAACTTCCGTAGTGAATTTATCAATTGTTTTTAAAGATACTTTAGAAGTCATTTTACTAGCTTCTTTAAAGCAAACATTTACAGTTTGATTATCATAGGTTTCCATAGTAAGTGTATATCTACCCATAAGTATCACCTCGTAGAACTATTATAACTTATTATAAACATTTGTCAAATCAAAAAAAGATAAGATTGTGTATAATGGTTTGGGGAAATGTATACAAAAAGGAAGACCTTTGTTAAAATGTAGTTGTTGAAACAAACACTTAGGAGGTCTTCCATATGAATATTATACTACAAAATTACAATGATTTAT
>JAEYYH010000014.1 GCA_023430885.1 Bacillota bacterium
CCCTTCGTGCGCGTGGCGAAGAACAGTTTGTTGCCGCTGGGTGACCAGCGCATGGACTCGAAAGTCACGTTGCAGCTGTCGCAAGGAACGATCTGCTTCGTGCCTTGCGCCAGATCGAAGACTTCCAGCCGCAATACTCGATCGAGCCCCAACACCGCTTGCACGTCGATGTCGCTCGTATCGAGATCGCCCATGTCTCGCACCAGCGCCAGGCGGCGTCGATCAGGGGAAAGGGAGACCTCCCACAACTCGCCGCTGAAAATCTCGGTGCTCTGTCCGGCGTGAACATCTACGCGCAGTATGCTCGCATGGGTATCCATCGGAATCTCGCGCTTGAACTGTCCACTGCCGTACACGCTGACAGCTGTTTCTCTGCCGCGCCAGGTTTTGCGCGCCCAGCGGTCCATCTGATCGTGTTGGTATGCGTCGTAGCTCATGGACTTCTTCTGCAGCTCCGTCGACTGGGCCATGTGAACGATCTCGTTCTCCGACAGCCACATGGGACAATCGAACGCGCACAGGCCGAAGCTGGCGTTGAGATCGAGTTTCTGCAATTTCCCGCTCGCGAAGTCATAGATGCCGAGCTTGGCAACCTGCCCATCAAACCATCCCACCGCGGCCTTCGCGCCACTCGGCGAATACGACTGCAACCACACTTTCTCGTCGCCCGCCACAATGGTCCGCGGACCACTGCGCGAGGACAGTTCGGCCATCATCAACGACGCGCGATCACGATCCCAGGTGTGCCCGCCGAACTGATTGGCGCTCTCATAGGCCGAGGTCTTCTCGAATAGCACTCGATCTCCCCGAGGACTGAACAGCACCTCGGCAATTCCCTCGTTCTTCAACATGAGCTCGACCGTGAACGGCCTCACATCGTCCGCGACAGAACACATTGGCAGTAGCAAGGCGCAGAGAATAGCGCGTGAGGAGGTCACGCGGGCTCCGACTATTCTATGGTGGTGGTTCAAGTGTCTCTCCATCTGCGGCTGGGGTGTGCTTTATAAATCCGGCGTCTGCGCAGCGACAATTTCGCGCGCTGCCGGTTAGTCCCATCGCGACTACGTGAGCACTTCACTACGCGCGCCGTTACTCTTTGTCGATCTGGCTTTCATTTTTGCTCATGGATTCATCGATCGCACGTACTCTTGAACTGGCTTCATTGGGCGCCAGCGCTTGTATTGCTCCGCCTTCTCGGGGCCTGGATCTTCCACACCTTTGAGCCAGAACAGAAACCAGTCCAAGTTTCGTTCGTACACTAACTTCTTGTGTATCGGTTGTTGCTTGATGTGACCTGCGCCGGGATAGATCACCAGCTCTGCTGGTTTTCCGAGTTCGCGCAGCTTGATCACCGTCTGTAAGGAAGCGATGTACTCGGACTCAGGAACCTGAAAGAGCAAGGGCGTGTAAACAGAGGTCGCATTCAATGCCATCGATATCTCCGGCAAGATCTTTTCGTAGCTTGGATGTGCGAGCATCCTGCGAGCTTTTTCATCCGCCACCACGTGAACGATAGGATCCCAACCAGCTGCGCTGGCAGATGCAGCCGCAAACAGCCGAGTTCTGCTAGCAAGGAAGTCCGTGACCTGTGATCCGTAGCTTAGTCCACCGATCCCCAATCGCGCTTTGTCGGCAACGCCTTCGGATACCAGGCGCCGCAGGATTTCCTGAATGCTATCGGCAGGCGACCAGAAATCCATTCTCGTGAGCGTGCTGTCCTGCCAATCGTCAAGGCGCGCATAAGCCTTCACTTGAGACCATGCCAACACTGCTATCCCCCTCGCGGCGAGCGGAAAGATCGGATACTCATCCCCAGTAGCTCCGCGGAGGAAGCCAGCAGCTTCATACGTGGTCACGACCAGCGGCAGCGGCTCGTCCATTTTCGCATCCGGCGGTAGCACGAGATATGCGTAGGTCGCATCGCCATAGCGGTTCTCCCATTCGTAGCGCTTCACCGTTCCCTTTCGCAGCCGGTCGAACTCCGGATTCAGATCCGTAACTACCTTTAGCTCTCCGGACCGAGGGTGAATGAGTGCCAGGTTCGCCGGCTTGGTTGATTGCTCCATCAAGCAAACGAGAGTAGAGGCGCCCATATTCGCACTGCAGTGTTCTAATAGAACGTCTTGCTTTGACGTCCACACCGCCTGAACTTTCCGCGACCTAACGTCAACTCGATGAAGGCTTGAGCGCCCCTGTTCCGTCACCAAGAAGACGATCTCTTGGCCACTCTCGTCCCACCACCACTGGCGAACAGTCCTGGACTCAGGGCTGACCCGGATCGGATCACGACCTTTGGAGTCGAGAAACAACGCAACGATCGATCTACCTTGTCCATCGACCAGAGCCTTTTCGTACACAACTTTTGAACTCTTTGGGTGTGGCTCCCGAACTGGACCTGGCCTACTAAGAACGGCGCTCTCGACTGACGTGGCTGGCCGCTGCTTCTCATCTTTCAGATCGACAAGAATGACCGGCCGTGGCGCCAAGCCGTCCCGAGTCGCCCGTATCCGCTCGCTCTCCAGCCTCTGGGGGGAGAAACCCATGAAGGTGTAATCACCCTCGTAGACAACACCATTTCGAGCAATCGCTTCCTCTATCGCAATGCGCTCGCTGCGCGACACCCCCAGCTCCACGAAGATCTGGTGATCATTCAGCCAACCTGCCTTGTGAATTTCTCTTCCTGCAGAAAGGACGCGCCGATCGGTTCGCGACGCGACGTCAGTGGTCCAGAGTTCCCAACCTTCGGTTGACGGACGCAGCGAAAGGAGCTGCTCGCCATTCGGCGACCACCAATGACCGGTGCCCACCGACAACGCCCACGGAGCGCGCGTGTATCCGAACGGCTCTAGAAGAGTTGCCGTCACTGATGATGTCGATGACTTCCAGATAACGGCGTTGCTGTCCAGCCTCTTTAGGTACCAAGCAGTGCAGTACGCATTAGCTAGCGGATCCGCAGCCGTGATCTCGAATGCCAGGAAGCGGCCGTCTGGGGAAACGCTGAAATCTCGCACGTCTCTCAGTCGCACGATGTCGTCGATCGTCACATCGCGAGTTGGCAATGCTTCCACCCGCCCGCTCTCGGGGATATTGCACAGATCAGTCGCGATAGAGGGAGCGGCCGAAGCCATGAGCACGATGCTCGAGATCGCGCGCAGCATGCCGATGGCGGACGCGCGCCACCGAATCTTTGAGCAACTCGATCGCCCTTCCCAACGATAGCTGCTCAGACGAGCTGCGATCCTGACATTGCGATACTCAAACATGTACTTTCCTCGCACTTGGCGATAGACGCTGATGATCAGCACGCTTTTACGGATGACTACTGGACGTCGAGGCACCACCGGCCTCATGAGACCGGCGGCGGACACGTATTAAATCGCGCTTGAGATGGCCCAGGCCGGCACGGTGCTCACCAGGCG
>JAEYYH010000003.1 GCA_023430885.1 Bacillota bacterium
ATCTTACACCGTATAGTTTCTGGTGACTACAAACTGATTGTTACTGATGCGGAAGCGGTATGCCAAAAGCTTATTTCAAGGGAACTTTTTTTAGAAAGCATTCTTGATATATCTGTAGGCGAAAGGGTAGATCTTCCTTTCGTTATAGAGAAGCTTGTAGCTATTGGCTACGAAAGGATTACCACAGTTGAGGGTAAGGGACAATTTGCGGTACGTGGCGGTATAATCGATATCTTCCCTGTAAACAGTGAATCTGCTGTGCGTATAGAACTGTTTGATGATGAGATAGATTCTATTAGAAATTTTGATATATTATCCCAAAGGTCTGTTGAAAAGATCGACAAGGTGGTTGTACTGCCTGCAAGAGAAATAATATACAGACCTTCTAGCAGAGATGGAATTGTAAAGACTATCTTAAATGACCTCAACAACCACATACAAAAGATAAAAGGCAAAAGCAGTAAGGAAATTATAGATACTCTCGAAGCTAAAATTAAGGGCGATATTGAGAGATTTGAACAAGAGTATTATTTTCCAGGGATGGATAGGTATATACCATATACTATAGATAATCCCTCGGTAATAACAGATTATATAGACGATAATGAATTGGTGTTTTTTGATGAGCCCAAAAGATTTGGACAGAGACTGGAAAACTTACTCCTTGAAAACCAGGAAATGTGCAAGAGCCTGTTGGAAAAGGGGCAGCTGCTTCCTGGAAGTTTTGATAGCTACTTTGACTATGATTATTTGATGAGTAAGTTTAGTGTGAATAAGACAGTGTATTTTAGTGCAATGGCTGTAGATGAGGCTATTGGAGCAAATGTTCAAAAGATTAATATTGTTTCAAAGCTTTTAGGCTCGTACCAGGGACATCTTGATCTTTTAAGCGATGACATTAAGCACTGGAAAAAGAATAATGCAAGAGTGGTGGTTCTTTCAGGAACAAAAAGCCGGGGAGAAATGCTTGCAGAAACATTGAGGTCAAAAGAAATAGAAGTATACTACTATCAGGAATTTGATGGGCAGATTGAGCCAGGACAGGTGGTTGTTACACACGGATCCCTTAATAAGGGATTTGAATACCTTACTGTGGGAATGGTTGTAGTAAGCGGGAGAGAGCTGTTTGGACAGGACCGGAAGGCGAAAAGAATTTCTGCAAATAAAAACAAGGGTAAAAAAATAAATGTATTTACAGATTTGAATGTAGGAGATTATGTTGTTCATCAGCTTCATGGTATTGGAAAATATATTGGAATTGAACAACTTTCTGTTGAAAGTGTAAAGAAAGATTATTTGAAAATTCAGTACCAGGAAGGGGATTTTCTTTATGTCCCCACAAATCAACTTGATCTCATACAAAAATATATAGGCTCGGAAGGAAAGACTCCGAAGCTCAATAGGCTTGGTGGAGCAGATTGGCTCAAAGCTAAGGCTAAAGCAAAGGAATCTCTTAGGGAACTGGCAGAGGAGCTTATAAAATTGTATGCTCAGAGGGAAGCGGTGAAAGGGCATACTTATAACAAAGACTCGGTATGGCAGAAGCAGTTTGAAGAGCTTTTTCCATATCAGGAGACCGATGACCAGATTAAGTGTATCGTGGATATCAAAAAAGATATGGAATCGGAAAAGCCTATGGATAGGCTTTTGTGTGGAGATGTAGGGTACGGCAAGACAGAGGTTGCAATAAGGGCTGTATTTAAGGCTGTTATGGATGGCAAACAGGTGGCATATCTTGTGCCTACTACAGTTTTAGCACAGCAGCAGTATAATAGCTTTAAGGAGAGAATGAAGGACTTTCCTGTAACGGTTGATGTAATAAGCCGTTTCAGGACACAATCGGAACAGAAAAGAATACTTAAGGATGTAAAGAGTGGTGTTGTAGATGTACTTATTGGAACACACAGACTTTTGCAAAAGGATATTGGTTTTAAGGACTTAGGGCTTCTTGTAGTGGATGAGGAACAGCGTTTTGGCGTAATGCATAAAGAAAAGATTAAAAACCTTAAGGCCAATATTGATGTACTTACACTTACAGCTACCCCTATACCTAGAACTCTTCATATGTCGCTTGTGGGTATTAGAGACATAAGTACAATTGAAGAACCTCCTGAGGAGAGGTACCCTGTTCAGACATATGTTATGGAGCACAATTCAGATGTTATAAGAGATGCCGTCAATAGAGAGATGAGTAGGAACGGTCAGGTCTTTTACCTGTACAACAGAGTCAGAACTATAAATATCAAGGCTTCCGAAATAAAGGCTATGGTTCCTGATGCAAGAGTAGCCGTAGCCCATGGACAAATGAATGAATCGGAGCTCGAAGATATAATGTTTCAATTTATAAATGGAGAATTTGATGTTTTGGTATGTACTACAATAATTGAATCAGGGCTTGATATGCCGAACGTCAATACTATTATAGTAGAAGATGCAGATAAAATGGGACTTGCACAGCTTTACCAGATCAGGGGAAGGGTAGGTCGTTCAAATCGACTTGCATATGCTTACATAACCTACAAAAAGGATAAGGTACTGACAGAAATTGCAGAGAAGAGACTACAGGCCATAAAGGAATTTACGGAGTTTGGATCAGGTTTTAAGATTGCTATGAGGGATTTGCAGATTCGAGGAGCAGGAAATCTTCTAGGAGCTCAGCAGCATGGACACATTGATTCGGTGGGATACGATATGTATTGTAAGCTTCTTTCTGAGTCGGTAAATGAACTAAGAGGAAAACCGTTATCCGAGGAGGATATTGAGATTTCAATAGACATAAATATAAGTGCATATATAGATAATAAATATATTAGTAATGAGAATCAGAAGATAGAGATGTATAAGAAAATAGCCTCAATTAATGATGAGCAGGATGTGATGGATGTCGAAGACGAACTTGT
>JAEYYH010000030.1 GCA_023430885.1 Bacillota bacterium
GTCTCGTCCATGTCGGTGAGGACGAAGCGCACCTGGCGGAACTCATCGGTGGCGGCACGGCCAAGTGGCTGCATTCCGGTCTCGCCTGTTGCTTGTGGGTTCAGAATGGCCGAAAGGCCGGGCGGGGGATGCCCGCTCGGCCTTGCTCGCGTCAATGGGTATGGCGCCACCCTGGAGGGCGCCGGTTCCGCCTCACCAGGCGGGCAGCACCGCGCCCTTGAAGCGGGTGTCGAGGAAGTCCTTCACTTCCGGCGACTGATAGGCCTTCACCAGTGCGATGATGGTGGGCTTGTTTTCATCGCCGGCGCGGACCGCGACGAAATTGCCATAGGGGTTCTCGGTGCGGCTTTCCTGCACCAGCGCGTCCTTGCGCGGGTCGAGCTTGGCGCCGAGCGCGTAATTGGTGTTGATGACCGCGCCGTCGAGATCGGGCAGCTGCTTGGGCAGCAGGGCGGCGTCAAGCTCGCGGAAGACAACCTTCTTCGGGTTCTCCTTCACGTCCAGCACGGTTGGCAGCAGGCCCTTGCCCGGCGCCAGGGTGATCAGCCCGTTGGCCGCGAGCAGGTTGAGGGCGCGCCCACCATTGGAGGGGTCGTTGGGAATGCCGATCTGCGCGCCCTCGGGCAGGTCCTTGAACGCCTTCACCTTCAGCGAATAGAAGCCGATCGGCTCGACGATGGTGAAGCCGGCCGGAACGATCTTGTAGCCGCGCGCTGCGATCTGGGAATCGAGATAGGGTTTGTGCTGGAAGGCGTTGGCGTCGAGATCGCCGCGCGAGAGCGCCTCGTTCGGCAGCGTGTAGTCGGAGAAGGCGACGATCTGGATATCGAGGCCATTCTTGGCCGCGACCTTCTTGACGACTTCGGCGATTTCCTCCTCGTCGCCGCCGATCACGCCGAGCTTGATCTTCTCGGCGGCGTAGGCGGGGAAGAAGCTGGCGGCGGCAAGCGCGGCGCCGAGAGCGGCGCCCAGCCAACGGTGGGAAAGGGTCATGATTCACTCCTCGAAAGCGGGGCGCGCGGCGCCGGGGTCTCAGGAGAGGCCGTGTTTGAGAGGTAGTCTACTGCTTTAATGGAATACTCGTTATGCGCATTTCGCAGGCGTTTTGCGCATGAAATGTGCAACGCGGACGCGACAATCGGAGAGCTTGCCGAGTAGTCTATAAAGTTGGTTGACAATCTCCGGTGGCGTGGCTAGAACACTCGTGCGGAACGGCCCACAGGTCGCCCGTCGCGGGATTTGACACCCGGCAGCTTGCACCGCGTCACCAACGCTAAAGCGCCACGGAGCGACTTCGTGGTCGGGCAATGAGCTTGAGGAGCTGAGCCATGACCATGTGTTGTCGACATCTCGTACGGCCCTGAGCCGCTAATCCCCCTTCGCATGTGATGTTCCATCCGGCACCTGGCGGCTCGCCTGTGCCCGATTCCGGGATGAATGAGATGAGTTCCGTTTTCACCGCGGGCGCCGAGGCGCGTCTGTCGCACACGCCCCCTGTCGCCGCAGCCTTCGCGGCCGAGCCCACCCTCGACGATATTCTGGCCGATCCCCTCGTCGCGCTGATCCTGCGCCGCGACGGCCTCACGGTGAGTGCCGTGCGCGCCCGTCTCGACCGCGAGCGCCGGCGCCTCGCGGAGCAGGGTGGAGCTTCCGCACTGCGCCGGGCCGCCTGAAGGCAGGGCGCCGCCAGCAAACGCATCCTCCGCCCGCGAGCCAATCGACCTTCGAAAATCATGCTGCACGAAACCGCCATAGCCGCCTTCGAAACCTCGCTGTTCCGCGACCGCGCCGCATCGGGTGCCTTTGCCGCGCCGCCGGTGGGGGCGAGGAGGGAGGAGGCTGCGGACGACTCTGCCGGTGAGGGGCGCACGGCAGGCGGTGCCGCCATCGTTCTCGACAATGTGTCCAAGGTCTTTCCCGCACGGGGCAGCGATGCCCCGGTGGAGGCGCTGAAGAACGTATCCATCGCCATCCCGCCGGGCGAGATCTACGGGGTGATCGGGCGGTCGGGCGCCGGCAAGTCGACGCTCATCCGGGCCATCAACGGGCTGGAGCGGCCGACAAGCGGCGATGTCGTCGTCGACGGCGTCACCATCAACCGGCTTTCCGAGGCGGCCCTGCGCGACCAGCGCCGACGCATCGGCATGATCTTCCAGCATTTCAACCTGCTGTCCTCACGCAGCGCCTTCGACAATGTCGCGCTGCCGCTGGAACTGGCCGGCCTGTCCCGCGCCGCCATCCGCGAAAAGGTGCTGGGGCTGCTCGATCTGGTCGGGCTCACCGACAAGAAGGATCGTTATCCCATCGAGCTCTCCGGCGGGCAGAAACAGCGCGTCGGCATCGCCCGGGCGCTGGCCACCGACCCGCGCGTGCTGCTGTCGGACGAGGCGACCAGCGCGCTTGATCCCGAGACCACCCGCTCGATCCTGCGCCTGCTGGCGGAGGTCAACGCCCGGCTTGGCGTTACCATCGTGCTGATCACGCATGAGATGACGGTCATCAAGGAAATCTGCCACCGCGTCGGCGTGATCGAGGCCGGGCGCATCATCGAGGAAGGCCGGGTTTCCGACGTGTTCGCCCATCCGCGCACGGCCACGGCGCGCTCCTTCATCGGCAGCCTGCCCGGACGGGAGATACCGCCCGCGCTGGCGGCGCGGCTGCGGACCAATCCGGCAGGGGCGAGCCAGACCGTGCTGCGCCTGACGTTGACCGGCGACGCGGCCAGCCAGCCGCTGGTGACGCAGCTCGCGCGCGAACTCGGCATCGACATCGCCCTGCTGGGCGGGCAGATCGACAGCATTGGGACCCTGCCTTTCGCCCTTCTCTATATCGGGGTGCCCGTCGGCGCCTGGGTCGAGGGACCGCTGCGCGCCCGGCTGGAACAGGCCGGCGCCACGACGGAGGTGATCGGCCATGTTTGACTGGATCTCGCCCGCCATCCTCGATCTCATCGTCGGCTCGACGCTGGAGACGCTCTACATGGTCGCGGTGGCGGCGCTGATCGGCACGCTCGCTGGCCTGCCGCTCGGCATCTTCCTCGCCACCAGCGGCAAGGGCGAACTGTTCGAGGCGGTGGCGGTGAACCGTGTGCTCGGGCTGGTGGTGAACGCGACGCGCTCGACGCCGTTCATCATCCTCGTTGTCGCCATCATCCCCCTCACCAGACTCATTGCCGGCACCTCGATCGGCACCACGGCGGCCATCGTGC
>JAEYYH010000039.1 GCA_023430885.1 Bacillota bacterium
CCGCCGCAACGGAACTCTCTACATCGGTGTGACGAGTTCGCTGGAGAACCGGGTTTCACTGCACAAGCAGGATTTCGTTGAAGGCTTCACGAAGCGCTATCGCGTGCATCACCTCGTCTACTACGAAATGCACGCGACGATGACCGAAGCCATTCGACGCGAGAAGCAACTGAAGAAGTGGAATCGCGCTTGGAAGATCAGACTTATCGAGCAGATGAATCCGGAGTGGCTTGATCTGTTCGATGAATTCTGGGGCGCTGTGCGCGAGGGGCCAGCAGATTTGGGCCGCGGACGGGTTTGAGTGAGGTGACCTAGATTCCCGCCTTCGCGGGAATGACGGGAAATAAGGATGCGATATTTGACATTGGCGGTTGCTGAGGGTCTCGCACTGACCGTCATCCCCGCGTAGGCGGGGATCCAGCTCACTTTGCCAGGGATCAGACGTCCGAAGTTCAAGACAACTTAATTGCAGGGGATTTCAAATCCTCAAAACGCAAGAACAGAAGGAATTGAAAATGCGTATCGTTGTCCACGGCCAGGAAGCGTTCGGCAAAGCCGTGCTCGAGAAGCTTCTGGCTCGCGGCGAGAACGTCGTTGCCGTCTGCTGCGCGCCCGACAAGGAGGGCAAGGCCCGCGATCCGCTCGCTGTGTTCGCCGAAGAGAAGGGCCTGCCGGTCCATCAGCCCAAGTCCTGGAAAACACCAGAAGCGCTTGAGCTGATGAAGTCGTTCAATGCCGACGTCTGCTTGATGGCCTACGTGCTGCTGTTCGTGCCGCAGCCGGTTCTGGATGCGCCGCGGCTCGGCACGTTCCAGTATCATCCCTCGCTGCTGCCGCTGCATCGCGGACCGTCCTCGATCAATTGGCCGATCGCAATGGGCAGCACCAAGACCGGCCTGACGATCTTCTGGCCAGACGAAGGCCTCGACGAAGGTCCCGTCTTCCTGCAGAAAACCGTCGATATCGGGCCTGATGAAACGCTGGGCGACGTCTACTTCAAGAAGCTGTTCCCGATGGGCGTCGATGCCATGATGGAAGGCCTTGAGCTGGTCAAGGCTGGCGTGCTCCTCAAGCACAAGCAGAACCTCGAGGCCGGTTCCTACGAGAGCTGGTTCAAGAAGGGTTTGGCTGAGATCGATTGGTCGAAGTCGGCCGCAGAGATCTACAACACCATCCGCGCTGCCAACCCGGCTCCGGGCGCTTGGAGCACGATCAAGGACACCAAGGTCGACATTTACGACAGCCGCCGTGGCACGGGCTCGGGCAAGCCCGGCGAGATTCTCGCGATCTCCGCTGACGGTGTCGAGGTGGCAGCAAAAGATGGCTCCATTCTCATTCAGCGTGTCAGGGCTGCCGGTGGCCAGAAGATCGCCGCTGCCGAATATGCCGGCAGTGCAGGCCTGTCGGTTGGAGATGTCTTCAGCGCTCCAGCTCCGAAGCCGGCTGCCTGATCCATCAAAAATGCAAATGCAATAATTGAATTTTCTCCAGGGAGAAGTCTCAAATGAGCGTCAGGTCAGATATCGAAATTGCACGTGATGCCAAAATGAAGCCGATCGCTGAGGTCGGCCAGAAGATCGGGATTCCGACTGACGCGTTGCTTCAGTACGGCCCGACCAAGGCCAAGGTGTCGTTTGACTTCATCAATGCTCAGACGTCCAAGAAAGACGGCAAGCTGATCCTGGTGACGGCGATCAGCCCGACGCCGGCAGGTGAAGGCAAGACCACCACGACTGTCGGTCTCGGCGATGGCCTGAACTACATCGGCAAGAAGGCCATGAGCTGCCTGCGCGAGCCCTCGCTCGGGCCTTGCTTCGGTGTGAAGGGTGGCGCGGCTGGCGGCGGTTATGCCCAGGTCGTGCCGATGGAGGACATCAACCTCCACTTCACGGGTGACTTCCACGCCATCACGTCGGCCAACAACCTGCTCGCCGCGATGCTGGATAATCATATCTACTGGGGCAACAGCCTCGGCATCGACGAACGCCGCATCGCCTGGCGCCGCGTCATGGACATGAACGACCGCGCGCTGCGTTCGATCGTGAACTCGCTCGGCGGCGTATCCAACGGCTTCCCGCGTCAGGATGGCTTCGACATCACGGTCGCCTCGGAAGTCATGGCGATCCTGTGCCTTGCCATGGACCTCAAGGACCTGCAGCGTCGCCTCGGCAACATCGTCGTCGGCTATACGCGCGAGAAGAAGCCGGTTCTGGCGCGTGATCTGAAGGCGGATGGCGCGATGACTGTGCTGCTCAAGGACGCGCTGATGCCGAACCTGGTGCAGACGCTGGAGAACAACCCCGTGTTCATCCACGGCGGCCCGTTCGCCAACATCGCGCACGGCTGCAACTCGGTTCTCGCGACCAAGACCGCGTTGAAGCTCGCAGACTATGTCGTCACGGAAGCCGGTTTCGGTGCAGATCTCGGCGCCGAGAAGTTCTTCGACATCAAGTGCCGCAAGGCCGGGCTGACCCCATCGGCGGCGGTGATCGTCACCACCGTCCGCGCGCTCAAGATGCACGGCGGGGTCGCGAAGGACGAGCTCAAGGGCGAGAACGTTGCGGCCGTGAAGAAGGGCGCTGCCAATCTTCAGCGGCATCTTGAGAACGTGAAGAAGTTCGGTGTGCCGCCGATCGTGGCCATCAACAAGTTCATCACGGACACGGACGCCGAAATCGCCGCGATCAAGGAAGTGGCGGAAGCTGCTGGCACCCGCGCGTTCCTGTGCACGCACTGGGGCGATGGCGGCAAGGGCATCGCGGATCTCGCGCGCTATGTCGTTGAGGTGTGCGAGGAGAACAAGGCGGAGTTCAAGCCGCTCTACTCCGACGAAACGCCGCTGTGGGACAAGATCAAGACGATCGCAACCGGCCTGTACGGTGCGTCGGATATCACGGCCGATTCATCGGTGCGCAGCCAGATCAAGGAACTGCAGGCCAACTACGGCAACCTGCCGGTCTGCATGGCCAAGACGCAGTACTCGTTCTCGAC
>JAEYYH010000015.1 GCA_023430885.1 Bacillota bacterium
TAAAAGAAGCAAAAAGAGGAGGATTCGAAACCACCGCCAATAATGTAGTAGGCGCAATCGAAGATGCTTGTCAGCTTCAACTACTTAAGGGTGAAACAATAACAGCAACATATACATTTACAAATGGAGTAGTGTCACCAAGTTTAAATGTTAAAGGGAAATTACCAACGACTGGAACTGCGACAGTAGACTCTAGTTGTAATGTAACTCTAAACGTAACAAATGGGACATTTACAGCAACAAAAATATCTACAGAGGATACAGTAACGGTAGTAGAAGGTGGAGAAGCCCCAGAAGAACCAACAACATATACTGTATATGCAAATGGAACAGCCGTATATTTTAATCCAGTAACAGGAGCAACATGTACAGCAGGAGAAGCGGTAAGTACAACAGGAACCAAAACTGGATGTATGAAGTGGTATGCTTTTAATGATGGTGGAGCATCTACTGATACAATCAATTTGATACTAGACCATAATACAACTGCTTTAGTAGCATGGAATTCTACAGGAAGTAATGTTAGTGGTCCAACAAATGTTATGACACAGCTTCAAACTGATACTAGTGCTTGGGCAGGAGTGCCTACAAGAAGTGATAGTTATAGTGTAAGTAATGGAACAGCTACTTATACAATAAATTATAGTACATATAAGGCTAGACTTATAAAGGCATCAGAAATTGCAACAATAACAGGTAATAGTAGTTTTGTTGAAGCAACTGCTACATCTTCAAACTGGTTTTATTTAGACAGTAATAATCAAACACAAACCGCAACTACAACAGGAGCAAGTAATTATGACTGGCTATTTGATTATACAAACGGGTGTACTAGTTACGGATGCAATATTGCTGATGCAAGTAACTATGGGTACTGGACATCTACAGCTGTCTCTGGCAATTCTAACATCGCTTGGTTCGTGAATGGGTACGGCTACTTGAACAACTACCTCGTAGACCGTACAGGCAGCTACGGCGTGCGCCCAGTTATAACTATCTTAAAATCTAATCTCTAAAATAGAAACAAGAGAATAAATAAAGAGAAGATAATAAAAAGGGATGAAGGAAGAAAACTGGAATCCCAGTGGGAGCAAGTGTGACTTTAGGCACGCTTGTAATAGGAAAAAATGCTATGCTTTTTTCCGTTAAAGGTAGTCATCTCTCGCAAGAAACTTGCATGAGATGACTTCCGGTTTATTCAAAATTGAGTTAAAAAATTTAGTTAGTATTTATGTACTACCTATTTAATATTGTTAAGAGTTGTCGTACTGGGAACTTTAACGCACCATAATGAAAGAGAACTCGAACTTTTCGAGTAGATATAAAAAATACTAACTAAATAAATAGTTGGTATTTTTTTGATATACATTGCAGAAAATATTATAATTTAGTATAATTCAGATAGATACTATAAATCTGTGTGTTAGAATATTTAAGGAGAAGGAATAATATGAAAAAAATACTAACTGTGTTCCTTATAGGAATGACATGTTTTTCTTTAGTTGGTTGTAGTAATAATTCAGTTGCAATCGGAGATAAGTCAGAATATATAGCAAGTGATAATTTAGTAAGTTTGAAAGTGAAAAGTGAAAGTTTAACAAAATCGAGTGTTTCTTTAATTTTAGAAAACCATACTGATGATAATTATATATATGGAAATTACTATTCAATTGAATATCAAAAAAAAGATGGTCTTTGGTATAAAATAATTCCTAACAGTAAAATGAATTTCAATATGATAGGTTATATATTAAAAGCAAATGATTCTAATGAAATAATAATTAATTGGGAAGAAGCCTATGGAAAACTAACAAGTGGTAAATATAGAATTATTAAAGAGGTTTATGTGGAATCACAGCAATTAGAAGAACCAATTGATATGAATGAATTTGAAATAAGCCAAACTATATATGTAAGTGCAGAATTTACAATTGAGTAATGTCTCAGATAAAAATTAATTTAAGATTAACTTCTTAAGTTAATCTTTTTATTTTGGCTTAAAATAATTTCTCTCATTTTTTAAAATAACTTTTATAATTTTCAACTTTATTAGTAAAATCAAACATATAAAAAGAAGATATATTACAATTTTGATTTACACTCAATTGATAATTTAAGTTGTAATATGATTTAATAAATGTTACCATATAAATAATAGGAGTTGAACAAAATGGAAAATGAACAAGTAATTAAAAAAAGTAATCATACGGCACTTGGGGTACTATTAGGTTTTATTGTTGGAGGCCTTTTATTTGGTTTTGGTACCTATTATGTAATCAGCAATAATACTGAAGAAAACAAAGATAATGCTAGTGAAGAAGTTAATAATGAAGATGATGCAGATAGTGATGATGCTACATCAAATACCAATGATTTGGCAGTGACTAAAATATTAACTGGCGAATATTCTGGAAGTGCAACAACAATTGTATTATATAAAGGTGAAATATATATAAGTTTTGATCCTTGTACTGGTAGTGATGGTATTATTGATAACTACTGTAATTTAATTAGCGGCTTAGTAAAATCATATAGGGAATATAGCTTCGAAAATTTTGATTATGAGGCCATTGGAATTACAAAAAGTTATAGATATAGTAATTCATTAAATACTAAATTTTTGGGATTAAAATTAGATATATCAGAAGTAAAATCAGTTTATCCTGTAATGAATGGTCAAACAATTTATCAATCTAGACAAGGTATTGCTTTGATATTAAATGACGGTAGTTTAGCTGTATTATCTTTTGAAAATATTGTAAAAAATAATTTGGTTCCAAAAAAAGTTGATGAATTAAAGAATATTGTTAAAGTTGAAAACAGTTTAAGTACTGGTGGAATGAATACTGTAGCTGTAGATAATTCTGGAAAAGAATATAATTTATATGAATATTTTGAATAGAAAATCAATTTTATAATAACAAAATAAAAAAGGCAAATAGTTATCTATCTGTCTTTTTTCTTTATAGAAAAATTGGTTTAACAACATACTTACTTTGGAAAATGTATATTATATAAGTTATTATAATACCTATATTTCATATAATTCATTGTTAGGAGAGTGATATTCTTGTGTACAGCTATGTCAGTAACTTCAAAAAGCAAAAAGCATTTTTTTGGTAGAACGATGGATTTTTCATACGAATTAGATCCAGAAATATATATATCGCCACGTGATTATAAATGGGATACAGGCATTAATAATAATGTAATTAGTAATAAGTACAAATTTATTGGAATTGGTCAAGATATAGGTAAGATTACTTTTGCAGATGGAGCAAATGAACTTGGGCTTGCTGGTGCTGTTTTATTTTTTCCAGGATATGCTGATTACAGTAATTGTGAATATAGTGATGCTGATCGTATTTCTATTGCATCTATTGATATAATTAATTATATTTTAGGTAATTGTTCTGATATTCAAGATGTTATAAAAAGATATAATAGTATAAATATAATTGGTGTTGAAGACTCTGTTACAAATTCAGTAGCACCACTTCACTGGATATTTGTAGATAAAAAAGGTAAATGCATTACTATTGAGAAGACAGCTAATGGTTTAAAAATTTTTGATAATCAGTTGAAAGTATTAGCAAATAGTCCGGATTTTGAGTGGCATATGACTAATTTAAGAAATTACATAAATATTTCACCAGTTCAGCAAGAAAGTGTTTCATGGGAAGATATTATAATTACGCCGTTCGGTCAAGGGGCCGGCACCTTTGGTTTGCCTGGTGATTATACTTCACCATCAAGATTTCTAAGGACAGCTTATTTAAAGAGTTTCACTTATATACCAGAAAAAGATGATGAAGTAATAAATACATGCTTCAATATTATGAAAGGTGTTACAATACCAAAAGGCACGGTTATAACAAAACGAGGAACAAATGATTATACTCAGTATACCGCTTTTATAAATACTGATAGTGGCGATTACTATTTTAATACTTATTCTAATAATCAAATAACTAAAGTAAATATAAATCAAATTGATAGTGATAATATAATTTCATTAGGAAAAATTAATAAACACATGACATTTAATTAGTTAAATAACATAACTATAATCAAAATATCAATTAAAAAGATTGATATTTTTATTATTTATAGACAAATTCAACCAAAAACAATATAATAGAAGATATAGAAAATTTCAGGGGGAATTTTTATGGATATTAAAAGAAATGTATGTGCAATAATTGATGGACAAGCTGGTAGTTGTGGAAAAGGTAAGGCAATAGGGCAGTATGCTCTAGAAAAAAACGTTGAAGTGGCTATAGCTAACTGTATGCCTAATGCTGGTCATACATTTAGTAGTAATGGTAAAAAAAGGATATTTAGAAATATACCTGTTTCTTCAGTAAATCTTAATACTAAGTTGTTTTTAGGAGCAGGTTCTGTTATTGATATGGAAGTCTTAGAAAAAGAATATGAAGATAATAAAGACATTTTAGAAGGTAGAGAAATAATAGTCCATCCTATGGTGCCAATTATTGAGCAAAGACATATTGATAGAGAAAAACAAGAACTAAGATCAGGTTCTACTTTTAAAGGTGGAGGAGCCTGCTTAGCTGAAAAAGTTATGCGTAGCCCAGAACTAAAATTCTTTAAGGAATTTAAAAATATAAAAGCTGATGCAGATTATCATCAAAAGTTAATTGCTAGTTTAAAAGAGGCAAAACATGTTTTAATTGAGGGATCACAAGGATGTGATTTAGATTTAAATCATAGTGGACACTATCCATACGTTACTAGTAGACAAATTTCAGTAGCGCAAATGTGTGCTGATTCAGGAATATCTCCAATGCTTCTTAAAGATATTATTATGGTTATAAGACCTTTTCCAATTAGAATTAGTAATACAACTAATATAGGCAAGAAAATATATAGTGGCGATTATGGGCATTCTGAAGAATTGACTTGGGATCAGATAAATATAGGTGCTTTTCTTGGAATATATCCTACAATGATTGATGAAGCAATGATTGAAGAGTGGAAAGATTTAGTTAAAGATTATGCTGAATATACAACAGTTACTAAACAAAAAAGAAGAATATTTGATATAGATATAGAATTACTAAAAAAGAACGTTAATATAAATACTCCAACTAGCATTTATTTAAACTTCTTTCAGCATTTAGGAACCCAATATGAAAATGTTTCTGGCAAATACGATGGGTACGGAAACATATACATAGACAAATACCAACGAGAATATTTAGCGTGGTTAGAAGGGGAATTAGATGTCCCAATAACTATGCTAGGCACAGGTGCAGATTTAAAAGAATATATAGATAGAACACCATATATTAAAAAATTATCAAAATAATATCATATAAATTTATTTATATGATAGAAAATTAATATTGGAGGCGTTGTAATGAAACAAATATCTAACGAAGATAAACAAGTTGGGATAAAGGAAAAAGCAATTGCTAAAATAATAACTATTACTTTATTTTCAATAGTTATTGTAGTGATTGTATCTATACTTGTAATTAAGTATTCATATAATAAAATTATTGAAGGGCTTTCTAAAAACACTTATTATGTTTTAGAAGTAGATGAAAACAATATAGAAAAGATAGTTTCGTTAATACAAGATGAAAAACAAACATATTGTGATTCTTTATATAAGATAGAATATTATAATATGTTTCCTGACGGTACCTCTTATTTATTGTATTGTGAAGATGAAGATAATATAAAATTTAGTATTGATAAAGTTGGAACTGATGTGTTATCAAAATATATATATGATAATGGTACAAGAGGAGTAAGGTAATTATCATTTAAAAGTAGTTATAAAACATTAATATATCTAATATTAATGTTTTTATATAGAATTAATCATATTAAAATGTCGATTTTTCTTTTTTATTTATATGTCATTTATGATATAATTAATTACAGGAAGTGATTTTATGTTAAATAAAATAATATATAATCGATGTTGTGAGTATAATTATTAAACATATATTTAATTATAGGAGGAAGTTATGAGATTATATAATACGTTATCAAGAGAAATAGAAGATTTTAAACCAATTAGTGATAAAGAGGTCACTATGTATACATGTGGTCCTACTGTATATCATTACGCTCATATAGGGAACTTAAGATCATATATATCAGAAGATATATTAGAAAAAGCATTAAACTATTTAGGTTACAATGTAAAAAGATGTATGAATATTACGGATGTTGGACATTTAAGTAGTGATTCAGATAGTGGCGAAGATAAAATGCTTAAGGGTGCTATTAGAGAACATAAAACTGTTTTACAAATAGCTGCTTACTATACTGAAGCTTTTAAAAAAGATTGTCAAAAACTAAATATAGCTTGGCCAAAAATTGTGTCTCCAGCTACAGATAACATTGACGAGTATATTAAAATAATAACTGAGTTATTAGAGACTGGTTATGCCTATATTGCAGGCGGTAATGTTTATTTTGATACGTCAAAATTAAAAGATTATTATGTGCTTACTAATCATAAAGAAGACGAAATGGTAGTAGGTGTAAGAGAAGGTGTTGAGGAAGACACTAACAAAAGAAACCAAGCAGATTTTGTACTTTGGTTTACAAAATCTAAGTTTGATGATCAAGAACTAAAATGGGAAAGCCCATGGGGATATGGTTATCCAGGATGGCACATTGAATGTTCTGGTATCTCTTTAAAATATTTAGGCGAATTTTTAGATATACACTGTGGTGGAGTAGATAATATATTTCCACATCATACCAACGAGATAGCTCAGTCTGAAAGTTATTTAGGCCATAAATGGTGTAATTACTGGTTTCATGTTGAACATTTAAATGATAATACTGGTAAAATGAGTAAATCAAAAGGCGATTTTCTTATGGTTTCACTACTTGAAGAAAAGGGTTATAATCCACTAGCATATCGTTTAATGTGTATGCAATCACATTACCGTAAACAATTATTATTCACTTATGATGCTTTGGATAATGCAACAAATGCATACAATAAATTATTAAGCAAAATAAAAAACTTAAAAGAAAATAAAGAAGGAGATATCGAAGGTGTCGATAATTATATCGAAAGTTTTAAGAATTCTCTAGCAGATGACTTAAATACTGCTACTTCGTTAACCATTTTATATGATGTTTTAAAAAGTGATTTAAATAATAATTCTAAATTATATTTAGTTTCAGAATTTGATAAGGTTCTTTCATTAAATTTATTAAATGATGAAGTTACAGAAATTAATGAGGATACTAAAAAGTACATTGAAGAAATGATTGAAAAAAGAAATGCTGCTAAGAAAAATAAAGACTTTGCTCTAGCAGATGAAATAAGGGATGAACTTGCTAGTAAAAATATATTTATTAAAGATACTAGAGAAGGTACTACTTACGAAATTAAAGAATAAAAAGATAACACTCGATGTTATCTTTTCTATATAGGAGGATTCCATGGACGGAGTAATTATAGTAGATAAACCAAAAGACTATACAAGTAGAGATGTAGTCAATGTAATAAGTAAAATATATCATACAAAAAAAGTTGGTCACACTGGTACTTTAGACCCTCTAGCGACTGGGGTGCTTGTTATATGTGTAAATAAAGCTACTAAGATAGTAGAGCTACTTACTAGCTACGATAAAGAATACATTGCAACATTTAAATTTGGAATATTAACTGATACTTTAGATAGTACTGGAAGCATTTTGAAAGATGAAGAATGTATACTTGAAAAAGAAAGTTTAATTGATGCTATGAAAAAAATTGAGGGAACATATATGCAAGAAGTGCCTATATATTCTGCAGTAAGAATAAATGGTAAAAAATTATACGAGTATGCAAGGGAAGGTTTAGAAGTTGAACTACCAAAACATGAAGTGACGATTTCTAACCTTGAATTATTAGATTTCAATGTAGAAGATAATCATACAATTGCAAAGGTTAAATGTCATGTTTCAAAAGGTACCTATATAAGAAGTCTAGGTAATGATATTGCAAGCATTTTAGGAACTAATGCTATTATGACGGATTTAAGAAGAACAAAACAAGGGACATTTAGCATTGATAATAGCATAGAGTTAAAAGACATAACAGATAATACTAAATTAATTAGTATAAGTGAATGCTTAAATATGTATAAAAAAATTGTAGTAGATATAAAACTAGAAGAAGATATATTAAATGGAATAATCCTAGATAATATATATAGTGACGATAATATTTTATTTATCGACTCGGATAATAATCCAATTGCGTTATATACTATATATGATAAAGATATAAATAAAATAAAACCATGGAAAATGTTTAAAAATAAAGTGTAAAAGAAGTTGCTAATTACTGGCAACTTCTTTTAAAAACTCTTTTACATTTATTAAAAGTATGGTATAATTTATTATAGATAAAATAGAGTAAAAGGGAATTGAAGGTGCTGCTTATGCAAAATAAACCTATATACTTATGGCCATTTATTGTAGTATATAGAATTGTAATAATGATTCTAAAGCTCCCATTAGCTATAATACATTACTTTTTAATGGGATTCTTTTTTTCAATATATACATTAATAGAAATATTTGTTGATATGGGAATATTTATTTCTTTTGTTTGGTGGAAATTTATTAAATATTTATTCTTAGGAATATCTTTGCCTATTGTATTAATAGGAAGAACATTAAAGCACACTAAAGATACTGCTATTAATGAAGAAGCTATTATTCCAAAACATGTAAAAGAGACTTCTAAGAATAAGTTTCCTAAACCAGTAAAAGCAATAGCCGCCGCTGCAGCTACTGCAGGTGTACTTAATGCTGGACCATTACCAGCAAAGGAAATGAGTAAAGCTGAGATTGGAAAAGTTGATAAAGAACTTGAAAAATTAAAAAAAGAAAATGAAAAAGAAGCTGCAATTCATCAAAAGAAAATGGATGAACTTCATAAAAAAGAAGAAATTAAAGCTGCTAAAGAAAAAATAAAATTAGATAAAATAACAAAGAAAAAAGAGGCTGAAGAATTAGCTAGACAAAAACAAGATGCTGAAAATCAAATAAAAGAACAGCAAATGCTTATGAGAGAAGAAAAACGTAAGCAAGAAGCTGCGGTAGCATTTGAGAAGAAAAAACTGGAAGAGTCCATAGTTAAAGAAAAGAAAGAAAAGCCAAAAAGCTTAGCCCAAACAAAAAAAGAACAAGCAAAAGCTGAAAAAATAAGATTAAAACAAGAAAAAATACAACATAAAAAAGAATTATTAGCAGAGCGAAAAAAATTCAAAGAGAAAAATACATATGTTAATGATAAAGTTGTTATTGAGAAGAAAAATCTTGGTGACTATATTAACTCTGGATTAGAGCAATTAATTAAAGTTCCTAAGATGTTTAAAGAGAAAGTTAAAAACAGTTTCTCTAATTCAGCATTTGTAAAGAATAGACGTAATGTTGAAGATATGCATCGTGAAGCATTGCTTATCGACTTTACAGGCGATGATGCCAAAAAGAGCGATAAAAAAATTGTTTATGAATATGTTGGAAAGAATGTTGAAGGAAAATTAGTAAAGGCATATTTTGAAGCTTTTTCTAAAGTTGAAGTTCACTCATTCTTACTTAGTGAAGGTTTTGAAGTATATAGTATAAAGACCAGTCCTTTGATTCAGTTCTTGCATGGAGCAAAACAATCTAGATCTGTTAGATTTAAAAATAAAGATTTAATATTTTTCTTAACTCAATTATCAACTTATATAAAAGCAGGTATACCACTTGTTGAATCACTTAGAATACTAAGTAGACAGTTTCCTCAAAAGGGATATCAAAAAGTATTTAGGTCTATGATTTATGAGTTGACGATGGGGGATAACTTTAGCGTAGCTTTAGAGAAGCAAGGTAATGCTTATCCAAAATTACTTGTAAACATGGTAAAGACTTCAGAAATGACTGGAGAACTTCCAGAAACACTTGATGATATGCAAATATATTTTGCAGAAGCAGAAAAAACAAAAAAACAAATGATTACAGCACTTACTTATCCAACGATTGTATTTGTGCTTGCAATTGCTGCTATTACCTTCATCATGATATATATAGTTCCACAGTTTGCTGGAATATATGCTGATATGGATAATGCTAAATTGCCAGGCATAACAGTAGCAATCATGAATGTCAGTGATTTCTTAAAGAATTATTGGATATATTTAATTGCGGTAGTATTTGGCGTTATATTTATATTTGGCTATTTATATCGTAATGTTAAATTATTTAGAACATTAATTCAGTGGTTTTTAATGAAATTACCAGTTATAGGGGATGTAATGATATATAATGAAGTTACGATGTTTACTAAAACATTTGCTTCTTTATTAAAACATAATGTATTCATTACTGATACAATGGAAATTTTGAATAAGATTACGAATAATGAAATTTGGAAAATGATTATTTTAGACACAATTACAAACCTAGCGAAAGGTGAGAAAATATCTCTTGCTTTCCAAGATCACTGGGCTGTACCAATTCCAGCTTACGAAATGATTGTTACTGGCGAAAGAACTGGTCAGTTACCTGAAATGATGCAAAAAGTATCAGATTATTATCAAGAACTTCATAAGAATGCAGTAGGGAGAATTAAAGCATTTATTGAACCAATACTTATTTTATTTCTTACCGGAGCAGTAGGTGTTATTGTTCTTTCAATAGTAATACCAATGTTTGATATGTATTCACAATTAAGTTAGTCTTAGCAAGGGGGTATTTATGGATTTGTATTATACAATAGTTATGTTTGTATTTGGAACCATCTTTGGTTCCTTTTACAACGTAGTAGGCGATAGATTACCGGATGGTAAGTCAATAATTAAGCCAGGAAGTCATTGTCCAAAATGTGGGCATATGCTTAAACCAATTGAGTTGGTGCCAATTTTCTCTTTTATAATTCAAGGTGGAAAGTGTAAAAAGTGTAAATGCAAAGTTCCAATCTTTCATCCATTATATGAAATATTTGTTGGATTGTTATTTATGTTTTGCTATCTTTCATTTGGATTTAGTGCTAATTTAGTAGTAGCATTAACATTTGCATCAATGCTTGCTATACTTATAGTAAGCGATTATTACTACATGATAATACCAGATGAGGTACTTGTAGTGTTTGGGGTTTTACTTGTTATTGAAACGGCAATATTTCAAGGACCTATGGTACTATTAACTTCAATTTTAAATGGATTAATAGCTTTTGGATGTATGTTTGGATTAAAAAAATTTGGTGATCTATTATTTAAAACTGATTCTATGGGTGGTGGCGATATTAAGTTACTATTCTTCTTTGGATTTGTTTTGGGCTGGGAGATGGCAATATTTGCTATATTCCTTGGATCATTAATTGGGTTGCCAGTTTCTTTAATAATATTAAAAACAAAAAAAACAAATATTATACCATTTGGACCATTTTTATCAATAGGCGCACTTATTATAATGCTAACGCATTTTGATATTACAAAATTATTAAGTATATTACTTCAGTAATATGCTTTTTTTTTGTATGATAATTTGTCAAATCAATTGCAACAGTTAGTTAAATACTCATTAAAAGATTCATTTGGTGTCTTGTAGTTTATACATTTTCTAGGTCTATCATTAAGAAGTGTAAGTGTGTCTTGCTCTTCTTTTTCATTTGTTTTAGATAAATCCATTTGCTTTGGATAAAATTCTCTTAATAATCCGTTTGAATTTTCATTTGTTCCTTTTTGCCATGCACAATATGGATCTGCAAAATACATATTTGTATTGAGTTCTTCTTCTATACGTTTCCAACCTGCAAATTCTTTTCCTCTGTCACATGTTATTGTTTTAATAGCTTGTTGTGGGAATTCTTTTAATAATTCAATTATTGCATTGGTAACAGTTTCTTCTTTTCTGTCTGGTATCCATTTAATTAAATATAACCTAGATTTTCTTTCTGCTAACGATACAAAACAATATTTACTTTTTAAAGTATAATTATCGATTTTTCCTGAAACTACAGTATCTGCTTCCCAATGTCCAAACGTATTTCTTTTGTATACTTCTCTAGGACGTTTTTTTATTGTTTTACCTAAATTAAATCTTCCTCTTGTCTCTGTTGGTCTTTTGAATTTTCCTCTTCGTCTTAAATGTTCTATATTTGTTTTAGGAATATATCCTAAGTGAATCCATCTATAAATAGTAGATAAAGAAGGGAAAATATTTGGTTTATCAGAGGCATTTCTATTTACTATTTGATCTGGTGACCAATGCAACTCTATTTTGTTTTTTATATAATTTATTGATTGTTTATTTGTACTTAATGGTCTATGACAATTAATTCTTCTTTCCTTATATTTTTTATTTGCAATAACTGGAGAATATCCAACTACTGAATAGTTTATTGATTTTTTATAAGAATTTCTTTTCAGTTCTCTAGAAATTGTAGAAACATTTCTATCAAGAATTTTTGCCATTTCTCTTAAAGACATATTCATTTGCTTAAATTTACTTATACAAGCACGTTCTTCTATGGTAAGATGTATATAGTTCATATTATTACTCCTTAATGTTTGATTAGACACCAACATTATAACATGAGTAATATATGAACTTTTTTGTTTGTAATTATCAAGTGTTGCACTTGTTATTATAAATTATCGTATAAAAAAAGATGATATTTATTATCATCTTATAAATTAGTTATTTCTGGTATACCTGATGTAGAATTATTTGTTACTACATTATTTGCTTCTACTACACCAGGATTTAATGTTTCTGGTGTAACTATACCAGCAGTAGGAACACCACTGATAACATCAGTAACCGGTTGCACAGGCTGCGTTCCATAGTTAACTGTATTTGGAATTGCTTCTGCAACATAAGGATTTACTGGTGCTACTTGGGCAACTGGTGCCTCATAAGCTATTGGAGCTTCAGTAGGTACTACAGAAGGAATAACTGTATTAGCAACTAATGGGATATTATTGTTAATATCGTTTGTATTATCAAAAGTAGTAGCTAAATTGTTACCTGTAATTTCTGAAATACCAGCAGTAGCAGGGGCCGGAATTTGTTCGCCACTATTTTCTGCGTTTGCAATTTCAGTGAATTCAAGAGCTTTCTTAAGATCTAATTCACCAGCTAATTTATCATCATCTTCAAGTTCTATTAATTTAAGTACTTCTTCAAATGTAGAATGTCCTTCGATAACTTTTTCAAGTCCATCTTGTAACAATGTTATAACATCAGAACCATATACAAGACCACGAAGTTTTTCTTTTGGCATACCGCTTGATAAAGCATCACGAATATCTTGATTTATAACAAGAACTTCATGAATAGCTATACGACCAGTATAACCGTTGCCACACTCTTCGCACCCTACAGCAGAATATATTTCATTAACTTGTTTATTTAAAACTTTCCTGAATAATCTTTGTTCATATTCATTTGTTTTTCTTAACGCTTTACATTTTGGACATAATCTACGAGCTAATTTTTGTGAAATTATTCCAGTTAATGCACTAGATAAAAGGTAGCGTTCAACTTCCATATCTAGTAAACGTTCAATTGTATTAAGTGAATTGTTGGTGTGGATTGTAGATAATACTAAGTGACCTGTAATAGAAGCACGAACTGCTATTTTGGCCGTCTCAGTATCACGAATTTCTCCTATCATTATTATGTTAGGATCCTGACGTAAAATAGAACGTAGGGCAGTGGCAAAATTAAGTCCAATTTCACTATTAACTTGAACTTGGTTTATACCTTCAATGTCCATTTCTATTGGGTCTTCAACAGTTATAAGATTAGTGTCCTCTTTATTTAATCTTTGAAGTATTGAGTATACTGTAGTAGATTTACCACTACCAGTAGCTCCGGTAACTAATATGATACCGTTTGGAACACCAATCATATATAATACTTTATTAAAATTTGTAGCACTGAAATCTAATTGTTCTAGTCCATTTAAACTTTTTGTATAGTCAAGAATACGAATAACGATCTTCTCACCATTACTAACGGGTAGAACAGATACACGAAGATCTAAGTCCATGTCCTGAAGAGTAGCTTTGATAGCACCATCTTGAGGCAATCTAGACTCAGTTATGTTCATCCCTGCTATTATTTTAATACGAGTAGTTAAGTTCTTTTTAACTGCATTAGGTATTTCAGCATAGTCTTGTAATGCTCCATCTATACGAATCCTTGCCTTCATGTATTTTTCTAATGGGTCGAAGTGAATATCACTCGCACCTCTCTTAGATGCATCAACAAGTATTTCATTAACGATTTCAACTATCGGCATCTTTTCAAAATCAAATGTTTTTAACACTAAAATTCATCCCCTTTTTAAACTTTTGGACTAGCATTTATCCTGAATATATTATATAATATATTTAAAGTAAAAACAATAAGGAAGGACGACTTTTATGAAAAAATTAGGTAAAAAGGGGTTTATGCTAACAGAAACTTTAATTGTTTCCACCATGCTTATAACAATACTAATAATACTATATGTACAATTTAAAAATGTTACTAGAAGTTTTTATGCAAGTTTTACTTATAATACAGTTGGGAGTAGTTATAATTTATATAATGCTAAATTATATATAGAGCAGTCTGATTATAGCTTAATTGCAGAAAAATTAAAAACAAATACATATATTGATTTGACCGATTGTCCTGGATCATATTTCACTAGTACTGACTACTGTGAAACATTATTTACTAAACTTGGTGTTACAAAAATAATAATGACTAATGAAAATTTACATAGTTTAATTGAAGATAATGATTTTGACGGTGATTTTAATGACTTTTTAAATAGTATAGATTATGAATCGACTGACGGTTATCGCCTAATTGGATCGTTTAAAGATGGTACTTATGCAAGTATAAGAATATTAAATGGTGACAAATTTAATTTTGTTATATCCAATGCCTGCACAGCTACAAAGGAAGTTGCTTATAGAATAAATCATATAGTTATTCCTGAATCCAGTGCTACAGAAGGTTATAATTTAGCTGAGGATACAGTAGGAAAATCAGCTTGTGGTTCTAATATAGTAGTTACAAATTATGCAATAACAAGTAATAGTTGCTATTATTTAACAAAAGTAAGTCCATCTAATACAATTGATTTAGGAATAGATGAAGATGCAAACAAGGCTACTATATATTATAGTAAATATGCATCTAATTTAACTATTAATCATTATAAAGTTGGTACTACGCAAGTTCTCTCTGATCCTACTATAGTAAGTAGTTTCTGTGGAAATGAGATATTAGTTGAACAATATAAAAAAAATATTGCCGGATATAATTATGACAGTGTAGAGCAAGAAACAGTAACGATGACTAGTACAGATACAACAGTTAATCTATACTATAAAGAGGTGTAATAAGATGAATAAAAAAGGTTTTACAACAGTTGAATTGTTAGTTTCTTTTACTCTTGTTTCTATAATAGTATTTTTCTTATTTGAAATAATTTTTGTTTTAAAAGATTTATATGTTTCATCTGGTATAAAGACAAAATTACTTACAAAGCAAGCTGTAATATCTGAAATGATTAATGACGATTTTACTTCGTTAACTTTAGTATATGCTGATAAATGTGCTTCATCAGATGCTAATGCTGACAAAGAAGTATGTATTAACTTTGCCTTTCAAGATATTACTAAGCAATTAGTAGTAGATAGAGAAAACGGGACTATTACTTGGGGAAACATAACAACTGCTTTAATAAGTGGTAGTGAGTTTGGAAATATAAAAATAAATAAGGAAACTTTAGTTCATGCTGAAGATACCGAGACGTTAAATGGTATTCTTACTATAAATATTCCAATTTACCATAAGATTATCGAAGGGGAGGATTTTGGAATAAATATTAATTATCAATATAATAGTAATTCTGTATCTCTTGCTAATATCAATGTCAGTGACATAGTAGATGCTGAAAAAAAAGTTTATTTAATACTTGATGAGGATATTAAATTTCAAAATGTTGATTATATCGATCCTGGTTACTTCGTTGTTGATACAACAACAGGTCAAGTAATAACAGATGCAACTGAACTTTCTAATTTAGTTAAGATAACTGGTGAGGTTGGTAATGAGCTAGGAGAAACTTATTATTTAACTTACACAATATATGATATGAATAACGGTATAATGAGTCAGGCTACAAGAAGTGTTACAGTCCTTGCTTCAGAATATACTTATCAGATGACGGGGGATATTAAAACTCTTAATATTCCAATTGCTGGTACTTATAAAATTGAAACATGGGGTGCATCAGGTGGCGGAACAACTATTATGAAAGGCCGTGGCGGATACACTTCTGGAACTTTTAAATTTAGTACGTTAGATACGCTATATATAGCAGTAGGCGGAGAAGGCACTACTGGTATTAGTAATACTGCTGCTGTTGGTGGTTATAATGGTGGCGGTGATTCCGGAGTTAGTACTTCTGATTATGCATCATCTGGCGGTGGCGCTAGCGATGTTAGATTAAACTCAAATTCACTTTCATCAAGAATAATCGTTGCCGGTGGTGGAGGCGGTGGTGGCTCACGAAATGACTCTACTGCTACATGTAATGGCGGTGCTGGCGGCGGAGCAACTGCCGGTATTGGAACATGTTCTGCTGAAAGTTATATTGGTGGTGCAGGAACACCAACTGCTGGTGGTGCAGCAGCTACATATAATACAAACATAATTACGTCACCAACTTCTGGAAAAATTGGTATAGGAGGAAATGGCGCAAGTTATCAAAACGTTACTGTAACCTCATCAGCCGGTGGTGGTGGCGGTGGTTACTACGGTGGCGGCGGTGGTTCACGTTTTGGAGGCGGGGGCGGTGGCTCAAGTTTCTGCGATTCATTAGCTGCAACTACGTGTGATACATTAGCACTGGGAACAGATAGTTTTCCAACCATTGACGGAAGAAATTATGAAACGGGTCATATTGGTAATGGCTATGTTAAAATAACATTAATAAGTATGGCATCATAAAAAGATATGAGGTAGTTACAATGATTAAAAAAATCGAAAAATATACACTGCCTCTAGGTATGGTAGGAGTAATTGCATATTTAACGCACACTGTTTTAGGAAGAATACTTTGGAGTGAATATAATCCTATAACAACAGATATTAGTTCACTTACTGCCGCAGGGGCACCTAATAGGGAATTACTTCTAGTTTTTACTTATATTTATGGCATTTCAATGATACTTTTTATTACGGGTTTATTAATCAAATCATTTAGAAAATATCACTCTAGTGTAAAAATAGGTTATATTATAATGATAATTATGCAAATTGTCTCTTTTATTGGATATAGCCTTTTTCCATTATCAGGTGATAAAACGGTTATGAACTTTCAAAATATTTTACATATTATAGTTACAGTAATAGTAGTATTTACAACTATTATATCTGGATATTTTTTAGCTTTTGGATATATAAAACAAGAAAAAAAACCAATATTAGGAAAATTCATATTAGTTATGGCTATTATAATTACAATAGCTGGCATGACAAATCCAATTTGTATTAATATGAAACTTAATATACTTGGTCTTACTGAAAGACTTGTAATCTATTCATTACAATTAATGCTTTTTATAATATCGGCTTATTATACATTTAGTAAACAAGAAAAAATAGATTAATTTAATAATCTATAAAATAAGCAAATATATTATAAGTCCTGATAATAATGCATGAATTATTCTAGCAATAAAATAAGGTAAATACCTTATTTTTTTTTCGCTTAAAATACTCATTACCTGCATATGACAACTAAAACCTCCAAAAGATATAATCATAGTAGTTAAAATTATTTTAGTATTTATACTTATATTTAATTCACTAATAAAACTAAGACCTTGTGTCATTTCAAATAATCCGTTAACAATACTTTTTATTAATGGGGTAAAACTCATTATATTGTTAATAATAGTAGTGATAATTAGAAAGAAAGTTATTACACCTAAAATAAGTAATAAAGTATTTATGCTATCTATTAATGTTTTAGTAAGAACTTTTCCAAATTTTTCACTTTTTATTCTTTTATTATTCATATTTAAAATAGCTTTTTTTAGAGAAAATGAATTATCTTTAGTAGTAGGATGATAATTTCTAACACATATGCCAATAATAATATTACTAATATAATGGGCTATTAATATAAGTAATCCGATTTTATAATTGCTTAAAAAACTGACTCCAACAGTTCCAAGAATAAATAACGGATTAGAAAAATGTGTAAACATAAGTAATTTTTCTGCTTCTTCTAAGTCAATCATATTTTTATCAAGTAATTCATTTATATATTTAGCATTACTAGGAATTCCAGAAATAATGCTCATAATAAAAACAAAGGAAGAGTTACCACTCATTCTAAATAGTATTGCCATAACTGGTTTAAATATTTCACTTACAAATTCTACAAAACCATAGTTTATCAGCAAACTAGATATAACAAAAAATGGAAATAAAGAAGGAAAAAGGTTATTCTTCCAAATGTCAAGTGAAAGTGTAACTGAATCAAGTATAGATGAAGAATTTACTAGTATTTGTGATACAATAAATAGTAGAGTGCCTATGATTAAGATACTTTTGATTATTTTTCTCATTTGATCACCATATTCTATATAAAGGAGAATTTATGATTAATAAAATATATGTGAATTTAAAAAAATATTTCAAAGAAAACTGGAAGTATTTATTAATATTTATTATTACGGTATTTATTTGTACTTACAAATTGCCGTTTTATATTGATTCAACAGGTGGACTAATTGACACTTCCAAAAGAGTTTCAATAGAAGGCGCCAAAAAAGTAGAAGGTAGCTTTAATATGGCTTACGTTAATGAAGTTCAGGCTACTATTCCCTTATGGTTTATCAGTTTACTTAATGATAATTGGGATGTTGTAAAAGAAGAAGAAATTACTTACGGTGACATGACTGTAGATGAAGTGATTGAGTATGGAAGAATTTCTATGCGTGAGGGTGCTAAAGATGCTGTTGAGATAGCATATAAGAAAGCTGGCTTAGAAGTAACTGAATCAAATAGGAAAACAGCTGTTATATATCGAAATGAAGAAGCTGATACTGATTTAAAAATAGGAGACACTATTAATAGTATTAATGGAAATAAAATGACTGATTTTGATAGTTTAACAAATTATTTAACAAAGTTTAAAGTTGGAGATAAGTTAACTATAGAAGTTACTAATAATAGTAAAAAATATACAAGATATGCTAAAATGATTGATATTGACGGGCAGCCAAGAATAGGAATTATTTTACTTGAAACTAGAGATATAGATACTGATCCAGAATGTACTCTATCATATAAGGCATCAGAATCAGGATCTTCTGGTGGTTTAATGACAACTCTTACTATATATAATTATTTAATTGATAAAGATATAACCGGTGGCAAGAAAATAGCAGGGACAGGTACTATAGAAAAAGACGGGACTATAGGAGAAATTGCAGGCATTAAATATAAGTTAGCTGGAGCAGTTAAAAAAAAGGCAGAAATATTTTTGGTGCCAGCAGGTGAAAACTATGATGAAGCTGTTAAACTTAAAAAAGAAAAAAATTATGATATTAAAATAGTATCGATAAGTACTTTTGATGAAGCAGTTGAATATTTAGAAAGCAATATGTAATAAAACTATATAATATACTAGTAAAAAAGGCTATAAATGTAATAATTTGTAGTCTTTTTTGTCAAAAAATGTTAAAATATATTAAGGTGATTTAAATGAAACGTAATGAAGTAGACATAAATAAAGTTTCGCCGATGATGCGTCAGTACATCGAGGTAAAAGATGCTAATCCAGACATAATTGTTATGTTTAGAATTGGTGATTTTTATGAGATGTTTTTTGAGGATGCAATAAATGTATCTAGAGAATTGGAACTAACTTTAACTGGTAAAAATTGTGGTTTAGATGAAAGAGTTCCTATGTGTGGTGTTCCTCATCATGCAGTTAATATATATTTGGAAAAATTAATTGAAAAAGGTTATAAAGTAGGTATATGTGAACAAATGGAAGATCCTAGATTTACTAAAGGTCTTTTAAAAAGAGATTTAACTAGAATAGTAAGTGTAGGAACTGTTATAAGTAATGACAGTTTAAATGAAAAAGATAATAATTATATAGGTAGTATAGTAGATTTTAATCATGTTTATATTCTAGCATATACAGATATTTCAACAGGTGATATGTATGTAAGTATGGTAGAACATAATGTATCAAAACTTGTTAGTGAAATAATAAGTACTAACATTAAAGAAATTATTATGACTAGTAAAGTTGATGTTAGTGTTAATGCCCTTCTTAAAAATCAATTTAAAATAACAACAACTATTACTGATGAAGTAGAAAGTAATAAAGATTATGATTATATATATGAAGATGTTGGTGATGTAAGATATGTCGAAGCAATTAAACATTTACTAACATATATAACTAATACACAAAAACGCAACTTATCACATCTTCAAAAAGTAATTATTAAAGATAATAAAGATTATTTAAAGATGGATATTCATACTAAAAGAAATCTTGAACTTACAGAAACACTTAGATTAAAAGACCGTAATTATTCATTGATATGGCTTTTAGATAAAACAAAAACAGCTATGGGTAGCCGTATGCTAAAGAATATGATTGAAAATCCACTTGTTAATAAGTCTGAGATTGAAAGAAGATATGACACTGTTGAAGTTTTATTAAAAGAATTTATACTAAAAGAAGATCTGCAAAATCTTTTATACGAAGTATATGACTTAGAAAGATTATCTGGTCGTATAGCTTTTGGAAGTGCTAATGCTAGAGATTTACTACAACTTAAAACTTCTTTAGGTGTACTTCCTAAAATAAGTGAAATACTAAAGCAAATTAATTTTCATAAAGAAATAGTACCAATAACAGAATTACACGCGCTACTTGAAGAAAGTATTTATGAAAATCCACCAATATCTTTAAAAGAAGGATATTTAATAAAAGAAAAGTATAATTCTGAACTTGATGAACTTAAGGATTTAAGAAAAGGCGGCAAAGATTTTGTTGCCAGATTTGAAACTGAAGAAAAAGAAAGAACAGGTATTAAGAATTTAAAGATTGGATATAATAAAGTTTTTGGATATTTTATTGAAGTATCAAAAGGCAGTACTAACCTAGTTAAAGAAGAATATGGCTATGAAAGAAGACAAACACTTTCAAATTGTGAGCGATATATAAGTCCAATACTAAAAGAAAAAGAAGCATTAATACTTAACGCTGAGGAAAAAATAATTGATTTAGAATATGAATTATTTTCAGGTATTAGAGAACAAATAAAAAATTATATTCCTAAACTTCAAGAAATATCTAAAGTAATAAGTGAAATTGATGTTATGCAGTCTTTTGCAACTGTAACAGAAGCTAATAACTATGTAAGACCAGTTTTATCAGATGATAGAATTGTTAATGTTACTGATGGTAGACATCCTGTGGTTGAAAAAGTAACTGGCGGAGAATTTGTTCCTAATGATATTATTATGGATAAGAGTACAAATATTCTACTAATAACTGGTCCAAATATGGCTGGTAAAAGTACTTATATGCGTCAAATGGCTATTACTGTTATAATGGCTCAAATAGGATGTTTTGTGCCTGCTAAAGAGGCTATTTTACCTATTTTTGATCAGATATTTACAAGAATAGGTGCAAGTGATGATTTAGTAAGTGGTGAATCTACATTCATGGTTGAAATGTTAGAAGCTAACAATGCTATTACTAATGCTACAGAAAATAGTTTGATTTTGTTTGACGAGTTAGGTCGCGGAACAGCTACATTCGATGGTATGAGTTTAGCTCAAGCTATAATTGAGTATATAAGTGAGAATATTAAAGCAAAGACACTATTTTCAACACATTATCATGAACTTACCGATTTAGAGGATAATTTAAAAGGACTTAAGAATATTCATGTTAGTGCCTATGAAGAAAATGGCAACATTACATTCCTTCATAAGATAAAAGATGGTAGCGTTGATAAGAGTTATGGTATTTATGTAGCAAGACTTGCTAAAATGCCAAAATCTTTAATTGAAAGAGCTAATCAAATATTAAAAGTTTATGAAGACAAAGAAATAAAAAGAGATATTAAAGTTCAAGAATCTCTTCCACTTGATGATTTAATAAATATCAAAAGTGAAGTAGAAGAAGAACTAGAAAAAGTTAATGTAATGGATATTACTCCACTTGATGCATTAAACATATTATATAAATTAAAAGAAAAAATAAATAATAAGTAAGGAGATGAGTATATGGATATAGTCCAAATTAAAAACCCTAAATTTATTAAACATATGAAGAGAAAAGAATTAGAGAGATTAGGAACTGATATAAGAGAGTTTCTAGTAGATAATGTTTCTAAAACAGGCGGTCATTTATCATCTAATTTAGGTATTGTTGATTTAACAATAGCAATTCATAAGGTTTTTGATAGTCCAAAAGATAAAATTATTTTTGATGTTGGGCATCAAGCATATACTCATAAAATACTTACAGGTAGAGCTGGCGATTTTAAAAATTTAAGACAGTATGGTGGTTTATCAGGTTTCCAAAAAAGGTCTGAATCTATTCATGATTGTTATGAAGCTGGACACTCTTCAACAAGTTTAAGTGCAGCTTTAGGTTTTGCCATTGCTCGTGATTTAGATAAAAAGAAATATAATGTAATAGCAGTAATTGGTGATGGTTCAATTGGTAACGGTCTTGCCTATGAAGCTTTAAATCATATAGGAAGTCTAGATACCAAACTAATTGTTATATTAAATGATAATGAGATGAGTATTTCTAGAAATGTAGGGGCTTTACATAACAGTCTAGACAGGATACGAAGTAATTATAAATATAATCGTGCTAAAAACGAAACAAAGAGTATATTACAGAAGACACCTCTTATAGGCAATGGTCTATATAAAGGTGTAGGGCTTATAAAAGAGTCTATCAAAAAGATATATATGAAAGAAGGTTATCTTTTTGAAGAATTTGGCTTTAATTATTATGGGCCAATAAACGGACATGACTACGATGAAATGCAATTATATTTAGAAATGGCAAAAAGAGAAAATAGACCTGTTCTCTTGCATGTCATAACCGAAAAAGGAAAAGGTTATAAGTTTGCTGAAGAAGATACTGAAGGAAAATGGCATGGTATAGGCAAGTTTGACAAAGAAACTGGTACTGTAGTTAGCGTAGATGATAATAAAATTAGCTGGAGTGAAACAATATCAAAACAACTTATTGACTTAGCAGAATTAGATGAAGATGTAGTTGTTATCACACCTGCTATGGCAAACGGATCAAAATTAAATAAATTTAAAGAAGAATTTCCTAAAAGATTTATTGATGTAGGCATAGCCGAAGAACATGGGTTAGTTATGGCTAATTCAATGGCACTATGTGGTAAAAAACCATTTATTTCTATCTATTCAACTTTTATGCAAAGAGGTTATGACCAGATACAACAAGATATTGCTAGAATGAATGGTAATGTAGTAATTGGTATTGATAGAGCAGGTATTGTAGGAGAAGATGGAGAAACCCATCAAGGTATCTATGATGTGTCATTATTATCGCATATTCCGAATATGGTTATAATGGCTCCAAAGGACAGTATTGAAAGCGGTAATATGCTTTATACAGCCTTTAATTCTAATAAACCATGTGCGATAAGATATTCTAGAAACAGAATTGAATATAAAGAATCTGAATATCGTAAGATTGCTATAGGATCATGGGATGAATTAAAAAAAGGACTTGATGGAACTATAATTAGTTATGGTGATTTTGTAAATAATGCTTTAGAAATAAGTAAAGAATTATTTAGACATAAACACAGCATTGGTGTTGTAAATGCAAGGTTTATAAAACCATTTGATACATCAGTATTTGATAGTTTACTTGCTAAAGGAAAACCAATCTTTGTTTATGAAGAAGTAGCAGCAATCGGCTCTTTAGGGGAAAGACTATGTGCTTATGCATCAAATAAAGGCTATAATGTTCCAATATATACATTTGGCATAAATGATAAATTTATAAGACAAGGCAAATGTGATATAATAATAAAGAAATTAGAATTAGATGTAGAGTCAATGATTGAAAGAATAAGAAATATTTTAGGAGGTTAGTATGGATCTGTTAAAAAAAGAAAACTGGTGGGTTTGGTTAATCCTTACTATTTTTACAGGTAGTACAAGTACATTACTACTAGGAGCATTAATAGGTTGCTTTAAAAAAGATGCTTGGTATGCTGACTGGAAAAATTGGGCGCTAGGATTTTTACTTTTCATAATTCCTGGACTTGTCATGATAAGTGTTTTTATTATTCAAATGACATGCGAAGTGGCATTTAAATTAGAGGTTCCAGGTAGTGAACTATATTTATCACCATATGCTTGGATATTATGTTTAATAATTCCAGTAATTGGGTGGATTTGTTTTAGTGTTATGATGTTTTATCTAACTTTATGGAACATAATAATGCTTAAGTATGGTAAGGCTGAAAGATACATATAATAATAAACTGCTAACTATATAAAAGTTAGCTGTTTTGTTTTTAAAATTATTCTAATTATTTATTTTATATGTTATAATGAATTAGGTGATTGAAGTGGAACAACTGAATAGAAGTGAATTAAGAAAAATTATAATGACAGCTTTATATCAAATAAATGTTTATGATGCTAACAAAATGAATTATAATGTCGATGATGTAATCAAGGAAAACTTGGAAATAGAAAATGAATTTGTTAAAGAAGTAGTGCATGGTGTTCTTGAAAATAAAACTGCTATAGATGAGAAAGCTAACGAATACTTAAGTGGTTGGAAGATTACTAGATTGGGTAATACAGACCAAGCGATACTTAGAATGGGTATATATGAATTATTATATACAAAGACACCTGAAGTAGTTGCTATAAATGAAGCTATTGAACTGGCTAAAGCTTACAGTGATGACGATGTTAGAAAAATGATTAATGGAGTGTTAGACAAAATTTATCATAATAAATAGGTGATAATATGAATAATGATGTAAATAAATATTTAACAGTCAGTGCTTTAACTGGTTATTTAAAATATAAATTTGATACAGATGAACATTTAAAGTGCGTCTTTTTAAAGGGAGAAATATCTAACTTTAAGAGTCATACTGCTGGTCATTTGTATTTTTCTATTAAAGATGAAAAAAGTAAAATAAATGCTATTATGTTTGGGGCTAGTGCTAAAAAATTAAACTTTACTCCTATGGATGGAACCAAGGTATTATTAGTAGGTAGAGTTAGTGTATATGAAGCAACTGGTAACTATCAAATATATGTTGATGGTATGATGGAAGATGGTGTTGGTAATCTTTATGTGGCATATGAAAAGTTAAAAGCTGATTTAGCTAAAGAAGGGCTTTTTGATGAAAAACATAAAAAAGCTATACCAAGATTTCCTAAACGGGTTGGTGTTATAACAGCTTCTACTGGGGCAGCTATAAGAGATATAATATCTACTATCGAAAGAAGATACCCAGTATGCGAAATAATTCTTTTTCCTAGTTTAGTGCAGGGAGATAATGCCGCGCCAGATATAGTTAAAAATATAAAAAGAGCTGAAAACTATGACTTAGATGTTTTGATTGTAGGTCGCGGTGGTGGATCAATAGAAGACTTATGGGCTTTTAACGAAGAAATAGTGGCAAGAGCAATATATAACTGCTCTATACCTACAATAAGTGCTGTAGGGCATGAAGTTGACTTTACAATAGCAGACTTTGTTGCAGACCATAGAGCTCCTACACCAACAGGGGCAGCAGAAATAGCAGTACCTAATATTATAGAAGTTCAAAGCACTTTAAATAGCTTGAGCATTCGTTTAAAAGAAAATATAGTTAAAAAAATTAATTACAATAAATTATTACTTGATAGTTATAAGAATTCGTTTATAATTAAAAATCCAGTTATAATGTATGAAAATAAAAAGATATTGTTAGATCAATATCAAGAAAAAATTTATTTTTTATTAAATCATAAATTAGAGTTAAGGAAAAATAGTTTAACACATTTACTTGAAAAAATAAGGTATGTAAGTCCAAAAGAAATTTGCATTAATAAAAGAAAAGATTTAATTATCGTAGATACACAATTAAATAATTTAATTAATTATAAGTTAGAAAATACCAAAAAATTAATGGCGCATTTGATTGACAAACTTGAATTAGTAAGTCCGCTAAATGTACTTAAAAGAGGATACACAATTACTTATAAAAATAATAAACCAGTTAATACTATAAAAGATATCAAAGTAAATGATAATTTGAATTTGAAACTACATAATGGTAATGCCTTAGTAGAAGTAAAAGAAGTTATGGAGGAAAAATAAATGAAATTTGAAGAAAAAATGGCAAAAGTAGAAACAATAATTAACGAACTAGAAAAAGATGAAATCAACTTAGATGATTCAATTAGCAAATATACAGAAGCTATGAAGCTTATTAAAGAGTGTGATGAATCTTTAAAAAAAGCTGAAGAAAAGATTAGTAAAATAGTTGCTGAAGATGGAACTTTAAAAAGTTTTGAAATAACTGAATAATGTAAAATGTGTAAAGTAACAAGAAATTTTATAATAAGTATTGAAAAATGAAAAAGATATAGTATAATTATATATGTAAACGAGATATGCCCAACATTCTTGTTTAAGTAATTTATATAATTTAAAAAAGTAATAATAATTATAATACTATGCATTTAGATAAAATCCAATCTATCTGTCTTTAAAATGCAACCCAAATAGTATAGTGTAATTTTAATAAAATATTTATGACGGATTTTCATGTTCAGTAGAACTTTATATATTCTTGTTTTCTCACGTATTCTTTGTAGTTTTTTTGATTTTTATAATAGTATATTAGAGCGCCATAAGTTGGCGCTTTTTTTGTTTTCATGGTAATGGCTCGACTAATTTTGACTCATTTGAACATACTAATAATGTAGTCTGTATTTAAGGAGTTGAGTTTATGTTTTTTAAAAAACTAGCGAAACCCGTACTTCTTCTTTCACTATTAGTTAGTATTCCAACAAACACTTATGCTTATTCAGACTATCTCGCAGTAGGTGGAGACACAATAGGTATTACAATTAACACCGAAGGTATATTAGTGGTAGGAACATACATGGTAGGTGGTAATTTACTTGCTTCTGACTCAGATATCAAAATTGGCGACGTTATTGTTTCTAGTAATAAAAGCAATATAACTACTATTGAAGATTTTATGAATACTATTGATAGTAAAACTTGCGAAAAATTAGATGTTAAATATAAGAGAGACAATAAGACCTATAGTACTACATTAAAATTAGCTATTGATGAAAACACTTGTAAAACTGGTCTTTATGTTAAAGACAGTATTACTGGTATAGGTACACTTACGTTTATAGATCCTAATACTAAAATATTTGGTGCATTAGGTCATGAAATATTAGAACAATCTACTGGTAAAATAGTGGATACCGAAAGTGGTACTATATTTGATTCTGAAGTTATAAATGTAGAAAAAAGTACTAATGGTACACCTGGTGAAAAGAATGCCAGGTATTATAGTTCACAGGTAGATGGAACTATATATGAAAATACTACCAAAGGTATATTTGGTTATTACTCTAGTAACATAGATAGTAGTAATTTGTATAAAGTTGCAAAAGTGCAAAATATTAAAAAAGGTGAAGCAAAAATACTGACAGTTTTATCCGGTACTGAAATTAAAGAATATAGTATAAATATTACCAAGATTAATAATAATGGAGATACTAAAAATTTAGTGTTTGAAATAACAGATACTGATCTTTTAGAAAAAACTGGTGGCATAGTGCAAGGAATGAGTGGCTCTCCAATTATTCAAGGTGACTACATAATTGGAGCAGTAACACACGTGGTGGTTGAAAATCCTACAAAAGGGTACGGAATATTCATAACTAATATGTTGGAGGAAGCAGAAAATTAAGAGACTTAAAGTCTCTTTTTATTTCAAAATAATTAATCATATAGAGTTTACTACTAAACAATAATATAAAATAATTTAGTTTTTATAAATAATATATAAAAATAAATGCAAACTAATATAGAGATTATTATTTAAAAAATGATAATACAATATGTATGACAAATTATTATATAAAAGAAAGGAGTAACAATATGAAAAGAAACAACAACAAAATATTTATCATATTTGCATTAGCTATAGCTGTTACAGTGATGTCAGTTGGTTATGCAGCGTTAGCTAATCAATTAACTATTACCGGAACATCAGGTACAGGAAATGCTTCATGGAATATATCGTTCTTGTCAATAACAAAAAATGCAACCTTATCTACAGCTAGTGCTACTGAAGTTAGTGCACCAACTGCATCCGGCTTAGCAGCTACATTTGATGTAACTGTTTCAGAACCTGGTGCTACAATCGTGTATGATATAATTGTTCAAAATACTGGTACTATAGATGCAACACTTTCAGCTATTACAGGACTATTAGAAATAAATCAAGCAGAACCAACTGCTATCACTTATACTTTTAATAGATTAAATCCCATAACTGATGAAATATTAAGTGATACTGGCGATTTATTACATGGAACAACTAATAAGTTTAGATTAACTATCACTTGGCCATCTACCTCAACAAGTGTTCCAACTGGGACGACTTCCAAATCTGGAACAATTTATTTAGATTACGTTCAAAAAACATCTTAGTAAATGAAGAATATAGTTATTCTTACATTCGTGAATAGGGTGATTATATGAGAAGATTAAAGAAAAGAAAAAAGAATAACTTTACTTATATGATAGCACTATACATAATAATGCTTGTTACAATAAGTACTGCTTATTCTTTTTTAAATACTGATTTATCATTAAAAGGAAAAGCCGGCTTTTCTAAAAGTGCTTCTTACAATTATAGCTATAAGTATGTATTGGATAATAAGTGGGGAAATTATACATATCAAATATCTTCAACAATTACATATTTAGGACAAAATGATATAACTAGTTGGAAGGCATATGTATATGTTCCAGTAGCAAGCATAGTGAATGGCTGCTACAATGCTTTGTCCTGTACTATAAATGGTAATATTATGACTGTAACAAGTCCTACAAATTATAATCATAATTTGTCTACAAACTCAACTTTAGTTTTTTCTTTTCAATTAACTACTAATACTCCAACATATTTTGAGGAATATAGGATAATAGGAATGAGTTTTTATTCTGGTGCTATCACAGATGATCCTAATCCGGACACCAGTCTTGATTTTGTAAGCAACACATTAAGTATAACTGGCGGATGGAATAAAGTTACAACTTATAAGTATGTGGTAACTAATAATTCTTCTACTAAGAGTCTTGCAAAATGGTCCATTGATATAACATTCCCAAAGAACTCAACAGTAACAGCTTTTTGGGGCGGAACATACACTTATGACAAAAAAACAGGAATAATAATTGTTTCTAATCCATCATGGCCATTAACATTAGCTCCTGGGCAAACTGAGGTAGTTGAATTTTATGTAGATACCGGTTTAGCAACGGGATATATGCCTAGAGTAGGGACATTTACAGCAACAATAATATATGGTTAATATAAGGGGTATATTATGAAATTTGATTTTAAAAAAACTATTCTTTATTTATTATTTATGTCATATTTAATATTTTATAGTGTTTTTAGCAACGATATTTTATCTAATAAATTTGTAAACTTAATAAATCTGTCATTTTAATTATATTTTTTGTATTTGCTTTCTTTATTATTAAAACTTTTAAACAAAGAATCAAACAAGAAACTAACAAAATACAAACTGTGTTTATTATTATAACAATTTATCTTATGATATATTTTTCTCTGGGATTAATAACAGGATATGGGCGTAGTATATATAATCACTCTTTATTTGGCTATATTCAAAATATTTGGATCTATATATTTCCTATAATATGTATTGAGTATTTAATGTATATCTTTATAAAGAATAATAATAATAAATGGTTTTATATTTTAAATATATTAGTATTTTCCTTATATGATATTCCAATATACACTTTTATTAAATCTGGATATACTTTAGAAGAATTATTTACCCATAGTTGTTCAATTATACTACCAGCTCTAGCAAGTAATGCTATTTTAATTTATTTAACAAAAACAAGCGGTTATAAAAGTACACTAACTTACTTAATTCCCCAAAAATTATTTATGATATTTTTGCCATTACTACCAAATTTAGATTGGTATTATACTGCAATAGCAGGTACAATGCTTCCGTTTATTACATATATTTCTATAAAAGTTATTCAAGATAAAGTTACTAATCAAGTTTCCAGAAAAAATCTGACACATCTAAATAGTGTAAGGTATATACCAGTAATTTTGATGGTAACATCATCCTTTCTATTTATAACAGGCGTATTTAAGTATGAACCAATAGCTATTTTATCTAATAGTATGCATCCTTTATATAATAGAGGAGATGTTATAATTATAGAAAAAATGGGCATAAATGATCTTAATAATCTTAATGAACAAGATATAATTGAGTATAATTTAAATGGTATTTTTATAGCGCACCGTATAGTAAGTGTTGAAAAACATAATGATGGCACTGTTTTATATACTACAAAAGGAGATAATAATAACACAATTGATAAAGAAAAAGTTTCTCCTAGTCAGATAAAAGGTGTTGTAAGATTTACAGTTTCAAAAATTGGTTATCCATCAGTATGGTTAAGTGAATTATTTAGTAAAAAGAATGTAACAATAGAAACTGGAAATTAAGAAAGTAAGGAGATGACATATGCAGAATTGTACTAATTACCAAAGAAAAAACGTATTAAGATTAGGTGTTCGTTTAACTCTAGGTTTTGTTTTAATTGCTGCCATAATCGTCTCCTTACTACAAATTACTCTAGCTATAATATATACAAACAAACAAACTGATAAAATTTTATATACTTATAATATTAATCAAAAAGCAGATTATAGTGTAGAATTATATGACAATAATTTTGTTGATACAACTACCATGGAATCTGGCAAAGTATATATTTCAGATTTAGTTAAACAAGTTAATTTTAAATTTTTATATACGTATTCGGGAACAACCAATAATGACTTCAAATATAATTATAATGTAGTTGGAAAGCTTATTGGTCAAAGCAATGCTAATGAAACCACTGAAACAGTATGGGAAAAATCATATACTTTAGTAGAGGAAGTTACAGAAACAAAGAAACAAACTTCCAGTTTTGCAATCGATATTCCTCTTGCACTAGATTATTCTTTATATGCAAATGAAGTATCCGAATTTAAAAAAAATTTTGGAATGATACTTTCGACAAAATTACAAATTACAATGACAGTTAATGTTTTAAGTAGTTACAATGAAAAAGAAATTAGTAATACTCAAAAAATAATTATGTATATACCTATTGGGTTACAAGCTTTTTCTATAACAAGTGATTATAAAGAAAATACTGTAGATTATATTTATGATGTCGGTAGTCGTCTGAAGTTTTACAATGATTCTAATTTTATAATGGGAACAATCGAATTTATTATTTCTTTTTTCTTTTTTGTATATTTATTCAAACTAATATTTAATATAAAATGTAAAAACAAATATTCTAAAAGATTAGATCAAATCTTGAAAACTTATGGTAGTATAATCGTAGAGGTTTTGAACCCAGTTAAGGAAGAAAAATATGAAATAATTGAAGTGAAAAACTTTGATGAAATGATTGACTTAGAAGAAGAACTTCGAATACCAATTACATTTAATGAAGTTATACCAACAAGATATGGCGTATTTACTTTGTTACATAATAATACTATTTATAAATATAGTTTAAAAAATAAGGATTTATAATTACATTTATTGAATTTTACATATCTATTATCTTTTTTGTAAAGTAAAAGACATTTGTCTTTTTTTTTGATATAATAAAGTTATAAAATAAGGAAGGTAAATGAATTACATTTAAGAGGTAAATATTATGAAAATTCCATTAAGATTTCAGATAACAGAATTTGATTGTGGTACATTAGCACTTCAAAATGCTATAAGTTTTTTATATGAAAGAGAGACTATTCCAGCTGATCTTATTAGAGCAGTATCAACGTATACTTTAGATTGCTATGGCGAAGATGGTAAATTAGGAGATGGTGGTACTAGTAAAGAAGCTATGAATTTAATGACTACTTGGATAGAGGGGTATGCTAAAAGAAATTTATTTGACATTCACTGTGAGAGATATACTGATAAAGATGTTACTTTAAGTTTAATAAGAATATGTTTATTTAAAAACGGTGTCGTTTTAATAAGAACTTATCAAGTTGGTGAACACTATGCTATTGTAACGCATATAGATGATGAGTATGTTTATATATGGGATTCATATTATTTAGATGAAGACTATTATGACCCTGATAATAAAGTTACAATAATATTTGATAAACCTTTTGATTACAATCGTAAAGTAGCATTAGATAGATTTGTATCAGAAATTAAAAAAGATTTCGCATTAGGACCAATAGAAAATAGAGAATGTGTTCTATTTAGTAGAAAACAATTTTAGGAGATTATAAGAGTATGGAAATATTAGACGGTAAAAAAGTTAGTCAAGAAAAAAGACAATATTATAAAGAAAAAATTAAGGATTTAGAAAGTAGACCTAGTCTAATAGTTCTAACAGTTAATCCTGGCGAAGCGAGTAGCATTTATATAAATCAAAAAGAAAAAGCTTGTGGGGAACTGGGAATTGATTTTAAGAAGCAAGTTTTTTTGGAAACTGTTTCCCAAGATGAAATAATAGATATTATTCATAAATTAAATTTAGATGATAGTATTGATGGTATCCTTTTACAACTACCTATACCTTCTCATTTAAATGCCCGTGATATTATAAATGAAATAGATCCTTCAAAGGATGTAGATGGATTAACTGATGCAAATGCTGGTGGGCTAATTCATAATCAAGATGTTTTAAAGCCATGTACAGCTCTTGGCGTTATAGATTTATTAGATGCCTATAACATAGATTTAGCTGGTAAAAATGTGTTATTAGTTGGGCGAAGTGATCTTGTAGGCAAACCTTTAATACCTTTGTTCTTAAATAGAGATTCAACAGTTACTATAGCACATAGTAAAAGTGATAATCTTAAAAAACTTGCTTTGCTTGCAGACATAATTGTAGTAGCAACGGGTAAACCCGGCTTGATTACTGATGATATGGTTAAACAAGGAGCGGTTGTAGTAGATGTTGGAATTAACAGAATAGATGGTAAAATCGTTGGTGATGTTGATTTTGATACAGTAAAAGACAAAACATCTTATATTACACCTGTACCAGGTGGTGTAGGACCGATGACTATTGTTTCACTTATTAGAAATGTATATTTTGCGCATTTAAATAGAAAAAAATAAGTAAATTAATAAAAGAGACAATATGTCTCTTTTTTTGATATAATATATATGGTGATTGTATGAACGTATATTTAAAAAAACTTAGTACTGATATAGGTGATTTAGAGTACATGATGTATCAAGAAATTCCCCAATCTGAAAATGGTGCAATTAATAATTTAAAAGGTGCAACTTTGATAGATTATTATATTTTAATAAAAAAACGTATTTCGGAAGAATTTGCAAAACTTGATGAGCGAAACACACCTCGAATTACTTATATAATGTATGTTAATGATTATCCAGTTGGGGAAATTATGGTAAGGCCAGTATTAAATGATTATTGGGAGACTTTTTCAGGTAATATAGGTTATAAAATAAGACCATCAGAAAGAAATAAGGGTTATGGTAATATAATATTAAAATTAGCACTTGAAGAGTGTAAAAAGCTTCATATGCATGAAGTATATTTACAGTGTCTTAAGAATAATATTTATTCAAGTAATGTTATATTAAAAAACAATGGCAAATTAATTAATGAGGATATATATACACTTTATTATAAGATAGAATTATAATAAACAAATTATCCAAATCCAAATTATAAATAACATAGAAAAGGTGATAGTATGGCATCAGCAATAATACATATTTGTGTTGCAAAAAAATTAAATGAAAAATTACAAAAAAGTGAAAAAAACTTTTATTTAGGTTCGATTGCTCCTGATTTAACCAAACAAGTAGGGTTACCTAAAACATTTTCTCATTTTTTAGAAGGAACTTTGAAAGAAGATGTTCCTAATATAGAAGCATTTATAAATCTATATAGAAAAGACTTACATAAAGACTTCGAACTAGGTTATTTAGTACACTTATATACAGATAAGTTATGGTTCAATGGTTTTTTAGATAAATTAGTATTAAATAATAGTATCAAATTAATTGATGGAACTATTATTAAGATTAAACCAGAAGAAGTAAAAGACATAATATATAATGATTATACTAGTCTAAATATTGATTTAATTGATTATTATGATTTAGATTTATCATTATTTTATGAAGAGTTTGATTATCCTAAGAGCACTATAAAAGAAATACCAATGGATAAAATAAATCTTATAGTAGAGAAAATGGGAATTATTATAGAAAATTCTAAAAAAGAAAAAAATTATGTATTTGATATAAATTCAGTTGTTGACTTTATAACAAGTTCAACTGAAGAAATATATAGTTATTTAATAGAAAATAATTTAGTTAGGAGTGACGTATGAAAAAAAGTCCTATAATAGGTATAGTTAGTAGATTTGATATAGATAAAATGCTTATGAATATGACAAAAATAACTGAAATAGGCGAATCGTATTTTAAAGTAATAAATAAATATGGTGGAATACCAATTGGCATACTGCCTGTCCAAGATATCTTTTTTACTGATTTAACGCAAAAAAACGTGCCAAAACTTACTTCTTTTGAAAAGGATAAATTAATAGAAGTAATAAAATTATGTGATGGTATATTACTTCCAGGTGGCAGTAGATGGTATGAATATGAAGAATTTATATGTGAATATGCGCATGAGCATGATATTCCAGTATTAGGCATTTGCCAAGGTATGCAGATAATGGGCTATTTAGATAGAAAAGTAAATGAAGATGAGGATGAAGAAAAAAAAGCATATAGAAATGATACTAAACTAGATCATCATGCTTTAGGAGTAAAATATGTCCATAAAGTATCTATCGAACCAGGAACTAAGTTATTTGAGATACTAGGAACAACCGAATTATCAGTTAATAGTAGACATAATTATAATATTGGAATAGCCAAAAATTTAAAAATGACCGCTATAAGCGAGGATGGAATTATTGAGGCTGTAGAAGACCCTAATTCTAGATTTTATTTAGGTGTTCAGTGGCATCCTGAACTTATGGATGAATACGATGTAAAACAAGGAAATATTATAAAAGAATTCATAAATTCCTGCAAATATTAAATGTGTAGATTTCGTGAATATAACTTTGACATTGCATTATAGTAATGATATAATTTATTTATAGCAATATGTATTAAAAAATATTATTTTATTGTTATTGTATCTATTTAACACAAATGTTTTTTCAGTTTGACAAAGTTGATTTTTGTGCTATAATAATGGCACTTAAAGGGGGAGAGTTTATATGTATAATGAAAAAAATGATGGGTTTTCTGTAAGAGACATTTTTATCCAACTATTATTCATAATTTTATTTGTGTTTATTTTAGTTTGGTTATTTCCAACTAAAGCTAGTGTAAATAATCAATTTGCTGATTTAAACAATAGATTAGATGCTCTAACTAGTGGGATATTTAATGATAACTTACAAACAATGAAAGATGCTGCAGTAAGTTACTATACTACTGAAAGATTACCAGCAAATATTAATGATGTTAAATCAATGACATTAAAAGAAATGTTAGCTGAAAAATTATTAGTGGAATTTACTGATGCAAATGGTAATTCATGTAGTTTAACAGATTCATATGTAGAAGTAGTTAAACTTGAAGATGAATATCAAATGAAAATTAATTTATCATGTACTGATAATGATGCTTATATAATCGTTCATTTAGGTTGCTACGATTATTGTGATGCTTCAGGTGTATGTGAAAAAGAAGAAACAACAACAATAACAACAAATAATCCAACAACTCCAATTATACCAACAACAAAAACTTGTACTTATGAGTATAAGTTAGTAACTAATGGTCAATGGGGTAATTATGGTTCATGGACTGGCTGGTCTAAAGATAAGGTTACTACAACCGACTATAGACAGGTAGAAATGAAGAAAGAGCAAGTTATTACTGGTACAAAGCAAGTTCAAACTGGTACTAAAGTAGAAACAATAAATGCATATTCAAGCACAACTACTTACTGTCCAAGTGGATATTCAAAAAATAGTGCTGGTACTAAATGTGTTAGAACATCTTCAGCATACTACAAGGCTAAATGTCCAGATGGATATACATTAAGTAATGGTGTATGTTATGGTACTAACGTTTCAACAGTAAGTGTTGATCCAGTATGTCCAAGTGGATACACAAGAAGTGGTACTACATGTTATAAGACTGGTACTAGCCAAGTAACAATGACACCAAGTTGTCCAAGTGGATACTCATTAAGTGGAAATTACTGTTATAAAACAGGTTCTTCTACTGTAACAATGACACCAAGTTGTCCAAGTGGATATAAATTAAGTGGCAACAATTGTTATAAAACTGTTACTTCAGGAGGAACAACTACTTATACTAGAGGTGCTTATGTAACAACAAAAACAGGTACTTCAGTTCCTTCAAATAGTAGTTCTTACTATTATGAAACTGTATCATCTGATTACGTATATGATTGTTCAAGTACATGTGCTATGAGAACTGTTTATACATATAAAGTATATAAAGCTGTTGCTACTACTAGTGGTGGTGGAACAACAACATTAACAACTTCTGCATCATGTGCTACAAATTATTCATTAAGTAATGGTGTATGTTATAAGACTGTTGATGCAAGTGATAAAACAGCTGCATCATGTGCTACTAACTATGTATTAAGTAATGGTGTATGTTACAAAACTACAACAACAACTGATACTAAGAGCGCTACATGTCCAACAGGATATTCATTAAGCGGTCAAAGATGTTATAAATCAAATTCATCAACTGTTACATTAACACCAAGTTGTCCAACAGGATATACATTAAGTGGTGAAAGATGTTATGGTACTGTATCTAGTACAACTAGTTTATTAACATCAACTTCATATTCATGTCCAAGTGGTTATACATTAAGTGGTTCTACTTGTTCAAAAACTGTTCCAGTTTTTGGAGTAGAAAATGTTTATGAAACTGTTACATACTATAGATACAAAGAAAGAGAATATATTTCAGGTACTGTAAAAACTGTATGGAGTAAATCTGACAACGATACTACTTTAATTAATCAAGGTTATTCTTTAACTGGAAATAAGAAATGTAGTTAATAGAAAAGTATAGTTGCGTACCTTGGGTTCGCAACTATATTGCTTATATAAATAAAGAATATATTTATTTGTTAATTTTTATAATTATCAAAGGAGGAATTTAAATGAGTATTAAAAGATTTTGGGATTGTAAGATAGATGAGCCAAATCAAGATTTAGTCTATAGATATATTGATGAAAATGATCAAGTTCAAACAGGTAGAGAACCTTTAAAGGTTTTAGGTCAAAAAAATCCACGATTAGATGCTATTGTAGAAGGTGTTAAACAAACAGTGGCAGAAATAGCTGAAATGAAAAAAGCTAAAGCTGGAGAAAACCAAGTAGTGGAAGAAGAAAATTTTGTTAAAAAATATGAACCTATTGTTATTCCAGATGATGCTGAAGCAGAAACTGATTTAGAAGAAGATAAAAAATTAGAAGGCGAAGAAATCGCTGATGAACAAGATAAACAAGAAGCTACTTACGAAGAAGTAGAACCTTCTAAAAAGAAAAAATGGTTAAAAAGAGCTGGTTATACGGCTTTAGTTGCTATTGTAGTTATTGCAATTGCTGCAGGTGTTAGATCTTGTAGTAAAAATGATAAAGTAGAAACTCCAGTAGCACCAACAACATCTACAGAAACAACAATTGATGATTTAAAAGCAGATTCTAGATATACAAAAATAACTGAATCAATGCTAGTAGGTACTACAGAAGATTTTATCAAAGAACTTGCAGATCATGGCATTACAGTTACAGCATCAGATGCTTTAACTTATGTAACAATGGCAAATATTACACATATTCAGGAAACAAATCCAGAATTACTTGCAACAGTATTAGATGGTATGGATTCAGTTGAAACTATAAGTAAAACTGGACATATTATTGGACAAATTGTTACTAATGAAATTACAACAAAAGATGATACTGTTGATTGGACAATTGCTTTCATGGATGAAACTGATAGAAAAATAGCTGCTCATGGTGCAACATACATAGTTGAAGGCGCTAAAAAGATAGCTGCTGATGAAACATTAAAAGAAGAAGAAAAAATTGCACAAATTCAAGCTTTAGTCGAAAATAAATTTGTAGCCCCTAATTTTGATAAAACAGTAGGTTATGAATTTAATGATGGAAGCAAAATTACCCTTTCTCAAGAAGAAGGCGCTGACTTCATTTCTGATGCAATTATTACAAGTATTCTTATGGGTGATAATACTCTTAAGAACTATATAAATGCAGAAAATACATACAAAGATAATAAAGATACAACATGGGTTACAACCACATCATATGGTGAAGTATCAGCAGATTTAAAAGCAATTTCAGAAAATACTGATAATGTTTCAAATTTGATGAGAATTATTGAAGGATGTCAAACATTAGATTCTAATGAAGCATCTATTTCAGAAAGCAAATCTAAATAAATATAAATTAAAATCCTTTTATGGTAAAATATATCCATAGAAGGATTTTTTATATTATAATGATATAAGTCTTGACTCTCCCCTTAGGGGAAATAGTATAGTTAATTTAGGAGGTGATTTTCATGTATAGAATTGGTGAATTTTCAGTTCTTTCAAAGACAACAATTAAAACTTTAAGATATTATGAAAAAGAAAAATTGTTAATACCGTCTTATGTTGATAATAATAACGGTTATAGATTTTATGAAACTACGCAGTTGCTAGAACTAAGTAAAATTATTTCACTTAGACAAATAGGTATGACAATTGATAATATTAAAGAAGTTTTAAATGGGGGAGATATAAAAAAAATATTAACTTTAAAAAAAGAAGAATTAGAATCAGAAATATCAATTTTTGAAGATCAACTCTCTAGAATTAATTATTTATTGGAGGGAAAAGAAATGAAATACGAAATAGTTATAAAAGACTTGCCAGATTATGTAATTTACTATAAGGAAGGAATAATAAAAAAGTATGAAGATATAACGAATTTTATTTTATCTTCTGCAGATGAATGCCGTATACTAAATCCAAATATAAAATGTATTTCACCAGATTATTGTTATGTTAATTATCTTGATGGGGAATATAAAGAAAGTGATATTCATATCATATATGCTGAGGCTGTAACATCACCAGGGAAAGATGGTAATGGTATTAAATTTAAGAAATTAGAGCCAGTAAAGGCAGTATGTATATATCATAAAGGAGATTATAGTAAACTAGGCGCAGCATATGCATTTGGAGTAAAATGGGTGCAAGAAAACAATTATGAAATAGTAGATAATATTAGGGAAAGATATATTGATGGTATGTGGAATAAAGATAATATTGAAGATTGGTTAACTGAAATTCAAATACCAGTCAGAAAAAAATAAAAAGTAGATTACTCTACTTTTTTATTTTTATTCAACGGTAACTGATTTAGCAAGATTTTTTGGTTTGTCTATATCACATTTACGATATTTTGCAATTTCGTAAGAAATTAACTGTAATGGAACTACTGTTAATACAGCTTGAATTAATTTATTTGTTCTTGGAATAATAACCTTTTGATCATAAAAATTATCGTTAACATCTAAATCTTCAGTAATTATTAAAGTAACATTAGCACCACGTGCTTTGCATTCTTTAATGTTGCTAATTGTTTTTTCAGCTATTTTTGCCTCTGTTACAATAGCAATAACTGGTGTACCTTTATCTATTAAAGATATAGTACCATGCTTTAGTTCTCCAGCAGGATAACACTGAGAGTTGATATAAGATATCTCTTTAAGTTTTAACGATCCTTCCATAGCTAGAGCGTAATCAACATTTCTTCCTATAAAGAATACATCATTATGTTTATATAATTTCTTAGCAATATTTTTATAATCTTCATGTTCATTTAATACAGATTGAATATTTGTTGGCAATTTTCTAATACAAGATATAGCTTCATTTGCTTCCTTATCACTCATTGAACCATTATTAACAGCCATATTTATAGCAATTAAGGATAGCATAGTAACTTGAGCACTGTAAGCCTTTGTAGTGGCAACAGCTATCTCAGTACCAGCTTTTGTATATAAGACCATATCGGCATTCCTAGAAATTGTACTTCCAACTACGTTGATAATACCAAGGGTATCAGCACCAGCTTCTTTAGCAACTTTTAACGCAGCTAAAGTATCTGCTGTCTCTCCTGATTGAGAAACTACAATTACTAAAACTTTGTTATTTAAAAATAATCTTTTATAACGATATTCACTTGCTACTTCAATATTAGTTGGAATATTTGCAAATTCTTCAATTATACTTTTCCCAACCATACCAGCATGCATTGCACTACCACAAGCGACAATATCTATTCGCTCATATTTACTGAAATTTGGCATGTTTTCTTTTAAACTCTGTACACCATTTTCTATATAAGGTAGGGCAGTAGCTTTAATTATTTCAGGTTCTTCAAATATTTCTTTAAGCATGTAATGTTCATAACCGTTTTTATCAATTACATTACTACTTCCTTCAAAAATTTTAATATCTTTTTTAATAATATCAGCATTTCTATCGTATACAACAACTCTATCATTACTCATTTTGGCAAATTCACCATCATCAAGAATAATATATTTATTTGTATATTTTAATATTGCAGGAACATCACTAGCAATATAATTTTCTTTATCACCAATTGCAATAATTAGTGGACTATCTTTTTTAACCGCATATAAATGATGAAGATGATCATCACAAATAATTCCTAAAGCATATGCTCCAATTGCTCTTTCTTTAAAAATAGCAATAGTTTGTTCCATACTACCTGTTTCTTTATAAATATGATCAAGTAGGGCACACGCTACTTCTGTATCAGTAGAAGATTTAAAAGTATAACCTTCTTCAGTTAAATCCTTTTTTATATCCATATAATTTTCAATAATTCCATTATGAACTATTGAAATTTTGCCTACTTTATGAGGATGACTATTAATATAGTTAGGTTCCCCATGAGTAGCCCATCTAGTATGTCCTATACCTAAATTTGACTCTGTTTTTATATTTAATTTGTTCTTTAAGTTCGCAATTTTGCCTTTTTCTTTTTCTATTTCAAGTTTATCATTTTTAACAAAGGCAATTCCTGCTGAATCATAACCTCTATATTCTAGTCTTTCAAGACCGTCTATAATAACTTGTAGGCATCTTTTATCGCCTACATAACCAATAATACCACACATTTTTACTTCCTCCTGTGCATTTTTTGCATAATAAAAATATATGTGTGATATATTTTTTGTCGTAATATTGATTTTACTATTTGTAATATATCTTTCGAATACACTTCCGTAGTAGCATCCGCTGATTACCTTATAATATAAGTTCGATAACTACTATCCTCGTCAGCCCTTAGGCCCATGCGCTAATTAAAATGTTTCAGTTCTATCCTCCTATGAACATAATAACTTTACTACATTATATTCGAAAAGTTCTATTTTTGTCAACTAAACGCGCCAAATATTTTTTTGCTAGACATAATAAATAATTAAATATAACACAGAAAAAAGTGGCTTATATTAAGTTTTTAAATGCCAATTGAAATATTATAAACAAAATTTTATTTACTCATTATTTAATATTTTGTCTATCTCTTTTTGCATTTTTTCTAGTGTTTTTTTTATTAAATCAATATCATTTTGTGTGAAATCATTTCCATTGTCTTCCGTATTATTTTCACTATTATATAGTGGTGGATTATGCATATATGGGTCACCTTGTTGCTTGTAATTCTTTCCATTCACATTTATCGTATTACCAGTTATTCTTTCTTCTATTACTTGCTGCTGTGTTGCATTTGCCTCTAATACTTGTCCTACCAGCATTAACCAGTTTCCTACAGAATTTTGTTCATTTGCTGTTAAATCATCAATAAGGGCAAAACCTATTATAACTGCGGATAGTGTAAATGATTTAGGGTCAATACTTGGCGGAAATCTCATAATTTCACCTCACTAAAGTATATGTATTTATTAAATATATGCGTTTAATATAAATGCTTTTTACAGTATAATTATTTATTATATTGAACTGTTTAGTAGTATTATTATAAATAATTATGTTGCAATGGTTTTATATCTTACAAATAAGTAAGATATAAAGGTTTATTTTATAGTATAATATATGAAGAGGTGAGTTCTATGAAAAAAATACTAATAATTGAAGATGATGAAACAATAAAAATAGGTTTAAAATACTATTTAGAGCAGGAATCTTTTGATGTTCTTTTAGCAGGTTCTGGTGAAGAAGCTATTACAAAAATTAAAAATAATTTGGATATTGAAATAATATTATTAGATATTAATTTGCCAGATAAAAGTGGATTTGATTTATTTAAAGATATAAAGAAATTAAAAGATTTTCCTATTATTTTTTTAACAGCTAATGATTTAGAAATGTCTATAGTTATGGGTATAGATATGGGTGCAGATGATTATATAACTAAACCATTTAAAGCTAGAGAACTTATATCTAGGATAAATAGTGTTTTAAGAAGAACAAGTAGTAGCGATAATTCAAGTATAATAAATTTAGGCGATGTTTCTATCGATATGAAGCAAGCTAAAGTATTTAAAGATAGTAATGATGTTATGCTTACAGCTTTGGAATATAAAATATTACTAGCACTAGCTCTAAATCCTAATACGGTATTCACCCGCGAAAAAATATTAGCTGATATTTGGGATGTTAATGAAGAGTACGTAAACGATAATACTCTTACCGTATATATAAAAAGAATAAGAGAAAAAATAGAAGATGATCCATCTAACCCTAAAATAATTGTTACGGTACGTGGTATTGGCTATAAAATAGGTGATATAAATGTTTAGAAATAATGAAGTTACAAAAGTTATCACTATTGAAGTTGTTATTGGAGTAATTGGTATTTTAATAATGTGTATAATCAATAATTGTATGTATGTTAATTATAAACATGAATTAATAAAAAATAATGCTTATATTATAAATAGAATTATAGAAAATAATCCAGATTTAGAAGATGAAATTATAAGTAGTTTAACTAATCAAAATATTACATATTCTCAAAGTACTGCTATTCTTAAAAAGTACGGTCTTACTGATTTAGAGAATATTGATTATATTAACAATAATACTCATCTAAGAAATAAAACAATGTTTGTTAATTTAAGCTATGTTTTTATTTTAATATTTTTTATGTTTACTATATTTTGTCTATTTATAAAAAGAACTTATAAAAAAATAAATGATTTATCTAAATATACTAACAATATATTAAATAATAGGTACACTATGGATATTAGAGAATACGAAGAAGGAGATATAAGTAATTTAAAAAATGACTTATATAAAATGACAATTAAATTAAAAGAACAAAGCGAAATTTCTTTAAAAGATAAAAAGTATCTTGAAGATACTTTATCTGACATATCTCATCAGCTTAAAACACCACTTACGAGCATGTATGTTATAAATGAACTTATGTATGATGATAATATTGAAAAGGTTACAAAAAGAGAACTTCTTCTAAAAAATAGGAACCAGTTAGAGAGAATTGAATGGTTGGTATCAAGTCTACTTAAGATGTCTCGTTTAGATAGTGGCAGCGAGGTTTTAAGAAGACAAAGTACTGAACTTAATAAAATAGTTGAAAAAGCAATAGAACCGCTTAGAATACCGTTAGAACTTAAAAATATCAATCTTTCTATAAATTGTGATTGTAAAATAAAAGCAAAATTAGACTTGAACTGGACATCAGAAGCACTTATAAATATTATTAAGAATGCTTGTGAGCATACTCCCGAAGGAGGAAAAATCACAATTCAGTGTACTGAAAATCCTATATATGTAGGTATAACTATATCAGATACAGGTTGCGGAATAAGCAGTGTCGATAAACCACATATATTTGAAAGATTTTATAAAGGGAAAAATAATAAAGAAAGTATTGGAATTGGTCTTAATATGGCAAAAAAGATTGTTGATATGCAATCAGGCGATATTGCTGTAAAGTCTGAGGAAGGAAATGGTACTATCTTTGAAATAAAGTTTTACAAAAATGTGATATAATTAACACTAGAGAAAACTAGTGTTTTTCTTTTATGACTTAATTGTAAGTATTTTAGTCATTTTATAGTCATTTTATGGTTATATAATGGTATTGTTTAGGAGGAAGATTATGGAAATTTTAAGAGTAGAGAATTTAAAAAAGACATATGGCAAAGGTGAAACTTTAGTTAAAGCTTTAGATGGTGTAAGCTTTAAAATTGATAAAGGGGAATTTGTTGCGATTGTCGGAGCAAGTGGTTCTGGTAAAAGTACATTACTACATTTACTTGGTGGTGTAGACAGACCAACTAGTGGTAAAATCATTATTGATGGGGAAGATGTATATAGTTTAAACGAAACTAATTTAGCTATATTCCGCCGCCGTCAAGTTGGACTTATTTATCAGTTTTATAATTTAATACCAATACTTAATGTTACTGAAAATATAACATTACCTATTTTATTAGATGGTAAAACACCTGATGAAGAGTATCTAAGAGAATTAATTGAAACATTAGGGCTTGAAAAAAGAATAAAACATTTACCTAATGAATTATCAGGAGGTCAACAACAAAGAGTATCTATTGGTAGAGCTCTAATGAATAGACCAGCTTTAGTTCTTGCTGATGAGCCTACAGGAAATCTAGATAGTAAATCAAGTAAGGATATAATTGAATTACTAAAACTATCTAATCAAAAATATAAACAAACAATTATTATGATTACACACGATCATAATTTAGCGTTAAATGCTGACCGTATAATTACTATCGATGATGGTAAAATTATAAGCGATGAAAAGGTAAAATAAAATGAACATTCTAAATAAACTTACAATTAAGCATTTAACAATGAATAAAAAAAGAACAATAGTTTCGATTGTTGGTATTGTTCTATCAACTGCTTTAATGGTTGGTATAGGTTTACTTCTATCAACTTTTAGAGAATTAATGATCGATGATATAATTCAGTATAAAGGTGATTATCATGCCTCAATAGTAGATGTTGCCACTGATAAAGTAAGTGTTATAGAAAATAACAGTAATGTAGATAGTTTATACTATAGACAGTATATGGGATATTCTTTAATAACTAATGAAAATTATGAGTATACATATAAGCCATATTACAAATTATATGGAGCATCTGCTACTTATTTTGATACACTACAATTATTAGACGGAAGGCTTCCAGAAAATTCAAGTGAAATTGTAATATCAAAACATATTGAAACTGAAGGCGGTATTAAACTAAAAATTGGTGATACTATTACTTTAAATTTAGGTGATAGGTATCTTGCTGGCGAAAAGTTAGACAAACCGGAATTTACTGAAGGTGAAACTTTAGGAGAAACCACTTCAAAAACTTATAAAATAGTAGGAATTGTATCTAGAGATTTACAAGAAGTTTATTCTTCTCCAGGATACAGTATTTTTACTAAACTAGATAGTAATTGTGATAATGGTTTAACAGTTTTTGTTAAATACAATAAACCTGCTAATTCATATAAAATATCTGCTTCTATAGCTTCATCACTTGGTTTTAAGTCAATTGATGCAGAAGGTGAAAATTATGATGAAATAAGTTATAATGATAGTCTACTTTCTATGTATGGAGCATCTAAATATGATAATATGATGGGCGGCATGATTGGAATGTTATCTATCATGTTAGGGCTTGTTTCAATAGCATGCATTATAGTTATATATAATTCATTTGCTATATCTGTAATGGAAAGAAAGAAACAATTTGGTTTATTTTCAAGTATAGGCGCTACTAAAAAGCAAATAAGAAAAACAGTTTTATTTGAAGCAGTAGTAGTTAGTATTATAGGTATACCTCTTGGTATAGCAAGTGCATACTTAGGTATAGGCGTTGTTGTTCTTATAATGAATAATTTATTAGGCGATATGTTAAATGGAATATCAATACATTTATGTACATATCCTACATTTATAATTGCACCTATATTATTTATGATTGTAACAATATTTATAAGTGCTTTCTTACCTGCTAAAAAAGCAAGTAAAATATCACCAATAGAAGCTATAAGACTTAATGATGATATTAAAATAAAAGGTAAAAAAGTTAAAGCACCAAAATGGATTAATAAAATGTTTGGTGTTGAAGGAACAATTGCTTATAAGAATATGAAACGTAATAAGAAGAAATATCGTATTACAGTAGCATCTTTATTTATAAGTATTGTACTATTTATATCTTTCTCAGGTTATATGACATATACTTTAGCTGGTACTACTAGTTATTTAAATGTACCTGAATTTGATATAGAGGTAGAGTATTCTAATGGCGTTAGTAGTGATATTATTAATAACATTAAAAATAATGAAGATGTAAAAGATAGTATTAGTTACAAAATGTTAAATATGCAAACTACTACAGATTTAAGTACTATGTATACTGATAAATATAATGATTTTATAAAATCAAAAAATATTGAACTAGGAAACAGTATAAATGTTATTGTACTTGATGATGATTCTTATAATGCGTATTTAAAAAATATTGGCAAAAAAGAAGCAAAACCAATTATATATAATAAATATAGTGGAATAGTTTATAGTACAAATAGTCGTAAAGGCTATACATATAACAGATTTGATACTAATAAACTTGGTGATATAAACATATCAAGAGAAGTTTATGATGAAGAAAAATCTTCTGAAGAAAAACAAGACTATGTATATAAAAATGAAACTGTTGATACATTAAGCGATTACTATGTTACAACAGAAAATTTCTTAAGTGTGGAAATTCTTGCTGCTGATACAACACCAATAGTTATATTAAATAATGATCAAGCAAAAAATTATGGAATTGAAGATACTCATAATATCTTAATTATTAAATCACCAAGTTATAAGAACGTTGATAAGGTTATAAACGATTATATTGATGGTGACAAGATAAAAGATACAGATTATTTCAATTACATGAACATAGCTGAGCAAATGAAAATGATGAAAAATTTAATTCTTGTTATAAAAATATTGATTTATGGCTTTATAACTTTAGTTACATTAATTGGTGTAACTAGTGTATTTAATACTATAAACACAAGTATAGCTCTTCGTAGAAAAGAATTTGCTGTACTTCGTAGTATTGGTCTTACTCCAAAAGGATTTAATAAAACACTTCGTTTTGAAAGCTTATTCTTTGGATTAAAATCACTTCTATATGGGCTTCCTGTATCATTTGGTATTTTATATCTAATGTACTTATCTATGAATAATATAGTTGAACTTGGTCATATATTAATCCCATGGGGAAGTGTCATAATAGCAGTATTAGGTGTATTTGCGGTAATTGGATTATCTATGATATACGCTACAAAGAGAATAAAAAACGAGAATATTCTTGATGCTATAAGAGAAGAAAATATATAAAGCAAAAAAAGAATAGTTTTCTATTCTTTTTTTATTTTTAAAAGGTTAAATAGTTAGACATAATGTTTTAACTAATATGTTATAATTAGTAAGGTGATAAAATGATAGAATTATTAAAGTATTTAATTTTGGGAATAATACAAGGAATAACTGAACCTATTCCCGTATCCAGCAGTGGTCATATATTAATATTTAAAAAAATTATAGAAAACATAACTAATCAAACAAGTACAATTGATTTTGAAACATTTGCTATATTGACAAATTTTGGTAGTCTAATAGCTATTTTGATCATCTTTAGAAAAGATATAATTAGACTAATAAAATCTTTCTTTATGTATTTATTTAATAAAGAAAGACAATTAGAAAGTAAAAGTGATTTTGATTATTGTTTAAAGATAGTTCTTGCAACAATACCTGCAGGGCTTATAGGTATCATTGTTACTAAATTAGGTTTGCTTTATAAGCTTGAAGAAAATATGAAATTTTTAGGTCTTATGCTTGTTATCACATCTTTATTCTTATATTTAATAAAAGATTTCAAAGGTGTTAAAAATGATAAAAGATTAAGTTTTAAAGATGCCATAATTATAGGTATATATCAAATGATAGCTTTAATTCCAGGTATAAGTCGTAGCGGCGCTACTATTGTAGGAGGAATGTTTAGAGGATTAAAAAGAGAAACTGCTTTTACTTTCTCATTTATGCTTTATATTCCAATTTCGCTCGCAACTATGGTTTTAGGAATTAAAAACTTGACCGAAATATCTATTTCGTCAACCGAATGGTTATATTATATAATAGGTGTTTTTATGGCTTTTATATTTACTTTTGTTACAACAAAGTGGTATGGAAAAATAGTTAAAGAGGGAAAACTTATTTATTTTTCAATCTACTGTTTAATTGTAGGTCTATTAGTTATGATATTTTTATAGGGAGACTATAGCTAGTCTCTTTTTTTGTCTCTTGACATAGATAGACATATAATCCCTTTTTTAAAGCATATAATTATGGTATAATCGATATAGGATGTGAGAAACGTGAAAGTTATTATTAGTGCAGGAGGAACTGGGGGACATATTTATCCAGCTCTAGCAATTATAAACAAGATTAAAGAAATTGAACCAAAAAGTGAATTTTTATATATTGGGACACATAATCGCATGGAAAAAGATATTGTTCCAAACAATAATATTCCTTATAAAGCTATTGAAGTATATGGATTTAATAGTAAAAATGTGATTAAAAATATTAACGTAGTTAGACTCTTACTTAAGGCAGAGAAAACTAGTGAAAAAATCATTAAAGATTTTAATCCTGACATAGTTATTGGGGTAGGGGGTTATGTAACTACTCCAGTTATTAAAGCTGCTAAAAAGTTAGGTTATCCTACAATGATTCATGAGCAAAATAGTATACCTGGTAAGGCTAATAAATTTTTAACTAAATATGCTGACATGGTAGCTGTTTCTTTTGCATCATCTGCTAAATATTTTCCTAAAGATAAAGTTGTTATTACGGGTAATCCTTGTAGTGAGAATGCTTTAAAGGTAAAAGCATGTGATAAAAAAGAATTTGCACTTGATCCAAATAAAAAACTAGTTTTAATTGTGATGGGATCTCTTGGTTCTTCTAAAATGAATGAGTTTTTTGTTAGCACTATGGATAAATTTAAAAACAAAGATTATGAAATAGTTTTTGTAACTGGTAAAGATAGTTATGAAGAAATAAAACAAAATATATTTCCTAGTAATGTTAAAGTTCTTCCATATATAGAAAATATGACAAGACTATTAAAGAAAACAGATGTTATAGTATCACGTGCTGGTGCATCAACCTTAAGTGAGATAATAGCACTTCAGATACCATCAATTTTAATACCTAGTCCCTATGTGCCAAATAATCATCAGTACAAGAATGCTCTTGATTTAGTAAATAATGATGCTTGTATTTTAATTGAAGAAAAAGAATTAAATAGTGACTTGTTAATTAAATCTATTGATAGTATAATTACTGATAGAAAAAAAATTAATGACATGAAAGAAAATCTTAAGAAGTTAGATACAGGTAGTAGTGCTACTATCATATATGAAAACATCAAGAAGTTAGTAAGTAGGAAATAAAATGAATATAGATGAAATTAAAAAATTAAAACTAGGCAAGTTAATAGAAAATGTCGATTTAAAAAAATATACTACATATAAAATAGGGGGAATTGCTAAGTTATTAGTTATTCCAGATAATGTAGATTGTTTAATAAAACTATTAAAGTATATTGAAGCAAATAAAATTAAGCATAAGGTTTTAGGTTTTGGTTCCAATGTCATTTTTAGTGATAAAGAGTATGATGGAATCCTAATAAAACTAGATGAATTTAATGATTTAGATATTAATGGAACAACTGTTGTTGTTGGTGCTGGCTATAGCATGATTAAGCTTTCTTTAGCAGTAGCTAGACAAGGATTAGCCGGACTAGAATTTGCAAGTGGTATACCAGGTACTGTTGGTGGTGCTGTGTATATGAATGCCGGAGCTTATGGCAGTGATATGGGGTATATAGTTAAGTCTATTAAAGTTTTAACTCCAGACAATAAAGTTATTGTTATGGAAAATAAGGAACTTAATTATCATTATAGAACATCATTTTTAAAACAAAATCCTGATTATATATGTTTAGAGGCTACTCTAAAATTACGTAATGGTGATAGAGATGCCATACTAGAGGTTATTAGAGATAGAAAAAAAAGAAGATTAGACACGCAGCCTCTTGAATCTCCAAGTGCTGGATCAGTATTTAGAAATCCACCTGATGATTCAGCATGGCGTTTAATCGAAGGTATTGGATATAAAGGAAAAAAAGTTGGTGGTGCTATGGTAAGTACTAAACATGCTAACTTTATTATTAACGCTGGCAATGCTAGTGGTGATGACATAAAGCAACTCATCTTAGAAATACAAAAGAAAGTTAAAAGTAAATACGGTATTGATTTAAAAGTTGAACAAGAATTTGTAGAATAATGGTGATATTATGGCTAAAAAAGGGGTTACAAAAACAAATTCCAGTATAAATAGTACTTCTAAACCTAAAACAAAATATAAAACAGAAAAAAAAGTAGTATATAAAAAAGTTAAGAAAAAAAGATTTAAATTAAAAACACATACTATTTTAATAGCTCTACTATTTTTATATTTGTTTGGTTATTTAATATACTATATAATAAATAAACCAATTTCTAATATTTATATTAGTGGTAATACTTATTATAGTGACTGGGATATAATTGAAATGGCTGGTTTATCTGACTATCCAGCATCACTACTTAATCCAGGCGGCACCATTGCTAAAAGATTAGAAAGTGATATTTTAATAGGAAATGTTACGGTTAAAAAGAAATTTTTTACTAGAGTATATATTAATATAGAAGAAAACAAACCTTTATTTTATGATAATAGTATAGGTAAAACGGTTTTCGCAGATAAACAAACAAGTATTGATAAATATGATACGCCAGTATTAATTAATGAATCTACGGATGATATTTATAATAAGCTTATTAAAAATATGAATGAAATAAATATCGATGTATTTAGAAAAATATCAGAAATTAAGTATGATCCTGACGAAGTTGATAAAGAAAGAATCCTTTTTACAATGACAGATGGTAATTATGTTTATGTGACAATGCTTAAATTTGATTTGATAAATGATTATAACGATATAGTAAAAGAGTTTGATAATAAAAAAGGAATTTTATATCTTAATTCTGGTGGGTATTTTAAAATTGTGGAAAATTAGTTCTTTTAGAACTTTTTTTTCTTTTTCTCTTTTACTTTTAACAAATTTATAGTATAATTGTTTTAGATTATAGGAGATGATATTGTTGAAGAACATATTTACAAGTATCGATATCGGGTCTGATAATGTAAAAGTTGTTGTTTGTGAACTTCATAATAACAAGTTGAACTTATTAGCCGCATCTTCTGTAACTTCAAAGGGAATAAAAAGAGGAATAATAGTTAATGCTGAAGAAACTGCCGAATCTATCAAAAAAGTTTTTGAAGAAGTTGAGTCTATGCTTGGTATCAAAATCAAGAAAGTTATTGCTTCAATACCTAGTTATTTTGCGGAGTTTTCCTTTATTAAGGGAAGCGTAAACGTTATAAATGAACAGCATATAGTTGGTAGTGAAGAAATAGTTGATGTTCTTGGTGCAGCCATGGATAGTAGACTTACAGCAGAAAAAGAAATGATTACCATTATTCCAATTGATTTTAAATTGGATGAGACAGAAGGAATTTCTAATCCGCTTGGTCACACTGGACAAAACCTTAGTACAAGAGCTATAATGGTAACAACGCCTAAGAAGAACATTTATTCTGTAGTGAGTGTTTTAGAAAGTATTGGAGTAGATATTGTTGATATCATGATTAATGGTATAGGTAATATTCATTCATTCAAAAATAGAGATATTAGTAATATGGTCGGTGCAATAGTTGATATTGGTTCTGAAACTACTACAGTATCTTTATATAATAAAGCAGTTATAGTTAAAAATTCTATTATTGGTGTTGGTGGCAAGGTATTAGACAACGATCTAGTATATTCTTATAAGGTAAGTAAAAATGAAGCAAGAAAAATTAAAGAAACTTTTGCTTTGGCTTATAAGAAATACGCGAGTGTTAGTGATTTCTACGAAGCAAAGAATGAGCTAAACGAAGATATAAAAATAAATCAGTATGAAGTTTCTGAAATTGTTAATTCAAGATTAAATGATATCTTAGAATTAGTTAGTAAAGAAATAAGCAGTTTGTCAAATAGAGATTTAGATTATATAATATTTACAGGTGGAGTTAGTGAAATGGCACACTTTAATTATTTAATTGAAGAAAAATTTGGTAAGAAAGCTGCCGTAGGTAGTATTAGAATTATAGGAGTTAGAAATAACATATATTCTGCTGCCGTAGGTAATATAATTTATTTTATAAGTAAATTAAAATTAAAAGGTAAAAATTACTCGATGGTAAGTACAAAAGATAGCGAAGATTTATCATCTGTGAAGAAAAATAACGCTAATATTTCAAGTGATTCAATGCTTGGTAAAGTTGTTGGTTACTTTTTTGGCGAATAAGGAGGACAATTTATGTTTGGTTTAGAAATGGATCAATTAGCAAAAATAAAAGTTATTGGTGTTGGTGGCGGTGGTAATAATGCCGTTAACCGTATGATTGAATCTGGTGTACAAGGTGTCGAATTTATAGTAGTTAATACTGATTTACAAGTTCTAAATAATTCAAAAGCTGAGAATAAAATTCAAATAGGAATAAAACTTACAAATGGTTTAGGAGCTGGAGCTAATCCAGATATTGGTAGAGAAGCTGCCCTTGAATCAAAAGGTGAGATTGAAAAAGCCCTTGAAGGTGCTGACATGGTATTTGTTACATGTGGTATGGGTGGTGGAACTGGTACTGGAGCTGCTCCAGTAATAGCTGACATTGCACAACAACTTGGAGCTCTTACTGTAGGTATTGTTACTAAGCCATTCTCTTTCGAAGGAAGAAAAAGAATGACACATGCTCAAGCTGGTTTAGATGAATTAAAGAAACATGTAGATACATTAATTGTTATACCAAACGATAAATTAAGAGAAATAATCGATAAAACAACACCATTATTAGAATCATTTAAAGAAGTTGATAACGTTCTTCGCAGAGGCGTACAATCAATTTCTGATTTAATCGCAGTTGCTGGGTTAATCAACCTTGACTTTGCGGACGTTAAAACAGTTATGGAAAAAAGAGGTAACGCTCTTATTGGTATAGGTATTGGAGTAGGAGAAGGAAGAGCTACTGAGGCTGCTAAACAAGCAGTATCTAGTCCACTTCTTGAAACTAGTATAAATGGTGCAACTGATGCTATTATTAACGTTACAGGTGGAGCTAATTTAACTTTATTTGAGGTTGAAGAAGCTGCTGAAGTTATAAGAACATCTAGTGGTACTGATATCAATACAATTTTTGGAGCTGTTATTAATGAAAATTTAAATGATGAAATAATTGTAACTGTAATTGCGACTGGTTTTGAAGATGCAGAAAAAAATGCTAAATTAGCAGCTGTAAATGCACAATCAGCAGCTAGCAGTCATGCTAAAATTGAGACATTAACTGAAGATGATGTAACAGGTGATGATGACGACGATGGTTATATTTTTTCAAGCTTAAGAAAAAGAGGATTTTAATACTTAAAACGACACTATATACGGTGTCGTTTTTTTATAATATAGATGGTGATATTATGAAAGTATATATAGATTTAGTATTAATACTTAATTTTCTTATAGATTTGGTTGTTTTAATTACTACTTCGTATGTACTTAAACGAAATATTAAGAGTATTAGGCTTGTATTAGGCGCTTTAGTAGGATCATTAACAACACTATTTCTTTTCATTAAACTTAGCTCAGTAACATTGTTTTTATTAAAAGTAGTAATAAGTATTTTAATGACTATTACTACTTTTTCATATCGAAATATAAAATACACTTTAAAAAATATTAGTTATTTATATATAGTAAGTATTATTTTAGGAGGATTTATATATTTTTTAAATATTCAATTCTCTTATAAAAATATTGGTTTTGTTTTTAGGAGATATGGTCTTAGTATTAACTATATATTTATTCTTCTTTTTTCACCTATAATATTATATTTATATTCTAAACAAGTAAAAGAATTAAAAAATAACTTTTCTAATTATTATAAAGTAGACATACATTTAAATAATTATATTATCAAGGTTAATGCTTTTTTAGATACAGGTAATAAACTTGTTGATCCTTATTTAAAAAGACCAGTTATTATTTTAAATAGAAAAAAGATAATATATGATATTAATGAATTTCAAATGGTTTTGGTGCCTTATAAGACTATAACTGAGTCTAAGGTATTAGATTGTATTATTGCCTCTAAAGTTGTTATAAAGGGCATTGGAAGTAAAAATAATGTACTTGTAGGGCTTATGGACGATAACTTGAAAATAAATGGTGTAGATTTAATATTAAATACAAAATTACTGGAGGAAATAAATGTTTAAAAAATTAATAGATTTTATAGTAAGTATTTTTAATGATGAAGTAAATATATTCTTTATAGGTTCAGCTGATAAATTACCTGAACCACTAACTAAAGAAGATGAAGTAAAGTATGTAGAATTATCTATGCTAGGAGATGAATCAGCAAGGAAAAAACTTATTGAACATAACTTAAGACTAGTTGTATTCTTATCAAAAAAATATGAAAATACTGGTGTTGATTTAGAAGATTTAGTAAGTATAGGAACAATAGGATTAATAAAAGGTGTCAATACTTATAAACTTGATAAAAATATTAAACTTGCTACTTATGCATCAAGATGTATTGATAATGAAATACTAATGTTTTTAAGAAAAAATAAAAAAAGAAAAACAGAGATAAGTTTTGAAGATAGTTTAAGTTATGATAGTGAAGGTAATGAACTACATTTAGAAGATATACTTGGTACTGAAGATGATGTAGTTACTAAATGTATTGAGGATTCAGATGATAAAAAACTTTTGTATAAAGTTATAACTAACTTAAATGATCGTGATAGACAAATAATGATTTTAAGATATGGACTATATAATAAAGAAGAAATGACTCAAAAGGATGTCGCAAGTTTACTTGGTATTAGTCAATCTTATATATCAAGAATAGAAAAGAAGGTAATTAAGAAACTTAAAATATTATCTAAAATTTAATTTTTTTCCTTATTGTGTTATAATTGTTATAGATCATAAGGAGGTACATTATGAAAGAAAACAGTAGTAAAAATATTAAGATTGCCTTTTTCTTAAACCTATGTTTTTCTATCTTTGAATTAATTGGAGGAATATTTACTAATAGTATTTCGATTATTTCTGATTCAGTTCATGATTTTGGAGATTGTATATCGATTGGTATATCATATTTTTTTGAAAAAAAATCTAAAAGAAAACCCGATAACAAATATACTTATGGGTATTTAAGATATTCATTAATGGGAGCTTTAATTACTTCTTTTGTATTATTACTAGGGTCTACATTAGTCTTATATAATGCTATTCCTAGGCTATTTAATCCTGAAGATGTAAATTATAACGGCATGCTTATATTTGCGTTATTTGGGGTTGCTATTAATGGATATGCAGCATATAAAACATCAAAGGGCCATGGAAAAAATGAAAGAGCAGTTAGTTTACATATGCTTGAAGATGTTTTAGGATGGATAGCCGTATTAATAGGTAGTTTAATTATGAAAATATTTGATATTTCCATAATTGACCCCCTTTTATCAATAGGCATAAGCATTTATATACTATATAATGTTTACCAAAATATCAGAAGTATTGTAGTTGTATTAATGGAGAAAATTCCAGATGATATTGATGTTAGAGAACTTAAAAAACATTTAAAAAGTGAGTACACAAAAATAATAGATATTCATCATATTCACATATGGACTATAGATGGCATTAATAACTATATAACGATGCATTTAGTAATTGATGGTAATACAGAAGTTCAAGACATAATTGATTTAAAGTGTTCAATAAAAAATGAACTTAGTCATGAAAATATTAAACACGTTACTATTGAAATTGAATATGCTAATGAAAAATGTACTGATAAGTCATGTAATGTTGAAAGCACTGAACCTCATGCACACGACCACCACCATCATCATTTATAATTAGTTATTTCTTAAAAGAGTTATAAACTCTTTTTTTATGCTATAATATTTTTGTAGGGTAGGGAATTTTTATGAAAATAATAAATGATTTAGTAGTAAAATCTTTAAAAGAAAACAAAACAAGAACAATAACAACAATAATTGGAACAACATTAGCCTTTACTTTAATGTTTTTGATAGCTTTTGGAATAAGCAGTTTAAGAAAAAGTTTTTTAAATCAAATTATTGCAAGCGCAGGGTCATATCACTACGAAATATCAGATGTAAAAGATACACAAAGCAAACTGATTACAGAAAACAATGATATAAAAAGTTATATTGCTTTTAATAGAGAAACCATAAAAGATGATCTCTCAAATAAATACTATTTTCTGGCAAGTTATAAAGCTGATTATGAAGATAATATAACTCTATATAAAGGTAGTTATCCTAAAGACGAGGAAGTTATAATATCTAGATTCATATATGATTCATGGAGTATTAATATTGGTGATTACATTAATTCTTATAAAGTAGTTGGAATATATAATGACTGCAAACTAATTAACTTTAGAACTGAAAAAAATTACTATTATGGTGCGAAATTAAACTATATAATTACTAATTATACTGAATCAGAGTATAGTTCTTATTCTATAACTTATAAAAATGTAGTTGGTTCTCATAGAAAAGTGAATACATTAGCAAGACAACTAGGATTTAATAGATTACTAGGTAGTGGTGGTGTAGTTACATATGAAAATATAAAATATAACGATCAATTATTAGAATTATATGGTGAGTATGCCGAAAGTGGCGCTGGAGCAATGTTTAAATTAATTTTAATTATTACACTTTCTGTAATTTCACTAGTAACATTTTTTATTCTAACTAATTCGTTTAGTATATCTGTTAAAGAAAGAATAAAGCAATTTGGTATATTATCTAGTATTGGTACAACAAGAAAACAAATAGTAATTATGGTGTTATTAGAAGGATTATATATAGGCATTATTTCTATAATCATTGCTTTAGTATTAAGTATTTTACTTTTAATGCAAGTACTTGGTATAACTAATTATTTACTTCAGCATATAATTTCAAGCAAATATTTAATAAGTATATATTTGCCTTATCTATTTATTGCACTTGGTTATGGGATGTTAACTCTCTTTCTAGCTGTACTTTCACCAGCTAGAAAAATAAGTAGAGTTTCTCCTATAGAATCTATTCAGGGAAATACTACTTTTAATTCTAGAAAAAGAAGATTCAAAAGCAATAGTAAGATAGCAAAAATATTTAAAATAGAAGGAATACTTGCCTCTAAAAATACTAAAAGGAATGCTTCAAAATATAAAGTAATAATAATTACAATAAGTATTAGTATATTACTATATCTATTCTTTACGGCTATAATTAATTTAAATAAAGAAAATATAGAATCTACATTTGAACAAGAAAAATATGACTTTTCTATTTCAGGGGTAAATGAAAATGATATTTCTTTATTTAGAAGTGTTAAAGGGATTGGCGATATTGATATAGTTAAAAACATTTTTGTATCATATAAAAAACCAGACGATAATAAATACTATTCATTAGAGAATAATACATCGTTCGATACAGCATATACTGATAAAATAGAAAACACAGTTATATATCAAGTAACAGAAGATGAATTTAATTCTTATATAAAAGAGTACAACTTAAATAAAAATTATCCAATTATAATTAACAATAAAAGTTTATATGATGATGATTTTAAAGTTATAGGAGCTGAACCAATTTATAAAAATGAGGGCAAGTTTAATATTAATTTTTGTAACTATGAATATATTTTAGATAGTGATACCAAAGTTTCTTCAAGTAAAATAACTAATTGTTATTTAGAGTATGAAGATGTTAATTTAATTAATGATGGTTGGAAACAAATAGGCGAGTCAAGTAATAATGGTGCCATAATTGTAACAAAAGAAATGTTTGATAAAATACTAGATGGTTGTACGAATGAAATATGTCTTAATTATAAGAAAAATCCTACTGTTTCAATATATATAAACGCTGATGACGATATTTATGACATTGATGAGCGTTTACAAACTATTGTTGATAATATGAATGGTAGTGATGTTAACTATAATAGTCCTGCTGTTTATTATCTTAATGCTAAAATGATGATTATAGCATTAAAATTCATAATTTATGTTATTCTTACTTTAATAATTTTGATATGTATAACATTTATGATTAATACTATAGCTAGTAGTTTAATGCTTAGAAAGAATGAATTTGCCGTTTTAAAATCAATTGGTATGACAAATAAATCAGTTAAAAAAATGGTTTTTTTAGAAAGTATTGGCGTTGGTTTTAAAGCACTGATTTTAGGAATTATATTATCTTATGCCAGTATATATTTATTCTTTGCGGCCATAAACTCCAACACAAATGATCCAATAAAATATGATTATCCTATTAAGGAAACGTTTTATATGGCTATCGTTATTGTTATATTTAATGTTATAATATATATGTATATGATGAATAGAATTAATAAAGATAATATTATTGATGATATAAGAAATACAAACATATAGAAGTGAGGTTTTTATGAAAATATGTTCTAAATGTAATAAAGAAGTAACACCAGGGCAGTTATATTGTCCTAGATGTGGATTTTCTTTAATCAAAAACAAATATGGGGAAAGAGTAGGGATAGGTGGTACTGCTTCTAAAATAGTTACTCCAGAAACAACTCAAAAAATTAACGAAGCTAATATGGAACATGGTAATAACGGAATTCAACCAAGAATAAATTTATGGGGAAATAATACTAATAATAAAAACACTTCCTCAGCAGCTATTATTGTAATTATATTTATTATTTCTACATGCATACCTTTACTATTAACAGTTTTCTCGAGTGTGAAAACAACTAGTAATTCAATTGATATCACTTCAAAATATAATTTAGATAGTACTGTAAATCAAGTAACTGGATTAGCAGATGATAATTTAAATGTTCGTAAGTACTACGCTGAAAACGGCACTATAACTTTAGATGTTATTGCAGATGTTACTGGTTTAGAAAAAGAAGATTTAACTAATGCTTGGTGTAGCTGGATAGCAAGTTACAATACTGAAGCTAATGCTGTACTATGCACTATTACTGCACATAGTGATTTAGGCAACTCTGTTGATGCTATAAACTCTTTAGAAGATTTATCTAACAGTATTGATGAAGCTTATTATGACAATGTTAATTATGATACTTTAACTAGTATTTATGATACTTTAAATAACTTATATTATTTAAGTCGTAATTCTTATGATACTTATAGTGATTATGAAGAGAAGTATAATACTTTAAATAATAATTTAAATACTTATATTAATAATTTAGAATAAACCTTTATAAGGTTTTTTTCTTGCTTAAATATTAATAAATGTTATAATATAATTTAATAGCAAGAATTTGCGAAATATAGCATAAGAAGCAAGGTGAGAAATATGCAAGATATAGGTAGACTCCTTAAAAAAGAAATCGAAGCAAATAGGCTTGTTGAATTTGATTTTATAAGAAGTTATGTAGAAAATTACATTAAAATTAATAAACTAAAACGTTATTATAAAGATTTAATTCCTAGCGTACCACCAGAATTATTAAAAGCTAATTTAATAAGTGCTTATAATGCTAAAACAAAAAATCTTCATATAGATGATGATAGACTAACTGATTCAATTATTAAAACAACTTATTTAAAAGATAAGAATGCATATTGTACTAGTGATCTGATTTTTATATATTCTATTTATTTAAGCTATATAACTCATGAACTTGCTCATATAAAACAAAATAAATTAGTTCATTCTTTTAGCTATTCTCCGCAAGTACAACTATTAAAAGATGCTTTCACTGTTCATGACAAATACTATGAATTTTATTTAAGCAATCACAATGATTTTATAAGTGAACATAATGCCAATATGGAAGCAATATTTGAAGTACTTGATTTATTAAATTATACTAATATGTTAGAAGATAAAGATTTACTTAATCAGTATAATAGTTTTATGTGTAATTTAATAACAAAACCTTATCAAGCTGTAGAAAATTTTATGATATGTCCTGCAAGCACATTTTATAGTAATTTTAAAGAAAAAGATCGTTTTTATACTTTGGATAAAGAAATGAGTAAAAATAATTTTACAAGAATACTTTATGGAATGCCTTTTGATAGAAAACTATTTAGTAAATTAGTCCAAGTACGTGATAAAGAAATAGAAGTGCCTAATGTAAAAAAACTGATTTTAAGAAGTGGTGAATATGGGAAAACTATCTAATACTATTACAATGCTCCAGTTATTAAATACTGGTAAAAAATATACAGTAGACGAATTATCTAAAATATTAGAAGTAACACCACGTATGATTAGAAGTTATAAAGAAGAATTAGATAAAGCTGGCATATATATTGATACTATAATGGGGCCATATGGTGGCTATGTACTTAATCAAAGTATCAGAATGCCAGTTAGAAAATTTCGAAAGAAAGACGTTGATTTATTAAATAGAGTTAGTTCCAAACTAAATGATGAACAGTTAAAAAATGACTTATATATTCTTACTGATAAAGTAAGAGGAGTATTTAAAGGCTCTAAAGAAGAAGCTAAAGAATTAGATATTCATGAAGTAAGTGATAAGTATAATGCTTTAACTAGAGCTATAAAAGAAAAAAGAAAAGTTAAGATAACATATTATTCTTATAATAAAGGTGAAAATGTTAGAATAATTGATCCTATAGAGTTATTTTTATTTAGTGATGGATGGTATGTTGCAGCATACTGTGAACTTAGACAAGATATACGTCATTTTGAACTTAAAAGAATTAGAGAGTTTGAACTTTTAAAAGAAAATTATGAGTAGACCATATAATTCCTACTTAAGTAGTATTATTTACTTTAGGAGGAATTTTTATATGGAAAAGATAATGCAAGAAAATTTTGATTTATTAAAGAAAAGAATAATAGATACTCATGAAGTTAGTGATTTAAAAGGAATTAAAGATAAAATTAAAAGTATTAAAGGTAATACTATTTGTGTTGGTGCAGGAGGATCTAATGTTGTTGCAAATTATGCATCTAAAGTTATTTCTAAATTAAATGGTAATTTAGTTTTGTGTATGATGCCAAGAGATTTAGAGCACATTAATTTAGCTAACTTTGATAATGTTTTAATAGCAAGTTATAGTGGTAAAGGTAAAGCAGTTGATTTAGCCTTAAATAATAAATTAAACAAATATTTATTATCCAATAATGATATTAAATACGACGGAGTAACTAATATTACTTATAATAACACTATAGAAAAAGAGAATAGTTTTATTTCTCTAGCGGCTACTTTGATGCCTATGTCAATTCTTTTAAAAACATATATGGGTTTAAGAGACCCACATTATATAAGTATAATAGAGGAAATGTTTGATAAAGTTAAAGTTAATATTAAGTGGAACGACATATATGAAATAATAGGTGGTATAGAAAATAGTACCGTTATTAAGTACTTAGAAAGCACTATGGTAGAATCAGGTATTGCAGTACCAGTAGTTCATGATAAATATGATTTTTGTCATGGAAGAAGTACACTTTCATACAAAAATAATAATGGGTTAATATATTTAGATAATCGTAATAAAGAAATTGATAAATTAATACTTAGTGAGGCTAAAAAATATTATACTGAGGTAATAGCTTTAAATGGTTATTATCCTAGTCCAGATGAGTTAACTGATGAATTTTATATGACTTTACAAGCTATGTATTTAACTAAAAAAATGGCCGAAAACAAGGGCGAAGACCTAACTGGTGTAGATCATAGTCCACTTGTTTATAAATTATATAATTTTAAGGGAACAATGTGAGGTAATTATGAAAGAAATAGTATTTGTAACCGGCAATACTGGTAAAAGAAAATCCGCTGAAAAACATCTTAAAAATACTGTAGTAACTTGTCTTGATTTTAATTTTATTGAACCTGATATAAATGATATTGAATATATTGCTAAAGAAAAAGTGCTAGATGCTTATAAAAACGTTAATAAGCCCTGTATAGCGTTAGATGCAGGCTTTTACATACCAAATTACCCTAATAATCCAAACTTCCCAGGAGCATTCCCTAAAAGAGAAATATTAGATACTATTGGAGTTGTAGGATTACTAGAAAATATGAAAGATGTTACTGATAGGAATTGTTATTTTAAAGAATGCCTAGCATATTATGATGGAGAAAATATAAAATACTTTTATGGTATAAGTAAAGGAAGATTAAGTACGGAAATAAAAGGAAATGACAGTGCCAAAAAATGGTCAGAATTATGGTATGTATTCATTCCTGATAACAATAATAAAACTCTAGCTGAAATGACTGATGAAGAAAGACAAAATAGAAATGATTTAAGTACATCGGCTATTGAAGAGTTTGGCAAATGGTATAATGAAATATAGGTTTTAAAGAAAGATAAAATTAATAACTAAAAAAGGATTTTAAGATAATTACAAGTTGTTTATATAACAACTTTTTTTCTTGAAAAAATATTTATATATGGTATAATAACACGCATAGGCGCATAAAGGGGGAATAATGTATGGCAAAGCAAATGGAAAATGAAGTAAAAGTACTTAATTTAGATGTAGACAAAGCTATAGCAGATATTGAAAAAAATAATGGTGTACTCCTAAAAGACTGTATTCAAAAGATATATACATATGATTTAGGAACAATTAGTGGAAGATTTGATGATCTTTTAAGACAATTTAAACCTAATAACTTTGAAGTTATGAAATCTAAATTTAAGTTATTATTTTTTGAAATAGATAATTTATTAACTGATGAAATGAAACAAAAACTAATGGATAATTATAATCACAATTATCTAAATTTAATCTTAGATACTGCAAGTGATAATGTAGAATTAGAACAATTAGTTAATAATCAAACTATTTTAGATATAGCACATAGTTTTGGTATTAATCCTAATAAATGGATAAGACTTAGAGAAACTGATAATTTAACTACAGTAGCTACAAAAAATATTTTAGAAAAGAAAGTTGAAGAAGAAATGCAACCAGTTTTAGAAGCTGAAATAGATGTTGTTTCAATATTAGAAGCAAATGAATTTTTAGAGCAACTAGGTTTTGCATATCGTAATTATCAAGAAAAAAGAAGAATTACTTACTTTGTTAATAATATAAAAGTTGACATAGATTTTTGGCCATTAATTCCTCCATATATGGAAATTGAAAGTACTGATGAAAAAATTAAAGAAACAATAGATCTTTTAAACTTAGGAGATTATGAGATAGTTTCATGTAATACTGAAGAAGTATATAAGAAATATGATATAAATATTTATGATTATAGAGAGTTGAGATTAGATGAAAAAAGTAAATGTAAACAAAGTATGTTGGAACATAACAGAAAAATGTAATCGTAATTGCAAACACTGTTTTAGATTTAGAAATAGTGAAGAGCTTTCATTTGAAGACAATATGAAAATATTAAATATTTTGAAAGCAAGTGGAACTAAATCAATTACTTGGACTGGTGGAGAAGCAACATTATACTCCAATATAGAAATGCTTATTGATAAATCTCATAAAATGGGAATTAACAATAACTTAATTACTAATGGTAGTACTTTAACCACAAGCATATTTAAAGAAAAATTTAGTAATTTAGATAGTATAACTTTTTCTTTGGATTTCTTGTCAGATGAAGATAATATTAAATTTGGCAGGGGCGATAATTATTATAGTCATTTAAAAGAAATGATTACTTATATAAATAAAGAATTTCCTAATATAAAAATTAAAATAAATACAGTTATTTTAAGAGATAATAAAGGAATGCTAATCGATATTTATAATGAAATAAAAAATTTCAAATTATCTAAATGGAAGTTAATTAAGTTTGTTAGTTTTAGAGGAACAGCTTATAAAAATAAAGATAGGTATGCAACAACAACTGATGAATTCAGAAGAAGAATTGATGATGTAATAAAACTTCATGATGATAGTTTTGAAATTGAAGCAGTATCTACATTCAACTTAGAAGAAAATCACGTCATGATTAAACCAAATGGTGATTTAGTTAAGACAGTTCAAGGTATAGATAACCTATTATTTAATATACTAAAAGAAGGTGAATAATATGATAGAATACAAAGATGGCATTAATCTAAATTTATATCGTGTATTTTATTATGTAGCTAAAGAAGGTAGTATATCTGCAGCTGCTAAAAAAATATACGTATCACAACCTGCTATTTCTAAGTCTTTAAAGAAATTAGAGGAAATGCTTAATGTAGATTTATTTTATCGTACGCTTACAGGAGTTCAGTTAACAGAATTTGGTGAGACATTACTTTTCTATGTAGAAAATGCATACAATAGTGTTTTAACTGCAGAAAGAACTCTAGTTGAAAGTAAAGCATTAGAAAGAGGTAAGATTTCTATTGGTGTGCCTTCACATATTGGATCATTTTTCTTATTTGAATATATAGAACAATTTAAAAAAGATTACCCAAATATTCAAATAAAAATAGTGAGTAGATCTACTAATGAAATGTTAGAACAACTTGAATCTCATGAAATAGATTTCATGATAGATTCTTCACCAATAAGTACAAAATATAATAATATTATTATTCAGAAACTAGTTTCATTTCCAACTTCATTTATAACTAAAAAAGAATATGGTAGTGAGACAAAATCTTTAAAAGAATTTGAAAAAGAACCATTTATATTACCCGTTAATCGTAGTAGCAGAAGAAGAGAACTGGAAGCGCTTCTTTCAGCTAACAATATTGAGTTGAAAAACGTTATTGAGATAGAAACTACTGAAATGGCTATTTCAGCTGCTAAAAAAGGTTTTGGTATATGTGTTGTAGCAGAAGAATCTGTAAAAACAGAGCTTGAATTAAAACAATTATATAAAATAAAAACAAAGGAAAAATTACCTGATTTAGAGATAAACTTAGTTTATATTGAAAACTTTTTACCTCCGGCTCCACGTAAATTTATTGAAATGTTTTTAGGACAAAAAGACTTAAAATAAGTCTTTTTTTATAACTTGTAGTTATAGCACGGATAATTAATTATTCATCTTTTTTATTTTAGTTATAGCCCATATATATAATTAGTATTAGTCATATTAATATATACCTGTTACAATATTTATTACATTTACTAGTGTTATTCTAGTAGAAATAGAGGTATACAAGAATATGAAAGAACTAAACAGGATGCGTAATATAGCTAAAATAGTGTTTAATGATAACTTAATAACTTTTGCATTAGAAAACGAGCTAGATAGTAAATATTATAGAACTAGTATAGTCGTAAAAGAAAATAATTTGGAACAATTAAAAAGATTTATTGCAGATTGCGATGTACTTATTTCAAAACCTGTAACATTTAAAATATATACAAAAAGTAATCTCACTGAACTAAGCTTTAATAAAGTACTAATTGATAATAATTAGTCTTTTTTTATGATATAATATAATAAAAGTAAGCGAGGTGGATTATGAAAATAGTAAGGGGTTTGCTAAAGATAGTTTTTAGCCGTGCAGTAATATTTACTGTATCTATATTACTCCAAATTTTTATCATTTTTGGGATTTTTTATTTCTTTAATGAATATATTACATATTTCTATTTACTTTTTGTTGTATTAGGTTTTTCAATTATTGTTGACATTCTTAATAACGAATCTAATCCAATGTTTAAACTTGCTTGGGTTATACCAATATTACTTATTCCAGTCTTTGGGATTCTTATATATATAATTTTTAATAATCAAGTCATTCCTAAGAGAGTTGGTAAAATTCTTGAAAATAGTAAGAAGAAAACTAAGAGTTATTTAGAACAAGATCATAAAGTCTATGAAGAAATATATAATGACGATAGACATGTGGCTAACTTAGTAAGATATATGAATAATTATGGTTATTACCCCATATACAAAAACACTGATGTTAAATATTTTAGTTCAGGCGAAGAAATGTATCCGAATTTGATAAAAGAGCTTAAGAAAGCTAAAGAATTTATTTTTATGGAATATTTTATTGTTGCTCATGGTAGATTTTGGTACACTGTTCTTGAAATATTAAAGGAAAAAGTAAAAGAAGGCGTCGAAGTATATTTTATGTATGATGGCATGTGTTCTATGAGTTTACTTGCCCATAATTATCCTGAAACACTAGCTTCATATGGTATCAAATGTAAAATGTTTAATAAAGTAGTCCCAGTTCTATCAACTCATCAAAACAATAGAGATCATCGTAAAATAACAGTTATTGATGGTAAAGTTGCTTTCACCGGTGGCATTAATATTGCAGATGAGTATATCAATGAGATAGATAGATTTGGTTATTGGAAAGATAGTGCTATAATGCTTAAAGGGGCAGCCACTAATAGCTTTACAATTATGTTTTTGTCTATGTGGAATGTTACAGAAAAGCGTAGTGTAAATTATGAAAAATATATAAGAAATTATAAAATAGATGGTGCTACTGGTTATGTAATGCCATATGGTGATAGTCCACTTGATAGGTATGAAATAGGTAAAGATATTTATTTGGATTTAATTAATACTTCTACAAAATATTTGCATATTAAGACGCCTTATTTAATACTTGATTATGAAGTTTTATCAGCCCTTAAATATGCTTCAAAAAGGGGAGTAGAGACAATCATAATTATGCCTTCTATCCCAGATAAATGGTATACTTATATATTAGCTAGAAGCTTTTATGGGGAACTACTAGAAGCCGGAGTTAAAATATATGAGTACTCTAATGGCTTTGTTCATGCTAAAGAATTTATTAGTGATGGTTTAGAAGCAGTGGTAGGTTCCATTAATCTAGATTATAGGAGTTTATATTTGCATTTTGAGTGTGCTGCCTATATGTATAAATGTAAAGAAATTAAAAATATTGAAAAAGATTTTGAAGAGACTTTAACTAAATGTAATGAAGTTACTAAAGAAGCAAATAAAAAATATAACATATTTAAAAAAGTTTTAGGGCGTATATTTAGATTATTTGCCCCACTTATGTAAAGGAGAGATAAAATGAATATATTAAAGAATATGCGAAAAACATTAATTACATCATCCATAGTTTATATAATTTTAGGAATAATAATGATTATTTTTCCGGACTTTATAAACGATTTTTTCAGTACAATTGTAGGAGTATTAATTCTATTATTTGGTGTATCACAGCTTGCAATATACGCATCTAAAAGTAGTTATGGTGGTATGGTAAAAATAACTTTAGGTATAGGAGTAATAGCAACGTTAGCAGGAATTTATATTCTTCTAAATCCTAAATTTATTACCTCAATAATTCCTCTTATTTCTGGTCTAATAATAATAGTTAATGCTTTAAATAAAGTTAAACAATCTGCTGAATTAAAAGCAGCAAATTATGATAAATGGTGGTACACATTAATATCTGCATTAGTTTTACTTACATTAGGCTTTCTTCTTATTGCTAATCCATTTGCGGCTGTAGAAGTTATTATAAGAACACTAGGAATTATTTTAATAGTAGAGGGTATATACGATATAGTAACAGTAGTGTCTTATTCTAGTGAAGTTAATAGGGTAGTTAAAACTATAAAAAAATAATTATGAGTAAAACAGAAAAGCTTATTAAGCTAATTAAAAAATATAGCATGAATAAGAATGGACTAATTCTAAATTTAGGTGATGTAAGAGAACTAAATAAACTATTAGATAAGCGCTATAAGTTAAGTATAGTAACTGATAATATAAATAAACATCAGGAATATAAATATATGGATATTATAAGTAACTCCGTATTTAATATAAGAGTACCTAAAGATAGTTTTGATCTAGTATGCTTTAATGAATTACTTGAATACTATAACGACAAGGATATAGCTAAAATACTTAAATCATCTATCAGTGCTGGCGAGGCAGTTATTTTTGATGTACCAGTATCAAAGTTATTATGTGGTAATTATCATAATAATACTAGATATTTAAATAAAAACTACTGGCTTAAATTATTTGATAAATTAGATTGTGTTATTGTTGAAGAATTAACTTATAGAGTGAAAGTATTTGAGAAACACATAATATATGTAATAAGAAAAAATTTAATATAAAATTAAAAAGAGAAGTTGTTTCTCTTTTTGTGTTATAATAAAAACGTGGTGATTAAATGAATATAATAGTTGATGCTGATGCATGTCCAGGAGTTAAATTAATAACAGATATAGCTATCAAATATAATATTAAACTAACTCTTTATAATGATAATACACATAATATTGAAAGTGATTATGCTGATGTAATAACTTTATCAAAGGGATTCCAAAGTGTTGACATGGTTATTGCTAATGACATAAAAAAAGGTGATATTTTAGTAACCCAAGATTTTGGCCTTGCAACTATTGCTTTATCAAAAAAAGCATATGTTCTTCATCCGAAAGGAATGATATACACCAATGATAATATTGATAATTTATTATACGAGAGGCATCTAAACTCAAAACTTCGTAAAAGCGGTAAACATACTAAAGGACCGAAAAAAAGAACTAAAGAAGATGATCAAAATTTAATCAAAGCTTTGGAATTAATAATCAATAGTGGAGGTTTAGATGGAGTATAGAGATTTATATGATAATGAAAAAAATTTAACTGGTAAGACAATTAGAAAAGGTGATCCTTCACCAACTGATGCCAATATTTTAGTAGTAATTTCATTTATGGAAAATAGTAAGGGTGAATTTTTAATACAACATGCTTCACCGGAAAAAAACAGTTTATTTACTTCAACTGGGGGGCATCCTAAGGCAGGTGAAACAAGTTTAGAAGGTATAATTACTGAAATTAAAGAAGAACTAGGTATATCAATACCAAAAGAAGAACTAAGGTTGTTTTACTCAGAATTAGTAGGTACTAGATTCCTAGATATTTATTATTTATATAAAGATATTGATATAAATAATTTAGTTCTTCAAAAAGAAGAAGTTGATTATGTTAAATGGATGACTATAGATGAAATAAAAGAATTGATTAATAATGGTTTATTTTTAAAAACCCATGCTACGATGTTTTTAAATTTGGTTGAAAATTATAATCATATTAGAGGTGAATATCGCAAATAAAGAAGAACAATTAATTTAGCAAATAGTTTATGGTTACCAAAAGATATATATGTAATAATTAACGCCGGTTCATTAGTATTATGTGGTTTAAAAGAAAAAGTAGGGGATTTGGAAAAGAAATTCATTAAGATAATATTATATTATCTTTTTTATTATTTTATAATTGTATAATGTATATTTTATTACTTTTTGGTCATAAAACAATATTAGCATTAGTGATATAATGAAATGGTTGTGAGGTGTAATATGAAAAATATAAAAAGTAAAAGTTTAATAGTTTTATTAATTACAATAGGAATGCTATTTCTTATATTAAAAGATGATTTTACTAATATAATTGACATACTAAAATCTGTTAATCTTTCTTGGATTATAATAGCCATAATTGTTTCTTTTATTGGAACTCTCATTCAATCAATTTCTTTTAAATTAATTATAAATCAGCAGAAAAAGGATTTTTCCTTACTTAAAACTTTTAGATTAAATATAATAACTAACTTTTTCAATGGAATTACACCACTTGCTAGTGGCGGGCACCCATTTCAAATATATGAACTTCATAAAGAAAGAATAAAAGTAGCTGATAGTACTAGTGTTGTTATAGAAAATTTCTTAGTTTATCAGATCTCTTTAATGTTTTTATCTATAGTTTGCTTAGTAGCAAATTATATATTTGGTTTTGTGAATTTTAATACTACTTTATCAGTATTGTTTTATTTAGGATTTCTTCTTAATTTATTAATTCTTATTCTTTTATATATACTAGGCTCAAGTAAGAACATTGGTAAAATAATTGCTATTTTTTTAGCTAAAATACTAGCTAAATTTAAGATTATCAAAAATAAGGAAAGAGTTATAAATAAGCTTGAAACTGTATCAGAAGAATTTTACAATGGTTTTAAAGAAATGAAAAGAAATAGGAAAATAATTCTTGCGGGTATTCTTATTCAAATAGTTGGTATATCTATTTATTTTGCCTCAACTATTTTTGTTTTCAAAGCCCTTAATTTAAATATTAATATGACTATAGTAGAATGTGCGGTTGCATCGTTATTTGCTTTTATAGCAGGTTCTATCGTGCCAATTCCGGGTGGTACAGGTGGTATGGAATATAGTTTTTTTGGATTCTTTACTACTTTTACATCAGGAGCACCTCTAAAATCAGCCTTATTATTATGGAGATTTATAACATTTATATTTCCAGTTGTTTTTGGAGGAATGTTGTTTAATATACGAAAAGATAATTAACATCTAGGGTAGATGTTTTTTATTTTGTAATATAATACCTCAGAAGATGATTAAAACTTAGTTAATTCTTTAGAAACATTAATTAGTAAAGAAAGATAATACAAATATTATCTTTTTCTTTTTAGATTATTAGCCATAATAAATAGTAGTGCTATACTTAGCTAGTTTTGAGGCGATATATGAAAAATCTAAAAAGTAAAAGTTTACTTGTTTTATTGTTAACTATATTTATGCTTTGTTATATACTACGAAATGATTTTTTTGATGTATTAAGCATAATAAAAACTGCTAATCTATTATGGATTATAATAGCGATAGTTATCTATTACTTTGGAATATTTATTGAAACAATATCTTTAAAATTAATTATTAATGAATATAACAATAATTATTCACTATTAGATGCATTTAAGTTAAATATTATTACTAAATTTTTTAATGGTATTACTCCTCTTGCAAGTGGTGGGCAACCATTTCAAATATATAAACTTCATACAGATGAAATTAAAATAGCAGATGCTACAAGCATAGTTATAGGTAACTATTTGTTATATCAAATATCTTTAATATTATTATCAATAACATGTTATATTATTAATTTAGTGTTCAAAATAGTAAGTTTTTCTCCTGTTATAATATTTTTGTTTTGGGTTGGCTTTGCTTTTAATTTAGTTATATTTCTTTTTACATATATTATAGGTTCAAGCAAGATTATTAGTAAAAGAACATCTTCGATTATTGCAAGTATACTTGGAAAATTAAAAATTGTTAGAAATATTCAAAAAGTAACAACCAATTTAGAAAATACTTGGTATGAGCTTTATAATAGTTTTAAATTTCTTAAAAATAATAAAAGAATATTAATTAAAGGTTTTATATTACATTTTATTGGAATATGTATTACTTTTACAACAGTATTATTTGTATTTAATGCCCTTAATTTAGGCGATAATATAAATTTAACTGAATGTATAGTAACTTCTTCTTTTGTCTTTATATCAGGCTCATTTATACCAATTCCAGGTGGAACAGGCGGAGTAGAATATGTCTTCTTTGAGCTTTTTGGATATTTTATAGTAGGAGCATCTTTAAAATCTATATTGTTAATATGGAGGTTTGTAACTTTCATAGTTCCTGTTTTATTTGGAGGAATATTATTTAATTTGCAGAAAAATACTTAACATCTAAGGCATAAAAAATATTTTGTGATATAATACTTTTTAGGTGGTAGTATGATAACAAATAAAGTAAAAGATGGAATAATAGGTTTTGTTATTGGAGATGCCATGGGCGTTCCAAACGAATTTAAAAGTAGAGAGCATTTAAAAGATAATTTAGTTACTGAAATGAAAGGTTTTGGATCACACCCAGTTCCAGCTGGATCATGGAGTGATGATAGTTCTATGCTTCTAGCTACTATTGATTCAATAATAAATAAAAATGAAATAGATAATAAAAATATAGCCGATAATTTTGTTTCATGGGTTAAGGATGCTAAATATACGCCATTTAATTATGTTTTTGATATAGGTAGTACTTGTCTAAAAGCTATAACTACTTACAAAGAAACAGGAAATAATCCTTCTAAATGTGGATTAGGAAAAATTAATGATAATAGTAATGGTTCACTTATGCGCATACTTCCTATAGCCTATTATGCTTATTATAAGCAATTAACAGATAAAGAAATATTGAAGTTAGTAAAAGATGTTTCAGCGATAACACATAAGCACGAAATAAGTGTACTTGGTTGTTATATATATGTCAGGTATGTTATATGTTTATTAGGTGGTAAAAGTAAAGAAAAAAGTTATAATATGATAAAAAAACTAGATTATTCTTCTTTTAAAGAATCATCAGTAAAGGCGTATGAAAGACTTTTAAAAAATGATATTTCTAAATTAAGACTAAATGAAATTAATTCTTCAGAATATATTGTTGATACACTAGAAGCAACAATATGGTGTTTTCTTAAGTCTAATAGTTATGCTCAGGGCGTAATTGCAGCCATTAATTTAGGTGATGATACTGATACTATTGGAGCCTTAACTGGTGCTATTTCAGGCATTATGTACGGATATGATAGTATCCCTGACGATTGGACTAATAAGCTATTAAAGCTAGATTATATTTTAGAAATGGCTAATAAATTTGAAAATGTATTAAAAGAAAAAAATTTAAATAAACAATTAGCTTTGAAAATATAAAAAAAGAAGAGTGTTTAAAAAGAGCGTTGATGTTCTTTTTTTGATGTATAATTATATAGGGAAGTGAAATATGAAAAACAAAAAGAAAAGATTATTTGCATTACTATTCATAATAGTTATATTTACTAGTTTAATTATCTTCTCATATAATAATGACTATATATATAAAGATACTATAATGAAAATAACTAAAATAGAAGTAATAGAAAATTCAAGTAATACTAATACTTTAGGTTTAGAAGAAGAGTATTATCAAAAAGAAATAACTGGTGTTATTACAAATGGTAAAGATAAAGGAACTACTAAAGTCTTAGAATATGAGGAATCTTACTCATCAGTCGTTACTGAAAAGTATAGTGTTGGTGATAAAGTTTTTATAAGTAATAATAGCATAGATGGTCTAAAAAGAGATAGTTATATCGCAATTATGATTTCAATATTTGTTATTTCTATATTTATCGTTGGTAATTTTAGAGGTCTATTAGCATTAGTTAGCGTACTTTTAAATACAATTATTTTTTGTCTTGGTTTAGACTTGTATTTTAAAGGAATAAATTTATTATTGCTATGCACTATTGAAGTAGTAATATTTACAATTCTTTCTTTAATATTAGCAGGAGGAAAGAATAGAAAAACATATACTGCGATTATTTCTACATTAATATCATTAACAATTTTATTTATTATGTCAATTTTTGTAATTAATATTACTGATTATAAAGGTATTAATTTTAATGAGATCAGTTTTTTAACTGTACCTTTCAAAGACATAATTATAGTAGAATTAATGATTGGTGGTTTAGGAGCAATAATGGATGTTGCTATAACAATGTCAGCTTCTATATCTGAACTAATTGAAAAAAATAATAAAATATCTGATAATGCTTTAAGAAAGTCTGGTAAAGATATAGGTAAGGATATTATGAGTACAATGATTAATGTACTATTTTTTACCTATTTATGTAGTGGGCTTCCAGTATTTGTTTTGGCCTTTAGGAATGGATTTTCTTTTTATAATTATATAACTACTAATTTTTCATTAGAAATAGCGAGATTTTTAGTGGGAAGTATTGGAATAATATTAACTATTCCAATATCAAAGTTTATTGCGATTAAGTACTTAAGAAGAGGTGATGTTAATGAATAGCATTCTTACGTTACTGATGTTTATTCTCTTGGTATGGATAGGTGGTAAAAGAGGATTAAAACTTTTTATATCACTTGTTATTAACTTTATTATTCTAATGCTCACTTTTTATTTTATAGCTTTAGGATTTAATCCAATCGTTATATCATTAATAGGTTGCTTAATTATTACTTATATAATTTTATATTTTGTAAATGGCGAAAACATTAAAACTAAAGCATCGTTAATATCGGTAATTATAGTTTTACTTATATTAGTAGTATCAATATTTATAGTTACAACATTAACTAAGATAAGTGGTTTTGGTTATGAATCATATGAAGAAATAAATATGTTTTCTTATGATGTAGATTTAAATTTTACAGATGTATCTATTGCACTTATATTAATTGGTCTTATTGGCGCAACAGTTGATACTTCGGTAGCAATTTCAGCTGCACTTTATGAAGTACACCAAAATAATAAAAACTTATCTAAAAAAGAACTATTTTTATCAGGTATTACCATAGGAAAAGATATATTAGGTACAACAACTAATACTTTGCTTTTTGCGTTTTTAGGCGAATTTTTAACATTACTAATATGGTTTAAAGATGTTAATTATTCTTTATTAGATATTATAAATAATAAAACCTTTTGCGCAGAATTTATCAAAATATTATTTAGTGGCATGGGGTGTATTTTAGTTATACCAATTACCGCCATAATTGTATCTAATAAAATAACCAAGAAAAAAATTTAATAATAAAATGAATAAATAGTCTCTTTTTATAGCAATATACTATGAAAGGAGATTTTTATATGGCACGCCATAAGGTAGAAATTATAGGCGTGAATACTGCGAATATTAAAGTACTTACTAGTGATGAAATGACTGAACTTTTTAAAGCAATGCAAAATGGTGATGTATTTGCTAAAGATGATCTAATTAATGGTAATTTAAAATTAGTATTATCAATACTAAGAAAATATCAAAATAGATGTGATAACATGGATGATCTATTCCAAGTAGGATGCATTGGTCTAATCAAAGCTATAGATAATTTTGATTTATCTCATGAAGTTAAATTTAGTACTTATGCTGTACCAATGATAATAGGTGAGATAAAAAGATATTTAAGAGATAATAATAGTATTAGAGTTTCAAGATCAGTAAAAGATTTAGCTTTTAGAATTCTTCGTATGAAAGAAGAATTATTAACCACTAAAGGAAGAGAACCTACTATAAAGGAGCTTGCGGGTGCTTTAGAAATATCTGAGTATGAACTTGCTAATGCACTAGATTCAATGAAAGACACAATAAGTATGTTTGAGCCTATTTATAATGATGGTTCTGATACTATATATTTATCTGACCAATTAGAAGATAAGAAAAATAAGTTATATGATATAGAAACTAAAATATCATTAAAAGATGCCTTAAATAATATTAGAGAAAAAGAAAAATATATTCTTCTAGAAAGATTTATATATGGTAAAACACAAGTAGAATTAGCAGAAGAATTAGGAATTTCTCAAGCTCAAATATCAAGGCTTGAAAAAAGTGGTATAGATGGAATTAAAAAGCAAATCCTTTAATTTGCTTTTTATTATATGTATTATTATTAGTAATATGAATAATATTATATAGGTGATAATATGAGACTGTCTGAATTACAAAATAAAGATATTATATGTGTTAATGATGGTAAAAAAATAGGAAATATCATTGATATTAATATTGATAATAATGGTAAACTAGATAGCCTTATAGTAGAAAAAAGTAAATTTATAATATCAAGATTTAGTACAAGTAATGAAATAGAAATTAAATGGATTCAAATTGAAAAAATAGGGGAAGATGTTATTTTAGTCAATCTTAATCTAACTAGTGAAAACTAGTTTTTATTATGTTATAATTAAACTACGGTGATAATATGAAATACAATGAAATGCAAATGAATATAATATTTGAAAAATATATTAAATTTGTTGATGATTTACCATATAACTATATCGATAACATTAAAAATCTTTTATATATTATAGTGCCTGCTTTTATGTTGAAATATGGTCTTGATAACGAAAGAACTATACTAAATACTTTTAAAGATGTAAGGATACTCATTAAAGAAGGTTCTAACAAAAGAGTACAAGCTTTCTATAAAAGTATTCCTGTAAAAGACGATAATGATATAGAATTACATAAATTTATAGTTCTTCAAAATTATCATGATAATAGTTTAGTTGAACTACTTGATAATTTAGTTCATGAGTATAATCATGCCTTGAACTCAGAAAATAAAGAAATAAGTTATAAAGAAAATAAAATGTTTATTAGAACCGGCTTAAGCTATATTATATATGATAAGGATACTTTAGAATTTATATCTAAAGATAATAATTACATATTAGAAGAAATACTTAATACTAAAGAAACAGAAGAAATAATAAATATAATTCATGGTTTTTTAAATTATAAATTTGATAATAAGAAAATCAGTACTGCTTTATATTTTATTGATAATCATATTAAAGATAAATACTCTTCTGAATCATATAGATTAGAGACTTTCTTTACCAAAGATTTAACTTCTAATCGAACATTTATGACAACATTGTCAAAATTAAGAATAAAAGGTGCTATAGAAGATATTGATTATTGGTTTGATAATATAACTGGTGTAAAAGGAAGTTATAAAAATTTAGTTAGCATAATTGTAGAAGTAACTGATATTAAAAATAAAGAACCAAAATGGATTTTCGGTAAGAATAAATGGAAAAGACATATTAATGAATTATATAAAAATGCTTTATCCATTATTAATACGTTTAACAATAATTGTAATTATAAATAATGGATATGATATAATTAGAACGTGGTGGTAAAAAATGAAAAAATATTTTAAATATATATTAGCTTTTATACTTGTTGTAGTATTTATAGTATGCGGTTATTTATCTTTTTACAAAAAAACTAAAGAATATAGTAAAAACTTATTTTATATGGATACTTATATAAACGTTAAATTTAGTAGTAATATAGGTGATACTAAAGCTAATGAAATATTAGATGGTGTAGATTCAATATATAATAAATATCAAATACTTACTGATACTTATAATACTGAAAGTAATATATACTATATAAACAATAATAATAGTGATGATGAAGAATTAACTATTGATAGTGATTTATATGATATGTTAAAGTTAAGCTTAGAATGGTATCAAAAAAGCAATGGTAAGTTTAATATTAATATGGGTAATGTAATAGCTGTATGGAAAAAATATAGAGATGCTGAAACTGGCATTCCTACATTAGAAGAATTAAAAGCTAGTGGTTCTATTGATATTAATGATGTAGTTTTACTAGGAAATAATAAAATCAAAAACACTAAACCAAATATAGATTTAGGAGGAGTTTCTAAAGGCTATACTACTGGTAAAGTTGCTGATTATTTAAAAGCAAATGGTATTAATAATTTTATTATAAATGCTGGTGGTAATGTTGTTGTAGGTGAAAACGCTACTAAAGATTATTATAGCATTGGGATTGAAAACCCTGAGGATACAAGTGATATTTATCAAGTTGTTAAAGGAAATAATATTGCTGTTGTAACAAGTGGTGGTTATGAAAGGTTTTATGAATATAATGGTGTAAGATATCATCATATAATAGACCCAGATACATTGCTTCCTGCTAATAATATGCTTAGTGTTACAATAGTTGCTAGTGATTCGGGATTAGCAGATATACTATCAACCACATTATTCCTAATGAAACCAGAAGAAGCTATTGATTTTGTTAATAGTTTAGATAATGTTGAAGCTATTATTTATGTTAATGCCAATACTATTTTAAAAAGTGATGGATTTAGTAACTATGAATAAACAAGATCTTATATTAATAACCGTAATTCTCCTAATAGTAGGTTCTATTGGTTTAATATTTAAACTAACCGAAAAAAAGAATGTTAGTAATGCTCTAGTGTATTATGAAGATAAACTTGTTTTGACTATTGATCTAACTTTAGAAGAGCAAGAATATGTTGTTGATGGTTATAATGGTCCAGTTACTATTACAGCAGGTAGTGGCAAAGTAAAAGTAGAAGATGAAGATAGTCCGCTTCACTTATGTTCTAAACAAGGATATATTAGTAAATCATATGAAAGTATTGTATGTCTTCCTAACAAGATAGTAATTAAGTTAGAAGACGATTCATCATTAGATGCAATAGTAAAGTAGGTAGTATATGGAAACAAAAAAATTTACAAGATTATCACTTCTATTAGCTCTTTCAGTAGTACTTAATTTAATTGAATCTGTTATTCCAATATTTAATGGCGTAATACCTGGTCTAAAATTAGGTTTAGCTAATATTATAATATTATTTGTTCTTTATAATTACTCTTTAAAAGATGCTCTATATTTATCAATTTTAAGGGTCTTCTTAGTTGGGATTCTTAGAACTGGATTATTTAGTGTATCTTTCTTCTTTTCTTTAGGAGGGGCCTTCTTAAGCATAATTATGATGTACATAGCAAAGAAGTTTACTAAACTATCAATTATAGGAATAAGTATTATAGGATCATTCTTTCATAGTTTAGGTCAGATAATAGTAGCATGTTTTATGGTTGAAATGACAAGTATGTTATATTACTTACCATTATTACTATTATTTTCTATTCCAACCGGGATAATAACAGGAATAATTACTAAAGAATTAATAGGTAATTTTAAAGAATTAGATAAAAATTCTGAAAGTTATCATTAGAACTTGCATTTATTTAAAATATATGTTATTATGTATTAGAACTTGGGTGGCGGCTATATATAGTGTAGTTGTCCGGAACTTAACCCACAGTTCTTTTATTTGGATTTAACTCCGTAATAAGAGTAGTAGAAGTGTCCTATTAAAGAAGAGCAGTATTGTAACTATAACTCTAAAGCTTTAATTAGGCGATAAAAGCAGAAATATTGGTAACAGTATTTCTAAACTAAAAAGAACCAGTAAGGTTCTTTTTTTGTTTATTTATCAAAGGTTATTTTTGTTATTTTACTATAGTACCTATTGTTTCACCCTTAACAGCTTTAAGTAAATTTCCTTTTTGATTAATATCAAATACAAGTATAGGTATATTATTATCCATACATAATGATGTAGCTGTAGAGTCCATTACATTTAATTTTCTATTAAGAACTTCAATATATGTTATTTCATCAAATTTAGTAGCCGATTTATCTTTCTTAGGATCACCAGTATATACTCCATCAACATTAGTAGCTTTAAAAATAATATTTGCATTTATCTCAGCTGCTCTTAAAGCTGCAGCAGTATCAGTTGAGAAGAACGGACTACCTGTTCCACAACCAAATATTACTATTCTACCTTTTTCCATGTGACGAGTTGCTCTATTTTTTATGTAAAATTCTGCTATTTGACGCATTTCAATACCTGTTTGAACTCTAGATTCAACTTCTAATTGTTTAAATGCGTCTTGAAGTGCTAAAGCATTCATTGTTGTAGCAAGCATTCCTATATGATCAGCTGTACATCTATCCATATTAGCATTACTTCTACCGCGCCAGAAATTACCACCACCAACAACAATACCAATTTCAACACCAAGTTTATGGCATTCTTTAATTTCATCACAAATACTAAGAACAGAATTAAAATCTATACCTTTACCATCACTTCCTGATAGGGTTTCCCCACTTAATTTAAGCAATATTCTACTATATTTTGCTTTCAAAATAACATCTCCTTTACAATTTTGTATTAAAATTATTATATCACAGAAAGAAGTGAAATATTTATTAAAATATTTTAAAATTTTCAACAGGCTATTTAACCTTTAAAAATAAAGGAAGAGGGGATATATAGTTCTTAATATATGTCTACTTTACACTTGACATTTGACACAGTAATAGTATAATTATTATAGGTGGTGTAAGAGATGAATAAATTAAATGACATTTTACATGAATTAGGAATTTCTAAAGTTAAATTAGCAAAATTTTTAGGTGTTTCTAGACAAATGATATATAATTATTTAGAATTAGATGATTTAAATAAATGGCCTAAAGACAAAAAAGTTTTACTTCTTAATTTATTAGGAATAAAATCACCAGAAGAAATGGATTCTATTAAAATAGATACTGATTATATTCTTGATGTTGAGACAAGATTAAACAGTTTAATTGATAATACTTCTGAAAAGAAGGTTACAGTTAATGGTGAAAAACAAGTATTTAATGATTTAGGTAAAAAACAAAAAGAATTAATTATTAATATTATAGATCTAATGAAGGAAAGACTTGAAGATCCTAATGATATGGAAGCTTTCTATACATTCAAATATATGTATAATTTTATGCAATCAATTGATTCTTCTAAAGAGCTAAAATACATTCTTGGATATGTAGCTAAAGCTACTGGCTTTGTTAAACCACTTGAATTTGTATTTAATGAAGAAGAACAATTTATATTTGAGAGTATAATGTATTCTGCTATGGTATTATACAATAATGGTGGAGCTTCTAAGTCAAAGATTGCTGAATCACATAAAAGATTCGTAAATCAAATTGAACATAAAATAGAAGATAAAATGAGTAGAACCCTTGAACTTAATACTGTTAAAGTACAAGCATTAAGAGAATTAGGATATACTACAGTTAATGAATCAAATGCTGCTGAAGTATTTGAAAAAATAGCTGAAATTCAATCAAGAAAAATCACTAATATAAGTTAAAGAGAGTTATTTTAATCTCTCTTTTTTGATAATTCTAATAGGTTAGGGGAGAGTAACAAACTATATATCTGCCTATCTTTCTTATATGTTAAAAATTAATGATTTTAAATATATCTATATATCTAATTAACAGTAATATATTTTTTTAATTAAATATAATTTTAAAAAAAAAATTATTTAATTAATCCGAATAAATTATAATTATATGTTAATAATATAGTTATTAGTGTAATGAATAGAACAATATATAATACATTAAATAAACAAATTTTATATGTTAAAACAAGTATTTTAGCACACTTTATTACTGAATATAATATATATTATGTTAACTTCTAAAAATAAATTATTTTGTATATTTCTTTAAATATTACTAATACTATTATTGGGTGATTAAAATGAGAAAGAATAATAATTCAAATAATTCAAAACAATCTACTTCAGGTAATTATACTAATAAGAATAATAGCCAAGTAACTAATAAGAAATCAAACAGTATTTCAAACAAAAATAACAATAATGTTACAAGTAAGAAAAATGTTGGATTTGTTACTGACAACGCTAATTCATTCGATTTAGACCCAGAAGAAGAACATTCTTTTAACATAACTGATTGTAGATAACCCAGAAAGAGCGGCTTAGCCCCTCTTTTCTTTTTATTATATATTTAAATTACATCCAGGTGAACAACTATTCATCTTTTATATTCTCGATGCACCAAAATACGCCTTGTTTTTTTGCCATTTAAGACAAATTAGTTCGATATATATAAATTTACTTAGCTAGTACTTAAATTACTTTTATATGTGCTTAAAATAAGAAATATAAGTATAGATTCTAATTCTTAGAAAATAAGTAGAGGGTTTAAAGATGGTAGTAGATCAAAAAAGGGGAAGTCCCCCTCTTTTTTAATAATCTATAAAATAGAGAAAAATTATATATAATTATTTTGTACTTATAATAATCTTTTTATAATTTAATATTTTTAGAAGAAGGGATTTCTATACATCAAAAGAATCTTATTACCTACTCAAAAAAGCGCAGTCACCTATTTTTATAAATACTCCCCTAGCCTACTCGCTATTTTAATAAAAAAAATGAATCATTATCTTTTTGATTCATTTTTTTCATACATTTTTTTATTTAAATCTAAGCCTTTCAATTGCATTTTTATAATAATATGATTTATTTGAGAATCCTTTAATCCCATATTTTTCAATTCGTTTCTCTTGAATTTCCATACTTCTTGCATGGTATTAACATTATTATTTTTTAATATCAATTCAATATCATTATCTAAATCTAGTTTTTCAATTTTTTCTACTACATGTTTATCCATAATTTCAACTCCAATTATTTATTTGCGTTTAATTCTTTTACTTTATTTTGTACATATTTTTTGGTTTCATTATAAGATAATCCAAGTACAAGTGATATTTCATTATATAAAGACTGTTCTGCTAATTTAAGATAATTTGTATCTGTTGTTCCAATTTTTTTGCCATCATTAATTTTAGCATCATTTCTTAAATATGCTGTCTTAATTATTTTAATTAAATCTTCATGTTTTCCAGTCGTAATTAAATCTTTGTATTCATAATGAATTGGTCTATTACTTTCAGTATCAATTGTTTTTATAGCTGGTATGCTATTTATTAAACTTTCTACTTCTTCTTTACTCATTATAGCTCTTAAAATACCATTTTCATTAGATGTAGGTAGTGAAATAGTTAGAGAGTCATCTTCGATAGGACTTAATATATAATAATCTATATTCTTAAAATAATTTTCTTTAATCTCCTTAACTCTACATATATTTTTCTTGTATACTACATATTCATTTTGTTTGAACATAGTAAACACCTCCTTTAATGAAAAAAAGTAGCTATGCAACCGGACTTACGCCTGCATAGCTACTCGTTGTATTTATATTATACCATTTTTTTAAAGTAAATGTAAGTGAAACTTTATAAATACTTGTTTATTGTATTGATTATTCCTCTTCTTAACTGCATTTTATATAGAATCATCATATTTACTTTTAACATCCTACTTTAACTTGTCTAAAAAACTAGTTCCAACTGGAGTATTTACTTCGAAATTATCAGCTATAGTAGCTCCTATATCTGCAAATGTTGGTAATTCTTCTAATTTTCTTGGTTTTGTTAAACTTGATGAATAAGCAAATACTGGAACATTTTCTCTAGTATGATCTGTTCCTTTAAAAGTTGGGTCATTACCATGATCAGCTGTTATTATAAGTAAATCATCGCTATTTAAATGAGCTAATAAATGCGGTATAGCTTCATCTACTTCTCTTAATGCATCTCCATAGCCTTTAACATCTCTTCTATGGCCATATTTACTATCAAAATCATTTAAATTAGTGAAACATAGTCCAGTAAAGTCTTCGTGTACTTTTTTCATTAAAGTTCTTATACCTTCAACATTATCACCAGTATGAGTGCTTTGAGTAATACCACAATTATTAAATATATCTGCAATTTTACCAATTGAGATTACGTCTAAATCCTTGTTTTTTAGATTATCTAATACTGTATTTTCTACTGGATCAAGGGCATAGTCTTTTCTATTACCTGTTCTCGTAAAACTACCTGGTTGTCCTGTAAAAGGTCTAGCAATTATCCTGCCAACTTTCCATTCTTCATTTAAAGTAAGCTGTCTTGCCATTTCACATATATTATATAGTTCTTCTAAAGGTATTATGCTTTCGTGGGCTGCAATCTGTAAAACTGAATCTGCTGAAGTGTATACAATAAGAGCTCCAGTTTGAATTTGTTCTAAACCTAATCTTTCAATTATCTCAGTTCCAGACGCATTACAGTTGCCAATAATTTTTCTGCCACTCGCTTCTTCTAATGCATTTATTAACTCACTAGGAAAGCCAGTGTTTGTATATGTTTTGAATGGTACTTTAGTAATTATTCCCATCATTTCAAGATGACCAGTTAAAGTATCTTTACCATTACTTACCTCGCGAGCTTTTGTATAATAACTCATTGTTGGAAAATTAGTATTATTTACAATATTAAATAGACCAAATTTCGCTAAATTTTTATATTCATGTGTAGTATTATCGATAACATGTTTTAAGGTGTTAGCTCCAACATCACCAAAATTATCAGCATCTCTAGCTTCCCCTGCCCCTACTGAATCTAGAACTACTAAAAATATTCTTTTAAATCTATATTTATCTTTTTTTATTTTAAATCCAAACATTATCTTTTTTTCCTTTCATCATTTAAGAATTTCGAAAAATCCATTTGATAATCAATTTTATCTTCTATTAAATAATTACTGATAAGCATTTTAGCTTCATTACTTAAGCTTGAGTGAAGGACTTTCAAATTCATTGGTTTTCTTTCTTGTGAAAGAGAACAAACAAAGCAACTTAAAAGTAAAATTTTATCAATAGCCTTTAAATCATTTATATTATATTTTTCTCTAATATTAGGAATATTCTTTCCTTCACTTGGAATATGGCCAATATTATCAATTGGTAATTCATCAATTCCCATACTATCTACATCAACAAATATAGGATTATCGCTATCATTTACTATTATATTTTCTCTTTTTATATCACCAATAACAATGTTGTTTTTATGGAGAAAATCTAATTTATTAAATAGTTTTGTATAAAGTATTAGTAATTTATCTAAACTTTTAACACTGTCAATAGTAACAGCATCTGGTACTTTTTTCATTGCGTATCCTTCAAAACTACCATCTACAGTAAGTAACATCTTAGGCCCTGTTATAATATTATCACTTATATTTTTCTCTTGAAATCTCTTCAATTTATACATTTTATTATCTAAGTCCATAATACCCCTCAAATGTGGGAAGAAATGTTTTAATAAAAGATTTTCATTATATAATAAAATGCATCCTTCAAAACCACCTTTATTATACGTAGTTAAATTATCTAAACGCTCTCTACTAATATTTAATGTATCCATGTATCCTCCTTACTATGAGGGTGTGATTCATCATAGTTTTTTCTTAATTTTTCTGTTGCAACATGTGTATATATTTGTGTAGTTGATAAATTAGAATGACCCAGCATCTCCTGAATACTTCTTAAATCTGCTCCATTATCAAGTAGATGAGAAGCAAATGAATGTCTTAAAGTATGTGGAGATAAATCTTTTTTGATATTTTTTTCTTTAGCAATATTTTGTATTATTTTAAAGAAACCTTGTCTTGTCATACCAAGGCCGTGATTATTCAAAAATAATTTATCACACATTCTATTTTTTAACATACTATTACGATATTCTTCAAGATATAATTTAATAAAATCATGAGCATAATCACCAATTGGCACTATTCTTTCTTTATTACCTTTACCAATCATTCTTACCAAATCGTCATCTAAATTAACATCATTTACGTTTAAATCAACTAATTCGCTAACTCTAAGACCCGATCCATACATTAATTCTAACATAGCTTTATTCCTAGCTGAGTAGGCATCTATTATATCTATATTAAGTAGTAAATCTACTTCTTCTAAAGATAATATATTAGGTAATGATTTAGGTATCTTAGGAAGTTCTATTTTATCCATTGGATTATAATTCATTTTATTAGTAATATTCATATATTTATAAAATGTTTTTAATGATGATATATTTCTTGCTATGGATTTATTACTAATATTATCTTTATCTAAACTTTTTAAGTAAGTAAATATATTATCATCAGTTATTTTACTTGGCTCTATTTTCAAATATAATAAACACTTCTCTATATCATCAATATAGGATAATTTAGTGTTTTCACTATACTTTTTATCTACTAACAAAAAAACAGAAAAATCTTCAAGAATTGGTTTTATCTTTTTATAAAAACTATTTTCTATCTCTTCCATAGCATCACCATATTAATTATACCAAATAAATTGTATTTTGACTTATTTCATACAAAACTTTACAAATAAAAAAGTGCTGATGCACTTTAGACCAAGAAATATTCTATTGAAATATAACCGATTACCAATAGTATAACTATAGCAGTTCCAATAAAAATTAATTTGGAACAGTCTGTTTGATCTTTTCTACTCATTTTATTAATTGATGGTGTTGCAGCACTCGTTTTCTTAGGTGTAGTTTTTTTTGTAGTAGCTTTTTTCGAAACCTTCTTTGCCATACACTCACTCCTATTCTACAATAATTATAGCGATTGAAGAGATGATTGTCAATATCACTTATGTAAAGAAAATAATTGACTATATTTGTCATTTATGATATTTTTAGAGTGTGTTTATAATATGAGAGGATGATAATTATGAAGAAATTTGATGCTATTATAGTAGGCGCTGGTCCATCTGGAATATTTTGCGCCTATGAACTAATTAATAAGAATCCAAAAATGAATATTTTGTTGCTTGAAAAAGGTCACGAGATATCAAAAAGAATTTGTCCAAAAAGAAAAACTGGCAAATGTATAAATTGTAATCCTTGTAATATAACATGTGGTTTTTCAGGTGCTGGTGCTTTTAGTGATGGAAAACTTACACTTGCTAAGCAAGAGACAGGTGGTAATCTATCAGAACTTATTGGGCCTGATAAAACTGGAGAATTAATTAAAAAAATTGATGATGTATATCTTTCTTTTGGTGCAGATACAAAACTTCATGGTGTTGATAATAAAGAAGCCATTGCTTCTATTAGAAAGAAAGCTATTCAAGCTGATTTAAAACTTATTGAGAGTCCTATTAGACATTTAGGAACTGAGGCAAGCTATGAAATATATGGTAAATTAGAAAAATTTTTACTTGATCATGGTGTTAAGATTATGTTTGATACCATGGTAAATGATATTATTGAAGAAGATGGTATTATTAAAGGTGTAGCTACAAAGAAAGACGAATTCTATTCTGATATCGTTGTTGTAGGATCCGGAAGAGAAGGATCAGCTTGGTTCCAAGAAATATGTAAAAAGCATAATATCGAGTCAGTACCAGGAACTGTTGATATTGGTGTTAGAGTTGAATGCCGTGATGAAGTTATGAAAGAACTAAACGATGCAATGTATGAGTCTAAACTTGTTTATTATACTAAGACATTTAGCGATAAAGTTCGTACTTTCTGCCAAAATCCTTCGGGTGAAGTTGCTCTTGAAAACTATACTTTAGCAAACGGTAAACATTTAACAACTGTTAATGGGCATGCTTATAAAGGTGATAGTTTAAAAACTGAAAATACCAACTTTGCTCTACTAGTTTCAAAGAATTTTACTGAACCATTTAAAGAACCTCTTGAATATGGTGTTGCTATCGCTTCTTTAGCTAATATGCTAGCTGGTGGTGGTGTGCTAGTACAAAGTTATGGTGATTTCAAAAAGCATCGTAGAAGTACTCCAGAGCGCATTAGAACCGGTAATGTAGTACCTACTTTGAAAGATGCTATTCCAGGAGATTTATCTGCAGTTATTCCCTATCGTATTTTCGAAGATATAATAGAAATGCTTGAAGCCATGGATAAAATAGTACCTGGTATTGCTAATAATGAAACACTTTTATATGGTGTTGAAGTAAAATTTTACTCAAACAAGGTTATTATTGGGGAAGACTGCCAAACAAGTATAAAAGGTTTATATAGTGTTGGTGATTCCTCTTCTTGGACTAGAGGATTATCACTTGCTTCTGCTATGGGGCTATATGTAGCTGATAATATATTAAATAAATAATAAATAAAGAAAATCCTTATATTAAAAGGATTTTTTTTATGATAAAATATAAGTACAGAGGTGATAGTATGAATGAGCCATTGGCAATTAAATTAAGACCAACTAAAACAAGTGAAATAATCGGTCAAACACATTTAGTCGGCGAAAACAAAATAATTAGTAATATGGTTAAAAATGGCAAACTATTTTCAATGATATTATATGGTAAACCTGGCATTGGTAAAACTACTATCGCTTTAGCAATCGTAAATGAGTTGTCTTTAAGATATCGCATGCTTAATGCAGTTATAAATAATAAAAAAGACTTTGATATAGTTGTAGAAGAAGCTAAAATGTACAAAGGTATAGTTGTTATCATGGATGAAATACATCGTTTAAACAAGGATAAACAAGACTTACTTCTTCCCTACTTAGAGTCAGGTCTTATAACACTAGTAGGTATTACATCATCTAATCCATATCATTCAATAAATCCCGCTATTAGAAGTCGATGTCAAATATATGAACTAAAAGAATTAGAATTTGATGATATAGTAAATGGAATTAAAAAAGCTATCAAATCGAAAATTTTACCGAATTTAAAAATAGATAAAAAAAGTATTGATGCTATTGCAACAATAGCAGGTGGTGATTTAAGAAGTGCTTATAATTTGCTTGAAGTTTGTTATTACAGTACTAATGATGGCAAAATAAACATGGATGTAGTTAAAGCAACAAATAGTAAACCAGTCTTTTTTCATGACAAGAATGAAGATGGTCATTATGATGTATTATCAGCTTTTCAAAAATCTATTCGTGGATCAGACGTTAATGCCGCCATCCATTACTTAGCAAGATTAATAGAAGCTGACGATTTAGATAGTATATATCGCCGAATGACCGTTATTGCTTATGAGGATATTGGTCTTGCTAATCCTACTATGGGACCAAAAGTAAATGCATGTATTAATGCATGTGAGCGAGTTGGATTACCTGAAGCTAGAATAATATTATCTGCAACTATTATAGAACTTGCTTTATCTCCTAAATCCAATAGTGCTGAATCTGCTATAGATATAGCACTAAATGATATTAGAAGTGGCAAATCAGGACATGTACCTAATCATATTAAAACAAGTAGCAATACATATTTATATCCACATAATTATCCAAATGGATATGTTAAACAACAATATTTGCCAGATGAATTAAAAAATAAAGAATACTACAATCCTAAAACAACAAGTAAATATGAACGTGGTTTAAAAGAAGTATATGATAAGATAAAGGAAATAAATAAAAACACATAGCTTGCTCTATGTGTTTTTATGTTATATATTAAAAATATTATTTATCTATATCTAAATCATAATAAGAATCATAATCTATTTCCTCACAAGAATTATTATCAGTTTTTTCGCTACTCCAATGCAACTTAGTTGGATATATATATTTATTACTTAAGTCATAGGCATTTACGCAGTAGTTTGATTCATTTGCTTTTATCATTATACGGTATGGTTTTGAGTGACATGAATCAATACATAAGCCCGCTACTGTTCCTTTTGTATAACTTAATACTTCAATGTCATTTAACTGAATATTATATTTATCAGATATATATTCTTTAGCTTTATTACTAATATTATTTTTTATAAAACCATCAAATATTAGACTGAAAGCAGTAATAGTAATCATTATAATTATTGAAATTATAAAAATAATTTTTAATATTTTAATAAGTTTTACTAATTTACATTCTCTAGAAAAAAGCGATATTATATATAATACTAACAGTATAATACCTAGAGCAACAGTCAACATTATTCCAATAAAAAGAAAATAAAATAAATAATTAAACATGCAATCATACTCCTATTGATGTAATTATATCATAAAAAAACACCATTTAGTGTTTTAGTTTTCCAATATAAATAATTCTAAACCTAGATCTTTATTTATAGTTCCTCTTTTTATATCATAATCTAAATCTGCTAGTTTTTTTAATAATGATAACAAAGTACAACTATCATATTTCTTTAGCGAGTCTCTCATATAATATAAATACCCAGGTTTTACTCCTAATATACTTGCAATATCAGCTTCTTTATAACCTTTACTAAATAATTCTTTAGTTTGATATAGGCTTCTTATTTTGTTAGCAAGTGATATTACTATAGCTATTGGTTCTTCGTTCATTTTAAGCATTTCGTGATAGATAGTAATTGCTTTATCTTGTTCTCTATTAACAATTTTATCAATAAGTAGAAACATATTAGCTTCTATATTCTCACTAGTTAAATCTTTAATATCATCATCAGTTATTATTAAATCTTGATCTTTATATATTTTGATTTTGTCTATTTCTTGACTAAGTAAATCTAAGTTATTTCCTACCCTGTCAGTTAATAGCTTAATTTGTTTCGAAGTTATCTTATAGTTATCAAATAAAGATATAACTATATCATTAATACTATTATTACTATTAAGTTCTCTAACAGTACCTATCTTTTTTATTAACTTAACTATCTTTTTTCTTTCATCTAATTTGCTATCATTTACAACAAATATAATAATTGTACTAGGGTTAAAATTTTCTAAATACTTCTCTAATTTTTCTATATTTTGTTCCAATGTACTTTTTTTGGCTGTAAATATATTAGCGTTGCTAACAATAATCATTTTTTTATCAGCAAACATGGAAAAAGTTTCTGCATCTTCTAAAACTTCTTCAATTAAGTCATTATTTAAATCAAAATGACTTATATTTATTTCTTCCATATTGTGTTCATTTTTAATTTTATCTATCTCACGATTAAGAAGAAATTTTTCTAAGCTGTATAGTAAATAAATCATTTAAATCCTTCCCTCTATATTCAATTTTATTTTCTTTTATATTATATCATGTATCGTAGTTATGATAAAGTAAAAATAAAATATTTACAAAAAAAAGTATTTAATTAAAAATACTTTTTAAAACTCTTTACTTTTATATATTTTAATTGACACCAAGTATGATATATATAACATAGCTAAAGATACCATAGGTAATAAATATAAACCAAACTTATCAAGAAAATCAATTATAGCCGGTTTATTTATTCCAGAAGTATCAATAGTATTAAATATTACGCCTCCCACTGCAGTAATTAAAAAAACACCAATAAATAGAAATAAACGTCCTTTTTCATTACCAAATTTATATATCAGTGGATACATTATAGACATGATTAGAAAAATGCCAAATAATCCTCCTAATAGAGTACTGAATTCCTTTTCATAATTAATATCACCATTTATATTGCCTATAATTATCGATGCTAATATAGATATAATTGAACTTAATATAACTAGTAATAAAGTTGCAATGTATTTGCTCTTTACAATCGTTTTTCTTCCTCCTGGAAGTGTTATAGCATATGTGTTCCATCTATTATATTCATCATAACTAAACGTTGATATACACATAATTACTGCAAAAAATGGAATAATGAATGAAACTGTAGCCATATTATTTAAGGCCATCACCATAAAACCAAAAAACACGATTAATAAAGTTCTAAGATTTCCTTTAATTAAAAGCAAATCTTTTAATACTAACCCTTTCATTATTTCACTCCCTTTATATTAAGAACCATTATATCCTCAAGTGTAGCTTTATCAACTACCATGCTTTTATATTTTTTACTTATTTTATCTCTATTATCAACTAGTATTTCATAATTATAACGATTCTTTTTATATTTAATAATATCTTCTTTATCTACTTTATTAAAATCTTTTTCTTCTACTTTTAATACTCCATAATTATCAAGTATTGCATCTCTTGAATCATTTAAAATGATACTGCCATTATCTATAAATACTATATAATCTGCTATATGCTCTAAATCACTAGTTATATGAGTAGATAGTAAAATGGTGTGATCTTCATCTTGAATAAAGTTTAAAAATATATCAAGTATTTCAGTTCTTACAACAGGATCTAGTCCACTAGTAGGTTCGTCCAAAATCAAAAGTTTTGGTTTATGTGCTAAGGCAGTAGCTATTTCTAATTTTTTACGCATTCCTTTAGAAAAAGTTTTAATAGCTTGCTTAGTAGGAATATCAAAGTCTTTTAAATACTTATTATATAACTCATTATCCCATGTCTTATATATGCTTGCCATAATTGTGCTAACATTAGAAGCATTTAAAAGTTCTGGGAAGAAAGAATTATCTAATACTACCCCAATATCTTCTTTTATAGAATTATCATCTAATTTAATATCCTCATTAAATATCTTTATACTTCCATCACTTATTTTAACAATATTAAGTAAACTCTTAATCAAAGTAGTTTTTCCAGCACCATTTTCTCCTATTAAGCCTACTATGGAACCACTTGGTATATTCAAATTAATGTTTTTTAATGAAAAGTTATCATAATTTTTTGTTACCTTTTTTATCTCAATACTATTTTTCATTTTCATTCTCCTTATATAAATAATCTACTATTTCAAATATTTCAGTTTTAGAAATATTATATAAATTGGCTATATCTATTGCATTGCTAATATTAAGTTCTATTTTTTTTAATATTTCTTCTTTTAATAAACTACTACTTTTTTCTTTAACAAAACATCCTTTACTTGAAATAATTTCGATATAATCATCTTTTTCAAGTTCTTCGTATGCTTTTTTGGTTGTTATAACACTTATTCTCAAATCTTTAGCAAGACTTCTTATTGAAGGTAGCATTTCACCACCTTGCAATTCGCCATTCATTATAAGTTCTTTTATACGTTCTTTTATTTGCTCATAAATAGGTTTATCACTACTGTTGCTTATGACTATCTGCATACCATCACCCCTAACTGTATATATACAGTATATACAGCAGAGCATGATTTGTCAAGTACAATTTAAAACATCATTTTAACCTAAAACTACATCTAATATCATCATTATTGTAAAACCTATCATAACTCCTATTGTTCCATAGTTTTTACCTTTACCAGTTTGCGACGTAGGCAAAAGTTCATTTATTACAACATAAATCATACAACCTGCTGCAAGTGCTAATAAAAATGGCAACATAGGGCCTACTAGATTAACAAGAAATATAGTAATTATTCCAGCAATAGGTTCTACTATCCCTGAAAATAATCCATAAGAAAACGCTTTTCTTTTAGAATGACCTAATCCCTTTAATGACATTGATATAATAGTCCCTTCTGGTATATTTTGAAATGCAATGCCTATAGCAAGAGAAAAAACGCCAGCTAATGTAATTGCACTATTTCCATTGAAAAGGCCTACTAAAGCCACTCCAGTGGCCATTCCTTCTGGTATATTATGAATAATAACTGCAAGCAGCAACATAGAGTTTTTTTTATTTTCTTCCAGTTTATAAAATCTTATTATATTATCAATAAACAACATTAGAATAATACCGTCTATAAAACCCAGTGTTGCTATAATTATTCCGCCAGACTCAGTAGATGGAATAATAAGGGACCATATAGAAGCGGCAATCATAAGACCACTAGCTAGGCCAAGTAATAATTTGTTTATTTTATCTTTGATATTTCTTTTCAATAAAAATACCATACTAGATCCTAGCATAGTTCCAATAAAAGGAATAAAAATACCCAATATCATGCTTACTAAGTCATTCATAAAAGCACCTCATACATTAATATATGAAGTGCTTAGTATTTTTATATATTTATATTGCTATATCTTTTTAATAGGATGTCTAATAACCGTTTTTAGATTTTCTGATTTTGTTTTACGCGGATCGCCTAAATAAATTTCATGATGTCTTCTTCCATTACTAAAATCATTTACATATCCATTTTTCACAATAAACTCATTCATTTTTGTAATGCTTTCACTTTCAGTATCATATGGGCCTATATGCATTATTTGAACACATTTGCCTTCTTCTAAAACTTCATATCTAACCTTACTATAATCAAGTTCTGGTTTCTTCTTCTTTAACTGCTCTAAAGCCCAGTTATAAACTTCTTCAGTAACAAACTCCGGCTGCCTTATTAAGGATGTCCATATAAACTTATCCTTATTAACTATATTTAATCCATCAAAGTAGCCATCTTCACCATCCCAAAACCCTTCTAAAGGAGGCACTATATACTCGAAATAGCCTTTAATACTATTATTACCCATCTTACTCATTTTAATTGTATATGATAGTCCATAAAGAATATTCATGGCATTTTCATACTCTTTTGATGTATTAGGATTACCCTTTCCATCTACCATAATAAATATCATTTTAGGAACATCTATTATACTAGGAGTATTTTTAGGCATATATAAATCTTTATATTCTTTTTTATAATCTTTCTTTTCCATATTATCACCTATATATCTTTCTTTTATAAGTTTAAAAAATTAATTAATCTACCTTTGTTAAGTAATTCATGTGTAATGAATTTTCGATTATAGAAAACAGCAAAATTATTCATACAGCAAGGAAGGTCTTTTGCCTTTTCTACAGTATTAACATAATTTAATTTTAAAGCAATATTTTTTTCTTCGCAAACTTCTCTTATTTCCTTCAGGCAATTATTTATATATGGACATTCATCAGTATAATAAATTACTAGCCCATCTTCATCAATAGTATTACTTTTAGCCTTGTCAGTAAATTTTGGCGCTGGTTCATTATTAAAATTTAAAGCAAGTAATTCAAAATGAGGTTCAGCTGTATCTATTACCTTAAAACCATATTTTTCAAAAAAACTTCTATCTGATAAAAATGGTAATTTCTTTTTACTAGAAACTACACAGATACCATTTTTATTTTTAGCTTTTGCATCACTAATTGCATACTCCAATAACTGCTTACCATATCCTTTTTCTTTGAAACTTCCGCTTACCCAAAAGCAATAAATATATAAATAGTTTTTGCCTATTACAGGAACGAATTCCTTTTCTAAATTGCCATATTCGATAAATACTTTACCGTTTTGATTAAGTTTTCTAAATACATGTCCCTCTTGTATTTGAGATTTCAGAAACTCTTTTTTTCTAATAACACCTTCTTGATGTTTTTTATCAGCAATAGCGCAGCAAATATGTTCTTTATCAACATTATCAATAGTTAAGTTAATATATTCTTCTTTCATGTTATCACCTACTAACATTATAACAAAAAAGATACTAGTTAGTATCTTTTAATTTGCCTTTATCAAGCATAAATAGCTTATCAACATGTTTTTTTACATTAGGAGAATGTGAGACAACAATCACACATTTCTTTTCTTTGTGAGCAAGATCTTTTAAAATGTTTATTATTTCATCTTCGTTATCCTTATCCAAGTTACCTGTAGGTTCATCTGCAAGAATAATTTTAGAATCATAAGAAAGAGCCCTAGCTATAGAAACTCTTTGTTGTTCCCCGCCAGATAATTGTAAAACTCGCCTTTTAGCTTTGTCAGTATCTATTCCAACTTTTTCAAGTATTTTTAAAGCTTTTTCTTCTTTATTATCTTCTTTAATACCACTAATATTCATTGAAAGTATTACATTTTCAAGAGCTGTATACTGTGGTAATAAGTTATAACTTTGAAAAATTATTCCAACTGCACTAGAACGATATTTTTCACGGCTGATAAAATCAACATCTTGACCATCATATGATATAGTTCCATTTTTTGTTTTTTCTAAGCCAGCAAGTAGAGATAATAGTGTAGATTTTCCAGCTCCACTTTTACCATAAATGCCATACATAATGCCATTTTCAAATTCCATATTAATATCTTTTAATACAAATTTCTCACCATCATATGTAAAATTCAAATCTTTTACTTCAAGTATTGCCATCATATCTACCCCCTATTCTGCAATATTTTATTTGGTTCATATTTATTTACAAACATAACAGCAGTTACTCCACTTATAATAGTAAGAAGGAGACTAACTCCAAATAATTCAATAATTGTAACAAAATCAGTGTGTACTTCTAATGATGATACATAGTCATCAGCACTTACTGTGTTTGCACGCATGTTGCCACTTGGTTTTGAAGGACTACCATTTGAACTTGATTGATCTTCTGAACCATTAAATCCTGGTCTAGAGAAACCTTCACCGCCAAAGTTTTCACTAATATTATTTTGACTTGTAGTATAACTTTCTATCTCATTTGCAAGCATATAATTACTTACTGGTTGTGATAAAAGTGTACCAGCTGTTGTTCCAACAATCAAAGCTACTAAAGCTACAATAAATATTTCTGAAACTAGTTGCATAGTTACTTTTGTTTTAGTCATACCTATTGCTCTTAAAACACCAATTTCATATTTTCTTTCTCTTATATTAAATAAGTTAATAATAGTAAGAACTATTCCTCCAACTACTAATATAACGATTAAGAATGTTAATGAAAAACTAGCTATACTCTTTATTGGTTCTAAAGTTGCAGTTATTTCATCTTCATTTGTATTTATAGTATAATAATCACTAACTCCTAAATCTCTAACAGCAGTAGTAAACACATCTAAATCTTCATACGCTATATAGAAATTTGATGAAATACTACTAGACATTGAATATGATTCAGTATCTGTACCATCATCTTCTATAATTTGATTTAATACAGTTAGATTTGTATAAATTTGATTACTACTATTTCCTTGCATTCTACCTGGACCAGCACTTGTAGTAGTATCATTAACAATTTCATAAATACCCACTACTTTTAAATCGTAAGTAACAGTGTCATCATTAGTATTAATAAATGTAATGGTATCACCAACTGCTAAATCATTTTCAGTAGCAAGCTCTTCACTAATAACAATATCATTATCAGTATTATCTTTGTCTATCATTGTTCCATCAGTAATCTTTTTATTTCCATCAACAAAATCTTCATTATAAGAAATATTAGAATATGCGACTATTGTATAATCACCTGATGACATAAAGTTTCCACCACCAGTTGGTGCTTGTTTAGTAGTGCTATTAGTTGCACCACTAGTAGTATCAGTATCTTCACTGCCACTTGGTTTAGCAAATAATTCATCATAGCTTATGGCGTCAATATCATCACTATTTAAACTACTTTGCATTGTGTAATAATAGCCTGTTACCATATCTAGATTTCCTATTTTATTAATAGTATCTACATTTAGTAATTCAAAAGATTCCTTTTCTTCGTCTGTGGCATTTCTATAAGACATAGCATCTAAATTTAATGATATCTCTAGAGGATTGCTTTCTTTGTAAGTACTAACTAAAGCATTTCCGGACTTATTAATAGTAATAGTTATACAAGCTCCTACTGTAATAGCCATAATAATTAGTCCTATTAATACGTTTCTTCCTTTTGCTCTAACAATATTTAAATAAGCATTTTTAAATATATACATTTTTTTATCTCCTTTCATATTAATGATATAAATATTGTGTGAAAATAAAATGGATTTAAAATGGATTTTCGGTGAACAAAAAAAGAATGATTAAATCATTCTTATTAGTATATAAATCCACATACCAAGAAATAGAGGTTCTAAGGCTATAAATTTTATCTTTTTAGTTTTATGTCTAAATATAAACATACCAAGTACAAAGCCAAATGTACCCCCTATAAATGACAAAAATAGCAATATATCTTCAGGTATTCTATATCGATGTTTAATAGCCATTAATTTATCATAAACACATATTATAAAAGTAATTGAATTAACAAAAATCAAATAATATATCATTTATTACTCTTGTTGACTTCAAACCAAAATGTTGTTCCGTGATTAATTATAGACTCAACGCCATAATTTAACTTATGATTAATTAAAATATTTTCAACTATCGATAAACCAATACCAGTACCTATCTTATCTCTTTTATGCGTCTTATCTACTTTATAATATTTTTTCCATATAAGTTTCAATTCTTCTTTTTTAATACCTTTGCCAGTATCTATAATCTCCACTCTAGCACTGTTATTATTTAAATCAATAATGTTTATTGACACTTTTTTATCAGCACCAGTATAGTTAACAGCATTATTAAGTAGATTATATATAACTTGTTCAATACGTCGAGCATCAGCTTTAACTAGCAATTCTTTATCATAATTAAATATAAAGTTATACTTACTATTTTGTTCAAGAATTTTATATCTTCTTAGGATGTTTTTTATTAAATCTGTAAGATCAAAAGTAGTAACATCTAAATTATTAGTTCTTGATTGTAATACTGATAAATCTAAAATATCATTAACAAGTAGATTAAGTCTGTCAGTTTCTTCAATGATAACATTTAAATTTTCATCACGTTTCTTTTTATCTTTAAAAGTTAAGTCTCTAACCATCTCAGCATATGCTTTAATCATTGTAAGTGGTGTTTTTAAATCATGACTAACATTAGCCATAAGCTCTCTTCGAAGTTCTTCTGTTTTACTAAGCTCTTTAGTAGTTAAATTTAGAGTATCAACTAGATTATTAAGTTCATCAATATCTTCATCAATATAGAATCTTGTTTCATAATCTCCTTTACTCATTTTAGTCGCACTTTTATTAATCTTTTCAATTGGCTTACTTATTTTTTTTGATATAAAGAAAGCGACTATAAAAGAAAGGAGTAATACTACAAAAGTTACGATTACAAGTTGATGTTGTAAGATTCCTATTGCTGAGTCTAATGGTTCTAGAGAAGTACTTACAAAGGCATAAGTATTATTATTTAATTTAATCGCTCTTATTAATACTTCATTGTCATATCTAGGATTAATAAGTTTATATGTTTCCTCATCAAGCAAACTATTTATAAAAGCCTTTTTATAATCATTAACTGACTGATCAGGAAGACATCCCCTATTAAACGAAGTTGAATCATACACTGTTGCATTATTAGTTATTATTTGAATACAAATACCATTATCTCTTGAAACAGAATCAATAGTATTATATAAAGTATTATCTTCATAAGTTGCTTTTATTGTTGTTATTGTGTTTGATATTTCTTTAACTTTAGCTCGTTCATAAAAACTATTTAGAAATAATATTTGGAATATCCAAAGAAAAAGTAAAATCAAAATAGAAAAGATAATTAAATATGACCATATTTTAAATTTCAAACTATTTGTTTTTACTTTTTTTAATTTATCAAAACTATCTAATATTGTATTTTTGATACTATTTATCTCTAATTTCAAATTTATAACCCATACCACGAACAGTAGTAATTAAATCTCTATATTTTCCTAAATTATTTCTTAGTTTTTTAATATGTGTATCTACAGTACGATCATCCCCAAAGAAACTATATCCCCATAGCTTACTTAATATAGTTTCGCGAGATACTGCAATATTTTTATTTTGGACTAAATAACATAATATTTCATATTCCTTTGGAGTTAATTTTAATTCCTTATTATCAACACTTACAGTATGACCAGCATAATTAATAACAAGTGTTTTGTAAGTAAACTCGTCGGCTACAGTATTTCTTTTGCTAACAGCTTTAATTCTAGCCATTAATTCTTTTGGGCTAAATGGTTTAGTCATATAATCATCGATACCAAGTTCAAAACCTGCTAACTTATCATATTCTTCTTTTCTAGCTGATAAAATAATTACTGGAATACTTTTAATTTTTTTAATCTCTTTACAAGCCGAAAAACCATCTAAATTAGGCATCATTACATCTAATACTACTAAGTCTATATTATTATTTTTAACCATCTCGATAGCTTCAATGCCATCACTAGCTTCAAAAATACTATATCCTTCACTTTTTGAATATTCTTTAATAACATTTCTTATTAATGTTTCATCATCAACTATTAATATATTCATAAATTATCACCTACTAATTTCTTTTTCCGGTATATTATTACATACATTTGTGTCTTTATCGTGAATTATTTATTATAATATGATGTTATTACATCACTAACACTTTGCATAAAATCCTTTTTATATTTATCAATATAATCTAAATCGGTTTGACTAGTTATATATCCAAGTTCTAGTATATAGCTTTCAAGTCCTCTATTTGAATTAACATAAGGATTGGCATCTTCACCATCACGGCCATCAACATATGCTCCTGTCATATAACCACCGGTTTCACGTATCATAAAGTAATAATTAGTACTTAAACTGACATCAAATGGCTCATATTCTTTTTCTTCAGATTCAGCTTGCAAATTATTTAGGTCACTATTTGCAAAAGTCCTTGTATATATCCCACTTTCAACTTTTTTAAATGGATTATAAGAGTAAGTAAAATCACTTACTTTATCCAGTGCTGAAACCAAACTTCTAGCAAATGTATAATCGATATTATTAGAAGTATATAATTCAAAACCATTTTGTGTTACTTCACTAGAATTTAAGTGAATTGATATAAGCATTTTGGCATTACTTTCATAAGCCTTAGTTACTCTGCCATCATCACCATACTTATCTATCCATTCATCTTCATCTCTTGTTATTGCTACATTAAAGCCTGCATCTTCTAAATCTTCTTTTAGTATGTTAGAAAGCAATAATGTGTAGTCAGTTTCGCATTTTTTATTATAGCAAGCTCCTACATCTGATCCACCATGTCCTGGGTCAATTATAATATCGTATACATCATCAGTTGATTTACTAATATTAATAGCCATACTATCATATTTCGACTCATTAGTAATAACAAATTTCTTGCTTATATTATCGTTTGATATACCATAATACGTAGTATCATCATAACCACTGTTGTTATCTAAAGAGTAATAAGAACTCTTTTCATCAGCTACTACTTTAATGAATAGAACATAATTATCTATTATCATATTATCAAGTAAAAAACCTGTATTTAAAGTATCAGTTATATAAAAATTAATATTATTATCTGCACCTATTTCATATTTTAAATCATATTCAACAGTATTATCACTGCCAACCATAACAAGATTAACATCACTTATTTCCTCTTTATCACAAGTTAAGTTACCTTTTAAATTCATATGATTACCATATATATATAATTCAGAAATAGTAGCATCATTTTCTTCAGTTGGAATCAAAACCTCATTTTTCTTTGGTATAGTTCTAAACAGCAAATATACACCTGCTACTAAAACAGCTATAAGAAATAATAATTTAATTAAATTCCATACCAATTTAAACAAACTAAGTTTATTTAAATCCCTTCTTTTAATATCATGAAACTTAAACATATCTGGATCTTTATCTCTTTTTTTAGTTTTTATTATAGTTCTATTATAAGAATTATTATATAAATTTGCTATATTGTCTCTAACTATTTCATTATCAGTTGCTTTTTGAGTAGAATCTTCTTTTTCAGACATTTCTTCTTTAATTTTTTCTGCTTTTTCCGCTTTTAAAATTTCTCTTTTGTCGCGAGCAATCTTTGAATATTTACATCCACAGTAATCCTGACGATATAATTTATAATCTTTTGATAATTCGATGCTTCTTTTATAACCGTTTTTCTTTTTAAAATCTGCAAATAGATAATTAACACCTATTTCTTTCTCTAAATCTTGCCCTATTTCATTTAGCTTATTGCTATTTTTATAAGGGCTTATAGATAACGTAGTAGTAAAATAATCGAAATCATGATCTTTTGCATAATTAGCGGCAGCTTCCATACGTAATCTATAGCAAATAAAACATCTATAAGAACCTTCTGGATCTTCCTCATGACCTTTTATAGCATCTTCAAACTCTTTACTATCATAGTGCTCTATAACACATTTAACCGGATTTTTAGCTTCAAAAGTACTAACAAATTTTTGCATTTCATTAGCTCTTTTTTCAAACTCTGTTTCAGGTTCGACATTTGGATTATAATAATATATAGTTATATCAAAATAATTAGACAAATACTCTATACAATAGCTAGAACAGGGAGCGCAGCAAGCATGGAGTAATAATTTTGGGACCTTACCATCTTTTGATATTTTTTCAATTATTTCATCTAATTTGACTTGATAATTCATGTTATTCCCCTTTCAAAAAAGAAGAAACAATTATTTATTTACAAATAACTTCTTTATATTCTTCTTTGGCATTAAAATACTAAAATCTTTTACTATTTCTATTTTATAAGTTGTTGTTTCATCATCTAATCTTTCACCATCAATGCACCAAGCATTTTCTGGTATCTCATTAAATTTAATTTCAAGTTCATTAAGTCTATAAAACTCAAATCCTTTAGCTTCAGTTATATTAGAAGTTGCTATCATATATAATGATTTAACAATATCAGCTTTCTTAGTTAAATTACAAAGTATTACTTCAAATTGATCATCATCTAATTTAACATCTTTATAAAAATTATTGATTCCAGCTATTCTATTAGCGTTAGATATAAGCATAAATGAATACTGACCATTATAAACTTTATCACCTATTTTATAAGATAAATCATATAATTCGGTAGGAACTATAAAATTTTTAAGTCCTTCTATAACATATGCTAAATGACCATACCTACTTTTTAAAGTACGTGGTGTTTCATAAGGAACATTCATAAATTTACCAAAACCCGCTACATAAACAAAAGGTTTTTTGTTTATAGTACAAATATCTATATTTTTAACTGTTCCTTCTAAAGCTAACTTTAAATTTTCAAGTACATCGCTGCCATAACCGAACATAGCACCAATGTCATTTGTTGTACCAAGCGGTATGTGAGCCAACAAAAACGGTTCTTTTCTTTTAAGATTGCCAGTAACAACTTCATTAAAAGTCCCATCACCACCAACAGATACAACTAAATCTATATTATTATCAAGATTACTTATTATTTCAGTCGCATGTTTACCACGCGCAGTAAAATACACAATCGTTTCATAATCATGTTTTTTTAATATTTCTTGATAATCAAGTATATAATCCTCTGATAAATCCTTACCACTATTAGGATTAATTATTAATGCACACTTCTTCAAGATTTCACCCTCTTTTAATTACTATAAATATTATATCATAAAAGTTGTGAATTTGACGTGAAAAAAACAGCCTAAGCTGCTTTTATTTTTTTAGTAAGTTCATGAACATCATCAGTAAGAACAATTGGTTCTTCTTCATCACTAGTAGCAATGTTAATACCTACTAATCTTTTTATTTCATTTGACTTTCTATCAATTCTGTTTAATATTTTTTCTTCTGTTCTAGCACCATCTAAATCATAATTACTACATATGTGAGCGCTCATCTCGTTGATTATTGCACCACCATCATAATCTATCCCAGCTATATCAAGTTTTCTATCTAACCATTCAAATCTTTCATTTCTTATAGCAAACCTCTTTAAAATTTCAAATTCTGGTGATAATTTTAAGTCCATTGGAAACATACCAATTTGCTCACAATATAACACACTTTGAAGCTTATAAAGAATTTCTCCTAAATCATTATAAATATTTTTAGCTTCTCTCTTACTTATTCTAACATCATTTTTATTTATACTTCTTGCAGAACGATTTAAATAATTATTATAATCTTCTTTAGAAAAGAATGCTCTGCCTGGATCATCCCAATTTTTTTTATTTTCTTCTAAGTCAATTGTTTTATCGTAATAAAACATATTTGGTATACCTAAGATATGATTTGATAGTTTAGTTAAACTAGTTCCATCTATAATAATTTTCTTTGGATCTTCTGGTAAAAATGTATCCTTAATAGTTTTACATAATACTGAAGGATAAATCACTTCTAATTTCATTTTGCCCTTGCGAACCCCTTCAATTGGCATAAATATCATTTTTTCTTCTTCAGATAAGAAGTCCCACTCTTTTGTAGAACCTCCTAATGATTTAAAGTACTCTTTACTTTCTTTTTCTTTTCTTGTTTCATGAAGTCCTTGTTCTTTTACTATACATATATCTTTCATAGAATCGTATTTACCATAATTAAGTGGTCTTAATCCTACAAAAGTAGTTTCTATAACATCATTTTCTGTTTTTGTATATCTTTCGTCTAATTGGTTTAAAAATTCGTATAGTTTTTCGTCATCAAAAGATATTTTATATAGTATTATATTATTGTCTTTTTTTATACTTAATAACTTATTAACTATCATTTTCAAAACCTCCCTACAAATTTAGATTATTTTATTATAACACAAGTATATAAATTTGCAAGTTCTTTCCGACTTTAGCCCTTATTTTATATTATATTTATTGATTATACCCCCTATAATTTCTGAAAATAAGGTCTTGTTGTTGTTTTTAATATGGTTTTTGTATATAATTATTTTGAGGTGATGATATGACAGACTTAGAAATCGCACATAATTCAAAATTAGAAAACATTAGGGATATTGCTTTAAAGTTAAATTTAGAAGAAGACAACTTAGAAATGTATGGTAAATATAAAGCAAAAATCAATAAAGATGAAAGTAATAAGAAAGGAAAACTTATACTTGTTACTAGCATTAATCCAACACCATATGGTGAAGGAAAAACTACTATTAGTATCGGAATTCATGATGCCTTATGCAAAATTGGAGTAAATAGTTTAGCTGTTCTTCGTGAACCATCTTTAGGACCAGTGTTTGGCATTAAAGGTGGTGCTACTGGAGGTGGTCATGCTCAAGTAGTACCATCTGAAGATATAAATTTACATTTTACTGGTGATTTTCATGCCATAACAAGTAGTAATAACTTACTATGTGCTATATTAGATAACCACATTTTTCAAGGTAATGAATTAAACATTGATCCAGACAGTATTTTGTTTAATAGATGTATGGATATGAATGATAGAGCTCTAAGAAATGTTAAACTAGATAATAGAACTGAACATTTTAATATAACAGCAGCTAGTGAAATAATGGCTATATTTTGTTTAGCCACTTCTCTATCTGATTTAAAAACAAGACTAGGAAATATTTTAATTGGATACACTTTCGATAAAAAGCCAGTATTTGCTAGACAGTTAGGCTGTGTAGATGCAATGGCTATATTACTTAAAGATGCTATTAAACCGAATTTAGTTCAAACACTTGAAAACAATCCTGTTATTATACATGGTGGACCATTTGCTAATATAGCTCATGGTTGTAACAGTGTTATTGCAACCAAGCTTGGCTTATCTTTAGCCGACTATGTAATAACTGAAGCCGGTTTTGGAGCAGATTTAGGAGCAGAAAAATTCTTTGATATAAAATGCCGTAATGGTTTTAAACCTAACTGTGTAGTTATTAATTTTACAATTAAGGCATTAAAATATAATGGTTATTGTCCTAAAGAAGAAATTAGTAATCCAAATTTAAATTATATAGAAAAAGGAATCATTAATTTAAAAACACATATTGAAAATGTAATGAAATATACAAATAATATAATAGTCTGTTTAAACAAATTTAATACAGATACTGAAGAAGAAATAAAATATGTAAAAGATTATATTGAAAGTATTAACATTCCTTTTGATATATGTGATTCCTTCACAAATGGTGGTAATGGTTCTATCAGTCTTGCAGAAAAAATAGTTAATATATGTAATAACGAAAGTGATTTTAAATTCTTATATGAATTAAATGATAGTATAGAAAATAAAATAACCAAAATATGTACTGATATATATAGAGCTTCTAATGTGGAATTTACAGATAATGCCAAAGAGATTATAAAGAGTATAGAAGATTTGGGATTCAGTAATTATCCAATATGTATTGCTAAAACGCAGTACTCACTTAGTAATGATGCAAGTATGCTAGGATACCCTACTCCATATTCAATTACAGTAGATAAAATAAAGTGCCAGACTGGTGCAGGGTTTATTGTAGTATATCTTGGAAGTATAATGACAATGCCTGGTTTATCTAAAATGCCAGCAGCTAATAATATGTATATTGATGATAATGAAATAAGAGGAATATTTTAATATTCCTTTTTTTGTATATTTTTGTAAAGTAGTTTTGATATATCTTCACATCTTTGTTATAATACATACTAGAGGTGGCATATATATGGATGACATTTTATTTACAGAAGATAACAGTAAAGAGTTTAAAGAGAGCCTTTATAAAGCACTTAATAGTGATATAAAAGACATTAATAATAAATTAAATGGTGATTTATTAGAAGCCTATATAAACAATATTTTAATAAAAGAATTAAAAGATAAGCCTGAGGAAATTATTCTCCTTCACCCTATGATAGTAAAGTTATCTAAGAAAAGTGATTTATATGATAAATATGCTTTTGTTTTAACTAACCTTTTATTTAAAGACTATCTAAATACTGTAAAAAAAATAATAGCATCTAAAAAAAATCTATCTATTATTGAAAAATATGCTACTAATAATATAGATATTTTAGATTATAAGAATCCTATTGAACTAGAAATATCTTCTATATATGCTAATTTAATATTAAAGGACTATCTAGACTCACTTAATAAGCAAAGGTGGTTTATTACCTATATTATTAGAAAAGAAGCTATAGAACATGGTTTAAAGCCTAATGTAAAAGGTATTACTATTGTAAATAAAAAGAAAACAAAATTAATCAAAAATAATCCCTATATAAAATATATAGATTTTGAAATAGTAGATAGTTATTCTAATAACATATATATTAATTTAGGATTATTTAATATAATTAAAAAAGATAAAGGTAATGAAACAGCTTTAATATACTTATTAAATACCTGCTTTAAAGCTTTACAAAAACACATTAGAAAAAGTAATGAACACTCAATTACTTATGACGATAAAATGTATCGCTTTATTAAAGAAGGAATTATATTCAAAGAAGATAATAACTTTTATAATCAAAACAAACTATATTTCAGTAGCGAAATAAATTTAAATGAAGAAACTGACAATATGGCTAAAGCTTTAGTTGATAATCCCCTATTTAGTAAGTTTGATTTTCTAAAAGAGTTTCAAGCTAAAGAAAACTATGCTGCATATAAAAATACCAAAGATTATTTAGAAGTTGATAGTCATATAGATAGTATATTAGTAAATAATCCAAGTATATTAAAAGATAATTCTCTACTTCAAATGGAATATAATAATGCCGGCAGAAGAAAAAGTATTAAAGAATTAATTGACATCAAAATAGATCAAAGAAATTTTTTTGCTAGTCAAATAAGTAACTTTAAAGAAATTCTTTTTGAAACAGAAAATAGTATTATAAAAGATAACATAACTATTAAATTAAATGAAATAGAAAAAGGATTGCCTGGTATTATTAGATGTCATAACAGTATGATATATAAAGCACTTAGGGTACTAAGTATTCCTGATTTTAACAAATTTCTTGAAAAAGTAGAACAAAAATATATAGATGAACTAAAAGAAGTTATCATTCAAGAAAAAAATGATATCATTAAAAAATTAGAAAACAATCGAAGTAAAATATTTAAGCCAACTACATTCTTAAAAAATGAAGAATTCTTAACAAAAGAATACTCTAGAGTGGCTAGATATGAATCTAAAATCAATGATTTTGAAAAAGAAAAAGGACAAAAATAAAATTGTCCTTTTTTAATCAAATAAACTCAATTGTCCTGGAATAGGATCTTTTTTTGAAGTTTTTACTTTAACTTTTTGTTTTTCTGCTGGTATTATCTTCATAACCTTTGGTTCGGTTTTTGGAGTTTCTTTTTCTACTTCCTTTTTCATTTTCTTACGTTTATCACAGGCAAAGAACATTCCTAAATCATGAATACCTTTGTACTTTAGAATAGGATTACCACTCTTATCTACTTTATATGTATAAGTCGAAGCATCATAAGAATATACTTCTCTAATAACAAAATCTTTTAAACAACTATGAATATGGTCAATATCTTCAGGACAAAATTCTACGTTATTTCTGACATCGTTAATATAGTTTCTAATGGCGTTTATATTAGAACCTTGTATATAACTATTACGATAATGATTGCATAACTTATCTAAAAGTTCTAAATTATTAGCATTGGATTCCAAATAATAAGAAATATAGACTTCATCTAAGAACATCCTATCATCACTATAAGCAACACCATACCCCAATTTTTTGGTTTTACCACGGCTTTTATATCTAATGCATAATTTTTTATTATAATCGTCTATACTCATAAGACCATTACTAATTAATGTTTCTTTTAAGTCCTCTGCACTTTTAAAAGATGTCGTAAAACTATCAACATCATTAAGTAAATGATTATCAAGACTAGAAAACTTAGGAATTTTATTCCAGTTTATCTCATCATAAATATTTTTTCCTTTATCTATAGATAGAATATAATTTGCCATACTTACCCCCTATTTAAATTATCGTTTATTAAATACTTTTTCTTTAATAAAAGTTTTAATACTTTTTTTCTTAGGTTCATTTGTTTTAGTAGCAAACTCAGTATCAGTTATTTCTACTGGTATATTATCTAAAATTTCTCCAGGTATATCCATATGATTAGTACCTAATTTTATTCCTCTTATCTCGGATAAATAATTAATTACATATTCAAGTTTTTCATGTTCATCAACTAAATCTTGATGTTTAGCCCTCTTTTCCTCGCTAAGACTGTTATATTTTTCGGCGACAATTCCTATTTTATCTATAAGTTCTGCCGCTTTAGCATCTAACTCTTCAATAGACAAATTTTTATAATCATCATAATTTACAATAAAATCAAGTTTTCTAAAATAATCAATAGCAGCTTTATCATCAAAGCTAACAAAATCCATTCTATTTTCGCTTGTAACAATGACCACATCTTTAAAAATTTGATTAATTACAACTGCTGGAATAGCATTACTATGATTCATAGCAAACATTACATCGTTCATTTGAACATAAACTTTATTATTTCTAAATAATTTCATACCTAACCTCCCTATCTTTAATATAATTATAACAAAAAAATCATTCTATTGCTAGAATGATTTATATTTATATGGTAACTCGTATGGGTTTTGAACCCATGAATACCGCCTTGAGAGGGCGGCGTGTTAAACCACTTCACCAACGAGTCAAATAAACTATTAATAGTATACACTAAAAGATAGTTTACGAGCAAGAGTAAATTTACTATTTTTATTAATTTTTTAATATAAAATATACTATATAAAAGAAATTAATTATTTCATAAAACTACTAGTGCTTATTTTAATAATATTACCTATTATAAGCTTTTTTCCAAGTTAGACTATTATTTGATTATTCCCACTTGATTTACTTAAATTTGGTACATTTAAGAGCAATTTGTTGCGTATTGCAATAGCCAGTAGTTTATATAAATTAAAAAAAACTAAACTGATGTTAGTTTAGTTAATTCCAAAAATTTTATCAATTAGATTACCCATATGGGGGATAACATACTCAACTTTACTAACTAATTGATTTACTTCAGTATCTGGATAATCATAACCACTATTATTATCTCCCATAGTAGTAAAAGTTAAAACTTCAGCATTGTTTTTCTTTATAATGCGATGTGTAAGTGTATAACCTTTATAATTAAACTGAACTATATCATTTACATTTAAATTACCCACATCAAGCTTAGTAATATCTCTTATAATAAGTAAATCCCCTCTGCTAATTTTATCTTCCATAGAATCATTATTCATAATGCTTAGTTTATATTTAGTCAAACCTGAACTTAATAAACTAAAAATAATCCATATATAAACAAAAGTATATAATAATAAATGCCCAAAATCTTTAGCCTTACCATATTTCTCAATTATTTCTTTTTCCGAAGTTAATCCTAGCATTATACTAAAAGGAAGAAGTAACAATATAATAGAATTTGTATAAGACGGGATATCTGGATATATAGGTAATATAAAGAATAATACCTCTGTCAATAATACATATATAAAAACTGATGAAAAACTATATTTAGGAGCAATATATGTAATTACAACATCATTAGCAATAACAAATAAGCAAAAATTAAGAAATACTTCTGTAGAACCTGTTTTACCAATAAAACCCAAACTACTAAGCAAAAGTAAATCAAGTATTGCCATAATAAAACAAATCATTTTATTGTTATTTATATTTTCACTAGCTTCACAATATCTAAAATGAAATAAGGTTATAGCTAATTTTAACAAAGTATAAAATCCAAAAAAATAAAGTAAACTTAAATTACTATAGTTAAAATAAGCACCTTTTGGATCATAAAATAAAATAAAAAGATAATATAAAGAAAAGAAAACTAAACTGTATTTTAAAATTATTTTGTTAACAATCTTATTACTTTCAATGCGTCTCTCATTAAAGTCAATTTTTTTATATTCCACTCCAAAAATTCTCATGTCCACCCTCGCTACTCTACTATAAATAGTATACAACAAAAAAAGAAAGCAAACAATAAATTTTGATTTCTTTTTATTTTTCGATTAAAAACTTTTTATAAATAGATAGAACTTTTCTCTAATTGCAGTCGAAAATTTCCTATTGTAAATAAATTTAAAAATTAGTTGTCTAATATATTCAATAATTGCACATCCTACAAAAACTATCATTGCTGTTAAAAATATTTTAATAATAAGCATATAACCACTGCCATTACTATAACCTACATTTGTCTCGGTTGCAAATCCAAACCACTTATATAAAAAATTATTTAATGTATAATTATCATGAATTAAATAAATTCCAAATGTTAGACCAGCTATTTTATTACATAATTTAGAGCTAAAATCTTTATACCAAAATAGTAAAAAAATACATGTGCTTCCTAGAATAACTAATGGATTATCATAAGAGAAAGTCTCCATAGATAAAATTTTTCTAAGTTCCCCTTGTAATCCACTGTTACCAAAAGTATTACCAAAACGATTTAATAAAAAGTTAAATACTATTGAAATAACAAGTATAGCAAATATAATGAATTTTTGTTTGTTCTTACTATACACTTCCATAATTCTACTTTTATCTATAGAATATTTTCTAAAATATGCTCCTATAAAATATAAAAGAATGAAATTAATTAATGAAAATCCAAAGGCATTGTTATACGTAACTTGATAAGTTAAAGTAGGTAAAAAACTAAACAATAATAGTCCTACTATAATTAATTTTGTGTGTTCTTTTTGATTAACCTTTTCAATAATTATATTTAGTACTGGCGAAACACAATATAATATTAAATATAATTTTGCAAACCAAGCACCTTCATACTGTATTGGCAGTGCAGCCTCAATCAGTTCGCCTTTTGATAAAGGCCATAAATTAAATATATAAATAATGCCTAAAATAACAACACTATAAAACCACATTGCATTATTAATTCGAAATAAATTTTTCAGTTTAAACGTATTGGTACATTGGTAATAACCAGCAATTAAAATGAATGTATTAACAAACAAATATACAATACACTCTAAAAAAACTAATACTGTTTGTGTCATCCCAGAAACATTTTCAATAACACAACCATGAATAATAACATGAATGACTGTAATTGCAAACATAGCTATTATTCTTAATAATTCAAAATTTGAGTCCCTATTTTTCTCTACTACTTTCATGTTGCACCTACTTTATATATGTATTATAACAAAAAAATGAATAAAATAAAAGAAAAAGCAAGCATATTCTACTTACTTTTTATCATTTTTTTTTGATCTTCTTCTATTTTTTGCCTTTTCATCTCTATGGCTAGATATTCCATAGTTCTTTTAAAACCATCTTTTACATTATATTTAGGTAACCAGCTTAATTCTTTTCTTAACTTTTCTGTAGATAATATTCCTAAAGTAAATGAGGCATTTCCTTTAGCATTAGGATCTTCTTTTGGAATATCTATAATTAATTTTGTACCTTTGGTAGGCGAAATACTTACCAAAGTTTCTGCCAATTCCTTTATAGAAACTTTTGAATTTTCATCAGCTATATTATAGACAATATCACTAGAGTTTAAAAGTATTTTGAACATAGCATTTACAGCATCACTTATATAAGTATAAGTTCTAACAGCTTCTCCTTTGCTCTTCATTACTATATTTTCTCCAAACATAATATTCTTTAAGAAATCCGCTTGAACTCTACCGTCATATATAGACATTCCAGGTCCATACGTATGCGCTAAACGCACTATTTTTGTATTAATACCATATTCTTCATGAACACCTACACACATATTTTCAGCTGCTTTTTTTCCTTCAGCATACCCATTCCTAGGTACTAATTGATCTACTTCTCCATACTTTCCATTTTCTTCAAAGAATTCTTGACCAACACTTGGTTGACCATATATCTCACGTGAAGAAACAAAAAGATATCCATCAACATTATTCTTGATTGCAAGTTTCAAAGTATTTGCAGTACCAACAGTATTAGCCAAATTAGTTTCAAATGGAAATTTGCTCATTATTGCTGGGCTAGCAGGAGATGCTGCATGAATTATATAATCTATTTTATTTTCATAATTAAAACTATCTGTTACATCATGGATTAAAACTTCAACATTTTTGTTGCTTCTTATTTCAGTAGACAATTTGTCCGGATTTCTAACAACTGCCACTATATTAATATTAGTAGAATAAATTTCATTTAATTTTAATAGAGTTTCTACAAAATATGAACCAATCATTCCACTTGCACCTGTTATCATAAAAGTTTTATTACTCATTTTAAGCAATTCTGGATTATCTTTAATTATTTGAATTGTATCTTCTTCTATTATTCTATTCATATTATCTCCTTAAATTATTTTCTTTTTACTTTTTCTGCTTCTAATAAAGTATAAATTTGTTTTTGATCTTCAGCATTCAATCTTGCTAACAAATCAATATAATCATTAGGTGTAGTAACCTTTATGTTTCCACGATTTCCTTCAATTATGCAAACTTCTCTTCCAACGCTTCTAGCAAGAGTACATGAATCAACTATTCCTGATCCAGTATAATTAGGATCAGTTAATCTAACTTGTTCATGAACATCTAAAATATCTTTTAAAACAAAACTTTGTGGAGCTTGGGCTGTATACATATATTGTCTAGCTGGAGTTTCAGAAACTGTTTTTCCATCGAAACTCATTACTGGAGTTTCAAAACAAGGAGTACATGTAATAGCTGTACCGTTATTCTTTACACCTTCAATATTTTTTGATATAACTTCACTAGTAATTAAAGGTCTTACTCCATCATGAATAAGAACAATAGAATCATCCGGATTATTTTCAGAAGCTCTTTTTAAAACTTTGTATATTGTATCTTGTCCAGAATCACCACCAGGTAAAATGCCATCAGAAAATACCTTAGTAATATGATACTTTTCTACTAGTTCTTTAAGATATGGTATAAATTCTTCTTTACACCCAATATATATTTTATCAATTTCATCGTGATATTGAAATTTCTCTAATGTATGTATAATAATTGGCTTTCCATAAATCTCTAAAAACTGTTTAGGTATAGAACTACCCATTCTTTGACCTGTACCGCCAGCAAATATTATTGCTATATTCATACTGCACCTCTTTCATATATAAATTATTATATCATATTTTTTAAAATCTTCATATTTTCTAAGATATAATGTACAAAAAAATCTAAACAATTAAGTTTAGATTAGTTTATCTATTTGGTAGCGACGGAGAGATTCGAACTCACGACCTACCGGGTATGAACCGGTTGCTCTAGCCAACTGAGCTACATCGCCATGTCAAACGACAAATAGATTATATCAAATCCATCAATCATTGACAATACTTTTTATACTATTTTTTAAAATTTAATTATAATATAAGTATAAACCTAAATAATAATATTATAGTTATAAATACATTTATTACAATAATAAAAAGCACTAACGTGCTTTTTTATATTAATAGTTTTCTTTTAAAACTTCAAAATAAGCTTGTGGATGAGCACATACAGGGCAAACTTTTGGTGCATTTTTACCAAAATGTACATGTCCACAGTTACGGCATATCCACATAGTATTTTCATCATCTTTTTCGTACACAGTTTCGCCTTCAATATTAGCTAATAACTTTCTGTATCTTTCTTCATGACGTTTTTCTATAGCAGCTACACCATTAAATAATTTAGCAATTCTTCCAAATCCCTCTGCTTCTGCTTCTTTAGCAAAAGTAGCATACATATCTGTCCATTCATAATTTTCTCCAGCTGCAGCATCTTTTAAATTTGTAATAGTATCTCCTATTTCGCCACCATGTAACTCTTTAAACCATAGTTTAGCGTGTTCTTTTTCATTTTGTGCTGTTTCTTCAAAGATTGAAGCTATTTGTTCATATCCCTCTTTTTTTGCTTTTGAAGCATAATAAGTATACTTATTTCTTGCTTGGCTTTCTCCAGCAAATGCAGTTAATAAATTTGTTTCTGTTTTTGTTCCTTTTAATTCCATATTATCTATTCTCCTTTTCCTATACAATTAGGGCAAATACCGTCAAAAACCAAATCCTTTGATATTATCTTATATTTAGTTTCTAACTCTATTTTATCATAAAATTCTTCCGAAGTATCAAAAAATACATCTTTTACACTATCACACAAAATACATCTTATATGATGATGTGGCATAGTTGTTTTATCAAATCTGTCCTGATTATTTGACACGCCTATTCTTTTTATATATCCGTTGTCTGCTAAAGTATTTAAATTTCGATATACTGTGCCCAAACTAATATTTGGTATGATGTCTCTAACTCTATTATAGACAAGTTCAGCAGTTGGATGATCACACGAATCTATGACTACTTTAAGTATAATATCTCTTTGATATGATTTTTTCAAAATATTTCTCCTAATCTAGTAATTATTACTACATTATAATTATAGCAGTTTAAAGAAAACAAGTCAATAAAAAGTAGTAATAATTACTACTTTTTAATTTTAAACAACGTCCTTTGTTCAATAACAGGAACAACTTTACTGTAAATTATAGTTAATACTATAGTTGATAAAAGGCATATTATAAAATATATATCTTTGTTATAACTTGATAATCCAAACTTGTCAAAAACAGTCATAGGAATTCTTTGCAATATATATACCCAAAACAAATTATTTCCAAACCATAATAGCAATTTGCTTTTAATAGAAATCTTCATAGTTATTAAAATAATTAACAAGCAAAAAATTATTGATACAATATTAAAAATAACTACACCATTACTTCGATAAAAGAATAAGAAAACAAAAACTAAAAAAGTTGTTGCAATAAATATATAATAGGTTTGATTAGATCTTTGTACAATTTTTTCTATTTTATCTTTGAAATATGAGTAAAATAGTCCAGCTGTAAAGCAAAGGCTTGTATCTACCCAGTGAGGAGCTCTAAATCTTTCTATATAATATATATAAATAAAAGTTAAAAACATAACACCTAAAATTGCCAGAAAATCATTTTTTTTAAAGATTTTGAATGACACATAACAAATGGAATATAAACATAGTATGGCAAATATATACCAATTACTGTTGCCTATACTCTCCCATCCAATAAAAGATAATAAAAAAGTCGACCAACTAAAATGGATTTTTAAAACACTATTTATTACAGCAAAAGTTAATATAACAAGACCAAATTCAAAGAACGTCTTAAATATTCTTTTTTTCGGCATGCTGCTTATATACTTCTCCTTATTCTTTTTAATTGATTCGTATATTCCATAGCCTGAGTAAAAGAGAAATAACGTCACCATCAATTGCCCTAACAATTGGATAATTTTCATTATAGGCTTGTCTACAAAATCATCATAAATTACATAACTATTTATATGACTAAAAAACACTATTATTATAAATATTCCTTTAATTATTGCTGTATTATTCTTTGAAAGATATTCTTTATTAAAACTTTTAAAATCTATCGATAAAAAAAACAGCCCATCTATTATTAATAGTAAAAAAAATATTAGCATAAAATCACTCCCTATATTACTGGTACTTATATTGTTAATATAAATATAACACATAAAAAGAAAAAAAGAAATAATACTTATTTCTTTCCGTTATAAAATATAGATACTATTTCAGCAAAGCCATGTAATATAGAAACATTATTGCTTATCGCAATTCCTTTACCTAAAGCTTTACCTCCTATCGTTAATGAAGCTACTATACCAGTAACAACTAAAGTTACATAAAATTTTGGCAAATCAAATTCATTAGCCACTAATGAAGCGACTATTATGCCGGCTGAACCTGAAATAATTCCACATATATCCCCTACCACATCATTACAGAAAGAAGATACTTTATCAGCGTTTTTTATAAACTTGACAGCAATATCTGCACCTCTTACTTTTTGTGCACTCATTGAATTAAATGGGCCTATATCAGCACTAGTTACAGATACACCTATCATATCAAAGATAACTCCTAATAGCACAAACAATAATAAAACCAGTATTCCAACCACCATTCCGACATTAGAGAGAATCGTCTCTGATGCAAATGAAAATGTAACAGATATAACAAAAGCTAAAATAATTATTTTAATTATCCAACCAGCATTTGAGCTTTTTTTCTTGTCTTTTTTCTTTTCTAATTTTCTTTTCATAATAACCTCTATTTATCTTTATTATTAATTGTATTTTTAGCAATATATATTGGTCTTTTTTTAGTTTCTACATACGTTCTTGCAATATACTCACCAACTATTCCAAGAGAAAACAATTGAATTCCACCAAGTAGCAATAGTAATACTACTATTGTAGCATATCCAGATACTGCAATGCCATAGAAAATCTTCTGAATTATTACAATAATTAAATAAAAAACAGATAATATAGACGAAGTTATACCTACAAAAGTAGCAATTTTTAGAGGAGCCGTGCTAAATGATACGATTCCTTCAACCGCATATCTAAAAAGTTTGATAAAAGACCAACTACTTGTTCCATTCGCTCTTTCTTTGACTGTATATGGCATATAATATGTATTATACCCCACCCAAGAGAATATACCTTTAGAAAATCTAAAGTATTCTTTCATTGAAAGAATAGAATCCACCATGCCTCTCCTAAATGTTCTAAAATCACTTGCGCCTTGAACAAACTCTGTATCTGATAATTTATTCATAATTTTATAAAAACACGACTTAAAAAAGGTCAATGTTTTTCCTTCTTTTCGTTGTTCTTGATATGTTGCGACTGCATCATATTCTTCGTTATTATCAAGGTAATCAACCATATCTAAAACTAACTTTGGGTCTTGTTGCATGTCAGCATCAATAATTGAAACATATTTTCCTACTGAATTTTCAAGTCCGGCATACATTGCTGCTTCTTTTCCAAAATTTCTAGAAAAATTTATGACCTTAATATTTTCTTTAGCATTTTCACAAATATCTTTTAAAACTTTATAGGTATCATCTTTAGAACCATCATTAATAAAAATTATTTCATAACTTTTAATATTCTTAAAGTCTTTGCTGATACAATTGTATATTAATTTAACATTTTTAGCCTCATTATAACAAGGTACTATAATTGATAATTTCATTTTATATTTCTCCTTAAACCAGCAATATTATATCACTAATAACATCAAATTGAATTAACAAAATGTAATATTTTACATTTCTAAATATTATGTACAAAAAAAGGACCTACGTCCTATTTTTATGTTGAAATCGATGGCCATTTTAATAGTAAACTTTGCGTCTTAGGTCAAGTTGTATTTCACCAGTTTCTCCATACACGTTACCATGTATGCGGTTCCCCTTTAAAGAAACAGGTACGGCGTTTCCTATCCGTACGACTTGATTACCACTTAGTACGCACTGCAATCCCATTTAATGATGCACTCTAGGGGATTTCCCCACCAACTGATTTATTATTAATTCTTTTTTGCAGGTACAGTTTCAGATTGCGATTTTCAAATTAGTCTAGCTAAAACTAATTCAAAATGGATCAATCATTCCAAGTAACCCACTCAAGACAAGCTACACTACTCATAACTTTCGCCACATAGTAGGTTCAATCCTAAGTCGTAGTAAGTCCTTCAATATGCAATATATGTATATGCTTACCACAAGATTAGGTCTCCACGAATATAGGGTCGTGAGCGCATGCCATTGCGGACGCCCAATATTCTATCCCCCAGCATCCACCCCAAACTGGGCGTAAGAAGCAGACACCAAAGGCTTCACAGATATGCTCTTTAATGGTTTTTTAATCCCATCTTCATAATAAATCTTATTGACTAGAATAATGTGCCAATCAAAATTTACAAGTATAATTCTATCATATTATATGCATTATGTCAAATTAATATTAGGGTAGATTGTGTATAATGGTTTGGGGAAATGTATACAAAAAGGAAGACCTTTGTTAAAATGTAGTTGTTGAAACAAACACTTAGGAGGTCTTCCATATGAATATTATACTACAAAATTACAATGATTTAT
>JAEYYH010000018.1 GCA_023430885.1 Bacillota bacterium
TTCGACTTGAAATGGAGGTGCGCGCCGTAGGCCGAGACGTGCTTTCCTTCCAGCTCGATCGTCTCGCCGTCCCAGAAACGGCGGCAGACATCGATCGTCTCGCGGACGGCGATTGCGGGGCTCTTGCGCTTGATGCCTAGTGCATCGAAGCCGCTGACGCCCGCGCCGAGACCGAGGATCGCGCGGTTGGGCGCAAGCTCGTCGAGGCTGGCCATGGCCGTGGCGGTCAGCAGCGGATGGCGGATATGCGGATCGGTTACGCCGCTGCCGATTGTCGAGTTCTTCGTGGCGGAGGCGATGGCCGACATCGTGACGAAGACGTCGCGAAAGAACCTCTCATCGGGAACCCAGATCGAAAGGCCGTTGTTGTCGCATGTCTGGGCAAGGGCGACCTGAGCTTGCAGGTTGAGCCTGGAAGGTATCGCTACACCGACTTTCATTTCCGACGTCACTCCTCGCCTGAGAGTCTCGAATTGTCGCGCGTGTGGTTGAGCAGAAGATCGACCGCCTGTGTGAGGTGATTGCGTACGATTCGATCTGCCAGATCTCCGTCTCGCATCTCGAGTGCCAGTACGATCAACCCGTGCTCGCGGACGAACTGCCGATATGCATCTTCCGAGTGCAGACTCATGTCTTCGTCGGTCAGGATCAGATCGCGGATGTTGCTGAAGGCGTGGATGATCCGTGGCGACTTCGACGCGTCCGCCAGCATCTGGTGGAACTCCAGATTCAACTGCGCGCGGATCGACCGATCGGACAACGGCACGCGCTGGCTTCGCTCCACGTTCTGGCGAAGTCGCTCGATTTCCGCGGGCGTTATGCGCTGGGCGGCCAGCCGTACGCCGTAGCCTTCGATGGCGGCGCGCAGATGGTAGGCGTCGGCCAGCTCTTCCCGAAGGTTGGATACGACGTAGCCGCCACTCTTCATGGCGCTCACCAGGCCGTCGACCTCCAGGCGCGCCAATGCCTCCCGCAGCGGCGTTCGGCTCACGCCCAGTGAGCTGGCGAGATCGATCTCGATCAGCCGGCTCGAAGGCGGCAGTTCGCGATTGAGAATGGCCAGCCGCAGCGTCCGATAGACGCCCTTCCAGGTCGCTTCTGGACGTGAGCTCTTAGCCTTCATGGGAGGAAAATGTATACACAGGATCGAATTCGTTCGCAAGTTGCATACAAAGTGACGAGCTGGATGCCCTTTGGCAACCAGAAAATAGGCGCATTGCCCAAATATTCCGCGTTGACAGCAAAATTTTGTACACAATAAGATATGCAGGATTGATCGAGCGATGCCGCTTGGTCGCAGTCTTGGGAGGCATGTAATGGCGAGATTGGCGCGAATGGCAGCGCTGGCCCTCGGTGTGGCGGTAAGTACCCCCGCGCACAGCGAAGCGCTGGTCATGATGACCTGGGGCGGTGTCTGGCAGAAGACTTTCGAGAAGATCGCTGCCGACTACCAGGCAAAGACTTCGCGTCAGGTTTCGGTCGTGGCGCAGACGAACGCCGACGCGGGTCTCGCGCGGCTGATCGCCCAGAAGGCAAAGCCTGAGGTCGACCTCTGGACGCCCAACATGGTCAACTACACCCGTGCCGTTCAGGCCGGTGTATTGGCGCCGCTGCCCGGCACGTCCGCGATCCCCAATTCCGCCGACGTACCTGCAACCCTTCGTTTCTCCCACGGCATCACGGCCTGGGTTTCGCAGCGCGGCATCTTCTATCGCCGCGATCTGGTGCCGTTCACTCCCACCAAGTGGACGGATCTTTGGGATGCGCGTCTTGCCGGCAAGATGGCAGCACCGGCCGCTACCTTCGATCCTGGCTATTTTCCGTTGATGGCTGCGGTCATCAATGGCGGGAATGAGCGCAATCTCGATCCCGGCTTCGAGCATCTGAAGCAGCTATCGAGCCGCATCACGGCCTTCTACACGAGCAATGTGCAGTCCATTCGCATGCTCGAGGCCGGAGAGGTCTCCTTGATCGCCTGGGGTGTCCTGCCGAACGTGATCCAGTACCTGGGTCCGGACAGCAAGTACGGCTTCGTGATCCCGAAGCCGGCGTTCGTGGCGGAGACGCCGATAACGATCGTCGAGGGGACCAAGAACGCCGCCGCCGCGGCCGACTTCGTCAACTATGTGCTCTCGCCTGAGGTGCAGCCCGTGCTGGCAGCAGCATTCGGGTCCGCCCCGGCCAATTCGAAGAGCCAGATCCCCGACAACTTGAAGCCCATCCTGTCCGACGTGAGCGGCAACTACGTGGTCGATTACGGCGTCCTCAGCGGCAGCCTCTCCGGCATCATCGATCGCTACGACAAGCAGATCATGGCGCGCTAACGGAGAAGTGAGAAACAGGCGTCATGCGCAGCAAATTGGTCAACGCAGCATTGCTGGTTCCCTCGATCGCTCTGATCGGGGTGTTCCTTGCGGCGTTGGCCAATATCCTCGTGCTCGGCTTGCTCGACAAGTCGGGCTCCCTCTCCCTCGAAGCCTACTGGCAGTTCTTCTCTGACGAACGCTACCGGGCTTCGCTTCTGCGGTCGTTGCGAATCGCAACTTATGTCTCCGCGCTCTGCGTCGTGCTGGGTTTCCCGATCGCGATCGTCATGAGCCGGGGAACGCGCCGGTTCGCGACCATCGCGACGCTGGTTCTGGCCATCCAGTTCTT
>JAEYYH010000025.1 GCA_023430885.1 Bacillota bacterium
GATCAACGCCGTGCGCATCTTTGCCGTGTTTAACGACGCCGAAAAAATGGTGGACTGTACGAAAGAAGCGCTCCGCTTGCTGGACGGCGGCGTTTCCTGCCTGATGAAGCGGGAGAGTGAGTTCACCTTCGGGTGCCCCCATTTTCTGTACACTTATTACCGGGAGGCGGGCAGGCTTAGGGAAACGGCGGATTTTATGGCGGCCGAGTTTCCTGCTTTTCCGGCGCTTGCCAGCGGCTGCGGCACCGGCAGCGATATTGTGACTTTGGCTGAGTGCGCCCTTGAAACCGGCGACTGGCAGGCGGCGGAACTGAATGCTTTCAAAGCCATTTATAAGGCCAGAACAAAGGAGCAGACCGGCATTGTCCTATGCGCCAATCTGACCTTGATCCGGCTTTATCTGTTTCAGGGCAGGATAGACGAGGGGCTGAAGCTGCTGCGGCAGCTAAAGGTTGATGTGGCAAGAGAGAACCACCCCATATATAACACCACGCTGGCACTGATCGAAGGCTATGTCTACGGCTGTCTTATGCGGCTGGACAGCATCCCTCCGTGGCTGCAAAGCGGTGACATGTCCCCGGCCCATTTTATGCATGAAGGAATGGCCTTCTATTACATCGTCCACAGCAAGGCGGTACTGCTGTCGAAAAACTACATACAGCTTGAAATGCTCACGCAGGAGTTTGCGGGGTATTTCTCTATCCTTCACAACCAGCTCGGCTTTCTTCACAATCAGATTTTTGAGGCGGCGGCCAAATACCGGCTGTACGGCCCGGAGCAGGGCTGCGCATCGCTCCAAAAGGCCCTCGATATGGCGCGGGCGGATCATATTCTTCTGCCATTTGCGGAGTACGCGCCCGCCATTATAGACATGTTGCGGCAGCTCGCCGCAAACGTACTGCGCGACCCTTATATCAAAGAGGTGCTTCTATGCTGCGAGCAGTATCTGGAGAACTTAAAGCGCGCCCCGCAAACCACGGCCTCCCTGACACAGCGGGAGCGGGAGGTTCTGGCCCTTGCCGCCGAGGGCCTTAAACGAAATGAGATTGCCGACAGGCTAATCGTATCCACGGGCACCGTCAAGGTGCATCTGGAGAATATCTACCGGAAACTGGAGGTAAACGGCAAGGCGGCGGCTGTCAAGAAGGCTCGGAAACTAAAAATACTAGAATAATTCGCTTCAGTATATGCCGTTTGGCATATGCCAATTAAATAAACGATCCCCTATACTTTTCAGTATGGGGGATTTTTCGCATCACACCATTCTTCCAATGGAAAGGGGGCGGCGCTCCATGAGCAAAATTCTGAAAGTAACACCCAACGATGATTACACCTTGCTGGTGGAATTTGAGCATGGACATAAGATCATCTTCAATATGGGAGACAAGATCAAGGCCATTCCCTACAGCAGCCTTGCGGATTTAAGCCGCTTTAAGGACATTACGCTGGAAGGAAAGGCCATCTGCTGGCCCGACCCCGTGCCGGGTCAGAAAACCATATTTCCCCTGCGTCTCACGGTAGACAACATGCTGTTCGCCATACGCGATTAAGAAACGGGGGTATAAAATGATGAAAAGAACCGGAACAAAAATCTTTTCGCTGCTGCTGTGCGCGGCGCTGTTTGTGGGGCTGACGCCCGCTGCGGCCAGCGCGGCGGACATACCGGAGGGCGCGCCGGCTTTTGCCCTGAACGAAACGGTGGTGGCCTTTGGCGGGCGGGAATGGTATGTGATTGGGGATAGCAGCGGCGGCGCCGCTTCACAGCCGGGTCATATCACCCTGCTGGCCAAGAGCAGCTTTGGCGACAGCGCGTTCCGCAGGGGCAGCTATACACAGGACGATCCAAGCTGGACAAAGTATGACTACGATAGTAAGTATTACGAGGGCAGCTTCACTAACCCCAACGACTACAACGACAGCACCTTGATGCGCGTAATGAATGATTTGGCGGGCGCCCTGCCCTCCAAAGAAGCGGCGCTGATTACAGCACGGGATATTGGAACAGACGGCATCAGCGGCGATTCTGTGAATAACCAAAAGCTGTGGCCTTTGTCTCGGGATGAATACCAGTCAATGGGTTCCATTTCCGGCGATCCCTTTTCGAACAATTTCTGGTTGCGCTCGCCGAACGTCAGTACCACTGCGTGTATCGGCAGCCCCGGCGGCGTCGTTAACGCCGGCGGCAACGTCAGTGCTCCGTTCACCGCGGTTCGCCCCGCTTTGCATTTGAATCTGTCATCTGTCCTCTTCACATCTGACGCGAGCGGAGCTAACACAAAATCTTCCGCGACCGTAGGAAGCGGTCTTATCGGCGCGGCAGCGCCCGGCGGGGCAATTAAATTTACGATGAGGGATGATGTCAATCTTTCCCTAACCTGCTTGGATACCGCAACCCGCAGCGTTCGTGCCGGGGATACGGTGAGCATCGATTACAGCGGTGCGCAAACCGGGGCGAACAACTATATTTCCTGCGTCATTGTGGATAGCGGCGGGAACATTGTCCGCTACGGCAAACTGGGCACGGCGGCCAGCGGCACAGTCGGTTTCATGGTGCCCTTGCTTGCCGATGGCAGCTACACCATTAAGCTGTTCAACGAGGAATGTAACGGCGATACCTCTACTGACTTTGCCAGCACTCCGATTGCAATTTCTATGACGGTAAAAAACAGTGGCGCGGACGGCCGGGAAATCGAGCTGCGGGTGAACGCGACGCACATTCAATGGCGCTACATGGGTGAAGATGAGGCGGACTGGCAAGACCTGATCGCGCTTAGCGCCCTTGCGGGTGCGGACGGCGCGGACGGCAGGGAGATCGAACTGCGAGTGGACGGCGGCTACATCCAGTGGCGCTATGTCGGAGGAAGCTGGAATAACCTTATGGCGGTTTCGGTTGTCGCGGGGCCGCAAGGGCCGCAGGGTGAGCAAGGTGCGGCGGGTGCTAACGGCGTAGACGGCATAGATGGCCGTGGCGGCAGCGACGGTCAAGACGGCACGGACGGTTCTGACGGCGTAGACGGCAGGGACGGCAATGGGATTTTGAGTATCACCAAAACCGGCAGCCAGGGCAATGTGGATACCTATACCATTGACTTTACGGACGGCACAAGCACCGCATTCACCGTCACCAACG
>JAEYYH010000044.1 GCA_023430885.1 Bacillota bacterium
CTACAATCCCACCATCGAGAGCCTCGTGGCCATGGTGCCCGCAGTGATTCCTCTCCTGCTGATGATGATCCCGTCGATGCTCACCGCGCTCAGCATCGTGCGCGAGAAGGAGCTCGGCTCGATCATCAACTTCTACGTGACGCCCGTAACGCGCAGCGAGTTCCTGCTGGGCAAGCAGTTGCCCTACGTCCTGCTCGCCGCGCTGAACTTCGCGCTGTTGACCGGCTTCGCCATCTTCGTCTTCCGAATTCCCTTCACCGGAAGCTTCGTCACCTTTGCCGTCGCCGGGCTGCTCTATGTGGTCATCACGACGGGCATGGGCCTGGTGATCTCGACCTTCATGAAGAGCCAGATCGCCGCGATCTTCGGCACCGCGCTGCTCACCCTCGTTCCGACGGTGCAGTATTCCGGAATGATCGATCCGGTCTCGTCGCTGCAGGGCGCCGGCGCCTTCATCGGGCGGATCTATCCCGCTACCTACTTCATGACCATTGCGCGGGGCACCTTCTCCAAGGGCCTCGACTTCCAGGACCTGCAAGGCGCTTTCCTGCCGCTGATCATTGCCATTCCGGTGCTGCTGGGCCTCGGCGTCGTCCTGCTCAGGAAGCAGGAGTCCTGAGCGTGCGGCCCGCCAACGTCCTGCAACTCGGAATCAAGGAATTGCGCGGCGTGGCGCGCGATCCCATGCTGATCCTGTTGATCGTCTACGCCTTCACGCTCTCGATCTACACGGCGTCGCGCGCCATGCCCGAGACCTTGAACCGCGCCGTCATCTCGATCGTGGACGAAGACCACTCGCCGTTAGCGGCGCGCATCATCAGCGCCTTCTACCCGCCCTATTTCCTGCCGCCGCAGATCATCTCCCACGCCGAGATGGACAAGCGCATGGATTCCGGCCTCGACACGTTCGCTCTCGACATTCCGCCGAACTTCCAGCGCGACCTGCTCGCCGGAAGGTCGCCGGAGATACAGCTCAACGTCGACGCTACCCGCATCTCGCAGGCCTTTACCGGCGCCAGCTACATCCAGGCCATCGTTTCGGACGAGGTAAGAGCATTCCTGCAGCGCTATCGCGGTGCGACGGCAGTACCGGTCGATCTCACCCTGCGCTCCCGCTTCAACCAGCAGCTCAACAAGAGGTGGTTCGGCGCGGTGACCAACATCATATCGACGATCACCATGCTGTCGATCATCCTGACCGGCACCGCACTCATCCGCGAACGCGAGCATGGAACCGTCGAGCACCTGCTGGTCATGCCGGTGACTCCTACCGAGATCATGCTGAGCAAGATCTGGTCGATGGGCCTCATCGTCCTGGTCGCGTCGGGGTTTTCCCTCGTCGTCGTCGTGCAGGGACTGCTCGCCGTGCCGATCCAAGGATCGATTCCGCTGTTCATGGCGGGAACCGCCCTGCAGCTCCTGGCCACGACCTGCATGGGCATCTTCCTGGCGACGGTTGCGGGTTCGATGCCTCAGTTCGGCATGCTGCTGATGCTCGTGCTGATGCCGCTGCAGATCCTGTCGGGCGCCACGACACCGCGCGAGAGCATGCCGCAGATCATCCAGGACATCATGCTGGCGGCGCCCAACACGCACTTCGTGATCCTGGCACAGGCCATCCTGTTCCGCGGCGCCGGACTCGACGTCGTATGGCCACAGTTCGCCGCCTTGCTCCTCATCGGAGCGGTTCTCTTCTACTTCTCGCTTCTCCGCTTCAGGAAGTTCCTCCGCTAGCCCTCCATCCGGGTCAGCGCCCACTTCACGGTGCAGCCCTCCATCGGCACCTGGCCGACCAGCACGATCTGCTCGGTGCGGCGGACGCGGCCCTCTTCACCGAGATAGATACTCTCGGCGAGCCCGATGCCGGCGCCCGACGCACGCAGGCGCCAGCCGCGGCCGCTCGGCAGGCGCATCAGCACCGCCTGGCCGCTTTGCGCCAGGGTCGCCTTGACCGCCGGGTGGAGATGGAAGCGCACGATGAAGCGCTTGTCCGGCACCGTCACCATGCGGCCTTCCGGCCCCATGAACGTGTCCTCGCCGCGCAGGTCACCGCCGTCGGCCGACAGCCACAGGCGGCGGCGATGGATGATGCCGTACAGCGAGCGGTAGCCGTCGTGCATCATGTCGAGCCACTGCGCGCCGTCGTTGTCGGCGCGATCCACCACGACGTTGCCGGCGCGGTATTCCAGCGCGCCGTGGTCGGTGATTTCGCTCGAGTTGGTGTCGTCGACCACCGCCGTCGAATGCGCCGCCGTGTAGCGCATGAAGCGCCGCCAGTCGCGCGGAGCACCGGGGAAGGTGCCGCAATTGACGATCAGGCGCTCGTGCGCGGCACTCATCTCGAAGGAGAGCGTGCCGGCATGGGCGATGCCGTCCATGCCGCGGCCGGGCGGGCTGCCGGCGTCCGTGATCACCAGCGAGGTGCCGGCGGCCATCCGCTGGAAGCCGCTTGCCAGCGCCATGGTCGGCGCGCTTTCGCTCGAGCCCGAGCGCGCCAGCACGAGGTCTACCAGGGTGCGATCGGCCTCCCAGGCGCCGTTGAACAGGGCGAGCCCGCCGTCGCCATGGCGGAAGAAGCGCAGCAGCGGCGCCATGCGGTCGATGGCGGCGAGAATCTCGGGCGGTGCACGGCGCTCGGCCGAACCGAGCGCCGAACGGACGTCGATCAGATGGCGGAGCACCGCGAGCTGCAGATGGGGCGCGCGCTCGGCCACGATGCCGTCGTGCAGCACGTAGCGCTTCACGAACCTGGCGAGCCGCGACAGCGTCTGGTCGAGGCTCTTCTCGAAGTGCTTGCCGTCGCGCAGGAAGGCGAGATCGACGAAGATCAACGCCTTGAAGCCGGCGACCGCCTCGTGTCCGACCAGTCCGGTACGCAGCGCGCGCCGGAGATGGGTGCGCTGGCGGCCGAGCGAGAAGACGAAGCGGGCGGCGAAGCCCGGGTCGGCGGCGCTGGCC
>JAEYYH010000033.1 GCA_023430885.1 Bacillota bacterium
CCCAAGAACTCAACATCCCGAACTGCCCATTGGCACTTCGAGGGCTTGATAAACAGCTGATGCTCAGCCAACCGATCAAGCACCTGCCGAACATGATCAGGATGCTCCTCGTCAGATGAACTGGCGATCAAAATGTCATCTTGAAACACCAACACAAAAGAATGAATCAAGTCAGGTAACACCAACTGGGACATCAACTCAGTGAACGAAGCTGGAGCATTCTTCTCACCGAACGGCATCACCACCCACTCGAAATGGCCAAGTGGGGTGATGAATGCCGTCAGTGGAATGTCCTTCTCTCTCATACGAAGCTGATGATAACCTGACACACAATCGAGCTTGGTAAACACAACCTTGCCCTGCAGTCTGGAAAATAATTCCTTTACAAGCGGCAAGCTTGCAGCATTGGTCTTGGTGACAGAGTTGAGGGCTCGATAATCACAAACCATTCGATCTTCAACATCATTCTTGGGCACAAAAAACACAGGTGCACCCCATTCCGAACGACTGGGCCTGATGAGACCAGCTTCTTGCAGACGAGCCAGCTCATCAGCCAAAGCTTGATGATGCCGCGCATTCAGTGGGATAGGACGACGAGATTTGGGCCGAACATTCTCATCAATCAAATCAATCGAATGATCAAAACTGCCTCTGGAAGGCGGCAGCTGACCAATGTGAGGTTGCATCTTCTCCTCGTATTTGTCGACGATGAACTTGATAGCTGATTGAACAAGCGAGGGAACATCAGGCCGAGAAGACACACTCTCCGAAGCCAATGGTACAGCCACTAATCCACAGTTCTTCAGTAGCTGATCTTGCTCAACTACTGGCAAACCAGCAGCTATATCACCATTCAATGAACCAAGAGCAGCTGATTGAACAGGCGAGGGAACATCAGGTCGTGACAATACACTTTCTGATGTTAACGGAATAGCAGCCAATCCACAGTTTCTCAGCAACGTATCCTGCTCGTTCACAGGCAAATCACTCGCAATATCCCCAATCAATGAACTGAGAGCAGCACCTTGACCAGTAACCTTGGCCACTTTGACTTTCCGTTGCCTGACAGGCAAAGGCTTGACGGCCGATTTGAACGACATCACACGGGCATCAAAATCAACAACACAACGTGACTGTACTAAGAACTTCATTCCCAACACAGCCACACAACCATCTAACGACGGCATAACGATAAAATCGTGGGTACCATCGTACCCATCAACACAAAGCTGAGCAGCCTTCACAAACTCAGAGCAAACAACACGTTGTCCATCAGCCAGACAAACATTCAAAGAAACAGGAAGCCTTGATATAGCAACTCCCGTAGCACGGATCCACTCCCCATCAATAAAGTTGGAAGTAGCACCAGAGTCAACCAAAATGGAAGTAGCATTGCAATTATTCACAGTACCAGGTATAATCAATAATTCTTCTATCATACCGGTAATGCTGCAACCGGGAGCAGCTCCAATCCTGCCGACTCGATGCAGGAGTGAGCTGTAAGCAGCACCCAATGATTCATCAGGCCCATCAGTCAGGGTACCACGATGAACTAATGGGCCGACTGGTTTGTTGAATCTGATGAGGCAGAAGCTGACGGAGTAGAAGGCATTTGTGCTGTACGCGATGCTGACTGTCTCCTCATAGGGCACTCGGTAACAAAATGCACACGCGATTCACACAGAATACAAACGTGCTTCTTCATTCGTTCCGCCACTATCTTTGCATCGACATTGTAACGAGAAGAAAAGTGTCTGATTTGATCATCCCTTGATGTAATCCTAGTTGAAGCACCATGAGTACTGTTCACAGCAGCTCGAACAGGTTGAGCGACAGCAGCGTTGATGCGAGCTGATGGTTCGCCAGCATTCAATTGATTCAAGAACTTGTCGGCATCTTCACACCGCAAAGCTCGACTAATCAGTTGATCAACAGCTTCACGAGGATCTAGCGCACCCAAAGCAATCAATGGATCCTCAGAAGTTTCGAGAAATGATTTGACTAACATTGCTTTGAACTTCGGATTGAGAGCTCGCATGAACATACTAACAACAATATGAGCAGTGATTGTCCCCACTGATAAATACACATCAAGAGCATCTTCGAACGAGTTGGCAAATTGCGAAACAGACGTTCCACCTTGTTCAATCTTCTGCAGTTGCTCATACAACACCAGTGATGACATATTAACACCAAAACGACGCAAGAACATCGGCTTGAACAGTTCCCACGACGCTTTCGCCCCTAACTGTGTACGAGCACGACAAGCATATGTATACGCTTCACCCGTAAGATACGTAACAGCATGCTCGAACAACACCAAATCCAAAGCACTCGGATCTAACGCTTTCAGAATTTGGATACGAGAACTTAATTTCGATACCCAAACATTGGCCGAACGATCACTATCATTCAACCGGCGGTCAAATATCGGAGGCTCAGCGCCCCCAATTTGCTTTAACGTCAAGGCGTGATGCTTAACAGCCTGAGTCGGCTTCGACTGTTCATCCGATGCAGGTGAGATCTTCGTGGCTTGCAACTGATGGCTAACCGCTGATGAAATTTGATCAATTAATGCTTGATCAAGCTTCACGTCACCACCTGAGGCTGCTCCATTGTTATTCGCCATCTGTTGACGAACCGCCTCACGAATCTTACCTTCGATCATCAAATTAAACTCCCCTTCATCATAAATCGTCTCACTAACATTATCGACCTCGGTTTTCTCCGACTTCATTTTGATGTTGCTCATCTTACTAGAGCACTAAAAACGATAAATACCACAAATCAATCAACTAACCACATTGATACCATGTAAAGATCAAGCAACGTGTATCAAACATAAATATAAGACTGACAGGGGGAAGGACCACACAAACAACAAGAGCTCAACAAGAGCTCAATCAAACAGCGCAGCGCAACCATGAAGTCACATTCGCTTCCTTCCTTTCGGACATAACATTACATGCCCGGCACAAATTCTGGGAAAATCAGCAAATTTTCCCAAATTTACAACAACAAATAAAAACAAAACTGAAAATAATCTGAAATTGGTGGGTGAAACGTACAATAATAGATGACGTCATCTAACATTCAGTTGTTCAATTCACCCATCGACCGTTCCCCTCCATCATGCTATCACACCATGCTTGAGTGACAACTAATCAAGTAAATAGCAATACCTTGACAAGTACCAACTACGGAATGAAACCAGCGGAAACACATTGATTTGGATCTAGGTTGATTGATATTTGTTAGCGGAGATTGAGAGCATCGGCTAATGGCAACTCATGCATTAATCTTTGAGGGACCAATCTTCGACGAGTTGGATATGGACTTCGACTCAGCGTGACTGGTGGATCTGTGTGTGCATCAACAGGAACAACCTGTGGCACTACATTGTCAACAATCACCTGTTGTAACGCGTCACTAACATCACCAAAACCATCACATTCAACATTCAGCCCATCACCAAACGCTTCTGCAACGATCCCGTCATCCAGCCTATCCACAGG
>JAEYYH010000024.1 GCA_023430885.1 Bacillota bacterium
GTGACGGACTTCTGCGAGCGGCGCTCGGTCGAATGGGCCGACGTGCTGGTCAGCCCGAGCGCCTTCATGCTGCGCTGGATGGCCGAGGCGGGCTGGACCCTGCCGCCCCGCTCCGTCGTGCAGCAGAACATCCTCACCCCGCCGGACGGAGCCGCCGCCACGCAAGCGCCCCGGCGTCCCGTGGAAGAACTGGTGTTCTTCGGACGGCTGGAACCGCGCAAGGGCCTGTTCGATTTCTGCGACGCGCTCGACCGGCTGGTCGCGTCGGGAGAGCCGCTGCCCGCCCGCGTCATCTTCCTCGGCAAGCTGGCGCCGCGCGCCGACATCGACGTTGCCGCGGTCCTGGCCGCGCGCGCCGAACGATGGCCTTTCCCCCACGCCATCGTCGGCGACAAGGACACCGCCGCGGCTCTTGCCCTGCTGGCCGCGCCGGGGCGGCTGGCCGTCATTCCCTCGCGGCTGGAGAATTCCCCCTACACGGTGCTGGAGGCCCTGGCCCACGGCGTGCCGTTCGTCGCCCGCGCGACCGGCGGCATCGCCGAGTTGATCCATCCCGGCGACCGGACGGATACCGTCTATGACGGGCCGGGGCCGGTGCTCGCTCAGTGTCTGGCCGCCGTGCTGACGGACGGCGCGCGCATCGCCCGCCCCAGCGTTCCCTTCACCGAAACGCGCGCCGGCTGGTGCAAAGCGCATGACGCGGGATTCTGGACCAACGCCGGAACGGCAACGGAGGACGCGTCCGGCGAACCGCCGCTGGTTTCGATCTGCATCGCCCATCACAACCGGCCGCGCGATCTCGTGCAGGCGGTGGGCTCGGCCCTCGCGCAGAGCCATCCCCGCTGCGAAGTGCTGGTGGTCGACGACGGCTCGACCGACCCGGCGGTGCCGGCGCTTCTGGACCGTCTGGAACGGGACCATGCCGGGCGGCTGCGCGTGATCCGCCAGGACAACCGTTACCTGGGCGCCGCGCGCAACCGGGCCGCGGCGGAGGCGCGGGGCGAGTATCTGCTGTTCCTGGACGACGACAATCTGGCCCGCCCGGAGGAGGTAGCGATTTTCGTCGCCGCGGCCCGGCGGACCGGGGCCGACGTGCTGACTTGCGTGACCGAGGTGTTCGAGGGCGACGATCCGCCCGCACCGGGCACCACGCCCGCGGCGGTCTGGCTGCCGCTGGGCGGGGCGGTGGCGGCAGGCTTCTACAACAACGTGTTCGGCGACGCCAACGCGCTGGTCCGTCGCGACACCTTCCTGACGCTCGGCGGCTTCACCGAGGAGCATGGGCTGGGGCATGAGGACTTGGAGTTCTTCGCCAAGGCCGCCCTGGCAGGCCACCGCGTGGAGTGCGTCCCGGAGCCGCTCTACTGGTACCGTCGCCGGCCGAGCGGCATGCTGCTGTCCCAGCGCGCCCGCTCCGACAATTTCCTGCGCAGCGTCCGCCCCTATCTGGCGGCGGCTCCGGCGGATTGGCGGCCTCTGCTGCTCCATGCACTCGGTCTCAAGCAGGCCGCCGACACGGCACCCGTCCAGCCGTCCGGTGCGGTTTCGAGCGATTCCGCTCCTCTTCTGCATTCTGCCCTGGCCGACCGCGCGGCATGGCTGGAGGCCGAACTGGCCGCCGTCCACCGGTCGACCTCCTGGCGGCTCACCGCCCCGGTACGCTGGATCGGACGGTGGCTGAGCAAGCAGCGCTGATCGCGCAAAGAGAAAATCGGCCCAGTGACAGAAAACAGACACGCCTGCCCATAAGGCTATCGGCCATAAGTCCCGGTTGCCCCTGTCCTCGCGAGTTCGTATTCCTGAAGGAGATTGCAAAAGTCAATTTTGAACGCACGCAAGCATCTTCAACTCTCCTTTTTCTGAAACAGGACAAGGCTTAAGGGGGAAACATGCTTGCATTCTCAGGAAACGCCAAGAACTTCTTTAAAAAATCATTGCAGATATGGCGCGCTTCTGATCACAGAGCGATCCGCCGTAATGTTGTCTTCGACCTCGGCATGAACAAGGGGGAAGATTCTGCCTTCTATCTCAGGAAGGGCTTCAACGTTGTTGCGGTCGAGGCAAATCCGATGATCAGCCGAAGAAACTCTGAATCGTTCTCCCTGTATGCCGAGCGCGGTCAGCTTACGATCTTGAACATTGGCATATGGAGCGAGGAAAAGGAGCTTCTCTTCTACGCCAATCTGGACAATGACCACTGGAGCTCCTTCGATCCATCCTATGGCTGTCGGGACGGAACGCGCTTTGAAACCACGCAAGTCCCATGCGTCCGGGTAGAAACACTGTTCGAACGCTTCGGTACGCCCCATTACATGAAAATCGACGTCGAAGGGGCGGACCGGCTGATCTTGTCCGACATGCGGACGCTCACGGCGCGTCCGGCTTTCGTCTCGGTCGAGGAATATGGGGTCCTGTGCATCGACGATCTGCACGCGCTGGGTTACGACCGCTTCCAGATCGTGCCGCAAAGCGCCCGGCTGAAGGCCCAGTACACCCCGCCCATGCCGGCCCGCGAGGGCGTCTATGTCCCCGCCTCGTTCAACGGCAACGATTCCGGCCTGTTCGGTCACGAACTGCCCCAGGACAAATGGCGCTCCTTCACCGACATCCGCGCCGACTTCCTATCCGGCGTGCGCGGCGAAGACCATGTCTACAAGGGTCCCGAAGGGGAGTGGTTCGACGTCCACGCCACGACGGCCAAGATTCTGAACGCCGGATCGTGACGGCCCTGCATCGTCAGGAGCCTTTGCGCAGGAACAGCGTCATGCCCTCGTCAAAGGGCTGGGACTGGAAGGCGGTGTCCGCTTCCAGTCGGCGACGGACCGGGATGTTGGTCTGGTTCAGAAAATCCCCCTGTCGCTCCAGGTCGGAATCGAGCATGACGATCCGGTTGATGTTCATGTCCGCCAGACGCTTCCAGGCGCTGTCCACGTCGGTCTGCGCGTAACCGAGGCTGATGTAGTAGCAACGCCAGCCGACCGCCGCACGCCCGCGCGCGGACAGGAAGGACAGCGTGTTCGCGTTCAGCCAGGGCTGTTCGGTGCCGATCAGGTTGATGCGGCCGGCTTCGGAGGACGGGCAGGTCGCCTCGGCCAGACGCTCGACCACCGACAGGCGGGTTCCGTCGGTCACGCGGGCCTGAAGCCAGGGGTTGCCGGCATGGAGCGGCAACCACCCCAGCGCCATCGCGTGGACGATCCCCCACTGCAGGGCCAGGAAGCCGGCGACGGCCGCCGGCACCGCGGGACGCCCCGTCGCCGCCACGGCCACCGCCACCAGCAGGGCGACCGAGGGGAACAGGGGCAGGAGGAAGCGGCTCTCCTCATTGATGTTCAGGCTGAAGGCGGTCAGGACGACGGCGATCTGCGCAAGCGCCGCGATCACCAGCGGAACGGAGGGTCCGAGGTCCGGGGTGGCGGCGGAGCGTCCCCGCAGCATCCGCCACGCCAGAAGGGCAAGGACCACCAGCGCCGCGAGAAGGGCGGCCGCCGCCGCGTCCGGCAGCAGCAGCGCCGCCTTCAGGCTGCCCAGCCAGAAAACCAGCTTGGTGGAGAAATCGCCCACGGTGCCGTAATGGAGGGCCACGCTGCCGGTCGCCGACTGGAACGCGTGGCGCAAGGTGTGCTCGGCGTTCACCACATACCAGCTGGCGGTGAGAGCCGTCATCCCCGCAGCAGCCACCAGCAGCAGGCCGGTCGCGGCCGGGTGTTCCGACCGCCGGGCCGGAGGCCGCCGGACCAGCCCCGCCAGGGCGACGAGCCCGAAGCCGAAGACGTAGACCGGACTGGTGGTCTTGGCCGCCAGCCCCAGCGCGGTCGCCAGGGAGAGCCAGGCGATCAGGCGGAGCCGCCCCATCCCCCCCCGATTGACCGCAACCCATAGAAACAGACAGACCGACAGGAGTTGAACCGGTTCGGCGAAATACTGGTGCGTCATGCCGACGAACAGGGGACTCGCCGCCATGGTCAGCACGCCGGCCCCGACGGCCGCCCATCCCGCCGGACCACGCGGCTCGAGAAGCCGGACGAGGCTGGCGCAGAGCAGCGCCAGACATGCGGCCTGCGTCGCCAGGATGGACAGCAACAGCGCCGGTTCCCATCCCAACAGACCGTTGAGGGGGGCGAAGAGCTGGCCGATCCAGACCACGGCGGGCGGCTTGCTGGCGACCGCATGCAGCATCAGCCGGCCCCAGCCGGCCAGACCGTCGCGGACCGCCGTGCTCCACAAATCCGCGCTCACTTCCCCGTACCAGGATTGATCCCACGGCCAGACGTGGCGGTCGGTGAACACCCAAAGCAGGGAAGGGAGGAGAAGAAGCAGGACGGCGATCCTGCCGATGCGGGCGGGCGTGTCCGACGGGCCGTGCATGGATGGGCGATTCCCCTGGAGATGCGGCGCGCCCGCGAAAGGCGCGAATTTGCGGAAGGCATAGCAATCTTACCGGTGGAAGGCTACAGTGCGCCCGCCTTCCGTATTCCAAACGTCGTGTCGATGAGATCCGAAGCCGCTCTGTTCACTCCCTCCCGTTCAGGGCATAAGATCCTACCGCTCTTGGGCAAGGTCGGGCTTACGGTGGCCTTGATCGGCTGGTTGATGGCCCAGGCCGATTGGGCGGGCATGGCGCACAGGCTGGCGAACGCGCCTCCGGGGCCGCTTCTGCTGGGGCTGGGGTTGAGCTTCCTCGCCGTCCTCTTCGCCGGCGAACGCTGGCGCGCCGCCTGCCGGGCTACCGGTCTGGTAATCGGCCCGGTGAAGGCGCTGATGCTGATGGCCGCCAGCCTGTTCTTCGGGCAGGTGCTGCCCGGCGCCATCGGCGGCGACGCGGTGCGCGGCTGGCTGACTTGGAAGGAAGGGCAATCCCCCGGCGCGGTGATCCTGGCGTTGGTGCTGGACCGCCTGCTCGCCCTGCTCGGCGTGTGCCTGCTGCTGTTCGCCGGCTTGCCGCGGCTGGCCGCCGTGGTGCCGCCGGACATGGCCTGGATGCTGCCGGTGCTGGTCCTGCTGGGGGTGGCAGGCTTCGCCGCCGGCCTGTCCATCGACCGCCTGCCGCTGCCGGGGGCCTTGCGCACGCACCGGCTGGTGAACGCCGCCTTCACCCTGGTCGCGCGGCTGCGCGCCGCCTTTCTGGCGCCGGCCACACTGAAGGCGCTCGGCCACAGCGTGCTGGTCCACATCTGCACGCTGGCCGCCACCCTGCTCTACGCGCGGGCCATAGGCCTGTCCCTCGGCCCGTTCGATATCCTGGCGGTGATGCCGACCGCGATCATCGCGACGGCGTTGCCGATCTCACTGAACGGCTGGGGTGTGCGCGAGGGCACGATGGTGGCTGGCTTCGCCCTGTTCGGCGTTCCGTTCGAGGATGCCCTTCTGCTTTCCCTGATGATCGGGCTGTCGGTGACGCTGACGGCTCTTCCCGGCGGCCTTGCTTGGCTCGCCCTGTCCCGCGGAAGCCAAAGCGCTTCCGGAAACGCTGTTTCGGACCGTACCCATGACCGTTGAAGCCCTTGAAACCGTGGCCGGCGCCCCCACCGCCGGCGAAACGCGCACCCTGTCGCCCCGCCAGCAGGGGGTGAGAGAGCTGTTCGACCGGCTAGCGGCGGAGCGCGATCGCTGGGTCGAGCGGAACAGCGCCTTCCACGAGGCCGACCGCGCCTATCTGCGCTTCCTCGTGCCGGAGAATGCCTCGGTGCTGGAGGTCGGCTGCGGCACGGGCGACACGCTGGCCTTCCTCCAGCCGTCGCGCGGCGTGGGCATCGACCTCAGCTCGGCGATGGTCGAGCGGGCACAGCAGCGCCATCCGGGGCTGGAGTTCCACACCGGCAACGCGGAGGACCCGGCGGTCCTGGCAGGGGTCACCGGCACCTTCGACGTGATCCTGCTGTCCGACACCATCGGCTTTCTCGACGACATCGAGGAGACGCTGCGCCACCTGCACCGGTTCGCTACACCGCGCACCCGCATCATCGTCAGCTACCATTCCCGCCTGTGGGAGCCGGTGCTGGGCCTTGCCGAGAAGCTCGGGCTGAAGATGCCGCAGGGCCAGCTCAACTGGCTGTCCAGTGCTGACATCGCCGGACTGCTGACGTTGGCCGGCTGGCAGCCGGTGAAGCGGGAGTGGCGCCAGCTTGTGCCGCGCCGCC
>JAEYYH010000020.1 GCA_023430885.1 Bacillota bacterium
TAGCATTTTCTTTAGCTTCATCTAAAGTTTCAGCATCTTTTATACATTCACTAAAACCTACTATTGCATTAAGAGGTGTTCTAATTTCATGGCTCATACTTGATAAGAAATCACTCTTAGCATTATTAGCGTGCTCAGCTTGCTCTTTTGCTAAATTTAACTGTTCAATCATTTTCATATCTGGATTTTCAATTGTGAAATACATTAAAAATGTTACAAAAGTCTCCATAGAAGTTACAATTAATAAATTAGGATATATAGCTTGTAATATAGTTACAAAAGTACCAATAGTTAAGAATATAAGTACTGGTACATACTTTTTTGTTTTAATATTTTTTATATTCTTAATTACATAAAATAATTCTACCAAAATACATAAAAACCCTGCTACATATGTTACGTTTACTGCAAGCCCATAAGAATAAATTACATTATTTGAATTATTATAATTTAATGGTAAAACTAAAACAAGTATAGAAAAAATAACATAATATAAATACCAAAATTTCATTTTTTTCTTATACTTTTCTACATTTTGCTCCTCTGTTAAATCAGCTTGTTTAGTTGAAATTACAATTATATAAAAAGTAAATAGAGTCATCCACGTCAATAAGTACAGTAAATACGTATGAGCAACAATACCATTTATAATTGGTATTTTATCCATGTGATAAACTGTATAAAAATTTGCTAATTCTAGTAATAAACCAATAAAGTTAATTATTATTAATAATCGATATATTTTGTTTTCAAAAACATTTAGTCTTTTTTTAGAATAAAACGTTATTATTAACATAATACTGTAAACTAAACTGCATACTATAAATGAAACACCTGTTCCCATTAAAACGCACCTCTATTATCTTTTAACATTATATCAAAAAAAAAGAAATAAAGAAACATAATTTCTTTATTTACTTTTTAAGCTTTTTAACAAATTGATTGCTATTTAAATATTCTTCTGATGGAATAAATTCAACACTACTTCTAGTATAAACTGGTTTAAATGTTTCTTCCATCCCTTCTGAAGCAAGAACTAAATTATTTCTCTTACCACATCCAGTAACCGGGAATGCTTTTTCTGTATCTCTATATCTAAATACAATTTTGCTATAAACTTCAGCTGGAAAAGATTTTTTACATCTTTGGTCAGCACTAACTATTATTTTTCTAATTGCTGATTCACTCTTTATATTAGGTTGACATTCTAAATGGGCAACAATTACATTTTCTGCGTTCATATTAATTACTTCACATGACAAGATTCCTTTTGTATCTTTTAGAATTTCATCAGCTACTTTAAATATTGGGAATTTAGTTCCATCTGAAAGTGTAATCTCGTTACCCATTCTGCCTTTCATATGAACAGTATTATTTTTATCAATAAATGCATGGACATTACAATTAGCCCATTTTCTTCCATAATTATCTTCAATATAGAATTCATCTGTTGCTGTTTGATTATCTTTATACTCTTTCATTGTACATGGAGAATTTGCAACTAGTCTGCCAAGTTCACCTGGTTTACAGACTTCATTATTTTCGTTTAAAACAGCACATTCTACCATTTTGAAAGCTTCTAATCCCATACCTGTTTTGCTTACAGCAAATCTAGGTAATTTTTGTTTTAATGCTTTAAAGAATGTAAAGAATAAACCACCATGTTCACAGTCTCCACCACCAACAGACATACATACAGGACTTATAGGTGATGGTATTATGTCATAACCTGCTTTTACTTTTCTTAAAATTCTATTTAAAAATTTTTCTTCATTTTGTGCAAGTGGTTCACCAACTTCTGTCGGCATAACTAAGTATGGCATTTTTAAATCTTTTAAGTTAGGATTACTATTAATTTCTTTAAAAGCTTTTAGCCAAAAGCATCTAGTTGCTAAAACATAGTTAGGTTTATTAATAATCATACTTCTTAAAAAGAAATCTTGATTATATATTGGCTCTAATGCAACTGTACAACGCATTGATAATGTATCTGAGATACTTGTAATAATATCTGTATTTGAATGCGTAGGTATCTGTGCTAAAGTAATTAAATTCTTAATCGTAGGTAAATTTGATGCATCTTTATCATGAAACCTTGCTACTACCATAGGACTAGAATTTCTATGTATTATTGCTTTTGGTTTACTAGTATTAGTAGATCCACTTGTATAAGTAATTAAAAATTCATCATCAAGATAACCTACTTCTTCTAATTCTTCAGAATAATTTTTTCCACTATTAATAAATTCATTTTTATCAATGATCGAATTTGTTTCCTTAAAGCTTGGAACCTTATTTTCAAAAACATAAAAATCATCATCTAATTCTTTATATGGATCAATACCATTAGGTAAAGAATCACATAAAGAGAATAAAACTGTTTTCTTTATGTTTGATTTTTTAGTTGCTTCTGCAATATTTCCAAACATATTATCAGTTGAGAATAAGTAATCACTTTTAGTATTATTTAAGATTGTTTCTATATATTCTTTATCAAACTCATCATTAAAAATATTAACTTTAGCCCCTATCATATTTGCAGCTAAAAGCATATAAACTGTTTCTGGACAATTAGCCATGCACATTGGTATTTCATCACCTTTTTTTATACCAATTGTTTTTAACGATTTAGCAAAACTATTTGCATTTTCAAACATCTCTCTAAAAGTTATTTTTTTACCACGATATAATAATGCTATACTATCAGGATTATTTTTATTTCTTTCAGAAATTTCTTTATACCAAGACCAGTTATGATTTTCAACAATATCTGTTAATATTTTTCTAACATCATTTGGTATATTATCATTATAATTTAAAATATAGTCATATCTTTGTTTTTCCATACAACCATAGCCCCCTCTTTGTGAATGTCCATTATACTACCATAGATTTTTCTTTTTGTCAAAATTACACTAATGCCCAATTCTTTTAAAAACAATACTTCTAAGCCAAATTATACATTATTCTTTATCCCTAAGTAAATACATTTTGTCAAAAAAAGTTACTTTGTAGTAAACTAATATAAAAACAAGATATTTCTATCTTGTTTTTTTTCTATCATTAATAGTATTATTTATTTCAATTAATCCTTCTAAAAGAAAGTCCTCTTCCCTTTTTTCTATTGTTTTGATATTAAATGAATAATTGTTTGTTTTTATAAACCCATTAAATTCATCTTTCTTTACTAAAAAGAAAACTTCTTTTAATTCATTTTTATCATTTTTGATATGAGTTAAGAAAAGTATAGAATTAATATTAGGATGATCATCAATATATATGAAATGACTTACTTCTGACTGAGGAATTATAGTTCCAAATAAATCAACTAAATTCGCCATTTGAACACCTTTTGCAATATCCTTAACAAAGAGCCTAGGCTTACTGCCATTGTAAGAATATCCATCTATACCAATATAAGGTCCAACTTCAATCTCTAATTTTGTTTCCTCAAGCACTGGTAGCAAACTATTGTTAACTACCTCTTCTATTTCTTTGCAACTTGCTGTCGATACAAAACAAAAAACAACTTGATTTAATTCTAATTTTTTTTTCATATCATCGATGTTCTTTAGCATTTCAATTTGTTTTCTAGTGTTTAATGCACTATATGTTCCAAAAATATCTGAACAAACTAATAAAGTTTTTTTCATATTTCTCACCCCATATTTTATTTCCAATTAATTTATGTTAACACTAAAATTCTATTAATCTATATTACCTTAATTTAGTTTTATCTGTATCTTTTGAATAACTATTTTTTACTATTCTATTACTACATATGGTTTCATGATTTATCTTTGTTTTAAGTATAGTAAATTTATCCATACACCTATAGACTTTTTTATCACTAGATGGTATTTTACCAAGTCTAGTAATTATACTATCAATATAAATTTTATTATTGTAAGTATATATTTCTCCTTCAAGACATCTATTTTCTTTGCTAATTTTATAGAACCCTGACATGTAAATTATACCGTTATCTTCCTTTTTTAAATGCATACTTATTAATTTACCATTTTTGATTCCATCTATAGGATACACAGTATCGCTTAATTCAACCGTTTTTTCTATCAAATCTAATAAAATTAGTTGTTTTTCTCTTGTAATATTAGCTGGAAAGTATTGCTCGAATATAATATCTTTTTGATTATTTTCCATCCTTGCCTTCTTTAAAAACAAATAATTTACTTAATATATAGTTTCCTATAGTTACTACTACTTGTGTTACTAATTTACCTATTTTATCGTTGCCATTAAATACTGTAACAATCATAAACATAATAAACATATCCATAAGAAGTGTTACAACCCTTGATGATGTAAATGAACATATCTCTTTAAATATATTCATATTATTACTTTTAAATACAAATATTCTATTAGTTACATAAGCAAAAGCTACAGCACATATCCAAGATATTAAGTTAGCAGCTTGTAATTGCCATGCAATATGTGGATCTAAAATAGTTACAACACATAGGTAATATGTGCTTAGGCTTACTACAGTCGTAAGAACTCCTACTATTAAATAATTAATTATTTCTTCATACTTTTTGTACATTTTTTTTGCATATACTATCATTTTAAACCTCTTGTTCTATTGACACCAATCTATTATTCTTAATTAAATTTAATAAATCTGTTTTGACTATATTAAGTTTGCTTGTGTTTTCAATTGTCAATGTATATGCTACATTTTCAATTAAACTATTAACCAAATTATAATCAAGCTCTAATATACTACTAATACCATTATAATCTACTTGCACATATCTTTCAGCAATTTTCTTTTCAAAAACTACATTTACAACATACTCATTATTATTATTAACCTTAAAATATAAACTATCTTCGCTTATACATTCACTTTGTTCTGTCAGATTTTCTTTTAACAACGCTATTTTATTTTCATACATAACAGTTAAAGTAAAATAGATATAGAAAATAATTAATAATAATATAATCAATTCAGTATTCTTTGATATCACTTTCATATTATCACCTAGTACAATTATAACATGAAACAGTAAATTTATGTTATAATTATTTAGAGGTAGATAATATGAATAACTTAAATTTTTTTAATGATAGTTTTTTAGAAAGTAAGTTTATAACAAATGTTAATAATATTTTTATACAACTACATTTAGGGCTTACTACAAACAATCTAGATAAAATTAAGCATTTTGTTAATGATAGTGTTTTTAATACGTTTAAAGCTCGCCTAGATAATTTAAATAACAATAATCAAGTTCAAATGTTTGATGAGATAAATGTTAAACAAACTTCTATTTTAGAAATAAAAGAACTAGATGATAAATTTATTGCAAAAGTTAATATAACATCTAGATATATGGATTATATTTTAGATAAAAATACTGGTCAAAAAATATATGGAGATAATACAAGAAGAATAGAGAAAGAAAACTATTTAACTTTTGAAAAAAAGAAGAATGCCAGTTTGCAAAGCGAGGCAAGAAAATGCCATTCTTGCGGGGCAAATATAGATGTTAACGCTAACGGAAAATGTGAATACTGTGGAACTATATATGATTTAGAAAATCATGATTGGATACTAACAGATTTGGAAACTATATAAAATGAGTAAAGTAAAAAAGTATTTTAAAATAGTATTCTTTATATTAATAGCTTCTTTTATTAGCGTTAGTTGCTTTAATTATATTACACCAAAAGTAAAAGCTGATTCGGGATTTGATGGTGGTTATGATAGCGGTGGTTCTAGTTGGGGTGGTGGTTCCGATTGGGGTGGTGGCTCTAGCTGGGATAGTGGTTCTAGCTGGGATAGTGGTTCTACAGGCGGAAGCGGAAATAGTTATAATCAACCACTTGGTGTTGTTGGTTCATTCTTCGTATTACTTGCAACATTCTTTGTAATATTTGTAATTGGATTCACTATTATAACAGGAAAAATGCCTAGAAAATTTACTAGTTCTAATACAAATAATAATTATGATGATGACCATAATAAAGTAATACCTTATGATATTAGCAAAATTTCTAATATTCTTCCAAATTTCAATTTTGAAGAATTTAAAAGTACTACTTATAATATATATAAAGATATTCAAAATGCATGGATGAATTTTGATACAATTAATTTAAGGAACCTTGTTACTGACGAAATGTATAATATGTATGTAAGTCAACTTGAAACATTAAAAATTAAAAAACAACAAAATATAATGCGTGATTTTGAATTATATGATTTTGAAGTCATAGGAATGGAAAATGATAAAACTAACATTTCAATTACTGTTGCCATGTTAATTTCTTGCCATGATTATATTATAGATCAGTACACAACAAAAACATTAAGAGGTAGAAAAGACAGAAAAGTTGTATATCATTATAATATGACATTTATAAAGAGTATAAATAATAATAATATAAATTTTTGCCCTAATTGCGGTGCACCTGTTAGTGATAAAGCATCTAGAAAATGTGCTTATTGCGATTCTGTAATCGTAAGTGATAACCATGACTGGGTGTTATCAAAAAAACAAGTTATTAGCCAAAATTACGAATAAAAAAAGGCCTAAGCCTTTTTTATTTTGTTTTCATATACATTTAGTAATATGTAAAGTATTAATCCGCTCATACTCAAAATAGTACTAATATTTCTAAATGGTGCTTTATAAGTGATTTTTATATCGTGATGCCCTGCTGAAATTTTAAAACCAATAAAACCCGCATTAGTTTTCTTATATTCTGTTTGTGTTCCATCAACATAAACATTAAATCCTTTATCATATGGTATAGACATATTAAAATAACCGTCTTTAGTAACATCAATACTTCCAACTATTTTATCTCCTTTAGTCTTATCCATATCAAACTTGAATTCGTCAACATTTTCATTTAGATTAGTAATATCATCATAATCTAACAAATATACCTCTATATCACTTATATAATAAGTCCCTTTAGTAAAATTAATGTCTAACTTACTATCATCGTATAAAGTATAATCAAAAGTAGTATTACCATTATAATATTTCCAACTTTTATAACTTAATTTATTTTTATTACCATTTATAGTAATAGTTTTTTCATTTCTTTTTCTGGTTGGTATATTATCATTTTTAAATCTTATATACATTATTTTATCTGCTACATCACTATTAATCTTTAATTTAATATTGCCAGTTTGAGAATTAGATACAATCTTATACCCATTGTTAGTTTTTTCATATGTAACATCTTTTGTACTTTCTACCGTAAAATCAAGATTAGTATCTTTTAAATCGCTGACTACACTATCACTACTATCATCATCAACTACGATATTATTTAATAATGATATGGTATTATTAGGATACTTTAATTTTTTAAAATCGCTTGTACTAAGTATATGACTAGATGCATATCCAATAGGTAAAACATCTCCTTTTTCATATACTTTAACTCCGTTTTCCTCGTCTATTAATCTCGCATTAAGTGGTGCTTCTCCTTTAGTAATTATATACCTTTCTCCCATAAGTATTTGAAATAAAGGATTATTAACAGAAACCATAGTTGACTTAGTACGATAAGGAATAGAATTGTTAAATACATTATAATAAAAATCATTATATGTTTTATTAAATGTAGAAGAATATATAGAAGTTTGATATTGATTCATATTATAAATACTGTTAATATCCATATATCTTTCAACCATATTTTCAGTTCTATATAAATTTGTATCCTTATCATATAAATTAGATATTAGTTTTGATAAAGCTTTATTGTCACTACTATCAACTTCGTTTTTAGTAATTAATTTATCACTATTGTTTATAATAAGGGCAGTTATAAAACATAATAAACATAAATATGCCCCTACTACTCTTGCCTTTTTTGTGTGTTTAAATATAAACATAATTAGTATAACACCTAAAATATCAAGAGTTATAAATATGGATTTTGATAAAATAGAACAAATAATTCCTATTAATATTACATAAAACATATTTGTTTTACCATTAAACATTCCTTTTAAAAACTCTGCTGTCAAAAGTAGGACTAATGGCAAAAATGGTATTAATGATTTTGAATCAACATATAAGGTACCGTTAAATATATAATTAAATATTGGGAAAATAGATACAAGTAATAAAATAATACCTAAAAATCTATTTTCTCTTTTTTTAGTAAATATCATATATATTATTGCTATTAATGTAATGGATGTAGTTCCTATACTGTAAGCACTATAAAGCAAATAGCTAAATGTAGTGTTAGGTATTAACAAACTAACTATATTTACTATGCTATTACCATCCCCTCTACTATTTAATAAAACATAAACTGTAGGAAGAAGTAATATCATTGATAGTAGAATTGATATAATAAAAGGTATTGCTATTTTAAAAGCATTAACTATATAATCTTTAATTTTAAACTCATTATTTTTAAAATATAAATACGTGTAGTATAAAAATAATACTACTAAAGAGCCAACACTATAATAATAACTAGTCATAATCATAAGAAATGAACTTAATATCAATAATCCTGATTTACCCTTATGAAAATATTTATCTACACCATACAAGCCTAAAATCAGAAATGGCATATAATTCATAAACATAATATGTCTATGACTATGAAATAGTAAAGGACCTGAACATAGTAGCATAACACTACATATTAGTGATACTTTAAAACTATATTTGTTTTTTCTAAGAAAGAAATAAAATAATACAGCACTAAGATAAAGTAGAATTAAGCTACTATAAACTATATAATTAAGCATACTTACAAAAGGTAGTAAATACGAAATAAATATAACTGGACTAAATAAACCATAATATGACAAGTAATATATATTCTCTCCTGATCCCAAATTAAAAGCAAAATTCGGGAATAATTTACCAGTATCATAAAATAAATTTCTAAAATATTCTGGTATAAGATAATGTTGATTTTGCCAATCTACTGATGAACCGTATAAACAGTCACTTCTAGTTAAATAAATACAAATTAAAACAATAATTAGCATGAAAAAAGACAAAGCAAATATATTTTGTTTTTTTGTTTTAGTCATTGTTATCACTCCAATTTTTGTATGAAATCCATACTTCATGGTTAAGCATTTGGCCATATGGCCCAACAATCTTCTGAGAAGCATATAATGGTACTAATGTATTAAGTTTAATATCATAATTATCATCAGAAATAGTTTCTAAATCTTTTGGCACTTTATTTAATTCATAATAGTGTCCAAAATACATTAAATTTTCCTTATTAGCTAAACTTGTAACTATCTTACTGGTCATTCGATGTTGAATATGACCATATTCACCTTCTGGATTATGTGTAACTACAGTATCCCAATCTTTATAATCTATTATTGACTTAAGAGAGTTAGTTATTTTGTCATATACACTACTCCAGTTATCTCTCTTACCATTGGTTTTATCTGGATAACCTAGCATTATATAATCATCATTTGTTGCATCCATAACTTTTTCAAACTCTTTTACTCTTGTTTGATTAGTTCCACAAGTAATACAAACTACTAAATAATCATCATCTATTAGATGACTTCCCCCCCAAATAATATCATCATCTGGATGAGCTACTATCATTAGTTTAGTATTAGATTGTATATTTAAAGAATCTAATTTTTCTAATATGTCTTCTTTGTTTTTATTCGTCTTTTCTTTGTCAATAACATGACTTATAATGTTATTTACTATTAATAGAAATAGTAAACCTACTATTAACAAAAATATTTTCTTTTTCATAATAACCACCACCTAAAGAGTATACCATATAATACGACAAAAAAAATGTCAAATTTGTAATAAAAAAGGTATTGTTTAAATACCTCTTATAAATATAATAATTAATCTAATTTTTTACCACATTGTGTACAAAACTTGCCAATCTTTGGAGTACCACAGTCTGGACAAAAAGCAAGTGATTGCTTAGGTTCTTCTGTTACTGCACCTGCAAATAATGTGCCTGGTGCTGGTGAAGTTGTCTCTGCTTGTGGAGTTGCAGTATTGCTTCCTGTCATAGCAGTATTCATCATACTAGCACCTTGAGCACCAGCCATACCCATTCCCATGAATCCCATCATAGCTCCATTTTCATTACCTGCTGCTGTTTTTGTAGCTTCAGTAACACCAGCTGTAACCATGCCAGACATGTTTTCTGAGAACATTTGACCTTTTTGTTTTTCAATATTAAGTTGTTTTTCTTGAACATCATATGCACTAACTTGTTCTTTTGATTCGTCAGTTAAGTTCATTCTTATAGCAACATCAGTTACTTCAAGACCATACTTTTCTTTCCAAGATGAATTTAAACAAGTATTCATTTGATTAGCTATATCAGTATTATACATACCAATTTTACCAAAAGATACTCCGTTTTTTACCATAACAACTGAAATAGCTTCAGTCATTTTTTCACTAAACTTAATCTTCAATTGTCCACCAACAACATCATCGTAAGTTAAAGTGTCTTTAGGATTTGAACCTACTACTTCATTAACAAGTAAAGCAGGATCAACTACTTTAAATGCATATTCCCCATTAAATGTAACACTTAAATTTCCATATTTAACATCTTCAATAAATTGAGGTTCAGCAGAACCAAACTTATTACCTGTTATAGTAAGTAAATTAACATAATACACTCTTTGATCTTTAGCAGTTTGACCTCCAAAAGTAATACGATTACCTATATTCTTAATTGAATCAATTATTCCTTTACCTAATCCACCTGTAAATATACTTGGTTCACTACTAGTATCATAAGTATATGTCCCAGCTTCTGAAGTAAATTCTTTAATAGCACCATTTTCAATAATCATCATTGCCATTCTTTCAGGAACAGCTATAGTACTACCATTACTAATAACTCCTTCTGAATAATTTCTGTTACCTTCTCCATGAGAAGTAACGCCTTTTTGAATGATAACATCTTTTTCTATAGTTGGACATGTGATAAACTCTTTAAATTGATCTCCAAATGTTGAACTAACTGAAGATGTTACTGCTCTAATTAAACCCATATTATACCTCTTTCTTTCTTAATATTGTGAGATACTATTTAGTATCCAATTTCTCTTAACAATATCGATTATACCCGCTCCACAATAGTCACAGGTTTTGTGCCCTATACTCTTAATAGGTGCACCGCAATTTGGACAATTTAATCCAATAGCTCTCTCATTGTTTTTTACTTTGTCAGCATCAATAACGTAGATAAATTCTGTTTTAAATCTATCCTGTACTTTTTTTTGTGATTCATCATTCTTCTTATAACGATACTCAAGTCCTGTAACAAAATACATAGTAGCAATACCACTTTTATTCTCATATTTGCTTAGTACCGTACGATGAATTTTTATCGAATCAAAATGAATATTATCAGTATCAGAAAAATCTTCTACTTGGCTAATAATATAAGCCATAACCTTATCACTAACAAGTGGTATATTTTTAACTTCTTTTTTCTCCAACATACCTAGATAATCAATAATTGTTTTTTCTGACATACTCTTTAGTTCATTAATATTTAAGTTTGGAAAATCTTTACGTATTAAAGGTAAAGCAACTGTTTCCATCCCTGATAATGACTTGGGAGTATTTTCATAAGTGGCATCAGTTAGTTCTAATGCTTTTTTAAAACTTGAGACACCAAAGTATTCTGATAAAAATAAAGAGAACTTTTTCTTAATATTTAGATAAACAATATATGTTATTACAATTAGAATTAAAAATGCTAATAAAACATACTGCAATTAATTATATCCTCTCTGCTTAACATATATACCTCCTGTATTCATCTTTATTCTTAATTAATTATAGCATATTTAATAAATAAAAAAAAGGAATTTAACTAAAATGTAAACTCCTCTAATTCCTCTTGTTGAATATCTATAATTTGAAGCGTACCAAGTAAGTTATTAATACGAATAACATTCTTATCACTTAATAATATTTCCTTATCAGAAGTGATGTTATTAACTGGAATTTCAAAATCAATTAAATTATTATTTATAATAACATAATTATGGACGTCTATAACACTATCATTAAGAATCTTCTTTTCAATAAAAGATTGTATATAAGTAGTTTTGCCCGATTTCATTAGGCTTTCTAATTTTATTATATATCCATCTTTAAGATAATTATCTTTAATCTCCAAATATTTTTTTTGAAGATCATTAGTTCCTATTTTATCTATTCTATTAATATTAATAGTAACTCTAGAAAGAGGTTTTATAACAAATAAAGTATCTTTTGAAGTACTATTTTTATTGTAGTTCGCTCTACTTAAAACTTCCCAAGTTTCTGGGATTTGAAATATAAATCCAATTTCATCATTTCTTAAATAACTAGATGGAGCAAAGACCTCATTTTTTGTAATATCAAATAATATCTTTTTAACCATTGTTTTAATAGATATTTTAGCACTATTATCTGCAGGCACTTGATACATTTTAAGAAGTCTTTGAAGAATTTTTTCAGATATAGAAATTGGAATTTGTTTTTCTTTTAAATATGGAATTATTTCATCTATAGGATCAACTTTTGCAATTCTTCCTTCATATCTAGAAATATTAGATAATTGTTTTTGATTATATCCAGTAGATTTATAATACTCACTATAAGAATATAATGTATTAGCAAAACCATAGTTTTTTGTATCATAATAGTAATCACCTAAACGACTATAAAAATCAGCCAAATCCTCAGCCTGATAAATATATTTATGATTATTAATTATAAAATCATACATTTTATCTAATTCATTAGTATGACGATAACATTCGGCTATCTTAAATATTCCTTTGGCAAAAAAAGGATTTATAGAAATAGATCTTGAAAAATTAGTCAAAGCATCTTCATATATACCATCATCTAAGTATGCGATTCCTAAAAAATAGTAAATATAATGAATTGGAATATCTACAATATTTGAATTTTCTGCAGTATTAACTTCAGTAATATATAAAATTCTTTCTACCGGATTTTCAAAAGAATGTATTTCTTTAGTTAAATCATATTCTTTATTTACTTTAACAATTAAATTATCTATGAGTCTCATTGCCTCAGCAGTATCTGTAGTTTTATCTAATAAAGAATTAGATATTGCTTTCATAGATTCATTATAAATCTGTGATATACTTTTTGGTTCTATTACTTCTTCCATATTATCATCTACTTTCTATATACTATTTTAACATATAAGCCACAAAAAAAGAAAGTTATTTAAACTTTCTTAATTTATTATTAAGCTTTATAAGTATCATCATATTTTTCTACGCCTTTGATAAATAGCGGTACTCCATTAACATTATATTTAGCAAAATATGCAATACCATTTTTTGTATATTCTACTCTAATTTTCTTTGCAACTCCGATACGGTCAGACGCTACAAAAGAAGATATATATGTACTACCATTATACGTATAAATACTTTGATCTAATAAATTATAATATTCTACTTTTGTGATAATAACATCACTTGCTATATTATTAATAGCGAAGTATTTCCAATTACCATCTCCGGCAACAGTAGTTATTGTACCATCAAATGTAATTAGTGATAATGCTTTTAATTTAGTAATATCAGTAATTGCAGTATTTTTAATACTTGTTATATCTGCTACTGTTAAAGATTTATCAATATTACTATTTGCAGTGTTCATTATCGCAATTGCTTTAATATCATAACCATTTTTAAATGCTTGATTATTAATAGTTGTTTGAATTTCAGTTTTAGCAGATAATTTGAAATCTGCAAATAAATCATCTATTAACCCTTTTGCAGAAACTACTGCTTCATCAATAAGAGATTTCTTACTTAAATTGTTTATCCCAGAAGCATTTACTATATTAGTAATTTCAACTAAACTAGTATCAAATCCAAATGATTCAGCATAATTATTTATCTGCGCAATTGCTAAACTTCTATAATTAGCAAGAGCAGTTGTATCTACAACTTCTTGGCAATCAATATGAAAACCATTTGCAGATACAAATTTTAATACATAGAATTCATACTTTGTAAAATTTTCAGCACTAGCTGTTGGTAATGGTAATAAGTCTGAATTAGAAACATATGTTAAAACATTGCTTAAATCAGATGTAAGTATTTTAGATGTTCCAGATTTAATAGCATTTTTAACATCATCTGTAATATTAAGACTTATTGTTCCTAAATTTTTATAATAATTTCCTGCTAGACCGGCACCATTAGAAGGTCTTGCAGTATTTTTATCTAATTCATACAAATTAGCTAAAACACCTGTAACATCATAATTTGCTTTTATAGTTAAATCACTAGTTACATTATTAATTGTTTTATCCCAATCTGTAAATACATAAGTTATATATTTTGAAGTATATGTTTTACCAGTCATATCAGGTGCTACATAACTATGATTTGTAAAAATTCTTTGGCTAGATATTACACTACCATCATAATCTTTAAAAACTACACTATGCATTAGTGGTGCTATTGTATAGACTTCGTGACCAGTTACTACATGAGAATAACTTATTGGTTTTGTCAATCCATTAACAATATTAGAAACTAATTCGCCATTAGAATTATATACTACATATGTTCCGCTTCCTGAGTTAACATATGGAAACGAAACTAATCTAGTCGGTTCATTAAAATAGAATGTTCTTGTTGTAGAAAATCCTTCTATATTTGAATTTGGTGAAGAACTACCTATTTTATAACCCATGTTTATAAATTCATCTGATAATTTATATTCAATTATTGCGCCCATTGGATAAGCAGTAAAAGTTTCATTGGCTTCGTAATACATATCATAAGAAGATACAACAGCTCTTTCTTCTTTAATTTCTGAAACTATGTTTCCTTTGCTATCTTTCCAAACAACTGGTTGACATTCATATGAATTACCATCATTTACACAGGCAAATGATGAAAATTTTACTCTTGAATAATATTTATTAACTACTGGATTTTGAGTTCCACCGGCAATTCTATAACCACTTGTAATTAATTCTTCTGACAATTTTTGTGTAATTGTGAAAGGATAATCAATTGTAAAAGTTATTGTTTCTGATTCATTGCCAGCTTTATCAATTGCTTTTACAGTGTGAATTCCTTCACCAGAGATCAATTTTGTTGCTGTTTTATAATTATATGAAATACCATCAATTATTACAGAACTAAAGTTATCTTCTATTATAGAAAAATCTACATTATTATTTTTAGTCTTAACAATATCATAAGTAAGATCATGTTCATAAAAACCATTATTTTGTATTCCATCTATTATAGGAGATACTTTATCTATACGTTTTACTTCATAATTTAATGTTTTCTTATTCCCATAAATATCTTCTATTTCAACTGTGTATTTTCCATTAACTGAATATACTTTGGTAAATTCAGTATCACTTACCTTATTCCAATCACTAGGTGTTAAAACTGCTTCTGTTGTTTTTAAAGTTACAGTAACATCATCTTTAGTAACTTGACTACCATTATCATTAGAATAAGTTATAACTCCATCAGGTGCTGTTCTATCAACATTGATAACAAAATTATCTGATTTATTACCTGCTGCATCTTCAACAACAACATTAAAAGTATCAGTTGATTTATTGGCATTAATAATCCAGTTTATTCCAAAAGAACCTGAACCATAATATTGTTTATACTCAACGCCATTTACAAATACTTTGCCACGTGCATTATTATCATCTGGTTGAATTCTTACAACTTTTCTTAAGTCATAATAAGAACCTGATGTTAATATTGCTTGCTCAGATTTAACAACAACCGTTGGTTTTGTTTTATCAATTTTAAATATTACTGCTATAACATTTGAAATGTTATCAGCATTGTCTATTGCTCTTACATAAACTGTATTATTTCTTTCTTCATTTCTTGTTAATCCATACCATTCTGATTTAGACATAGTATTCCAAATAGTACATTCTGCTGAATAACAATACTCTACAGTCTTTATTCCAGAACCTTCTTCTACTATATCCCACTTAGTTACTACTTCACTGTTAGTCCAGTTTTCATTAGAACTATTAGTTAAATTTTCAATAACTGGTGATTTTGTATCAACAACTGTGAAATCTTTTCTTATTTCTGTTTTATTTCCTAAAACATCTGTTGCAGTAAAGACTACAGTATATCTATTAACTTTTGTTAAATCTATATCATGTGTAATAACTACATCTATATCCCCATCTGCCACATCAGTTGCTGTTGCAGTAAATGTAGGAATTGTAGCATTAATTTCCATACTAAAAGTATTATTTTCATCTATTGTTATAGATGGATTCTTGTCATATTCAGGATACTCTTTTGCATCATCAAAGTTCGCATCATTATCATACTCTTCTTTGTTTGTGTATCCATCACTATCTTCATCTTCATCTGGCTCTAATACTTTAACTACTCTAGTAGCTGTTGCAGTATTATTACCACTATCAGTTACTTTATAAGTTATTGTATAAGTACCAACTTCAGCATCAATTGTTGATGTCATGCTAATAGTTGGTTTTAAATTAGTGTCTTTATCATCAGCTATAGTTACTCCTGTATTTACATTATAATCAGTCCCACGAAGTATTTTTACTTCTTTAGGATTGACAGTAATAACTGGAGCATTATCTACTACCGCGATAACTTGATTAATAGGATTATTTACTTCTATAGGTTTTTCATTGACAACAGGTTTTGGTGTATCTACTTCTTCTTTATCAACTGGTGTCGTAAGTTCATCTATACCATCACTTGGATTGGCAAATGTGAACATGAAGAAACCCATTAGTATAAATAATACTAAAGCAAATATTTTTTTCTTGTTTCTCATTATTTTCTCCCCTAAATTTTAGCTTATTCAGCGCTTGATTCTTTCATTTTCATGAAAAAAGGTCCAAACTGAATACCACTATCTAAAGATTCACGATTGTATTCATAAACTGTATAACCTAAGCCAACACATTTATCTACATCACCATCTTCAAATTCAATTGTCTCTTTGCTTACGCAGAACATTGGTTGTTTTTCAGCCTTAACTCTGAAAAAGTCCACTATCCATACACACGCTAAAATAGCAAATAGAACCCAGAACACTACATCCCAAATTTTAATTGCTACTTCTTTAATAGACACTTTATCTTCACTCATAAAGTTGTCCATTTCTACTTCTTTTACTACTTCTTTTGGTTCATTCTTTGGTGTTAATTTCTTAGCTGTGTTTTGTACTTCTTTTACTTCATTTTTTTGAGTTATTTTTTCAGTACTTGTTTCTTTGTCTACTACTGCTTTTTTCAATACTGCTTTTGTTGAAATTTCCTTACTTGAAAAATTCTTTTTAGCCATACCATTCACCACCATTCTAGATAACCTTATAACCATCGGAATCTAATTATAATTATTCCTTGAATACTTATTTTTGTCAACAGAAATGTGTAATTTTTGTGTATTTTACCTTATATTGTATGTGTATTTGTCCTATTCTGAAACAAAAATCGCTATTTTTAACTTATTTTATTCTTTTTGCTTGTAATTTCTTTAGTTTCTTATAAATAACTTTTGGGACCAATCCTACTAGCAATGGTTTAATAATATAATAATTTTTGACTTTTCCACTAAATAATTTTGGAATATACTCTTCTCTTAATTTATATTCATTTATACAGTATTTATATTTACTTTGCTTACAATTATGCGAATTTTGTCTATATAAGAACAATTCTTCCTCTAAATTAACCATTTTATAATCTTTAGTTATCATTCTTAAAAATAGTTCATAATCTTCTACCCTTATATGCTTTTTTTTCTTACTATATCCACGCATTCTTTCAAGCACGTCTTTTCTCATCATAATAGTAGGATGACATATAGCGCAATTTTTTATAAAATCTTTTCGTTCTAAAAAAGTAGGATATATGCGACTTCCTATTATTTCATTACTATCATTTATTAATTTTACATTTGTTCCTACTAATGCTACATCTCTATTTTTTTCTAAATATTCTAGTTGCACTTCTAACCTATTTGGAAGTGCTATATCATCAGCGTCCATTCGAGCAATATATTGATATCTCGCTACTGCAAGGCAGTGATTTAAAGCAGGGCCTAAAGTCAAATTATCTTTATTTTGAATAATTATTATTCTTTTATCTTTTTTTGCAAACTCTACTAAATAATTATAAGTACTATCATCACTACCGTCATCACATATGATAAATTCAAAATTTTTATAGGTTTGATCTAATATAGAATCAATAGCTTGTTTTAACATATTGTAATCGTTAGTATTATATACTGACATTATTACTGATATTTTATTCATCTTTCACCTCTTAATAAATTTCTTTTAATTATTAATCTGTATACTTAATTTATATGTTTTCCCTATATTTTCTACTCTTTTACATAAAGTATATCAAAATAATAAAAAAAAAGAAATAGGTTACCCTATTTCATCAACATTATATTTATCTGCTAAAGTTAATTTAACAACCATATTATCTGTTATAACAGTTCCTGCTGGTATATCTTGAGCAGTTACATATCCACTACCTTCTGTTTCACAATTAACATTTACTAGTTTCAATATATTTATTGCATCTTTTTTAGACCATCCAACTAAATTAGGAAGTGTTTTATTAACATCATTGGTTACAAGTATAACTTTGTCATAAGACAATACTTTTGTTCCACTAGCTGGATACTGATTTATTATTTTATCACCAGTTCCAATTTGAACTACATCGATATTTTTTGCTTGTAACGCACTTACTACTTTAGAAGTTGCTTTACTTTTATATGATTCTAAAGTATAAGATTCAACACTGGATGTGATTGTCCCATCATCAAATAAGTTTAAATACTTTGTTATATTTACTATCATTTCTTTTGTTGATGTTATTACCGCAGATGCACCACTCCAAGTTGGCTGCTGAATTGCTACATAAATAATAATTTCCGGATCGTTTGCTGGATACATACCAACAAATGAATTTATATAATCATTATCGCCTGTTAAATATCCTCCAGATGTAGATGCGATTTGAGCTGTACCAGTTTTACCTAAAATATTATAACCATCTAGTTTATAGTACCTACCAGTAGCATTAAGATCTGTTCCGTTTACAGCTTGATATAATAAATTTTTTACATAATCAACAGATGATGTTTTTACCAACTGTTCAGATTTTTCTACTGTACTTTCATATAGTATTTTATTAGTATTTGGATCAACAATTTTATCTACTATATGTGGTTTTACTAATTTACCATCATTTGCTAGTATAGACATCCCTTGTAATTGCTGAATAACAGTAGTTGTAATTCCTTGACCAAATGTAGCAGTTGCTACTTCTATCGGATAAGTAAAACCTGTATCTCCACTAGATTCATTAGATAGTTCAATTCCAGTTGTATCACCAAAACCAAATTTTTCTAAACAATCACGAAGTTCTGATTTATTTATTACTTTTTGTACTAAATTAGAAGCTGCAACATTACTTGAATAAAGTAAACCTTGATCCAGTGTGATTGTCCCCCAACCGGTTCTATTCCAGTCTCTTACTTCATCATCACCAATAGTAATACTACCACTTTGGACTGTTGTGTTTCCATCATATTTTCCTGAATCTACAGCACACAAATAGGAATATATTTTCATTGTACTACCAGGTTCAAATGTGTAAGTTACTAGTGGACTTTGATAACTGGCAATATCTTTTACATTAGGATCAAAAGAAGGTATTGTTGAAGCTGCTAAAACATCTCCTGTTTTGGCATTCATTACAGCAATTGTCGCCCACTTAGGACTATAATTTGTTTCCATATCTTTTATAGCACTTTCTGCAAATCTTTGTATATTTGAATCAAGTGTTAAATATATGTTAGAACCATCTACTGCATCAGTTCTATTTTCCTCAGTATCTGGTATTTTATATCCAAATCTATCTTTTTGATATGATAGAAAACCATTAGTACCAGTTAACCAATCATTATATTTAGATTCTAGACCTAACTCGCCTATAATAGAATCAGTTGTATTACCATCTTTATCTGTATCTTCATATTTTTTAGCATACCCTATTATATAAGATGCAAAATTTCCATTTGGATAATATCTTTTATATGTTTCAACAAAATCTATTCCTGGAAGATTTAATTCTTCAATTTCTTCTTTTACAAGTTCAGATATTCCTCTACCACCTGGACCTAGTTCTACCTGATATGAATCCTTATTTAATAGTTCCAATAATCTTTCTTTAGTCATTTTTAGTATTGGAGCTAGAGCTTCAGCTGTTGCTTCTTTATCAACAACATGTAGTGGTGTTTCATTACTACCTGTTCTTGTTGCACTTAAATAAGCAATTACAGTATATGATGAAACATTAAGTGCTAGAACAGAACCCTCACTATCATAAAAGGTACCTCTTTTCGCATACAAAGTAGTTGAATATGTATTTCTGGAAGCTGCAAAATTATCCATGTTTATTCCATATAAAGTTGGCGAAAGCGCTATATAACTAAGTTGCATTATTATGACAAAAAAAGAGATAAAAACTACTACGAAAAAATACTTTGGAGCATTCCAATTTTCTTTTCGTTCGCTTCTATCTCTCATGTTAACACCTCGCCTATTTGTTTATAATTATGATATTCTCATTATTATACGCCAATCCCATGTCTTTTACAACATCCTTGATTTTATCGTACGAAGTTAATTCACTTACTTGCATTGTCAAACTTTCATTTTTCTTTTCTTGAGAATCTATCTCATATTTTAATTTTTCAATAGAAAGACTTAAATTACCTGTGGTAGCTCCACAGAATACTTGAACTAAAACAACAGCTACTACTAAAAAAATGCAACTTAAAAACAAAAATTTTTCACCCTTTGTAAATCTTACTTTTACAGCTGCTTTTTTCTTCATATTACTTTAACCTTTCTATTACCCTCAAACGAGCACTTCTAGCTCTTTTATTAACTTCTAATTCTTCATCACTTGGACTAATATTTGCCAATACTTTAAATTTAGGTTCTCTGTCTTTTGGAATAATTGGTAGTTTTCTAAGGCTAGGATCTAATTCACTAACTTCTTTAAAAATAGTCTTACACATCCTATCTTCTAAAGAATGGAAAGTAATAACACATATTCTTCCGCCAACATCAATTAAATCTAAAGCTTGTTTAATACTATTTTCAAAAACATCTAATTCGTGATTCACTTCAATTCTAATAGCTTGAAATGTTTTTCTTGCTGGATGTTTATCACGACGATATTTTTCTGGTACACTTGTTTTTATTATTTCAACAAGTTCAAGTGTAGTCTCAATTGGTTTTATTTCTCGCGTTTTAATAATTTTCTTAACAATACTGTTTGCATATTTTTCTTCGCCATATTTATATAAGATACTAGTTAACTGTTCAAATGAATAATTATTCACTACTTCATAAGCACTTAACTCATTATCTTTATCCATACGCATATCTAATCTTGCATCATTATGAAAACTAAAACCACGTTCTTCTTCATCAAGTTGCGGTGATGATACTCCTAAATCATATAAGATACCATCAACGCACTCTTCTCTCTTAGACATTTCTTCATTGAGATTAGCAAAATTACTTTTAATAATCTCAAAATTAGACGCTATATCACTTAATCTTTTTTTACTAGATGCTATTGCTTCTTCATCTTGATCAAAAGCATAAAGAAAGCCATTAGGAATTCTTTTTAAGATTTCACTACTATGGCCACCATAACCTAATGTACAATCCACTATTTTACTATTTTCTTTTAAATTCAAATAATGAATACATTCTTCTAACAATACGCTCTTATGCATAAGTCCTCCTATACATTAAGTTTAGGTGCAAATAAATTGTCTGCGATTTGCGAATAGTTAGCTTCATTTTCTTCAACAAAACTTTCCCAACGCTCTTTGCCCCAAACTTCTAGTCGATCATCAACCCCTATGATAATACATTCTTTTATAAGGCCAGCATACGCAGTAAGTGGAATAGGAATATTTATTCTTCCTTGTTTATCAAAACTACAAAGTGTTGCTCCTGATAAGAAAAATCTCATAAAATTACGAGCATCTTTCGTATTTGGTAATTCCTTATACTTCTTGATAATATCTTCCCATGCATCTTTTGGATACACGAAAATACAATTATCTAGTCCACGAGTTATGATAAATTCTTCCCCAAGATCATATCTAATCTTTGAAGGAATAGTTAATCGTCCTTTTTCATCAATAGTATGATGATATTCACCCATAAACATGTAAATCACCACTTTCCCCCACTTTTTTCCACTTGATAACATTATTTTAACCTATTAAATACTATTTGTAAAGGTTATAAGCATTATTTTGTGTAAAATTTTACATTAAAAAAGAGAAAGAACTTCTCTTTTTACCATATCCATGCCCCAATAATAATTGCGAGTAAGATATAAAGAACTATAATTATTATATAGTTAAATGTATCTGGCTTTGGACAAGGGACAGGATTGTTACTTTGGCAAGCCATAATTACACCTCCTTCGACGGCTTAAATATAAGCCCCAAGTATAATTATTAAAAGTATAAACAATACTAAAACGATTGCAGCACTAGAAATTCCGTTATTGCACATACAACATTCCTCCTTTTTATCTCTTCACATTATTTTATGGAATTATGAATTATATGTGAATACTTTGAAGAAATTATTGTATTTTTTCTTTTTCTTTGCTAAAATATTGTATGTATGATGAGACCATTGTACTCGAATTGGAAGGAGATTTTTATGAAAGACTTTGTAAAAAGCACAAATTTTAAAATATCACTATTATGTCTTGGTATGGTCGTTATTGGAGTAGGTATAGGAATGGTTATTAACAATTCAAAAATAATCCCTGCGCTAGCCGATGGGACTGAAGTAATCGCCGAAATTGATGGAAAACAATTTACAGCTGATGATCTATATTCTAAATTAAAAGAACAAGGTGGAGAAACAGTTCTTACAAATTTGATTGATGAATATATTCTTGGTAAAGAAATTACTGATACAACTGAAGCAGATGAATATGCTGCTAGTTATATAGAGAATTTAAAAAGTCAATATAAATCTTATGGGGAAGATTTTGCTGAAGCTTTAGCTAATGCAGGATATGACACTGAAGATGAATTTAAGAAATTAGTTGCACTTGATTATTCTAAAAAATTAGTTGCTGAAAACTATTTAAAGGAAAATCATTTCTCTGATAAGGAAATTGAAGATTACTATAATAAAAACATTGAAGGAGATATGAATGTAAGATACATTTTAATTACTCCTGAAGAAGTTGCAGATGATGCTAAAGATGCTGATACTTTGAAAAAAGAAAATGAAGCTGATGCTTTAGCTACTGCTAATGAAGTAATTCAAAAATTAAAAGATGGTGAAGATTTTGCAGATTTAGCAAAAGAATATTCAGATGATTCTACTACTGCTAGTGAAGGTGGATTATTATCAGGATTTAGCAAATCAGATGTTGTTGAAGAATTCTGGAATGCTGCTACTGATCTTGAAGATGGTAAATATACAAATTCACCAGTTAAATCAAGTTATGGATATTTTGTAATATTAAGAGTTAGCCAAGACGAAAAACCAAGTTTAGAAGATTCTAAAGATGACGTGCTTTCAGCATTAGTTGCAGATTTAGAAACAAAAGATAGTGATATAACAACAAAAGCATGGGCTGATATTCGTAAAAGTTATAATTTAAATATTGTAGATAGCGATATCAAAAAGGCTTACGAAACTACTATAGCAAACTATAAAAAATAATTTAAAAGAGATATTTAATAATATCTCTTTTTCTTGCATTGTATTCCCTTTTGTTTTATAATAAAATTAATTTAAGGAGGATAATTATGTTTAATTTTTTAAAGAAAAAAGAAGTAAAAGAAATTGATCCTGGAAAAAGTTTTCAAGAGTTTATTAAGAAAGATTTGATGCCTATGTTCCTGATGATGGCTGTTGTTGATAAAGCTGATGATATTGGAATTGAATCTTGGGAACTTCGTAATGTTTTAGAAAAAGATAGACAAAAACATTCTGACGAAACTAATCGAAAAATTGCACTATTAATGAAAAAAATTGAAGCTACTATTAAAGATGAAAAATTCAAAAATTCACTTAAAACCAAAATTTTCTTTATTGTTGATTGCGGTTCATTTGATTTGAATGGTGGTGTTTTTGAAGGAACATATGTCAACAATGATATGCATTATACTTTTAAGATGGAGTTAAATGCTAGTGGTGCTTCATTTTCTACAACACATAATTCACTAGAAAGAACTGGAAAATATAATATAACTAAGGATAATATAGTTATAGAATATGGAAAAAAAGAAAAACGTATTTATGATATTGGTGATGATTTCTCTAATAATATAGAAGAAGAAAAAGTTACAAGATTACTTAATAAAGATGGTTATGAATTATTTAATCGCACAATTAGAAAGAAAGATAATTATAAAGAAAATAAAAATAATCATCAAATTACTCTTAATGAGCCTGATGTAATGGAAAATTATACTGAAACAGAATATAAATGGCGTACATCTGATAACCACATTTTAGTTAGAACCATTAAAAAATATTTGTATCCAGATGGAACTAAAGCATTTATTGATTTAAAAAATACTGATCATTGTAGTTTACGTTCAGAAAAGATTGATCCCGAAACAAAAGAATTACCTTTTGGGGGGCATTATTATGGTTTTGATAAGGATCTATTCTTTGCTTATAACCAAGGAACTGCAGATATTGATGCAATCAAAGAAAATGTACGTAGTAAAAATTATTCAATGCCACATGTTGAATACATTTAAAAAGAGATATTATTTAATATCTCTTTTCGTTTATTATTTTCTCTATTTTGTCTAAACTATATCCCTTTTGATATAGTTTCTGCTTTAACTTTAAATAAACTTTATTATCATCTTTTTCTTTTTTTATAATATCTCTATACGCTTTATTGAAATCTTTTTCCAAAGATGAAGAATCATCTAAATCTAAAGTAAATACAGTATCTATCATATCTTTTGAATAACCCAAATTAGACATATCATAGTATATTTTTTGTTTAATACTAAATTGTGAGCCTTTACAATTTTTGATTTTCTTATTAACTAATTTAGTTAACTTAGCTAATATATCTTCCTCATTAATGTTAGCTATCTCAGCATCTACATCATCTTCACTAAGATTATACTTTAATAGATCATTTTTAATTTTATAAGGACCGTCATTAGATAAGTATAATCGATCTGATATAAATGCTTTAATAAATCTATTATCGTTTATTGAACCATTATCTTTTAATGTACTAATTAAATTATCTCTTTCCTTAACACTTAAATCAAACTTATCTAAATATTCAGTAACTTCTTTCATACTGCGCATTTTCTTAGCAATGAATTTAGTAATGCTAGAGTAAACATTGTAATAACTATTAGCATTATTAATTTCGTTTATTTCTTCAGTAGTAAGTTCTTTTTTATATAATAGATTATTTTTTAATAAAACTTCATCATAGGTAATTAATTTAATATTATTGTCAAAAATAATTTGATACTTACCACTACTCATTTTTTTTATGCTCTTTATAACCATAAAACCTCCTATGAAAAAAGACTAATTCTCTTTAACGTGAATTAGATCTTTTGCAATTTCTTCTAAAGCTCTACCAATTGGTTTATTTGACTTATATTCAGATTCCTTCATTTGATAAAACTCTGTTTCTTCAATCTCTTTTACTCTTTTTGATACAATGTTTACTAGTAAATATTTTGAACCAACCTTGTTTAATAATTTGTCGATTGATGGATGTATCATGTAATCAGCCCCTTCTACTATTATTATGATAACACTTATCTTTTGTAGACTGCAAGGAATTAGACATTTCTTGACATTTATTTGTCTATTATTTCTACTTTATCATTTAAATATAATAAATCATTATATATTTTATCTATTTGCTCTTTAGTATATTTTGGTTTCATATCTCTTTTATTTAAAATATAATTAAATGTATTCATACGTAGTATTTTGATGCTTTTTAAGGGAATTCTAAATATACAATTGCCACCCATTATAATATATTTGTCTATTTGATTATTTCCTGCTTTTTCTCTAATATTTTTCCTAAATTCACTAAATTCAATTAATGGATTTGTTATTTTTTCATCTTCTTGCTTATCTTTTAGATTCCAATATTCATCATTTTCTTTACCAGTTACAGTACCATAAACATCAAAAATAATTCCCTCATACATACCATATTCTGTAATATAAAAAATAAAATCATCATGTTTTATTATCTTACTATAGCCCTTAAATGTATTTAATATTGTTATAACAGTATCAATTTTGCATTTACTAATGTCTATATTTTTAAATATATTATTTTGATACATTCTTTGCATTTTTATATCAATATATATTCTATATATAAGTCCTATTATAATAGCAAAAAACAGTAAAAAACCTGGAATCATAAAATATTTAAACATCTCTATCATATTATTTTATCATCTCATAAATAAGTGGTTTTACTTCGCCACTCATATTATCAACTTCAAAACATCTTAATATTTCTTCTACTGGAACATCTTTTTCATTCATATATACTTTTAGTATTTCTTCATCCTCTAATAAATAATCACCTTGTTTAACACTAAGTACTATTCCAACAGTTGGATCAATCACATCTTCTTTGTGATATCTTCCACCACCTAATTTTCTTACTATCTCACCTAATTCATCAGTTTTTATGCTTTTTATAAAACCTGAAAATCTACTTTTAACTGAGACTATTTTTTCAGAAACTTTCATTTCGCTTAAGTTTCCACCTTGGGCTGAAACTAGATCTTCAAACTTTTTATAAGCATCACCATTTTTTAATTTTTCAAGTACTAACTTATTAGCTACTTCAAATTTTATATTTAAACCTAAAGTTACCATAATAGTACCTAAAACTATTACAAGGTTACGAATATCTTTCGGACCACTACCTTTAAGTACATCAATTACTTCTTTTATCTCTAAACTATTACCTATTGCATTGCCAAGTGGTTGATTCATATCAGTTAGAACACATACTACTTGCTTATTATGATTTTTTCCAATACTAACCATTGTATTTGCTAAAAGCTTAGCGTCATCAAGATTTTTCATAAGTGCTCCATTACCAACTTTTAAATCAATAACAATTTTATCAGCACCACTAGCTAGTTTTTTACTCATAATACTTGATGCTATAAGAGGAATTGATTCAACAGTCCCGGTCACATCTCTAAGCGAATATATTTTTTTATCAGCTGGTACTAAGTTGCCAGTTTGACTTGCAATAGCTACACCTATTTCATTAACTTGTTTTATAAATTCTTCTTCTTTAAGAGAAGTATTAAATCCTGGTATCGATTCAAGTTTATCAATAGTACCACCAGTAAAGCCAAGTGCTCTACCGCTCATTTTAGGAGCTACTACACCACATGCAGCAACAAGAGGAAGTAATATTAAAGTTGTTTTGTCACCTACTCCACCCGTTGAATGTTTATCCACTTTAGTTTTATTAATACTTGATAAATCTATTTTTTCACCACTATTAAGCATAGCTTCAGTCAGATAATATGTTTCCATATCATTCATTCCTTTTAAGCATATAGCCATTAATAATGCACTAATTTGATAATCAGGAAGTTCTCCACTAACATAATTATCTATAACATAATTTATTTCCTCTTTTGTTAGATTCTCACCTAATCTTTTTTTATTTATAATCTCTACGATATTCATATTCTCACCTATTATAATTATAGCATATCTTATTTAAAAACATTAAAAAAAGTAGTTGCTAGACAACTACTTAACTCTTCTGCTAATAAGTTCTATTGTTCTTTCTGGATCTTCAACGATTTTATTATATAATTCCGGATGTTTCTTTAACTCTTTAATTATCTTTATATCTTCTTTTGACATTTTAATTTTATAATCACTATTTTCTTCAACAACATTTACTTCTAAACCTAGTAAATAAGCTGGAGCTACGTCTAAAGCATTAACAAGCAATTCAAATTTTTCTAAATTTGGGACTCTTGAACCTTTTTCATATCCGCATATAGAAACTTTTGATACTTTAGTAAGGTTACCTAGTTCTGCTTGACTATAATTCTTTTTTATTCTTGCTGTTTTTATTCGTTCGCCTATTATCATGTTAGCATCCATCCATTTTATTTCTATTATTATTATATAGGTGCAAGCCTTCAATATACTTAAAATTAACTCTTTGTTAATTTTGGATTGAAATTATAAATTAAATATTGTATAATTGTCTTAGGTGATAATGGATGCTTGATAATTTAAAAGAGCTAAGAATGAAAGTAGGTTTTAGTGATTCTGATATGGCTAAAATGTTAGGTATAAGTAAAACTTTTTACTGGCAAATAGAAAATGGTAAAAGAGGACTAAAGTATTTTATGGCAATAAGGATTGCTGAAATATTTGGATTAAAGCCTGATGACTTATTCTATAAAGATTTAAATAAATTAATAAAGGAAGAAAAAAAACAAGGTTAACCTTGTTTTTTCTTTTGCTTTTTTTTAAATAGTTTATATGCAACATATATTCCTGCTGCCCAAAAGATTAAGGAAAATAATAATGTTGTTAAACCGCCGTTATTTATATCTTTTACTGCTTGATAATCAACAAAAATCAAAAACCCAAACCAAAATGTTAAAAAACCTATTGGATAAACATATGAATTAATAGCCTGAAGTTTATTTAAATTATTATTAATTATTTCATTTTTTTCTAAAGCATTATAATTATTATCAGCATTAAAGCTAATTATATTTTGAATAAGAGATATTACTCCCCCAAATAAAATTGATAAGCCGCAAATAAAGAAAGGAATAATTGCTATTCTAGTAAATTCATCTCCGCCTAATATAAATATTATAGCGCATACTGAGACAAATATAAAACCACCTATAATTTGAGTTATTGTGGCAACAATACTACTTGCTTTTTCTACTTTATTTGTAACATCGTTTATTTTTTCTTCAAGTAATTGTTGTTCTACTGGTATATCATAATTAGAACTAGAAATGTTTTGTACATCATTATTTGCTATTGCAAGTACAGGTTCTTTTTTAAATATACTAGCTATTATTACATAAATACCTATAATCATGAAAAGTATAGGAATAAAAATCCAAAATCCGTTTGCTTTTAAAGCAGATATTATAGATAAAGAATCACCACTAGAGCACATAATATAATAAAATGCTCCTCCCATAATAGCAAAAACAGAGCCAATTAAAATACTTAATAGTTTTTGATGCATAGCTGAACCAGTGCTAGGCTCACGATTTATAATACTAGCAAATAGTATAATAAGCGGAATTGCAGTAAACATAAACCCCATAATTAGTAAAAAGCCATTTGAGCCCATTCCTGATATAACAGCTTCGCTTGGATTATTAGGATTATATTTTATAGTCTTTTTAGTTCCCATATCCGGTACTGATCCAGTTCCATAATCTGTTGATATTTCATATCTATTACCATTAACTCGGTACGAATAAGTTAGTTTATAAGTTGTACCATCATCGTCACTAGAATAAATACTACTACCAATAAAGGTTCCTTCTATTGAAACATAATTTTTAGTTTTTTCCATCCTACTATATGTTGATTTTACTCCGAAAAATAGTAGAACAATACCTACCAATATAAAAACTGATATAAATAATAGTTCTTTTTTATTTGACTGCATCTTAATACACTTCCTCTATGATAATTATATTATAGCATTATATAATTTTGAAATTAACCATTGACCTGCAATTTACACTTCATTTATATTCTTGGATTTATATCAATCATTTTCAAACTTTTATCTTTAATAATTTTTTCGAATTTTTGTTCATCAGATATGATAGTATGATATCCATCCTTAAAATATAATCTATAATCATATGAAGTGTTATATACTTTTCTTTTAACAATATCTATATCATCATATGTATATTTTCTGTCATATAGCTCAAAAGCACTTTTTATAATTATTTGATCGTCAGTACAATATTTATATGAATTAAAACTTAATAACAAGATTGGTAAGCCAATTAAAAAGCATATTAAACTACACATTATACTAAAATATACACCGTCATAAGAAAAACCAATGCGATAATAAAAAGAATCTACTTTTTTTATGAATCCCCTATTTACTATATAATCAAATATGCATATAAATGGAGCCATTAAAAATATACAACTAAAATAATTTAATACAGAATCTATAGGGTTTTTATAAAAATAAATTGCATCATTAGGAATAAAGAACCTATCTTTAAAGAAATAAAGAGAAAAAGACATTATTAAAGGCAAAATGCAGAGCATTAATGCTATTAACCAAAAATATATATAATATATAAAAACTTGATATCTTGGTAAGTCATTCTTCTTTATGCCTTCAGATTCGAAAGTATTTTTAAAACTTTTTCTTGCTTGCTTAATTGCCTTATCTTTACTTTTTTTGTAGAATAGCAAAGAAATATATATCAGTGATATATATAAGATTAAAAAAACTATATAATACATAAGAGCCTCCTTTTTAATTAATTTAATACTCATAAGTACCATTTTTAACTTATGTCATCATCCTTGGATACAATACGAACAAAGTTTGAATTTTCTGCAACAATATCAGATATTAACCAATTATAAAATTTATTTTTAAAATTTCAATTTTCTTTTACGCCAATAATTTCTTCATCATCAAATGTATAAATGTACTTTAGTTTGTTACTTTTTTTATCATAATAATAGAATTCATAAGGGCTCCATAAATTTACATTTAATTCGGTCACCACATAATAATTTTTATTAGTTTGAATAATTTTTATTTTCATTAAATCATGTTCCAAGTAAACAATTTCATTTAGGATATTATATATCATATTATCATCAACAATGACTTCTCCATCTAAAGTTATTTCACAAGTATCCATACTCAATTCATTTGATACAATATTTTTTTGACGATTAATATATGACTTAGTGCAATTATTAAGATTAAATATTTTCACTTCATCGCTAGCAAATTTATTAACTTTTCTAGCATTTTTTCTATCGTTTACTTCATAATATCCTTTATCAGTCATAACGTAAATTGAATTAATGTAATCATTTTTATATAACATATATCTATATAAACTATATATGATAATTAAAGATACTACAATAACAATTATTACTATTAATATTTTAATACTCTTTTTCATAAAATTACTCACTTTCAATTACTATCAATATTTAATTTAGATTTGACTTGTTATTATAAGCTCATTTTAAATATTTGATTTAAGTAATAATTATTTACACCATTATTAGCTCTCCATCTATTGATAGGATATTTAAAATTATTTGTGTGTTCTATAGAATTTCTATCATATAAATCAGCAAATTTTTCACAATAGCATGGGAATTCATCATTATATAAAATGCCACATATTCCTAGTATTTCTAAAATAATTGATAATTCAATTTTATTGGTTTTAAAAATCTTTTTCTTAATAATTATATCTCTTAATTTTCCTGCTTTATTATTATCTTCTAACATATTAACACAATTTAATATATTAGTTAGTATATTTATATCATCTTCTGTTGGTGTTACTTTTGGCAATTTTAAAAACTGTTCTAAATCAAATAAAGCATAATTTAAGTAGGTATGTCTAAGTCCACCAAATCTATATCTTTCAAAGTTATATACATTTAGTCCATGTGTAATATCATATATATTTGGTTCTTCATTCCAAGCAATCCAACCACAATAATAACATATTTTATTTCCTTTACTATGCCCACAATCTAATGCATGACTAGATATTGCTTTTGCATACCAATAACTTCCCAATGCAGATCTATATTCTAGTTTTCGTGTAGACAAGCTATATAAAAAAGCATTCGCGATATCATCAGGGGAAATTCTACTCAATATATTAAATAATTTTTTTAAGGTTTGGGCATGTGTTTCAAACTTCGGATAATCAAACATAAATCCATCTTTTTTTGCAATATTAAGATTTTTTTCTGAAATAAGACCATCATTTGAACAGTAAGCATTAAACAAAATTTCTAAACCATTATTCATAAAGATCTCCTTATAAATTACTTTACATATTACATTTTATTCTCTTCTTTTACTATTTCTAATTTTGCAATAATGATTGTGTTTAATAATTGACTTTAGATTTTGGATAACTTTTTTTGAATTTTTCAATTATATCTTCATCCTTGGATACAATAAATACTGAACTTGAATCTTCTGCAACAATTTCTATATCTGCTAAAGGATGTTGAATCATTTGGTTGTTATCTTGATAAATTAATGTGTTATTTTCTGCAAAGGGAATACTATATTTCAAGACCTCAGCTATACTATATTGTTTAGGTATAGCTGAAAAAACAGCCCATATCCATTGAAAATCATTTTTCTCTAATATTTCTATTAATTTTGAATTATCTATAAATAAATATTGGTTTTCTGAAATTAGTTTATCAAGTTCTCCATTATCTTGAGGATAGGAAACAATATCAGATATTAACCAATTATAATTTAAACTTTTACCACCAATTGAATTCAATACTTTTAGCATATAAGTATAAAATTTTTCATCATCACACGAAATAAGTCTTTTCATAATTACATTTCTCGCTTTCTATTACTATTTAATAATTAGTTATATTATGTTAGTAAATTAAGAATATTATTTTTAACATAAATAAACTAAATTTATTAAATACCTAAAAAATAAAATCCATTATATTCTTGAACCTTATTAAGCCAATAAATAAGAGTTTGGTAATCCAAAGGCTTTTGCGTTTCAATAATTTTTATAATTTCTTTAGTTTGTTCTAAAGAATAATAGTTAATTCCAGTTTCGTCAATTAATCCAGTTTCCAAATTGCTATATGTTCCATTATTAAAAATTTTTCCATAATTGGAAATAAAATTATCAAAATCATCTATATGTATATATAAAGAATCTTCTTTCCAGTAATCAATTTTTGATACTATTTTTTTAATACTAGTTCCTTTTCTTAATTTACAATATTTAATCTCTATAAATTGGGAACTACCAAATTTTTTTCTTTCGGTTTGACTATTAAAACTATGAAACATAGTTGGCCTCCTTAATAAATTACATTTTTTCAATTTAATTATATCATGCTTTTTATAATTTATTTTATATAACTAAAACTATCATTTGCTATCATGTTAAAATTTACTAAAATACAAAATGAAAAAAGCAAGAATAATCTTGCTTTAATTTTCTTCCTTTTCTTCTTTTTCTTCTTTAGAATCTTTTTTACTTGATAAGAATGTAACCTTTTCTGCAATTAACTGCATTACATAATGCATAGATTCATCCTTTTCATAACTACTTGTTTCCAATCTACCTTTTACACCTACTAGATCACCTTTTTTGCAGTAAGTCACTACATTTTCTACTGTTGTATAAATATTATTGCAATAATAAATATTGGTAGCGATGGAGAGATTTGATAAATAGGTTTTATATAGATTTAATAATAGTTATAATCATTTAAAATAAACATAAAAAGGTTAAATTGCTTTACTACAAATTAAATGAATTTATTTTTTCAAGACCTAAATAAGACCTAAAAATATAATATTATATAATAAATTACAAAATATGATATAATATGCACATAAGCGCTAGTACAGGCTTTCGAGTAGATTGGAGGTGATTATATGAAAAAGATAATAGTTGTAACATTTTTTTCATTATTCTTATTAGTAATAACCGGATGCGATTCAAATACGCAAAACAGTAATAGTGATGTTGATGATAATAGTAACACTCAAACAGTTGATCAAACAAAATACTCTTTAGATAATGCATTTAAATTTGACGGTTTTGAAATAACTGTTGGAAGTACTATTGAATTTGTTACTGTTAATAATGAATTTAGCGATTACAATAATAGTACAGCGATTAAAGTGCCAGTAACAGTTAAAAATGTTTCTACTGAGACTGGCAGTCTAAATATGTTTTATTATAAATTCTTTGGTTCACAAGGAGTACAAGTGGAGGAATTAGATTCATATTTTGATGATTCTGTCGATTATGCCGGTGAATTAAGACCAAATGCATCATATACTAAGTATTTTTATTTCTTATATGATGGTAACGGAGATTATTATATAAATTTTGATAACTATAGTGAAGAAATAGAATTAAAATTAACAATAAACAAACAGTAATTTGATCATAATTTCTTCATCTGAAGGAAAATCAAAAGGATACATTTTATCACCTCCTACTTATATAGTATTGGAGATATAGCTTGTATCCTTTTTTATAGTTTATAATAAAAAATCAATTATTTTTGCAAAATGTATTGACAATGTAATTACATTTTGATATAATTAATATAGAAAGTGAGGTGAATAACTTGAAAATTTGTTTGATAATACTAAAAAGAATTGCTTTAACATTTGAAATCGAATTCCGCAACTTCAAATAGCAATTCTAGTGTTAGAGAGAGAAAATAAAATCTCTCTCGACACATATATATTATCACATAATTAAACTATTTTCAAGTTTTATATAAATGAAAAATACTGTTTGGCAAATAAGAATCAATGATGAATTAAAGCAAGCATTTTTTGAACAAGCTGAAGAAGAAAGCAGAACGGCTAGCAATCTATTAGAAATATTAATGACTGACTATTTAAAAAAGAAAGGAAAAACAATAAATATGAATAAAGAAAAACTAAATATTACTTCATATACTACCTATTATAATGCTGCCGAAGGAATAACAACTATAAATATATATGTTGATGGTAAGTTGGGTTATTATTATAATTATAAAGATAAAACTATCGTTGATGCAAGCACCAATGATGTAGAAGATGAGAATATCATTAAACAGATCAACAGCTTTATAAATAATGGTGCAACAACTTTAAAAGATTTGGAACAAGAATTAAAAGAAGACATGAAAAATTAAGAATAAAATTGCATAAAAAAAATACCAGGATATACCTGGTATTTTTTAATCTATTATTTAATTTTATTTATTTGGATGAAGTTGTGAATGATTTGCAAGCACTTTCAATTAATGCATTTAGTTCTAATTCTGTTATAGTTAGGCCACTTTGATTAACTAAAGCTATGACATTTTCTTTGGCCATCTTTAGTTTATCAGAACTATTCCAATTATTTTCTTTTGCAACTTGTTCAATCCATTTAACAACAGTTTCAACTATTTTTTGTTTAGTTTCAGTATTTACTTTTCTTTCATAAGTGGTTTTAAATTTTAAACCTAAATATGAACATAGTGCTGTAACTAGAACTCCTAGTATTTGCCATATATATGGACTTATTCCTTGTAAAATTTCTTTTAGCATTTTATTTGCCACCTTTCAATATTTCAGATATAAGTTTAAAAAACATTATTATAAAGCTAACTATTATATTATGTTTTTTTTCTTCATTATTTGTACCACTATCAGTAGTTTCAGTATCAGTAGGTGTATTTGTTTGCCCATCCTCGATAGGCTGTTCTTGTGGCTCTTTTGGGCCATTATCAATTGGTTGTTCTTCTACTGGTTCTTTAATTATAGGATCAGGTTCAATAATCACTGGTGCTACATATTTTTTAATAAATTCTGTACACCCTTCGGCATTGGCAAACCATTTACCTTCTTCAACTTGATACCAAGTATATTTATCATCTTTAGCTGTTGAAATAACATTATAAAATCCAGGTGTTGCTTGGCCAATCCATACTCCATCAGTTGAAGCACTTTCTCTTACATTTAAGGTATTTATATCACATATTACTTTAACTTGATCTACATCTTTATTTTCTTTCACTGGTGTAGGTATAGTTATATAAGCATCCGTAGGTATTGTTTTAAAATTGATACCTTTTGTATCAATAATATTATTAAACTTAGGATCTATATAAAATACATCTTCAAATTTCATAGAATTAGGAAGTACATATTCTCCAAAAGAATTTAAAACCCATCCATTTTGTTTTCCTTTAGCTACAACTATATCTAAATGTGTATTATCAATAGTTACTTCATCGTATCCCATATCAAGCATCTCTTGATATCTATCATAAATAGTTCCTATTTGGTTTTGAGTATAATCCCAATCATCTGAATGGCCGGCTAACATTGTAATATAATCATAATCTCCATTAGCCATATAAACTTTATCAACTGATTGAAAAAATACCTGGTTTAAAACTGATTCATTATAAAATCCATTCATTTTTATTGACTTAACTTTATCAGCAAAAGCTGTTAATTTTAATCCTGAAAAAGCAATGTCTAACGGATAAGATTTTACTCCGTTTGTAGAATTTGGCTGTGTTTTATGAGAATTTCCATAATAATCCTGTGTTATCCTTATGTTTCTGCAAGGAAAAACAGCATAATTTTTTAACATAATATCACCTACTTTCCTTTATCTAATGCATCAAGTCTTTTATGTGCCTGTTTCGTACTTTCTTCAATTCTAGCTACTTTATCTGTCATATCTAGTTTAAATTTATCAAATCCATCATTAAAACTTCTTTGAGTTATTTTAACCTCTTTTACATCCTCTAAAATCATGCTTACTTTAGTATCAAGTGAAGCCTTAATTTCAGTATCTTCTTTTGTTTCCGATTTGGAATCATTTGATTTATTTCTTGAATATGCAATATAACCAAATACGATTGCCGATAATGTTCCAAAAATTCCAAACATTATACTTATATCTATTTTCACATATTTACCTCTTTAATCTTTCTATTAATCTGTCGTCTTTGTATATTCAACTACTATAATAAAATTTGCATTTTGGTCAGTAAATGTAGACCTGCATCTTATAGCAGCAGATGTTGTATCTGTCCATAATCTTAAATAATCAGTTCCACCCATGTTCCAACCTGGTGGAAGTGTTTGAACACCTGCTTCTAGTCTACTTTCACCATAATCTATCCATATTTTTTCTACATTATCAATAATACCTGTGTATGGAAATATTGATTGTGTTGCTCCACTTACTGTAGGTAATTTTGCAGTTAAAACTTTTCTATAAATTGGTTTGCCGTTTGTCCATTTGCCTATTATTGTTTCAGTTGTTGAATAATCACTTTTAATATCTACATATTCCTTTGTTGCTATTCTCTTGGCATTTTCATATATTTCGTTAGATTCTAAACCGTTGTGAAAAGCACTTTCTAAGTATGAATGAAATCCATCTTCAGTAGCAACTTGCCCAAATGTAATTCCTTTACCACCTGCTCTTTTTGAAATAAGAACATATGAAGGAATAACTGTGGCTGTTTGTGGTATTGTTTCAAAACTATCAGCTAGTTCAAAATTAAAATTATATGTAGTATTTGTTTCTATATTTTCAAATAAATCAGTTGCAGTGTATATTCCTGAATAATTATCCAAAGAAAAAGTCTTAGTTGTTGCACCAAGACTAACCTTTAATGACTTAGCATTATGATTTTCGCAAGGACTTACAGCATACTCGCATACTACTTTCCCATATGTACCAAAGGTATTTAATGTTCCATCAATGTTACATCTTTTTACACTTGCTGATACTATCGTAGGAACTGTATAATCAACTACATTTATAATTTCACTGTCTGTTGCTGTTCTACCTCTTGAATCAGTTACAGTTGATGTTACAGTTAAACTTCCGCTAGCATCAACTGACTTATTAAAACTATTTGTATTAAATGAGTCACCATCAAAAGTAGATAAATAACTTGATATTGTAGAGTTTGCTACTCCTTCAGCAGTAATTATTCCTTTTAAAATTGACCTAGACTTAACCCATATGCCCCATGTTTTAGTTATAATGTTATCGTCATCTATTGCCAAACTACAAGTTGGAACATAAGCACTAGGTACATTCAAATATACCGTAGTATTTGCTGAACCAATTAATGATGTTCCTTCATACGTTTTACAAGTTCCTGTTATTGTAGGACTTGCTGAACTTGGATAATTAGATATTAAATCTAATGGAAATGTATAACTACCACTTGTTGCTAATCCTGTTCCTATTGTATATGTTGTACCACCACTTGTAAATTCTAGTGTATGAGTAAATGAATTACTATATCTTGATATAGTAAAATTTACTTGTACACCAAAATCTTTTTTGTTTGTCGTTGTATTAGCAGTTGATGTTACACTTGATACTCTTGGTATTGTAGGTGCTGTATAGTAATATTTAGCAGTTTCGTTATAGTTCCAACCTTGCCATGTATCACCAGCAACATATATGTTTCTATTTCCACCAATTATATAATATATTTGAGGAGTACTACCATTAGGATTGTTATCTATTGTTATTGAATGACTACCTAAATAAACGTTTTGTCCATTTGAAACATATGTTGTATCGTAAGTTCCTATAAAATGTTTTTGGTTATCATTTATATTTGCTATAAAATCATATTGTACAGCATCTACAACACCATAGACATCAACCATATTGGCATACATATCTATTGTAAAAGTCGTTTGATTTAAAGCATTATTTTGAGTTTGCGATACAACAGCACGTGGTCTAAAATCAACAGCACCATTTCCAATAGCAGGCGTCATAATTGTATTTATTGTAGCAAATAATTGTATGTTTAATCTCATTGGTTTCATATTGCTTCACCTACCCAACTTGTATTAAGATTGCCGTATTCATCAGGTGCATCTACCCATTTTGCAATTTGTAATTTATTTAAAATTGTACTGTCAGTTATATATAACATGTTATTGCTTATGTAAGCACTTTCACTATTTCCAGTCATAAATGAAATGCGATCATTCTTAATTAGTAATTTAACTTGGCTATCACTACGTCCAAACTCAGCTTGTCCTTCATAAAAACGAATATATTGGCTTAATGTAGATAAACTACTATTATTTGAATCAACTAGATTTTGTAGTGCTGACATATCATTTGGAATTCCTGTTTGTTCAAACCACATTCTAAATTCTTCGGCTGTTTGCGTTAAAATTGTTTGTTGTATAGTTGACATAGTTTCATTTATTAAATTTATATTATCTAACACATTAGAAACACTTGTTATTAATTCTCCGTATCCCTCAATAACACTAACATTTAGTTTTCCTGTCGTTATAAAGTCCGCAACTAATTCGCCATTGGCAGTCATAGCAATTCCATATTCTCCATTTATTCCTGTTGAAGAATAGCCGAGACCATTTTGATTCCATCTCCATATTTTTTGTGCAGTATTTATGTCATTAGTATCCATAATAAATAACTCGCTTTGAGTTTTTAATATATATCCACCGTTTGCTGTTTTAATAAGGCTTGATGCATCAGTTTTTGCTTGTGACAATATATTAATATTTGAATTTTCTATTGTCTTTTTAATATTTTCTAGTTGGCTAATCGCACTACTTACATAATTGTTAGTAATATCTCCAATTTCAAAACTTTCAAATTTTTCTAAAAGCGAATTGTAAGTGGTTCTAATAACTTTCAATGTTAAATGAATACTACCTATGATTGCTTCCACTGTATCGCCTAAATAAATGCTTTCAAAAGAACTATATAATTCTTTATACTGTTCTATCTTTGATAATTCTATAAAATCAACTGCTATATTAACTGTTGGCTTATCTATTCCATTATTAAATTGTTCTTGAACTGCATCTCTTAATTGTTGTTGAGCAATTTCTTCAGTTATTCCATTTTCTTCATCAATTTTTATGTTGCTAAATTCCATAGATATAGATTTAATTGTTGCATATTCATTTATTAAAGGACTATCTATATATTTTTCTGGTATTGTTAAACCATTAAATCCTAATGGATATATTCTTGTGTATACTCCATCATTATTAATGTTCCATTGAATTTCTTTGATGTTTTTTCCCTTGCGTAGTTTAACGCCTCTATCTTGTCCTCTTGCTTGTAGCATTGATATTAAGAAATTATCTCTTAATAATTCTCCACCCCAAATATTAGTAAAGCAATTATCAGTTCCTAATAATGCTTCTACTGGGTTTTTTAAAACATAATAAGCAGTTCCAATGTTTGTAATATCACTAAATCCACTAAAATTATGTGTATTTCTTGTATTTGATAAGATATAGTTAATTGCTGCAGAGCCACTTAAATCTGTTGGTCTAACATCTTCAAGCATATTTCCTTTTAAATCATAAAAAATATGATATGCAGTTACAATTATTCTTGTAGTCGATTGTAAAACATTGCTTATTTTAAATAACTGGTTGTTTCCTGTTGATAAACCAGCCGGAACTTTTATTATATTTTCATTTACTAAACATTCTGATAAAAAACCATTAACTGGATATTCAAGTGTTGCAACAAATAAACCATTTAATTCTTCTTCAACAATACAACTGATTGCATCTTTTAATATTCCTAAACCATTATGAGTAAAGTCTGTTTCGTTTTTATTATAAATTCTAATCATATTTAGAACCATCTATCGTAGTATTCAATTACTACATTTGTAAATGTTCCAACTATGTCAATATTATTAACTCCACTCTTTAATATAGGAAAGTCACCACTCATTTTGCTATTAGCATTAACAGTTCCATTTGTTTCAGTACAATTCATCATCTCACTATCAACCTTTATTTGCGTGTTTACGCCATTTAAAGTAAATGTCTTGTTATTTATAGTAATAGTATAATTACCACTTCCATTTACCGTTATAATAGGTATAGCATCATACGTTCCATCTACTATTATTTCATTTTCTAAAGCAGTTAATGTTTCTACAACTTTAGTAACTGATTTTACAAATGGTTGAACATCAAATTGAATTATAAAGTTTCTCCAATATTTAAAAATTTGCTCAAACGGTATTGAGCTAATAATTGTAGCATCATAATACTTTGTTTCATCATCACTTAATATTAAACTTCCGCTTCCTCTTAACCAATTTGCCACTTGATATAAGTCAACATCTTTTTTTAAACCACATTCAATGGTAATTGGATCACATTCATAACTGCCATCACTTTGTATTAAAAAACCACTCCTACCGGGAATGGTTATTTTTTCTATTCTTTCAGTTGGTTTTGTATGAGATGGCAATTTTTTAACTACTATTCCTTTTGTTTTAGAATTAATTCCTTTCCAAATAAAATGTGCCATTACTTATTACCACCTTTCGCCATTGCTAATTGTTTGCGTTGAAATTCTAGTGTATTCATTAAGCCTTTAATATCTTGATTACTATTATTTTCAAAATGTTCTATCGTTAAATTAATAGGACTGTTATAAGTAGTATTAACTGTCTTTTTAGAAGCATCAACTGCTCCTAGTCCATACTCATATTGTAAATTCATTGATGTAGCCATATTTTTAACTTTATTTAAAGAATCACTTACTGATTTTGTATTTGCATCAATTCCCACTGCTATACCTTTTGGTATCCATTGTCCTACTTCATCAGCTAATAATTTTGATGGAGAATGAATTCCTAGTCCATCTTTAATTCCTTGTACAAAGCTATCTATCATACCACCGACTTTATCTTTCAACCAATTCCAAGAATTTTTGATACCATTAAATAGTCCTTCAACTATATTTTTACCAATATCTTTTAGTTTGCCTGGTAATTCTTTCCAAAAATTCAAGAATTTTTCAATTAATTTTGGAACTTCTGTTGTAATATTGTTAAACATGTTTGTAAAGAATTCACCTAATTTGTCTAAAACTTTTAATAACTCATTCCATAATTTTCCTGGCAATTCTTTCCAAAAATTAATATACGCTTCAATATAATCAGGTATTTTTTTTATAAAATTCGAAACACCATCAATTGCATCAATAAAAAATCTTGCAATACGGCCGATTATAAAACCAAACCAATATGCTAATGTTTCTGGTATTGATGAAATAAAATCAACAATTGCCTTTCCTATGTTAGAAAAAAATTGTGGTATAGCATTCCAAACATTGCTTATCCATGTGGTTAAACTATTCCAAACATTGACAAAGAATTCACCTATTTGTTTATGAAATTTAACTATAACTACCGCTAAAGCAACTATTCCTGCAATTATTAATACTGCCCAACCTACTGATATACCTAAAGCAGCGGCAAACGCACTTACTGCTCCTGAAATTGCTTTGAAAGCAATTGTTAAAGCTCCCTTTTCTCCTAATGCTTTTGTCAACACTGCTACTATTTTAATTATTACCTGGATAACTTTTATTATTGGACCAATAGCTGCTAAAAATATTGCCATACCAGCTATTGTTCCTTTTTGGCTATTAGTAAGATTATTAAATTTATCAGACAATTCAGATATTTTCCCTAAAGCATCATTTACATAAGGCAATAATTTTTCTCCAACTTCGGAACTTAATTCAGTGAACCTTCCTTGAGCCAATCTCAATTGATTTGCCATACTATCTGATGTTCTTGTAAAGTCTCCTTGTGCATCTTTAGAAACTGATAATAAATAATTATATCTTAATATTGTTTGCTCACTCTGTGACATTTCATTATAAGATTTATTTATTCCTTGAGATAATGCATATGCCTCTAAATTTGCAACTGACATGTTTATACCAAGTTGTTTTAATGGCTCAGTTTCACCACTTATGCCACTTCTAATCTTGTCAAATGCATCTTGACTATTTAGATTGTAAAAAGACGCAAAATCAGCAGCTAATCCTGTCATTGATTCTGACATATTTAATACTTCATTATTTGTCAATCCCATAGACTTAAGCATTGCACCCATAGTTCCATTCATTTGTTTTGCCTGTAACTCTGTAAGACCAAATGCTTTCATTGCATTTTTTGCCCATTCATTTATTTGACCTGCATCTTTTCCAAATGTTGTATCTACTACATTTTGTACTTCTTGTAAATTACTAGCAGTTTTTACAGCTTGAGCTGCAAACGCAACTAACGGAGCTGTAAGACCTATAGTTAGTTTAGTTCCTAAAGAACTTATTTTATCGCCGAAACTTGTTAATTTTGTACTAACTTTATCAAAACTATTTGGTGTTTCTTTTAACTCTTTATTTGCATTATTCAATTCAGTTTGCATTTTATTTAATGCTGTTGTAGCATTGTTTAATTTTATTTCTAAGTTTTGTGTTGCTACAGCATCTTCACCCTTAGATGAAACACTTTCAGCGTGAGCTGTTTTTAATAAATCTATCTTTTGTTTTTGGAGTTCTATTTTTTGATTTAAGCCGTCTATTTTGGTTTTTAATGAATCTGAACTTTTTCCCAGAGCATCAAAACCACTTGTTCCTGTTCTTATAGAACTATCCACAACGGCCATTTGTTTATTTATTGTTTTAAGACCAGATTCTAGTTGACTTGTATCAAATTGTATGCCAACTTTCATTGATCCTAAATCAGCATTTGTAGCCATATTATCACTCCTTTCTAAAGAACTTCATCTATATAACCAGCAGTATCACTTTCTTCGTTATTATTAAATCTAGAGTATATTTTGGCCTTATTTAATATTTCTTTTAACGTACTATGCCAAAACTGATTTTCATTCATGCCTAATATTTTTGTTGACAAGTAAAAGAGCCACTCCCAATCAAGTGACTCTTTTATGCGTTTGGGATGTTTTCTTCTCCCTCTTCTTCTATATTTATAATTTCTTCATCTGTAGGTGGCATTGCTTCATCAAGACCACTTGTAATAGCTGCTATTGTTTCATCAATTTTACTAATTGAAATTAATGCGCCAGCTTCTCTTAAAGTTATATTTTCGTTTTCTGCTTTTAAAAGTGCATATATAAATACTCTCATTGCATTGATTGGAGTTGATTTGAACTTTTCCATTCCTGTTTGAATGTCACCGTAGTAATCTTCTATTTCTGCTAAAGCATTCATATCAAACAATACTTCATGTTCTCCATCATTTAAAATTAACTTAATTTTTTTTGTTTTTAATTCTTTACCTTTCATAAATCCTCCTTATAATTATAAAAAAAGAGCGGGAAGAAAACCTTGCCCGCTATTTAACCAACAACTCCTGGTTCTTGTACTGCAGTAAACCAAGCAGCTATTTTAGTAGCACTTGCTCCTGTTTCATTCTCGTCAAGCGTAAATCTCCATTTACCATCTTCTCTAGCGTAAAAAGTCCCTTTTAATTTAGGTGTTTTGCTTTCTACTTTGTCAGCTTGAGTGGCATATTCATCTTCTACAAGACTAAATTTACCTTTATAAAGAACAACAAAACGATATTTACCTGTTGATGTCTTTGATCTAAACATTAAAGCTCCAACTGGTGCTATATCATTCTTAGTTTCAACTAATTCGCCATTGGCTGTAGTTATTCCTTGTAATAATGCTCTACTAGCTAATGATAAATCATTTACTTCCAATTCAATATCAATACTATCAAATGCATCTATTACTTCTTCAACAGAGTCATCACTATACCAATTTTCACTTGATGATTTAGGTGCAACTTTTGCATTTATTGCTTTTGCAATTTTTGTTGGAGCTGAATATGTAGCACCTTCAGCAGTGTCAGTTAATTGTTTTGCAAAATAAAGGTCTTTTAAACCAATTACTCTCATTTAATTTCCTCCTTATAAATATTCATTGTTTACATATCTTGAAGCCCAATGATAAACTTCTGTATCTTCTTCATATTGCTCCTGAGCATTAGAAAAAGAAAAACCAGCATTTTTCATTGCCAGTTTTATTTTTGACTTTATATCTGTATAATCTGTTTTAGTCCATAAATCAACTTGAATATAATGACCTAAACTTTCAATTTCATCATCTGAATTATTTTCAACATTTTCATCATATTCAAAAAATGTAATGTATGTTGGAGCATTGCCACTATAATGTAGTTTTTCAACAGGCAAACCTGTTGTTGCTTCTAATGATGTTTTTATTGTCATAATTTCAAGTCTCCTTTCATAGATTCACACATCAATTTAAATGCTTGATTTTTTTTAGCTATATATGATGGTTGCATAAATGGCCTGGCAGTCATTTTACTTGTTCCCCATTCCAAAAATTTAGCATAAAACCAATTTGAATTATCACCTTTTTTTATTCCAGCGTATATTGTTCTTACACCATTTTCATCAATAATATCGCTTACAGCAATATTATCTTTTAAATGTCCTGAATTTTCGTATCCGCCAATTCCTTTTCCTTTAGGTGCTCTTCTTGACATTTCTGCTCTTATTGGTTCTATTGCTACTTTTAAGGCTTTATCAGCTATTATATTAGCATCATATCCAATTTTAGATAGTTTATTTTGTATGTCTTCTAAACCTTCTATAATTACTTTACTCGGCATTATCTTACGGCCTCGCCTATAATTTCTTGAAAAACATTTTTTTCATCAATATTATTTATATAATTTACTTTATAAGTAACATTTTTGTAAACAACTTGTAATTCGTCCCATTTTTTATTATTTAACACACTTCTATATCTAATAATAAATTTTGAAACGTTTTTTATATCATCTTTATTTGCTCCAAAAAATCTATTGCCACTTGTATTTTCAACTTTGGAATAAGGATTTAATATATCATTCCAAGTCGAAGTTGTAAAACCGTTTTCATTAGTCACTGGTGTGGATTCTTGAATTTTTATTTTTTTATTAAAGTCTCCAGTGTTATACTGTTTCATCAGTAATCACTTCTCTATTCTTTAATTGATTTAATAAGGAACGAAGGGCGGTAGATGGTTTTACTTCCACACTATCGCCACCACGATCATTATATCTATCACAGATTATCATTTTTTGGGCAAGTCGGTAAGTTTCACTGTTAGTTTCATCCAAACCAGTCGCACCTTTTATATATTCTTTAGAAAAAGTAATTAAAGATTCTATATCAGTATCTTCTTCTGTATAATCCGTTTCAATACGTAAATATCTTTTTACTTCTTCTTTAGTTAACGCCATACTTGCACCTCATTTCTTATTAAGCTATTACAGTAGTAACATCAATTTGGCCGTAAACAACTGCATCTTCATCAACTTTAACTACATCTTCTCTTTCAATAGCACGTAATTCAGTACGATTTTTAGCAAAAGCACTACCACCAACGTTAGTTGAAGCAATTTCTAATCCTTTTCTTGCAAACATTGTTACTAAATCTTTTAAACTACCAACAAACATTGGTGCTAATTTAGTAGTTGTACCTGTTGTTGCTAATACTGTATTAGGGAATACTTTAATTGCTTTACCAGCATATAATTTTTGAGTTGGATTAGTTACATCTACTTGTAATAATGGTCTTCCATTTTCATCTTCTAAAGTATCAAGATATTGGAAACCATCTTGATTTGTTACAATAACTGCGCTTGCTGCAAGCATTGGATCAAGAGTGATATTAATTGCTTTTTTAATAGCTTTATGATCAGCAAATGTTACAGGTGTTAAAGATGTTAATATTGCAGCAATTAATGTATTTCTTGTAACTACTGATTTTTTACCTAACCATTTAACTAAATAAGCCTCTAGAGCATTATCAGTATCTTGTAATAAATCATTAGGAATTGGTAATAATCCAGCATAATCCTTTACAGCATAAGTAACTGTTTCAAATGTTGGTGCTCCAGCATCTGCTATATCAGCATTTGGATCTGTAATATTAGCAAATGAAGTCATTGCAGCAATACTTTCAAATACTCTACTTCCTGATAAAGTTCCAACTTGTTCAACGTTAATTAACTCTTCAAGTTGTGGCAAACTTCTCTTAAATTCGTTTATTTTTGTTTGAATATCTTGTGGTACTAAAAAACCACCAGTAGCACCTTCAGGAGTTCCACCTGTCTCAGCTAATGAATTTAATACTTCAGCTTCATCAACATTTAATTTTTTACCTCTGATTGCATTTAAAAATGCTTTCTTTTGTGCTGTTGCTAATACAGCTATTTCTTCTTTTTCAAGTTCTTCTTTATTAGTAACTTTGTTCATAACATCTTTGATATTAATTTTTTCGTTCATATTATTTCCTCCTATTTTTGAACTGTTTTGAAATTTTTTTGATTCTTCAGCTTCGATGCTTTCTTGCGTAGAAATTTTAGCTTTCATAACTTTTATTTCATTTGCTTTAGCTGTAATTTCTTCAGCAGTAGCATCTTCTTTTTGTGCTAACTCTTTTGCTTCATCTATTAAAGTATTAAGAGTTGCCTTCATGTCATCAGATTGTTTCATTTTTTTCTCCCTTCTCTATTAAAAAAACTAGAGATTAATCTCTAGTTCTAATAGTGCTTTTGCTTTGGATATTGCTTTATCAGCAATTTCCTTTTCTTTTTGAGTAATGGCTTCATTGATTTGGTTTTCTTTAATTGAATCTTCAGTTGTTTCTTCTTCAACTAAATTTTTTGGAGCATTTTTATAATTTTTAAATAAATCTTTGCTAACCATTGCTTTGACATTTTTAATATTGTCTAATAATGTTACATCAAAATATTTTGCCATTTCTTCAGCACCAAACCAAGTTTCTGCAGTAAGTAAATCTTTTATTTTTTGTTCGTCGACACCATCTAATGCTTTTTCCATATATAATGGAATCATTATTGTGTCTTCTAACTTATCTAACGTATCTATCATTTGCTGCAAGTCATTTGAATTACCCATAGCTATTGACATAGGCTTATGTATCATTACAACTGAATTTTTATAAAGATTAATTTTATCGGCAATCATCATTAAAAAACTAGCGGCGCTAGCACTTAACCCATCTACATAAGCATTTATTGTAGTTCCTTTATCTTTCATGCGTTTTAACATTGAAATCATTGTGGAAGCCACAAAAACCTCTCCTCCTGGAGAATTAATATACATATTTATTGTTTTAACATCACCCAAATCATCTAATGATTGTTTGAATTCTTTTAATGAAACATCAGATTCAGAACTAAACCAACCATCTTTATCTGTTACAATTGCACCATATATATATAAATCTCCACTTTCTTTGGTTACATTTTTAAATTCATAGAATTTCACTTTTTAACACCCCCTTTCTGCCATTGTGTACCTACTTGATCCAATTTGATATAATTTCCATTGCCCATTAACTGATCAGCATTTTGGTCATTTGAGTATTCATATCCTAAATCTTCTCTGGCTTCGTTTGGCGTAATCATAAAATTATTCATACCGTTTTTTAGATATGCCATTTGAGCGGTAGGATCAAGTTTAAATAATTCTTTACTGTCGTGTTCAAGTACCATACCTTTATTTTTTTGAACACTAGGTAATAATTTCCTTGTTAATTCTTGCTTGTATTGCTGAATAATTGGTTGTAAGGTATTAACAAAAAAATCAAGTTGTTGTGTAACTGAATTACTGTAACTTGATTTATCATAATTATTTAGAATATTTGGTTTTATACCAAAAGCTGCTGCTATTTGTAATGCATTTGAATCATTTAAAGTGCTAAACTCTGCATCACTTAATTTCATTGATAAAGTTTCAGCTTTCATTCCTAATGGTAATGGTATCCATTTTCCACTTGTAGCATCGTTTGTGCTAAATCTCTCTAGTCTACTTACTATATTTTTTTCTGATGTCTCATTTAAGTCTCCAGTATACTGAACAATAACTTTGTCTCCAAACATATTGTTTTGATATAGTTTTTTCAAATAAGATTTACCATATTTAGCTTGTTCTATATTATCTCTTAAAATATTAACTATTGAAAGACCACTTATTCCATCCCAACTTATGTTGGATTTTAAATGAATTATTTGATTGCTTTTGAATATTTTTCTTTGGCAGCCATTCATTTCTTTAGATCCAAACCACTCATACCATAATGCATTAGTATCATTTGAAAAAATACCGGCATTATCAACCCATATTGTTATTTGATCACTCGGAAGCAACCACAAATGTTTAATTTTAACTCCTTCAAATTCACAAAATATATAAGCATTTCCATGAAAATTTCGATTTAATTCAACTGATGACCAAAACGTTTCCGCATTCATAAAAGGATTTGGTTCTACGTTTAAAATATAATCAGCATAAAAGTCATATTGCTTTTGTTTCCCTTTGTTTTTATCCTTTAAATAGGCGTTTATTGTTAATTTACTTATGCTATCACTTAAAAACTTTAAGCAAGCCAGTAATACTGCCTCGCCTAGCCTATTACTATTAATTGATTGTGGATCAAGACCTAAAAGTTTAAATAACTCCGGGTCTGCCAATGTTAAAGTTTGATTTTTAATTTTACCTACACTTTTTGTTAAATATCCCATATTTTATTCACCTCCTTGCTATATAAAGACTTAATAATACTAAGATTATCCCTAATATGTATAATCCTAAAATATAATTAATAATCATACTTGCTAGTATAATAAAAAATAAACCAACAAGTTGGATCATTTCTAATATGTTATTTCTTATAAAATCATATAATTTGTCAATTTTATTAGTAGTTTGTTTTTTCATTAGTTACCTCCATATAACTTATCTAAGTAGTCGTCACTTAAATACTTATTTATATCAAATTTTTGAACATGTAATTGACTATGAGAAAAAATACTGCTCATAAGCAAATCTATTCTAGATTTATTTTTATTTTCTTTTGCTAATAAAATATCTTCAGTAATTTTTGCTCTTACTTCAACTGCATTTGCTACACAGTAATCTAATAAAGCATTTTTTTCATGGAATAATTTTCCATTATATACATTATCACGAAAGCCTTTTATGGGTGGTGATAAATTAGTGTAAGTTTGTTTAATGAATATTACTTCATAATCTCTTGATAATCGTTGCATCATTTCAAATGCATTGAATGGATCGGATACTATATAATCTATTGTACATTCAAATTTTTCTTCTATTCCACGTATGTATGCTTCAACTAATTCATAATTAACTACATTACCATCGTGAATTTGACAATAACCTAATTTTTCATATTGTTCATAATCAATGTCTTCACGTCTTTCAAGCAAATTAGCACGTGGTAGAAATCCTATTGCCTTTAAATAGTAATTATCGTCTCTACTTTCTATTGATACAGATGTTAAGTCGGTAGATATTGACAAATCAACTCCAACAACCACATGTTTTCCTTTAAAACTTACTTTTGGAATTTCACATTTTTTCCAAAAATCCATGTTCATATATCGTGATTCACTAGCGTTTTTTAAGAATACATTCATATTCTTAGTAAGATATTCAGTCTTTTCATCAGGTTTTACTAACGCTTTAGCTCGATTATCTCTTATTTCTTGATAATTTTTTTCAATTCTTAAAGGATTTGACATTTGAATGCCAATATCATCCCATTGATGTTCTTCTGTAGCATAATATAATAAAGCAAATACCCTATCATTTACAACTATTCCTTTATAAATTTTATCTAAATAATCTAATTCTGGAATCATTATTGATTGACTCTCTGCATATGCAGTAGTTATTTTAAACCTTAAAGGATTTCTAACACTTAACTGCCCGGATTGCATTGCTGTAATATTTTTATTATCAGTAAATGCACCTATTTCATCAGCAATAAATGCGCTAGGATGAATTGAATTATTTTTATTAGCTTCACTTATTCTTGCCTGATAATATGAATTTGTTATCTTACATACTATCTTTCCATTTAAAGATGGACTTATTTTAAAATGTTCTACAATATCAGGAGATGCCTGTATCATTTGAGTCATTTCTTGTTTAATTCGCCCAGCTAAATCTCTATTAAGACATATAGAATAAAATTCACTATAGTCATCTTCGGTAAGTAATAAAATTATAAAAGTTACACCAACGATCCATGTTTTAGCATTTTTACGAGGTATAAATAGATCTATATCTTTATATCTAAAAACTCTTGAATCAGTTTTAAATCTCCAACCAAAAACATTAACAAAAAAAAAGGCTTGGAAATCAGCTAGATTATCCAATACACTTTTTCCAACAACATCAATTCCAGTAGCAAAATTTAAAAGATTTAATATTCCTTCGACTTTAGTAATTTCTTCAAAATCAAAATAATAATTAAATGGTGCCAATTTTTGATATTCTAAATCATTTAAAAACCATTGACATTGAATTTTTACTTCTGGAGTGGTTATTTCGTTACCACTTATAACATTTTGAGCATATTTTTTTGCCTGTTCAAACATTACTTATTCAACACCTTTAATAACGGATCGCTTTTTTTCTTACCATCTGTTATATTGGCATTTGCAATTTTAGCTCTACTAGCTGGACTTAATCCTAATTCAGCACTACATTTAATATACATATTGAAATATTCTTTATACATTGCAACATAGCCACGCTGACTTTTTATATTTAAGCCACTCATTGCTTTTTTTATTTCATGTAATTTAACAATACATTCGACTGTTTGTTCTAATAAAGTTATGTCAAGATTTGATAATATCTTTGAGGAATTGAGTTCATTTACTAAAAACTTATATGTTTTCTTTTCTTCATCAATCATTCCTTTTGGAGGCCTATATACTTTGTTATCGCTACCCTTTAATTTTTCTTCATTTTCTTTTCTTATTCTTATTTCTTCATTTGTTAAATTTTTAGAAATAATGTTTACTGGTTTAGCTCTTCGCCCTGGCATATTATCATCTCCTTCCTTGTTTTTTTGATTTTTTTATTTTCATTTAGGGAAATTTTTTATTTTGAGAGGGACAACACGTATCTTAAAGCATTGCCTTAAACTTTTTTATACCCCCTACCGGGTAGTTAAGACAGCGGTTAGGCATTTATACTATTTATAACAAACTACTCTTATATAGGCTTAAATAGTGTTATATTGCCCATACCCACTCTTGTTTATTTTCATCAAAGTATGATGCATTAACTATCATAACTTTATCATTCATACAATGTTTTAATTCGTCATTATATGTTTGTAAATAATATTTCAATTTGTTGTCAATACTCTTAGGCTTATTACAAATGAATTCAGTATCTTCTTGTCCTGGTATTGTTACTTCAACTTGAACAAAATAATCTTTTTCTTTACCATAATTAAATATATCAATTAGTTTTTCTTTATTCATTCTTATTCATATCCTCATTCCATTTTTCTATTAAATTAAAAAGCAACTGTTGAGTTGCTATCTTTGAACCATTATTCTTATTATATAATGCATGTATCATATTGTGATTAGCTGTTGTTAAATATATTAGATTATTTATATCTAACCTTTTGTTTTGATTATCTTCAAACAATTCAATATGATGCACTATATTTCCATATTCAATTTTACCTAATACATAGTAAGAATATAAATCTAAATATTTATATTTTTCTTTTACTATATCTGTTAAAATTAACCATGCCTTTGATTTGTAAAAGTCAACTACTTCTTTGCTTCTGTATCTGTCATACTGAGCATTTTTAATTGTTTTTTCTTTATCGTATGCTGTATAACATTTATCACACATTTTTGATCCATATGATATTTTAACACCACATCTGTTACATGTAGTAAACAGAGCCATTATTTTTTGTTCTTCTTTGTAGTTTCCTTTGTAGGATCACATGCATCATTTAAAACATCTATTGTATTTTTTGTTGCAGTTTTTTCCGACACATGTTTATCACACAAACATATAAGATTATCTACATCAGATGGTTTACTATCATCAACTTTCTTGACTGTAGTAGCATATGTATACTTACCTTGCTTTCTACATTCTACGCATACTCCAAAATCTCTTCTGCGTGCTTTTATTTCTTCTTGCATTTATATCTTCCTCTCTTATAACCATTTTCAAAATTAATGGCCATCTTTAAAATTTTGATTTTGATTGCTAATAAAAATAATTTTATTAATTTCATATTTCACCTACATACAAAAAAAGAGGTTTTATCCTCTTTAATTCTTTGCTCATGATACCATATTATCACAAATTTTTATTAAATCAAGTAATCTTTTGGTAATCTTTTAGTAAACTATTAGTAATCTTTTGGTAATCTCTAAGTAATCTCAAACACATTTTTTTCCTTATTTTGCAACAAATCTATAAGACTTCTTTTTACTTTAAATATTTCTGATGTTAATTCTTTATTTAACTTTTTCAAATATTCTGGAGTTACCTCTAATTTTTCGGCAATATCTTCAAATGGCAAACTTATTAATTGCGTATTTCTATAGAAGAACAAATATACCATATTTTTTTCTTTTGTTTTTCTGTTTGTCAGATCATAATCTTTTTTAATGTTTTCAATTGATAAGTATGCATCATTATATAATCTCTCTCGAATAATTAACGCATCTTTTAAACTGGTCACAACAGATCTTTGATTATCTATCATTTGCTGATTAGATCCAGTTTTATCTTTATATCCTGAATGTCCTGGCATATCAGAATATGAAGTTATTTTTGGATAAGAAGTTAATGATGCTAAAAGTGTTTCAGATTTATTTAAATTTCTTTTAGTATCATAATACATATCTTTGCGAATTAGATATGTAGCAAAATTTTCTATTAAATTTTCTATTGTTACCCCTTCTTTCGATTTTATTATTTCATTTTAATTAATTGTTTTTTTAGATTCTCTAAATTTATTCATATAGTCATCAATTATTCTCTTTTTTTCTTCCAAAAACCTTTTTTCCATTTCTGATGTCTTTTGAAAAATATCCTTTTTTACTTTTTGATATTCTTCTTTACAACCAGGACATAAATCCATATTTGGTCCATTAAAACTGTTAATTATTGGATTATAATATTTTGACATCTCTTCAGAATCTATAGTTTCTTTTCCACACATATCACAAATTAATTTTTGCATAACGTTACCTCTTGAATATTCATAATTATCTAACTTCTCCTGTTTCCATATCTAATTTCATTTGATTAGGATTTATTTCCTCAACAGGTATGTTTTTTAATAGTTGTAATGGTGTTTCAGTAGGAATATCATGTGTAACCATATAATCCTTTATTTGCATTACTAACTCTCTTTCGGTGTTTTTTAATTTGAATAACTTTTTAACTGACTTTTCTATATAAGTTGGAACATTAACATATTCCATTTCTGAATCTATCATATTATTTCCTCCTATTTTTCTTTAATTGATTCAATTGGTTCAAATCCATATAAACTTCTAATTTGATTTATTGAATATTGTTTAAGTAAATCTTCTATTGTTACATTTGATTCAATGTCATTTTTCAACATTTTATATAATTCTAAAACTGTTTCAAATGGCAAATTTTTTTTATAAAATTATATATTGACTGTGCTGTTGAATTATAATCAACAGTTAATGTTATCAAATTATTTTGATCCATTTTACCTCCTATATTAGATGCACGATAACCTATATGTTATATTGCACTTATTAAATATCCGTTTTGTTATTATTTAATAAGGTTTAAGCCCTTATTTTTTTGTCATGATACTTTTTGATTTTTTTAATAGTATTTTTTAATCATTTAACAATCTCATTCCAATATATATTACTTGATCTTAACTTCAAATTTTATTTCACATTTATTGGCCTTATTAAATATCTCTATGTTAGATAAATTATCTTTATGTTTAAATAAAAAATCTTTCAATTCTTTATCATTTTTCAATTCTGTTCTTTCGATAGTTTGTCCAACAAACATATTATATTTTTTTTCATATACTATATAATTCATTATTCGTTGCCTCCTAAATTATATTTATCAGCTATTTCTTGATATTTTTCTAATAGTGGTTTTAAAAAATTATTTTTAAACCATTCTAATTGAAATTCAGTAAAAGAAACATTAACATCATCCAGATAATCTCTAAACTCTTTTAAAACATTTTGATGTTTTTCTAATTCAATAATATAACTATAAATAATATTAAATTGTTCTTTTTGTGTTTCACATTGAGTGTCTTTTAAAGAACAATTAAGTAGCATATAAAGAGCATCTGCTATTTCTTTTTCACTTATATATTTTTCAACTTCTTGAAGTTCTAAAATTAAATATGTATACTCCTCAGAGAATAAATGATTGTTATATAATTCATAATGTGTTTCTTCCTCTTGAATAGTTCCATCTAATATCAAAGTTTGATTCTGTATATCATTTTTATATTCAATGATTTTTGATCCGTTCTTAACTTTTTTATCTTTAATTGCTTGTAATAATTCGATTCCTGTAACTTTCACTATTTCACCTCTTTTAATGGACACCATTTAGGGCTATTTTTAGTTTTAAATTCGCTTGAGTGTCTATCACATCTACTGATTAAAACTTGTCCACATAGTCTTTCTTTGCATATTTTTTGATTACTGCAGTAATACCTTGATGGGCTTCCATTTCCTTCTTCAAAAATTAAATATTGACAATCTTTGCATTTCATATAGATACCTCTTCTACACTTAATATTTTAAGCACATAGTATATTTTGCCTGGTTCTGCACCCCATAAAGGATTCCCAGGATTTATAGTTATAGCACATTTGCATTTAATTGATGGGCTATTTTTCTTATAACCATTTCTAAATATTATATAATCCCATCTATACAAATTGCCGAAGCGACTATCATAATATGGTTTTATCTCACGATACTCTTCTTTCTTTTCTCCAGATTTAATCATGTCAAACCATTTCTTTTTAATTGGAAGAGTTAACATTTTGGTTCCTCTTTGTTCAAGTACTCTTGAGACAATTCATATATCTTTCTATTTAATCTTTCATTATCTTTAAATGTAGTTGCGTAATCAGTTTTAACATTTACTAACCAATAAGCATCTTGTTCTACCTCAATAGCATCTTCACTAAAACATAGCTCATAATTATAATTAGGATCATCAAACATACTGTTATCATATCTACATTCTTCATCTAACACAAACCATCTACTGATATAGTCATATAAAGAATGGTTTTTATTTAAAAGAATAGTTATAAGTTCTTCATAGGTAAATAATAAATTGTTAAGACCAAAATCCACTTTATTATCTAATTTATGAAGTAATTTCATATATTGGTCTTGTTGATATTTAATCGTATTATCTTTTAATTCTAAAGTGTTATTTAATCTATCAACTTCATCTTGTTGTAAGTTTACTCGTTTTACTTTTATTTCCATTTAAAATTACACCTCTTTCTTTTTTTAATTTTCCAAAATGGAACTCTTTTATTAATTGCTGTTATTTGGTAACCTTTACGTTCAGTACTTTTTGGAAGCAGAGTATCTAATAGCTTATTGATTAACTTCTTCATTTACTGCACTATCTTTAAGCAATAATTGATTGCTTTCGTATTTTTGAAATACAGTTTGACCACTTGAAGTAATTATATATGGAAGAAATACTTCTTCAAATTTAACCATTTCTGTTTCTAAAATTGCCATTTGAGCTTCTACCCAATCCTTTATTATTCTCCAAGAACATCTTTCAGCTTGATCATATGTGTCTTTAATGCTTGAATTATTACTCCTTCTTTTTTGATGTTTTAAGACTTGCAGAACTGATTCCGTATTAGCGGGTAATTTTATACTTATTATTCCTTTAAAAGTCTCAACCTGAAACGAAATACTATTTATATGGCCATCAACATCATAATCGCTTAATATAGCCCTTGCACCATGTTTAACTAATATTCCTTGTATTTCTCCAATTGTCTTTTCGACTTTTATTGTAGTTGTATAATTCAATAAAGCCATTATTTCACCTCTTCCAAATTATTTCTTAGGATTTTTAATTTATTTAAGTTATATTCGCATAATCGAATTTCATTGTCTAATAATATTTTTTTATATTCAATATCTTCATCAACATTTGAATCATTAAACTTATTTGTAATATTTTCCGGAAATCCTTTTTGTAAATATTTATCTAATGTTGGTCTAGATATTTTTAATTGCTTTGCTAGATCACATTTATTTATTTTTTCTATACTCATAAATTAAAATCCTTTGCAATATGGCTGATTAAAATCTTTATCATACCAAAATTCTTTTATGCAGTTTTTTGATTTCTTATTAAATGATCCCAAACTTCTATTTTCCCACTCATTTAAAAATACATAACCAAAGAATTCTTCTCTTATTGATACAACGCTGTTATGACAAGTACATATTTTAGTATCATCACAAACAAGATATTCTCTTTTGTTTTCTTGATCTATTACATAATCGATTTTAATATTTAAAACTTTTGCTATTGGTCCTAATTCCTTTAATACTTCTTCTTTTTTATTCATATTTATTTACCTCCTAATTAATAAATTCTATTTTTTTATAAGAACGGCCTATTAATGAATTGATGTTAGATTGTGAAATAAAATAGTAAAAGTCTCCATGCATTAATTTAATAACAAGTCTTTGTCTGCTAATAAATTCAAGATTTTTAATATCTTCTTTTCTAAGCATTTCATTAAAATGAACTTTAGCTGAGTCTATATTCGAACAAACATATATAACATTAGTTGATCTACTATTCTCCAGTTGCTTTAAATTAATATAATCTTTATCTTGCATTTTTTACCTCCTATCCTGGTATATAAAAACCTTACATAACACCTAAAACTGACAAGTTTTTAATATATAAATTTTAATTGCTTTTTTACTTTTAAATTAAAGGACTAAACTAATATTTTTTAATTACTATTTTTCAAAAAACTTGCACATAGTACTTATTTCCGTAAAACCACTATTTTGATAACTTTTTTAGTAATTTAATTATTTGTTCCTGATTAGCAATCATTTTATTAATTCCTTTAGCTAAATTATCATGAAATACAATAAGCACTATTAATATTAAAATTCCTATAATAATCATTTCGTATTATTTCCTATTCCATACTTTTGTTCTAGTTCTTGCATTTCCATTTTCAAATCACTAAAATCGTATGGCTTATTTTTTAATTCTTCCCAAGCAGTTTTAAAAACATTTGGAATTCCTTCAATATGAGATATTAAACCATTATTGTCTACAGATGCAATTATATTACCGTCTCTCACCCAAACCATACCTGAGAAATCTTTTCTTAAACTTGATAATTGATTATTATCTTTATCTCGATTATTATATTTATTTAATATTTCAAATAACTCTTTTTTAGATATAAATTCTTCTGTTAAATGATTGCAAGTATCTATATTTCTAAATATTTTTTCATTAAAATCATAAAACTTTGTTTTGCTATTTATTTCTTCTTTAATTTTTTCTAGCATTTAGTCCTCCCATATATCTTTTAATATCTTTTTAATCTCTGTAGTAGTTTTATCTAAATTATTTAATATAGCCTGCTTAAATTTTTCTTTATATGCATCATCTAATAAATGATCAGTTGGACTTGTTGCAAACATTAATTTTAGTAATAGTAGATCTGATTTTCTTTTTAAATCCAAATTTTGATTTTCAAGAAACTTAATACTTTCATCACCATCTAACATTATGGTTCTTGTTTCTTTATCCATTTTTAATAAATTAGCGTCTAAAAGTTGTTTATATATTGAATAACCTTCTAATAATTCAATTACTGTGACACCATCATAAATATTTTTTGAATAACTACTTTTTAATTCTTCTGGCATTATTTTTACCTCCTACTCACTAGCTTTGAAATTATATATTGGTTTTATTATTTTAAGAATATCAACCGTATCCCCTATATTATCAATTATCTCTTGCATAGGTTTATAAACAAATGGAGCTTCATCAAGTGTTTCTTTTGAAACTGATGTAGTGTAAATATTTTTCATACTTTCTTGAAATTCTTCTAATTTAAAAGTTTTTTTTGCTTGTATTCTTGACATAATTCTTCCAGCACCATGTGGAGCTGATTGATTCCAGTCATTATTTCCTTTTCCTATGCCTATAATGCAGCCATCTCTCATATTCATAGGTATTAATACCTTTTCACCTTTTTGAGCTGATATTGCGCCTTTACGGACGATATTGTCTTCAAAAGATATATAATTATGAATAGTTTGAAAATTGGTCCATACTCCCTGTATAAAAGATATTTCAGTATAGCCACGGCCAAAGTAGTTAAACATTATTTCTTCACCAATTACCATTCTGTTTTCCCAAGCAAATTCCTGGCATTTTTTCATGTCGTGTAAATAGTCTTCTTTTAGACTATTTTCTAAATAACACAAATCTCTAGGTAATTTTGTTTTATCAATATATTTTTCTTTTATTTTATTTATAGCTGCAGATATTCCTTTTTCTAAATTGTTTTCTTTATGATATTTAATAGTCATATCTATTTCTTCTTGAAGTTCTTTTTCATAAGAACAATATTTAATTGCTTTATTTTGGTATATTTCTGCAACTTGTTTGCCTAAATTTCTTGATCCTGTATGTATAATCAAATATTTATTATTATCTTCATCAATATCGATTTCAATAAAATGATTACCTCCACCAAGTGTCCCAAGACTTTTTCTTAAATGATCTATATTTTTTAATTCTTTATAGCATTTTAGACTTGTTAAATCAAAGTCTTCCATTGTAATATCATGAACATTAAATCCACTGGGAACATATTCCCTTATAATATTATCTAGTTTTTCTAAATCTAATTCTATATTACCTAATTCAATACATAACATCCCACAACCAATATCTACTCCAACTATATTAGGAATAACTTTATTGCCTAAATTACCGGTAAAACCTATTACACAACCTTTTCCAGCATGAACATCTGGCATTATTCTGATTTTTGAATCTTTAAAAGTTTCTTGATCTAATAGCAAATTAATTTGTTCAATTGCCTCTTGTTCTATGCTATCAGTGAATATTTTTAAGTCTTTTTGCATTCTTTTTACCTCCAATAAAAATTGCCTCTCTTGATTTTTCAGCATCTTCTGTATTCCACATTACATATAACATGGTTACTGCTAAATCGCTGTGGTTATACATTTTCATCAACGTTAGTGGATTGCCACCATTTAATATATACATATAGCCAAATGTCTTTCTAAGACTATGTAAACCGAATTTAAAGTCTATTCCTGCTGCATTGGCCACATCATGAAGAATATCTCTGCTGCATTGTCTAGTGATCGGATGAATGATTTTCCAAGTCTTACCTTTGTATGTATCTTTTTTCTTTTGACCCATGAACAAGTAATCATTAGTTTTTAAATCGTATGTCTCAATATATTTTAATATTTCCTCATGTAGTTCTTTATTCATACGAAAATTTTGCACTTTTCCGGTCTTATTTTCAATAATTGATACATATCCTTTAATTACATCATTAACTCTTAATTGAAGTAAATCTTCGGCTCTAAATGCAGTATTGAAACCTATTAAGAGTAACATATAGTTTCTATATGTTTGATATTTCTTTATGTCACTCTTTGCGTGTTCCATTTTATGTATTAGATACTCCATTACAAAATCTAATTGTTTTGGATCTTTAATTGGAAGAGTTTCTTGTTGACCTCCAAAATATTTAATTCTTCTTGGCACTTAGCACCTCCTATCTTAATTACTGCAAGATAACCTCATATTATATTGCACCTAGTAAATGTCTATTTTGTTATTATTTAATAAGGCCTAAATAACTGTTTTTTATTACTTATACTTTTTGCATTTTTTAATACATTTCTTCGTAGTCTTTTTTTGATATTCTTGATATTTTAACTAAAGAATTCAAAGCTATTTTTACTTTGTCTATATAAATATAATCTGAAGTTATATATGTAACTTTTCCTATTATATTTTTTTCTTCAGTTAATACCTGGATATAATGACCGGCCCTAACATTTTCTCTAATCAATGTTAAAAATGTACTTATATTTTGATTGGTTATTTCATAATTTTTCATTATTTTCCTCCACAAACAATTACTTGATCTTTTATAACATTATTTAAATCAATTGAAATTGAAACAAACATATATGTAGTAAAAGCAAGAATTATTGTTGTGCAAATAAATATAATTAATAATCCAAAGTTAATATCTTCTTTTGAGATTATCTTTTTCATTTTTACCTCCCAAAGTTTTAACTTTAATTTCGTGATATCCTAATTGCGATCTTATATCATAAAAATCAACATCGGCTTTTTCTGATATCTCTTTTGCTATCTCCTCAGCTAAACTATTAATTTGTTCCTGAGGATAATCTTCTATAATCATGTCTCTTAATTTGATTAATTTGTTTGAAATCTTTTTTACCTCCTAATTCTCTATGCCTTATTATTTCGCTTATAAGCGTCTTTTTAAGGTCTTTATTATTTTTAGCACCATTGATGGTGTTCTGCGTTTCTGTTGTTTCAGTAAGGCTCTTAATTGTAAATTCTAACTGTTTTATTTTATAAAGAGCATTGTAGTATAATTGTTCAAAATCATTTTCGTCTTTTGACATCTTTAACTTTTTTTATAGCCTTATTTGTTTTATATATAACACGTGCTACTTCTACTCCGGTTTTAGTTATTTCTTGATCAGGAAATATAAGATTTTTTCTATTTAAAATTAGCATTTCAGCATTTTCTACTAAAACTAAATTATCTAATTCAATATGAGTTCTATCTCCATCTAGAAATATAAGCTTATATCCTGGTGGAATTGGGCCGTGTTTTTCTTCCCAAATCAACCTATGTTTTTGTTTCCAATTATGTTGCCTTTTACCGTCAGCTACTTTGACATATAGGAATCCCATATCGTCTCTACCTTTATGACTTGACTTCCATTTCTCAGTTCCAATTGGATCACAATTAAATGATTTATTTCCTTTTTTGAACATAGTGTTCTTGCATTTTTCATATTGATACTTAGACATTTTTTTATCTTTATTCCAAGATACTTGTCCTTTTTCAAAACGTCCTGTTATTCCACTACTTAAATTATGATTACCTTTGTATGCTTTGATTTTTCTTACAGTTAAATTTGTTCCGAACTGATTATTAAACATTGCTGTTAATTCTTTATTGCTAGTATTTTTAACATGCTGTTTTAAAAATTCGGATTGTTCTTTAGAATATTTAAACATCTTTATTTTCGATTTTAAGCATTTCCGGAACATCGCCTTGCTCAGGTACAAATTCATCAATGTATTTTTTTGCATTTAGAGTCAAAGCAGCATTGTTAATTATTGTTTGAGCTACATGTGTAACAGCTTTAGATCTGTTTATTTCTTCCTCTAATGCTGTCCCAGTCAATTCTTCATCTGATAATCTTTCTATTTCTGCAAATAAATGATTATTTAAAGCAGTTAAATTATTCTTTGTCATCTATTGCCTCCACAAAAGTTGTTTCTAAAACTGAAACTTCAATAACTTTTTCTTCTTTTGAATCAACAGTATCTTTATAATAAATAAATATTGAATTGTTGGTTTCAAAGTTTGGACAACTTCTAGTTAGAACTTTGCCTGGATTATCTTCACGCCATCCAGCTAGTATTTCTTCTATTTCCATATTTTTCCTTTCTTTTTTGAAATCTGTTAAAATCTCTTTTAATTAATGAATTATTTGTTATGTTTTCAAAAATAATGTATTTTAAATTAAGAGGTATAAATAAAACTATAATAATTAACATTAAAAGTACTTTATTTATTGTCTTTTTCATAGAACCTCCTATTTAAATAATTTTGATGGATTAAAACTTCCATTTACTTGATCCGGCGATGTACCTTCACGTTCTTGAACGATTTTATCTATCACTACATATTTAATTCCATTTTCTTCTTCAAGTTTTGCTCTCATTTTTGGAAATCATTCTTTCCAACCTTTTGGATGCTTGCATAAGTAATATGTAGGATACTCTTCTAAAATTTCATATCTTATCATGTTGATAACTCCTTTTTATTTTTAAAACATTGTTCCTGGTAATTTTCTTTTAAGTGGAACAAGACTATAATAATCAGCATATTTGACTATTCTTATTTTCAAATTATATTTTGTTAGACATTGATGTTCTATTTTTTTTGCTTGACTTAAATTAAATACAAATACTTCTAAATAATGGGCTAATTGCCTCACACTATCTGCAATTATTTTTTTATCCATTGAACAAAACTTTCTATAATGCCTTTTTCTTTTGCAAATACTAATCTCAATTGTTGATCTGATCTAGCCTTTTTTTTGATTTTAGAGCTTGTCCCAACGACTTTAATTCCCCTGGAGTATAATTCTTCTGATGATGTTATAGCTTCTTTAAATGATACCGCTAGCCAATAACCACCATCATTTCCTGCTTTACTACATATAATTTTTTGAAATACATCAGAATTTCTAATTATTCTAATATATCTTCTAAAAGTTCCATTATCTTTGATGCCAAATATTTTCATTATTTCAGAACCTTTTTTTCTGTTCTCAAATCCAACACAATTATTTTTTAAATAATCATGCAAAGCATATATAATTGGCTGATATCTCATATTCCCTCCTTTGTGTAAAAAGAAAGAGCCTAAATTATTAAAATGCTCTTAGTGAAATTTAATAAAAATATTAAATCACTTAGTTAAATTGTTTTTGAATTTGCTCATGTTCTTTTATTGCTAGTTTTATATTTTTGAATAAATCTGCGTTTTCTTTTGCAAAATTAACAATATGAAATTCAGCTATTGTTTGACCTTGATGTTGTTCATCATTGTTAATTAAAATAGGTCGTAATACAAATGTATAATCTTTTGTTGCTGGAAGTTCTTGTAATCCTAAATAATAACCTTTTTTAATGCAATATCGTGATAATTCATTAAAATTACGCTTATCAGCTAATTTAGTTATTAACATGAACTAATTTTCCTTTTCTATTGCGTGAATACTTTTTAGGATTTTCTTCATATTCCTTTAATTCTTGAATGTTTGGAACTGCTGGTTTATTTTTTAATTTTTGATTTTCTTCAGTTAATTTTCGAGCTAGTTCTGTTGCTTCATCACGCTCTTTAATTAATGATTTGTTAGTAGTAGAAAGTTCTTCTTTTTCACCACTTACTATAGATATTTCATTTTTTAGTTTATTAACTTCTTTAGTTAATCCACCATTTGCAGTACCGATTTTTATATTATTTTTTTTCATTTCTTCATATTTTCTAAAATAAAAACTTTTGCCAGCAATTGCATCTTTAGATTCTTCAGTTATTTCAATTATTGTTTTATTCAAATCAGTATTTTTATTTTCTAAAGTTGTTATTGTATGGCGGGCTGTTCTCAAATCTTCTTCAGCTTGTTCTCTATGTTGCTTTTCTTTTGAAAGTTCTCCTGTTCTTTCATCTAATTTCTTATCACGTTTTTCAATTGTTGTACTTAATTCTGTAATTTTATCGTTTGCTTTTCTTAATTTTTCTTTATTAAATAGATCCATTCTTAGTTTCCTCCTATAGCGCCTGCAATATCTGCAATAACGCTTCCGCTTTCTATTTCAAATCCATATCTTGAATTTATAATGTTTAATAAACATTTTTTTTCTACACTTTCTGGAATAACTTCGTAAAGATCCTCTATAAATTTTTCATATACTATATTAAAATCCTTTTCATTCCCATTGAATAATTTATCAACATTATAAGTTTTGTTTAATAGATGTTCTCTCGACTTCATATAAATGATGCTATTGTGTCTTTCAATGTGTTTATCATAAGCAACATCCATCTTCATTGTTTTTCCACAATATTTACATTTTGTAATATATACTGCAGATTGATTTTTTTGAGATATTGTATTAACATATCGAGTAAGATCATAAGGCTTTGGAATTGTTTTATTTAAACCTTCTACTTGTAAATGAGTAGTAAGTTTGTTGTCTATATCTTCATAATCATAGTGTTGTAAATGTTTGTGCCACTCTTCTGAAATGGTATCATACCTTTCATCAGAATTGTCTCCTTTAAAGGAAGGGTAATAAATAGCTATTCTGTTGATGATTTTTTCAGTTTGTTCTTTCAACATACTACTTGTCCCACTTTGATTTTGGCTTTGATGATTTAATTGGAAATACATCTTTCCAAGAATTAACTATTGAATTATTAATCATAGTAATTTTTTCTTCATCAGAATAGTTGTTTAATTTATTTACTAAACACTTTATTGCAAGATCAGAATTAATAGCTTTTAATTTTATTCTTAATGTTAAAAAATCGATAAATAAATTATTAACATTTTTATTATTAAAATAATTTTTAATATTTTTAGTTTGAAAACTAATTTTAAATATTTTATATTTTTCTAGTTTAGTCTTATCTAATCTTACCTTGCCTAACCTTACCTTATCTAGCCTAACCTTACCTAACCTATCCTTACCTATGTATACATTTTGGATACATGATATCTTTTTGTTAGGTTTTTCAAACGAATATGTCTTATTTGGTTGTAAATACAATAATGATTTTTCATCAGTATAATCAGTAGGATGATATCTATCACTTTGAATATAATTATGCATTTTCCAATGCTTAATAACGATAATCCCAGATTCAAATTGAATTACAAATGATTTTGCAACTAATAATGTAGCATCGTCATCAGTAGCTCTACATTTTCTTTGAATTTGCTTAGGACTATTTACAAATCCATCATCGTCAGCAGCCATATTGTAATGAAAATATAGATTTTGTGTACTTGTTGGCATATCTAAGAAGGCATCACTATCAGTTATTTTTTTTGTAAACATTCTACGTTCTGCCATTATTTTTGCCCCTGTTGTGTAAATTACTATTTTGTGATATACTAAAATAGTAATTTATTTGCGAATTACATTTTGTTGAATCGGTTGCTATAACAATCGGTTCTTTTTTTGTTTTTATAACCATTTAATAAATCCCTTCCATTTTATAGCATACTGTACTTGAATAACCTTGTTTTAAGCAGTCTTGTATATTCTTGTCAGACTGTTCATTTAAAGCATTAGATACTACTAAAAATCCAATAATAAGTATAATAATAACTGATGCGCCAAATGCTACTTTGTATTTTTGCTTGTCTCTTTCAGCTTTGTTTCTTTGAATTTTTGTTTTAATTAATTCATCATTAAATGAACCTTTACTTTCTCTTGCTTTTTTAGAAGCATTAGAACCACCTAATATTAGATCCCCTATTCCTTCTTCGAAAATATTGTCTTCTTTTGTTTTATTAATCATCTATTATCTCCACCATCCCTTCTATTTTTTTTATTATTTGTTGCCTTTTTTCTTCAGTAAGTGGATTAACAACTACCACTTTAAGTTCTTCCTTGCGAGATTTTGATTTTTGTTTTTCCATATTCACTCCTTATGTAAAATTTCAATTTTTTAAATCACAGTTGAAAATAAGAAATCAATTTTTAATTCAGGAAAATATGTTTCTTTAATAAGTTTTGTTTCATAAACTCTAAAATCACTTTTTCCATTTATTTTACATGACAAAGTTGATTGACTAATAGATAATAGCTCTGCTACTTCTTCTCTTTTGATATGTTTTTCCTTTAAAGCTTTTATCAAATTTGGATACATTTATTTAATCACCTCATTTCAACAGAATATACGAATTTTCGTACCCTGTAATTTGATTTTATACGATTAGTCGTACATTGTCAATATATATCGACAAAAAAAATACGAAAAATCGTATTTTATTGTTTAATTAACGTTTTTTTAATGTATAATATTTTTAGAAAGGAAGATAAATCGTGCCATTTAATGATAAATTAGAAGTACTAATGAAAAACAAAAAAATAGAAAATCTTAGAAAACTAGCTATCGAAAGTGGTATACCCTACACAACACTTAGAAGTTGTGTGGAAAACAAAAATGGAATTGATAATTCTAGAGTATCTACAGTGAAAGGGTTAGCCAATTATTTTAAATGTACTGTAGACTATTTAATATATGACGATATGGATGATAATGCAAATAGTGAAAATTATAGTTTACTAGATAAGATAGATAAGTTAAATAATAACGATAAAGAAACCGTTATTAATATGATAGATTTTCTAAATACAAAAATTAAATAAAAAAATCTAGTGCTGTTACACTAGATTTAATATGAAAAATCAAAATCTCGCAAAAAATTTATAATACAAAATATCAATGATATAATGTACTGACTTTTCATGTACATTATATCATAATAAAACAAAAAAAGGAAGTTGATATAATGAAAAATGAGTATAAAATAGCCGCAGCATATATAAGAGTATCGACTGAAGAACAGCTTGATTTCAGTCCAGACGCACAATTGAGAGATATAAGAGAATACTGCATAAAAAAGAAGTTAATTCTAAATGAACAGTATATTTTTATTGACGAAGGAATAAGTGGAAAAGATGCAGATAATAGGCCTCAATTTCAAAGAATGATTGCAACCGCGAAAACTAAACCAAAACCTTTCGATGTTATATTGATACATAAATTCGATAGATTTTCAAGAAATAGAGAAGATTCAATTGTATATAAATCTTTATTAAGAAAAAAATTAAAAATAGACGTAATATCCATAAAAGAAGATGTTGGAACTGATAAAAATGGAGTTCTTCTTGAAGGAATGTTAGATGTCCTTGCCGAATATTATTCAATAAATCTTGCTGATGAAGTAAAAAAAGGACAATTGGAAAAAGTACGACAAGGTGGAAATGTTAATTGTATTGCAACCGGATATAAAAAAGATGGACAAGGTGGAATGATTATTGACGAATCTTGTTCGTGGTGGATTAAAATTATTTTTGAAGATTATGCTAATGGTTTAGGAAGAAGAAAAATTGTAAACCATTTATATGATTTAGGAATTAGAACTGTTGGAACTAACAAACCAATTTCACAAGATAGAATAAGATATATATTAAATAATCCTGTTTATGCTGGATATGTTAGAAGGAGCAAAAACGGAAGAATAGATAGGAAATTTAATAGTGAAAAATGGCTAATTTGCAAAGGAATACACGAACCAATAATATCTGAAGAATTATGGAATAGAGTTCAAGAAATTAATAATAAGAATTTAGAATTATATAGTGGAATAACTAAAGAAAAAAAACATCATTGGTTATTAGGAAGACTTGTTATTTGTTCATCATGCGGTGGCGGCTTAGTAAAATATAAAAGCCGTGGAATCGAATATTTGCAATGTGCCCACTATTTCAATGGACAATGTAAAAAGTCACATTGTATTAAATTAGAAAGAATAGAAAAAACAATCATCGATCAAATAAAAATTGATTTTGCAACAGATATTCATATAAATATATCAAAACAAAATTATAAAACAGACGACTCTGAAAAAATCATTTTTATTGAAAAACAATTAGAAAAAAATAAAGAAAAAGGTGAAAGAATTAAATTTGCATATATTAATGGTATAGATTCAATTATCGAATATAAGCAAAATAAAGCACAATTAGTAAAAGAAGAAAAATCATTAACACTAGAATTAAAAAAACTGAATATAGAATCCGAAAAAAAAGTAGATGTTTCAGCTAAAAAAGGTAAAATAAAGAAAATGTATGAAATATTATCAGATCCAAAAGAAAATGATATAACAAAATATGAGATAGCTCATATTGTATTTGATAAAATCGTTTATGATAAGGACAAGGAAACACTATTTATTTATTATAATTAATGCAATAATATTTTGCAACGGTCTCTGCAATGCCTTGCCACAAAACACATGGTATATAATCTGTCTCATAATCACCATCTACATTCTTATAACTTCTTGGAACTGCTAGATTTAAATTTGTTACTTTTTTACCATTTTCAGTTTGAGTAATTTCAGGATCTTTTACTATTCTACCAATTATTACTGTTTGATTAAGCATGTCATTTCTCCTTTCCATAGAAAGTATACTATTTGTTTTTTTTGTTATCAAACATCAAACATATAGAATTTGTAATGATAATAAAACAGTTTTTTTAGTTTATATATAGAAAATAAAAAGTTATAATCTATAATAGATTATAACTTTTTTTCTTTGTATTAATTACAATTTAATTCAACTGTTTCATCAGTAATCTTGCCATCTTCTAATGTTAATAAAACTTTTGTATCTGTTTCGCATTTGTCAAGTAAAGATAAATCATAGTCATCATCATTTTGATCAATAGCTTTTTGTAACATGTCAATCGTAATTTCTGCTTCAGTAGATCCAAGTACATTAGACATATATTTTTCATAGTATTCTTTACCGGCTGTAATTAATGCTTCTTCTCTGTCCTCATCACTTACTGTATATAATTTAAAGATAATTGCTCCAATGATTGCTACTACTATTACTAATGCTACTACTACAATTAGAATTGTTTTAAGCTTTTTTGATTTACCACTTTTTACAGTTTCTTCACTCATAATATACCTCCTAGACTATATATAAATATTATATCATACTTTTTTAAAAATAGTTCTTTAATAGTGCATTTAGTTCTACTGCATATTCCATAGGAAGTTCTTCTCTAAATCTATCAATAAATCCCATAATAAGAAGTTCTTTTGCTTTTTCTTCGTTTATACCTCTACTCATTAAATAAAATAATTTTTCTTTGCTTATTTTAGATACTGTAGCTTCATGTTCTATATAAGAAGTACTATTATCTATTTTATTTTTTGGTATGGTATCACTTTTAGATTTTTCATCCATGATTATGGTGTCACATTTTACTATTGATTTAGAATGATGTGCTTTATTAGTTATATTAACAGTACCACGATAATTAGAAGTTCCACCGTTTGCAGCAATGGATTTACTAATAATGTTGCTTTCAGTATATGGTGCTAAATGAATCATTTTTGCACCGGTGTCTTGAAATTGACCTTTTGATGCTACTGCTATAGAAATAGTATTACCCTTAGCATATGGTCCAGCTAAAATACAACTTGGATATTTCATATTAGCTTTAGAACCAATATTACCATCTATCCATTCCATTAAACCATTTTCTTCTACAATTGATCTTTTAGTAACTAGATTATATACATCACTAGACCAATTTTGAATAGTTGTATATCTACATTTAGCGTTCTTTTTAACATATATTTCAACTACTGCTGCATGAAGAGAATCACTTGTATATGTAGGCGCTGTACAACCTTCCATATAATGAAGTTCACTGTCCTCATCTACTACTATAATTGTTCTTTCAAACTGTCCCATATTTTTAGAGTTTATTCTAAAATAACTTTGAAGAGGTCTGTTTAATTTTGTATGAGGTGGAATATAAATAAAAGTACCACCACTCCACACAGCTCCATTTAAAGCTGTATATTTGTTTTCTGTATATTTTACTAAATTATTAAAATATTCTTTAAATATCTCAGGATAATCTCTAAGTCCTGTATCTGTATCACAAAAGATAACATTTTTATCTTTTAATTCCTTAATCATGTTGCTATAAATAACTTCACTTTCAAATTGTGCATGTGTACCATCTAAGTATTTTTTTTCAGCATCTGGTAAGCCTATTTTATCGAATGTGTCTTTTATATCTGCATCGACATCATTCCAATCATTTGCGATCTTATCGCTCACTCTTTTATAATAATTTATTTCATCAAAATCTATACGAAGTTCTGGTCCAAAAATTGGATTAGACAATTCTTCGAATTTATGAAAAGACTTAAGACGGAAATCAAGCATCCAATCTGGTTCTTTTTTTATTTTAGATATTTCACGTATTTTTTCTTCTGTCAATGCGCTTTTTATTTTGCCCATAAATATCACCATACTAATTATATATTAAAACAAAGAAAAAAGACAGTATATTACTGCCTTATTTTGCCTTTTTTAGTTGTTTTTGTGCTTTATTAATAACATATCTTGCTTTCATAGCTTGTAAGTAAACTTTTAAAGCTTCTTTGTGTTTTTGGTTTGATGGTTTATACTCATGTTCACTTAAAGCATAAACTACATCAAGTTTGATTGTTTTTAATTCGTCTTTAGCTAAAGTACCACTGTTTTCTCTTTTCAATAAATAATAACGATCGTATGTATTTATATCAACCATATCATCGCCATCTTTAATACAATTAACTTCTTTTATACTTTCTAAATTAACTTCATATCTATATCTAAGATCCAATTTTTCTACCTGGCAAAAACTTCCTAAACCAACTGTAAAAACTTTTTCCATTAATCCCCCTAGTAAATTATTTATCTACTTCTTTAAATGCTTTTTCTATACCCCACCAAGGAAGTAAAGCACATTTTTTACGATTAGGTTGCTTTCCTATGTCATCATATACAGCTGCATACTCAAGTACTTCAGCATCATAATGCTTCTCATCAACCATTTTTGTGAAATTATCATAAATTTCTTTAGCTTCTTCAAGTGTTTTACCTATTAATGTTTCTATCATTATTGATGTAGAGCTTGTACATATAGCACATGCTTCACCATCAAATCTAATATCTTTTATTTTACCATCTATCACTTTTACTTGAAGATGTATTTCATCTATACAACTATCATTATTAGTATCTGTTTTTATATAACTATCATCATCTATTAAGCCACGATTTTTAGGATTTTGATAGTTTTCTAAAATAATACTTCTTTTTAAATTTTGATCCATATTATCATCCCTTTTACGTTAATATTATAATCTATAAAGTAATAAAAAGCAACTAACTAAGTACTTCTAAAGTACTTTTAATTTTCTGTTTTAATTTAGCTTCACTATTTTCTGTACGAAGCTTACTATTTAAAAAATGGTTTTCAATATATTCCATACGCATACCATAAAACCTAGATATTTTTTTTTGTAAATTATACCAGCTATTATTTTGCCAATCGCCATATTTTATCTCAATTAAGTTTATTAGATAATTCATAAGCAACATTTTCTCTTCTTTAGATATATTTGTAAATAATAAATCTTTTACTCTTCCAATCGAGTTTGCTATTTGAACTGTTCTAAGTTCTTCTTCAAAATCGCTGAATAATTCATTATCTAACATCTTTTGTTCTAACATATCAGAGCCTTCAAAAATATCAAGCATTTTCCTGTTAACTTTTCTTAAATCAGTACACGTAGTACCTAATATATTAATTCTATAATGGTAAGAAGTATCATCTAGACATTCAACCATAGTACTTTTACTAATAACATTTAAAGTAAATGGATAGTCTTCCCATTTTAAATCTTCTGGAAAACTCTCTTTCTTTAATAACTCTTTACGATATATTTTATTACAACAACTAGGTTTAGTACTTACTAAATATTCTTTATTATCTTTTATATCAAATCTACTTTGTTCATGCTGACATTTACGACTTAAAAAAGAAAAATCTAAACCCTTATATCTTAAATCCATATTAGTTACTACAATATCATCATTGTTATTAATAGCTGTTATATACATCTTTTCATACATGTTAGGTTCAATATAGTCATCACTATCAATAAATCCTATGTACTCACCTGTGGCCATAAGAAGTCCTTTATTGCGACTATAACCCGCACCTTTATTAACATGATTTCTTAATACTTTAATTCTTTCTGGGTATAGTTTTTGATAATTACTAATAATATCAAAACTATTGTCAATGGAACAGTCATCTATCAAAATAATTTCAATACTATCTAAAGTTTGATTTAAAAGACTGTTTATACATTTATATAAATATTTACTACTGTTGTATACAGGAACAATAATACTTAGTCTAGGCATAACTTCACCTCTTGCTGTTTTATTATACCCTATTTTCTTATAATTTTAAATAAAAAGAATCTATTATCTAGATTCTATAATTATTTTTATAGCAGTTCTTTCTTTTGCAAATACTATTTTAAATTATCAGAATAATCTAAATATATATTTTCATTATCAAAATAAATACTTTGAGTTTTATTATATATTTGATTTATATCATCAACTTTATTAATAAATATTTCAGCATTTGATTTTTTAATTAATTCAAATCTATCTGAAAATTCATTTTTAATATTTTCGCCAGATTCTTTAAAACTTTCTGCATTCTTTTTAAATATTTGATCAATTTGCTTCTCTCTCATAACTGGAATCTTTTCAGCTAAATCACCAATTGCCTTTTGAGTAGAACCTAAACCCTTTAAGAAATTTCCCTCTAATGATTTATTTGCAGTTTTCTTAATAAACTTAGATGCTATTTCAAAATTATTTATATACTCTTCATCTAAAGCTTCAAGTTCTTCTTTCTTTGTTATTAGATAGTCTCCTTGATAATTACCTAAAAGGAATATCTCTAAGAATGAAGAGAAAGAATATGTATATAATGCTAATCTATAATATTTAAATTTTTTCTCTAATTCATTTTGAATTGAATTCATCTTTTGATTCATTACAATCAAATTATTTTGTAATATATCATCAGTTATTTGCTTTTTATAGAAATTCATGTTTTTTTTGGCAGTTCTTTTTATATCCATAACATATTTATGATTATTTGTTAAATATTGAGAATCATTCCAATTATATTTAAACTCTCTAATAATGTTATTTAAACATTCTAAATCCGCTTCAATTTCTGCTTCCTTGTCTTGTTGTAAAAATGAAAATATTTTTTTGCTTATTTCAATTATTTCATTTAATTGGCCTTCTATTTCATAAAGCGCTACTGCCATCATCATTGTTGTTGGATCCAGTGGCACACTATTAACTTCTTTTAATTGTGCTAATTTTGATGAACCATCTGTCTTTTTTACAGCACCATATGTTATTCCTTTTTTCGTAGTATTTAATTTATCTCCAATATTTAAGTTTGTTACTCGGTAAAGACCACTACCACTTGTTTTTGAATCATTCGTAATTTCTTTTATAGTTGTCTCAATTGTTGATACGCTTGAACCTAAATTTGGCAACGAAGAAAGTGGCATTGCTATAGAATTACTTAATACCATATCTTTCTTAACATCAGCTAACATATAATTTGTTACTGCTTGTAATTCATTATTATTTTCAACAGATTGCATTTCCGTATTACTTAAAACTAATTCTTTTTTACTACTTCTTTTAAATTTTTCTAATATTCCCATATATATTCACCACATACATTATAACATAATTAATTATTATAATTTTATTGTTAAACAATTAATTTTAATATTTATCTATATCATTAATTCTGTATAAATGACTTTTTTATCTTTCGAATTTTTATTTGAATTTCAAATAAAAAGAATCTATTATCTAGATTCTATAATTAATTTTATGGCGGTTCTTTCTTCACCATCTATTATAATATCAGTAAATGCTGGTATACATATTAAATTTTTACCACTTGGGGCAACAAATCCCCTCGCGATTGCTATTGCCTTTATAGCTTGATTTAAGGCTCCTGCTCCTATTGCTTGCATCTCTACAGAGCCTCTTTCACGCATAACATTAGCAAGTGCTCCTGCAACACTATTAGGGTTTGATTTTGATGAAACTTTAAGCGTTTCCATATATAGTGATTCCTCTCTTTCTACATTAATATATATGTTGATTTTTTCCCTTATATGAAAAAAACTAATATAAATAAAGTAACCTTTTTTTGTATACTTTAAAAATACTAGTTTAATATAAAATTGTACATCTATACTTACAAGTTATTAAAATAATTAATTACCTAAAATATTTTTTTCTTTCATTATATGGTACATATTTCTTAATTAATTTTATTTCTTCTTCAAATTCTTTTTCTTTTGAAGTTGTTATAAATTCATTATGTTTCATTTGTATAAATCTGTTTTCATCTTCACGATAAATTATTTTAGGAATATTAATAACATCGAAATCCATAATTAAATAATTGAAGAAAGATTCATATATATTTAGTTTAGAAGTCGTTATGGTTTTTTTTAATTGTGATTCCACTTTATCAAAGTCCATAGTTTGAACGGCAAAATCTTGAATAAAACTTATATTTTTTAAACCTTCTAATTTGCCATCCATATCAATATTAGGTAGACCATAATCACTAGCTTCTTTGTTTTCTTTCACTTTAATTAATTTGTTAGGATACTGTAATAATGGTTCTAACAACTGTAATCCGTAGTTATCTTCTCCTAATAGTTTTAAGAAATAGTAATAAACTTGGATTTTTGATTCCATAATTGAAAGCACTATTTTTTTGCAGTCATCATTGTATAAATTTTCTAAATACGGATTATATTTAGAAAATGGTATGCAATTAAAATTTAGATAGTTTCTAACATCAGCAGCAAGTAATCCATTATTTATTATATCTACTCTTGCTTTAACTAATCTATCTTTTAATGTTTCTACTCTCTCTTTGGCATCATAGTTAATCACTATTGTTTGTATGTCTTTCCTTTTCTCTGTCATATAAATATCAGAATTGTTATTACCATTAAAAATTTCTTTTTCTGTATACTCCTTATATGTTAATTGCCTTCCTAAAAATTTACATATTAAATCATAAGTTTTTTTATCGAACTTATAATAGTTCATATCATTAATCAATATCTCATTATCATAAATATCTAATCTTGTTCTAGGAACGTTATCCCCAATAGATAAACCAGGAAATTCTTTATACGTATATATCTCTATTTTTTCTCTAATTTTAGAAGTTTCGATTACTTCAAGACAATGAATAACATCTCTATAAAAATTCGCACCATAATGATTTGTAGTTGTATAATATAAATCACTATTAGGTAATATAAAAGCTGGTTTTGCTGATAGTATTGTGGAAGTTACACCCATGTTTTTATTTTCTTCACTTAAATTAGCTAATTCATATTTAATTAATTTCTTTTCTATTTCTTCATAATACGGTATTACCATGAGTATACCTCCCTGCTGATTAATTATTATATTATTTTACATGGAATAAGTAAAGTCTAATAAAAAACTAATCTTTAGAGTGTCAAAGATAAGTCACTCATAAAGACTAGTTTTAATTTATTAAATAATTTGTTTTATAATTTCATTTATTACGTCCATAAATTCATCATTTATTTCTTGTAATCTTTTTTCAGTATTAGCTTCAAATCTAATGGTTACACTTGGCCCTGTATTAGAATATCTAATAAGTGCCCAGCCATCTTCAAACTCTACTCTAATACCATCTATATCATTAAATTTGTATTCTTTTGACTCAGCATATAATTTAACTCTATCAACTATTTCAACTTTACCAGTTTCAGTAGTATTTACTTTAATTTCATCAGTTGAATAATAGGTATTTACATCACTACATAAATCATTTAATGTTTTATCGGTATTAGATAGTACTTCAACCATTCTAAGTCCCGCATATATACCATCATCAAAAGCTTTAAATCTATCACCAAACCACATATGACCTGAATATTCAGCTGCATATTCAATATGGTCTTCATTTACTTTTCTAAACATATATGAATTACCAGTTCGGTACATAATTTTTTCTATTTTCAAATCATCTAAAGCATCTAGTAGTGCTTTAGAACATTTTACATCAAATAAAGCTTTTCTTACCTTTAATGAATCATTTAAGTAACGATACATAACAATCATAAAGATATCTGAGTTAATAATATTTCCTTTGTTATCAATAATACGTACTCTATCACCATCTGCGTCTACCGCAATTCCTAAATCATAATTTAATTCTAGTACACGTTTTTGTAAATCAACTAAATTTGATGAAACTGATGGGTCTGGATGATGATTTGGAAAATTACCATCACTTTCACAATATAGTAAGTCATATGTAACATTTAATCTATCTAGTATATCTTTTATTACAAGAGAGCATGTCCCATTACCACAGTCAATAACTAATTTTATTTTCTTATTTCCTAATTTTAGAGAATTAACTAATAAATTTATATAATTTTCTCTTATATCATAAGTGCTATATATTCCTTTACCAGTAACAAAATTCCCAGCATTTGTATAATCTTTAAATGCTTGTATTTCTTCACCGGCAGCATTTCCTCTACTATCAAAAGAAATTTTAAAACCATTGTGGTTACTTGGATTATGTGATGCTGTTATCATAACAGCAGACCATTTATTTAAAAAACTTCTAGCATAATAATACATAGGAGTAGTAACTAATCCTAAATCAGTAACATTAACCCCAGTTTCAAGTAATCCTTTTATAAGATTCTCTGATAAAACAGGTGAAGATAATCTGTTATCATGTCCTACCAATACTTCAGTAGCACCTCTCTCTAAAACGTAAGTACCAAAACTTTTTCCTAAAGTATAAGCAGTTTCATTTGTTATATCATCATTATAAATTCCACGTATATCATAAGCTCTAAAAATAGTATCACTAATTTTCATCTAATCACCTAAACTTTCATTAATTATTTTTTTATATTTACTAACTCCTGGTTGATCAAAAGGATTCACATCAAGTAAGTAAGCCCCTGTTGCAGCAGCAAGTTCAAAGAAATAAATTAAGTATCCTATACTTTCTTCATTTAATTTGTCTACTTCTATAATATTGCTATAAACGCCATCTAAAAGATGCGCTTTAGCAACCGAAGTTACTGCTATATCATTAATTTCTTTTACTGTTTTATTATACTTTGTATCAATAACTATATCTGTATTTATATTAATTACTGTTTCAAAAAGAATTCTTTCTCCTTCTTGAAAATATTGTCCTAAAGAATGTAAATCTCTCGTATTAACAGTAGTAATAGGAAGTATTCCTTTATTGCTTTTTCCTTGTGTCTCGGCAAAAAGTTGTTTTAACCATTCTCCTAAGAAAGATAATTTTTCTTCATAAAAAGTAAATGATTCAATAACTTTTCCAGATCTATATAAATCATCACGAATTATGGCATATTCAAAGGCCTTTTCTTTGTCAGCTGTTTTAGCACCATCTAATATTTTATTAATATCAAATCCTGCTACTGCTATTGGAAGAAGTCCTACTGGTGATAAAACAGAATATCTACCACCTATTTTTCTAGGTACATAGAACTTTTTATAACCATTTTTATTTGCTACATCAAGTAAAATGCTTTCATCTTTATCCGTTGTAATAAATACTCTATTTTTCAATTCTTCTTTAGAATATTTTTCATTCATAATATCCATTAAATAATCAAATACTAGATTAGGTTCTAAAGTAGAGCCTGATTTAGATATCATGTTAATGCATATATCTTTATCACTAATATAATCTTTTAATTCAGTTAGATAATTACTTGATAAAGTAGTACCCGCAAAAATAATTTCAGGTTTGCTTTTAGTAAAATAACCACTTAATGCATCAATAACCATTTTTGCTCCTAAGAAAGAACCACCAATACCTACTACTATAAAAACATCACATTTGTTTATAATATCCTTACTAGTAACTACTATATCATTTATTTCCTCTTTAGTAATGCACTTCTGAATATCATACCAATCAGTCATATCATCTATAACAAGTTTATTTTTTATTTTTTCTATTCTTTGATTGTATTCCTTTTTATCAATGTCTTTCATATAACTTTCAAAATCAAATTTCATACTTCACCTCTTAATTATTTTCTATATTCTTTCCTACATCAATCCATTTAACATAATTAGAATATTTTTCCATTTCTGGTATAGTAAGTTCAATTGCACTTTTGGCACTGCCACAAGCTGGAAAAACAGTTTCAAATCTTTTTAAAGATTCGTCTAAATATACATCTACACATGGATTAATTCCAAATGGACATACGCCACCAACACCATGACCAATAAGTTCTTCAACTTTATCTCTATCAATCATACAAGCTTTAGTGTTAAATTCTAATTTATATTTAGAATTATCTATTTTAGTGTCTCCTGCCATTACTATTAATATAGGTTTATCATTAACCATAAAAGATAATGTCTTAGCTATACGTTCTGGTTTAGTTCCAAGAGCTTCCGCTGCAAGTTCTACCGTTGCACTAGATTCCTCTAATTCTATTACTTTATCTTCTATATCAAAGTTCTTAAAATACTCTTTTACTTTTTCTATTGCCATAATATCACCTTAACTTCTTTCCTACAATGTGCGTGTATATAATTAAATATCCTAAAGAAAATGAATATCCTGCTAAAACATCACTAGTATAATGAACCCCTAAATATATTCTACTAAAACCTATAAATATAATAACTAGTCCCAAGAATGTACAACAAAAAAACTTTTTTCTAGGATTTTTAAATTTATAATAAATTAGATATATTAAAAAACCATAAAATGCCATACCTACCATAGCGTGTCCTGATGGAAAACTATAACTTGTTTCAACAATAAGTCCTATATCAAGTGGGCGATCACGATGCACAATCATTTTAATTATTAAATTAATAAGAGTTATAGAAGTTAAATTAATTGTTATATACTTTCCATATCTTTTATCTTTAATGAAAATGAATGAAAACAAACAAACTACTATTAATACAATTGCGCCGCCTAGATTAGTAAGTATAATTATATACTCATTTAAATTTGTATTTCTTAAGTTCTCAACAATATATTTATTACCAAGCATGTCAATACTTAACTCAGTCATCATATATAAACTTATTAAAATTAGTATAAAAAACAAACTAAATAAAAATAATAATACCCATTTTATATTTTTTTTCAAAATATCACTAAACTCTCTATTATAATTTACTCCTAAAATAATTATAACAAAAAAGATGGCAAATGCCAACTTTTCAAAATTTTATTACTATTTAAAACTAATAATTATACTATTGTAAATCCACCATCTACTAATATAAATTGACCATTTACATAGTTTGAAGCATCACTTGATAAATAAATAACAGTTCCATTTAACTCGCCTTTTTTACCAGGACGACTTGCTGGAACTAAAGCAGAATAACCTTTTAAAAACTCTTCACTTTTAAATAAAGTATTTGCTGTCATTTCTGTTTCAAATAAAGCAGGGCCAATAGCATTAACAGTAATTCCAAACTTAGCATAACTAGCTGCCATTGCCTTTGTTAAGCCAAGTACAGCTGCTTTACTAGCATTATAACTATGTCTAATAAAAATATCCATCTTGTCACAAACAACAGCATTAACACTAGCTATATTCACTATTTTGCCATAGTTTCTTTCTTTCATACAAGGTATAACATATTTAGATACCAAAAATATTGATTTTACATTAGTATCCATTGATTTATCCCATGCTTCTTCAGTAAGTGTATCAACACCACCGCCTACTGCAACTCCTGCATTATTAAGTAGTATATCTATATGCCCATATTCCTTTAATACTGTATCTATTGTGTTCTTTACATTTTCTTCATTTGTAACATCACACTCTAAAGCTAGACATTTTCTTCCTAAAGAATCTATTTCATTTTTAACTTCTTCTAACTTATCCATTCTTCTTGCTAATATAGCAACATTTGCCCCTTGCTTAGCATATGCAATTGCTGCATCTGCGCCAAGTCCACTAGAAGCACCTGTCACTACTGCAACTTTTCCATTTAAATCAAACATCATATCACCTTCCTATTTTAAATAGTAACACTTATAAGAAAATTTTTCAATATAGTTACATATAATCTCTTATAATAATTCATGCATAAAATACATTATATATATAGATTTAAGATTAAATAAGTCATTTTATTAACAAAATAATATAGTATATATAGAATTGAGGAATAAACAATGATAATAATTGAATTAGTAGGATTAGCCTTAATGTTTTTAGTAATAAATGTATATGTTGATTTTATTAGAGATTTAATTAGCCTAATAAAAGTTAAGTATAAAAAAAATTAATATAGTAATAAATAAAAGATAATTTTATCTTTTATTATATTGTTTTAAAAAGAAATGTAAATTTTACACTATAGCTAATAAATAGTATTTATAATTATTTATTATATATAAAAAAACATGGTATCATTTAACTATAAGGAGATATGATTATGGAAAATGATAATGGTTTAGATATAGTTAAAAGTAAAAAAAAGAATATTGGAATAATAATATTAGCTATTATATTATTAGGAACATTAGCTATTGGTGGTTTTGTGTTAGGTATCAAGTATGCTAATAAAGATAATATTGAAGACAAAGATAATAGTGAATCAGACGATGATATTACAAATAATGGTGATAACGATGCTATTAAAGATATAACAAAGGAAGATATAGAAGAATTTCTATCACCTTTAGTAAGCGGAAGTCCAAATTATAATTTACTTTTGTCTGCTAATAGTAGCGAGTATACTGATGAAAATATTTTTACTATTATAATACAATATCTATTAGCTAATAATAAATATACCAAGTCTGGGGATAATTATTTATTTAACCAAAGTGATATTAAAGACGTTGCAAAAAAATACTTAATTAAAGACAATTTTGATTATATAACAACTAATAGTCAATTTAAATATGATTCAGCAAGTAAGACATTCTCATCAACACTTCAATTTGGTGTGTTTGGTTTTGATGCATCAGTAACAAAAAGCCTAGAAAACTATAGTATAGATGGTAATAAAATTAGCGTTGATTATAAAGTGATAATTGCATCAATTCAACCAGAAACTGGTGAAATTAATACTGGAACAACTTATTCTTACGCAATTACTTTAGAAAAAATAGATAATGAATTTAAGATTACAAATGTAGTTAATAAATAAAAAAAGTATATTAGATACTAGTACCTGTCAAGTTCTCACTAAATAAAAATATTTAGTTTTGATGAATTAGGCGATACTCAATTGGTGTTAAGTATCCTAAATCTTTTTGAATACGTTCATGGTTATAC
>JAEYYH010000041.1 GCA_023430885.1 Bacillota bacterium
TGATGAGATCCAGCACAGCGGTGATCCTTGTAGCGAGAGCTGGATCGTCGCGGAGGGCGAGGAAGGCGGTAGGTGCGCTCTCAAGCACCAGGATGGGAATGCCCTCTATGTCCACGAGAGCGGCAGGCGGACGATTGCCCTGATCTGCAGCGCGCTTGCTGGCAGCCAGTGCCGCCGCCTCCGCATCGAGTGCGTTGACCTGGTCGCGGAACTCGACGAAGTGCGTGTCGCCCAGGGTGCCGACGCTGCGCGGGCCAAGCTGCTGAGGCGGGACTGAAGGAGCCTGCCCCGGGTTGGTGGCACCAGCGAGCACCACTTCGACACCGAGCAGCATCGCGTCCCGCTGCCATACAGGACGTCCGGACGCACCGATCGCGTCCAGCACCAGTTGCGCCTGTGATGCGGTGCCGTGATTGACCAGCGCGGTGGCCGTCGCGGTAACCGCATTGCGCGCGCCGGCAGACTCGCGGTGCACCGCCAGGAGTGCCGTGAGGAAGTCTGGCGCGTCCGTGTCGCGCAAACCGCTCAGGGCGGCATCGACGACTACGTGTTCCGCGCCGTACTCGGTGACGATGGTGAGGATTGCGCTGACCCGGTGGGCGTCGCCAAGGGCACCTGCCGAGGCTGCCAGCTGATAACGGACGCTCCAGTCATTAGCGTTGCCGATGGCGGCGAGGAAAGCCGCCGTCACAGGGGAAGTCTCGTCGGCGATGAACGCCTCGGCGACACGGAGCCCCGCCGAGCGAATCTCCCGGTCTTCGGACGCAAGGGCGTGCAGGACGAGCTCGACGCTAACGGCGCCAAGACCCTGCAGTGTCCACAGCGCATGGAGGCGGGCGGCAACGTGCACCTCGGCATGGAACAGCGCGATCAGCGCGGGGACGGCTTCGCGCATCTGGCGGACGACCAGCAGACGCTGTGCATGGTCGCGGTACCAGCCATTGTCACTCGCCAGTTGAGCAACGAGGTCCTCAGCCGAAAGCGTGGTGAGGTCAATGATCCTGGTGGGTGAGCCGCTCTCGTGGCTGATCCGGTACACGCGCCCATTGGCACCGTGGGTCGTGCCCAGATCGTGCTGGTCGACCCAACCCTTGAGGTAGTTGGTCAGGAACACGGCGTCCTGGATGATACCGTGGTAGAGGTCGAGCACGTAGAGGGCGCCATCCGGACCTGTTTCGGTCCATACAGGACGGAAACGCTCTTCGGTCGAGGTCAGGAAGTCGGCATGCTCGTAGGCCTTGGCCAGGGACAGGCCGCTACCCGTGTCGCTGATGGTGCTGCGGGTGACGAGATTGCCGGCGGGCTCGGGCACGAAGATGTCGCCATAGGGCGCCTGGCCCATCGCGGTCCCTCGGTATATCGACGCGCCGCCCGCTGAGGTGAGTTCGGCAAGGGTCCCATCGGGCCGGAGCATGCCGTCCTGGTACCCACGATTGATCCCCGGCGTTGGTCGCGCGGGCCAGACTGCGTTCGCGGCGCGGCCTGGGCCACCGATCCATTCATTGTTCCCGCGAGTGCCCTCGAAATAGGAGTTGCGGCCATAGTAGAGGTCCGACAGGTAGCTGACGGACGGCGCCGCCGAGTTTCCTTGACGATACAGCCGACCCTCATCATCCGCGGCGATACCCCACTGCGGCCGCGAAGCGCCGGCCACAATGTCGAAGCCGGCGCCATTCCATGAGTAGACCTCGCCGAGATAGGCGCTGTAGATGCGGTTGTCGATGTTCCAGAACAGACCGTTGGGGCTGTGCTCGATCGAGCCGCCCTGTGCGCCAAAGCTGTCGGCAAGAATCTCGCGCCGGTCCGCGACGCCATCGCCGTCGGTGTCTTCGAGCAGAACGACATGCGGCGGCTCACCGATGATGATCTTGTCTTCATCGAGGATGAGGAGCGACCGCGGCAGGATCAGGCCGTCGGCGAACACAGTGCGCTTGTCATAGGTACCGTCACCATCCGTGTCTTCGAGATAGGCGACGCTGCTGCCCGGTTCGGCAGAGGTGAGCGTCTCGAGATCCTGCATGAAAGTGGTCTCGACGACCCACAGGCGCCCACGATAGTCCCACTTCATCACGATGGCGTCGCCTATCAGTGGCTCCGACGCAACGAGGTCGATCCTGTAGCCGGGCGGCAGCGTGAAAGTTGCCAGCGACTCCTGGGGCGTGTGGTAGCCGAAGTTGTCCGGCAGTGACTTGAGGGCCGGCGGCCACGCTTCCGCAGCCTGCGCGAGGACGGTGCAGGTCATGAGAAGAACGGAGATGGCACTTACCGATGAGGTCAGGGGTAGCTTGGAATAGGTCATTCAATGACCTCCTTGTGTTGCCGATTGACCAAAGGACAGGCCGGCGAGGCCGTCCCGATTTGTGGGGACGGGCCGACCCCCGGCCGGCACGCCGTTCTGTTGGGCGAGAAAGGCGAGGATGCTTGCGACCTGGCCGCTGGTAAGAGAACCCGGCCGATCGGCTGGCATTTGCATCTGCACATACTCGAAGAGGTCCGCTGCCGGTGCGCCGATCCAGTGAGAGAAAGTTGCTCCCGTCAGCCCGGGGGCAGCGCCCCCCTGCAGCGCGTTGCCATGACAGGCAGCGCAGGTTCTCATGTAGAGCGTCCGCCCGGCGGAAGCCTGTCCCGAGACGTAGCTCATAGGTTCCAGATCAGAGGCGAATGCCGTTTCACCACCGGCCAGCCAGCAGGCAAGCGCCAGAAGTGCAGCCAGATGTTCTGAATGTTGTGCCGTCCTATGCCTCATCAGCCTCTCCTTCTCGGTGCTGGTGGATGCCCGCCTTGGGCATCGGCAGTGGTCAGCATGGAGGGAGGAGAACGCCGGCTCTATCGTGCCGGCAGCCAGGTCGGGCGAGCTCGAAGATGGGCCGAGCTCGACCTTGGTCCAGGTTGCCGGCAGCGTGCCTCGCGGTCAGGGGGCGGCGGGCAGCCGCATGGTCACTCTCGTACCCGCCCCCGGTGTGCTCTCAATCTCGAGCGAGCCGGAGAGGTCCTGGACGAACCGCTTGACTGTCACCAGGCCGAGGCCTCCAAGACCGTCACCCTTCGTCGTGAAGAAAGGCTCGCAGGCGCGACTGGCCGTATCGGCGCTCATGCCGATGCCGGTATCCGACACGCTGATCGCCACGATGCGGACACCTTCGGCACTGACGGCGGGCTCAGCAGCAATAAGGATCTCCCCGCCGTCTGGCATTGCGTCTCGCGCGTTGAACGCGAGATTCAACACCGCGTTGCTCAACGCAATCGGGTCACAGACCACGTTGGCCAGCTTGGGGTGCACCGACAGCCGCATCGAGGTCCCACGCGGCAAAGTGCTGAGGGCAGTAAGCTCAACGTCCCTCAGGGCGATGGCCACATCGACCCTCACCGGCTCGCCATCATAACTGAGCGCCTCGCGCAGCGTCTGCCGGACTAGCAGTCCTGCGC
>JAEYYH010000046.1 GCA_023430885.1 Bacillota bacterium
CCGAGCGGGAGCCAGATCGCGGGTGAGGTCCACCCGAGATTCGGCTGCTCGATGAGCGCGAAGACCGCGAGCCCGAGGCCGAGAGTGCACAGGATGCCGCCGAGCCAGTCGATCCGCGCGTTGGGATCGCGCTGGTCGCGGGCCTTCAACCGCGTGAGAAGCCAGAGGGTGACGGCGATCGGCAGGACGTTGATGGCGAAGACGTAGCGCCACGACAGGAGGTCGACGAAGATCCCGCCCACCACGGGCCCGATGATGGTGGCGACCGTCGTGTACGCGGTCCACAGGCCGATCGCACGGGCTTGCAGCGCCCCCTGCACCGTCGACGTGATGAGCGCGAGCGAGCTGGGAACGAGGAACGCGCCGGCCGCGCCCTGCACGGCCCGCGCGGCGACGAGGACCTCGAGCGTCGGGGCGAGCGCGACGCCGACCGAGGCCACGCCGAAACCGATCAGGCCGATCCGCATGACGAGGATGCGACCGAACGCGTCGCTCGCCGATCCCGCGAGCAGGATGAGGGCGCTCAGCGTCACGAGGTAGGCGTCCACCACCCACTGCTGGGTCTCGAGGCCGCCTCCGAGGTCGCGGCTGATCGCCGGCAGGGCGACGTTCACCACCGTGCCGTCGAGGAACGCGACGAACGATGCGAGCGCGGCGATCGCGACGACGAGCCGCTGCTGCCCGGTCATCGATTCGGTCATCGCCCCACCGTACTGCTGCGCGGGATGCCGTGGGCGTGCGGCGATTCGCGGCATCCCGGGACGTGTCGTAAACTATCCGACGGTGACGTGTCCGAGCGGCCGAAGGTGCAACTCTCGAAAAGTTGTGTAGGGTAACCCCCTACCGTGGGTTCAAATCCCACCGTCACCGCCACCACAGAAGCCCCGAGATCCCTTGCAAGAACTGGGATCGCGGGGCTTCTCTCATGGCTGCTCTCATTCAACTGAGAACATTTTGAGAACATCGGATGTTCTCAGCGACTCCAGCCCGGGAGTTGCGCTCCGGTCACGGGGCTCGTGACGGGACCGGTTTCGTGAACGACTGTCAGTGATTGCTGGCGCGCCCGCCCAAGCGCGAAGGCTACTGCGTCGAGGTCGTCATCGAAGAGGTCGGCGTAGGTATCGAGCGTCATCGCGGCCGATGCGTGTCCGAGCATGCGCTGTACCGCCTTGACGTTCGCGCCCGCGCTGATGGCGAGGCTCGCGGCCGTGTGGCGGAGGTCGTGTGGGGTTACTCGGCGGAACGTCGGATCCTGCGCGCGCGCTCGGGCGACTGCTTTCGCAAACCATCCGTCCCGCGAGTTCGGCAGTCGGAGATGGTGCACGCCGTCGCCGAAGAGTAGCTCTTCATGGTGTTTGCCGAGAGAGGCTGCTCGTATGGCCGCATCGAGAAACTCCGGATATCGGACTGCACGGCTGGCATGAGACTTCGGTGACCCGACGTGCAGTTCACTCCCGACGAGGACGGCGTTCTCGTACACGGTGACTCGACGCCTGTTCAAGTCGACGTGCAGCGTTGGAGACGTCGTGTGCGTAACGTTCGAGAATGCCGGTCGCGGAATGGCGCTGTCGGCGACGGGGATGATGTTCGCGGTCGCGGAGAACATGCGGTTCGACTCGTCGAGCCTTCTATGGACGGCAGCGGCCAGCGAGTGGTCGTTCTGGCAATGGGCGATCCTGATCGTGCTGTTCGGCTCGATGGTGTGGGCGATCGCCGCCGCGATCGTGTCGGGCGACCGGGACCAGCTCGTGGGCGCCCTGGTCCGGTCCTTCATCGCCATCCCGGCCGTCCCGATCACGCTCTGGCTGACCGGCCATCTGCTGAACGCAATCGACGACGACCGAGTTCGGGTACGACGCCGACGGCAAGATCACCTCGTACCTGGTCGACGGGGTCACCATGGGCACCCCGACCTACACGGCCGGGCAGGAACTCGCTTCCGTCGCCTATCCGGGCGGACTCGCCCTCGCCTCGGTCACCCGTGACCCCGCCCACCGGCCGACAGGGAACACCTGGACCGTCGGCGGCCAGACCGTCACCGACTCCGTGATCCGCTCCCAAGCGGGCCGCATCCTGCAGCACGTCTCCACTCTCGGCGCGACCACGAATACGTCCCGGTACGGCTATGACGCGGCCGGAAGGCTTGTCACCGCGTCGATTCCCGGGCATGAGCTGACCTACGGGTTCGCGAGCTCGGGCGGGTGCGGGGTCAACACCGCGGCGGGGGCGTCAGGGAACCGTACGAGCGTGACCGACGTATGGACGGAGCCGGGACAGTCCCCGGTGACGACCACGACGGGGTACTGCTACGACTGGGCCGACCGACTGACCTCATCGACCGTCACGAACCCGGTGACGGGGGCGCACGCGGTCGCTGACGGGCTCGCACCTGCCGACATCACCTACGACACCCGCGGGAACGCGGTAAAGCTCGGCGACATGACGTTCGCCTGGGACGCATCCAACCGGCACGTGGGCACCACCTACGCCGACGGCACCACCGTCACCGTGATCCGGGATGTCACCGGGCGGGTCGCCGCACGCACCACCGACCCCACCGGGGCTACCCCACCGACCACGGTCACCTACCTGTATGCCGGTGGTGGGGATGCCGCGTGGGGGCAGAAGAACGGGCCCACCCTCACCCGCAGCATCGGACTGCCCGGAGGAATGAGCTACACCCTCGAAGGCGCAACCATCACGTGGGCAGTCCCGTCGATGCTCGGCCACACCCTCGTCACCCGAACCGGGACGACCACGTCCGTGTTGAAGGTGTTCGACCCGTACGGGCAACCCCTCGCCCCGACCACCCTCGCCCTCGGCACCGTGACGGGCGACGATAGCGGGCAGATCGCCGGAAACACCGGCTACCACCAGGGCGCCCTCAAACCCACCGAATCGGTCGGCACCGTCGCTATCATCGAAATGGGGGCGCGGGTGTACGTCCCCACTCTCGGCCGATTCCTCTCCGTCGATCCCGTCGAAGGTGGCGTCGACAACGACTATGTCTGGCCTGCAGACCCCATCAACAAGGTTGACCTGACTGGCCAGTTCTGGGAGCACTTGACTGACAGTTGGTGGGGGAAGGCGCTACAGATCGGATGCGCATTTGTCCCGGGTATCGTGATTGCCGCCGCCTGTGGGCTCGTGTTTACGTTCGCCTACGCCGCCCAAGGACGGCTGCTCGAGGCCGGAATCACGGCAGCGACCGCTCTCATTCCGGGAGCTGCCGCGGTAAGGTTTGCAGTCGCTGGAAGAGCGGCGACCGCTGCAGCACCGGCCCGCGCTGCAGCCCTGGGCAATAGAAGTGTGTACGGAACCGTGCGCGCGTCTAATCGGGCTGCGAGATCGCATCAGTATCAGAATTCCGTAGTCACGAACGCGATTGGCGCGACCGCCTCTGGGCTAGTATCAGTCCTCCCATCGACCAACAGCGTCGCGCCCCGCGCTATCAGAGCGGGTGGACTTAGTGGTGGGCTGATGAGGGCAATATGACAAGTGCGCGGGCGACAATAGTCGAAGGAACTCGGCGATTCTGGCGTTCCCGTTCCGTCGTTGTCGGAGTTGTTCTGTGGGTCGCGTGGTCAGCTGTGCTTTACTGGTTGTCGCAACTCGCCGCTCAGCCAATCGGCACGGCTCTCGCGCTATCGGTCGCTCTTTGGAATCTGCTTCTCGTCTACCTCATCTTGCGATCGATTTTTGTTCGTATCGAGATCGACGACGAGATGGCGCACGTGTTCGGTTGGTTCCGCAATCGCGTATTTCACCGGCGCGAGATCCGCCGCATCTACCATGTCTACGGGCCTCTCCCGCTTGTCGTTCTGGTGAGCCTAGGAGTTCGAACGATCCCGGGGGTGTGGTACCTGGTGATTGAGCACGTTGACGGCAGAATCTTTGCGTTGGACTCCACGTTCTCTGATCGGGCTGCATCGGTTGAACAGCTTGACGGGATGTTGGCCTGGTTCAACGATAATGCGCACGGTGGTGCCGATCCTGGCGCATGAAGGTGACGGGTGGTTGCCCACTGGCGCACCACGCTTTGAATGACGGTTGATTGCTCTCGACCCCATTTCACGCACGACCTTCGCAACGGTGTCCCGGTCGAGCCTTGGCGGTTGGAGTTCTCACGCC
>JAEYYH010000009.1 GCA_023430885.1 Bacillota bacterium
CCAGGATGGTTTAACAGTGCCAATTGTCTGGAACCACCGGCATGATGATCCGAAGTATGTTTTGGGTCATGCGGTTCTGGAGAATCGGGAAGATGGTGTTTACACCTATGGAAAATTCAATGACACCAAGTTGGGCCGCAATGCAAAAGTTCAGGTTTTGAACGGAGACATTACGGCTCTTTCTATTTGGGCCAATAAGCTCAAGCAGAATGGTGCGAACGTGATGCACGGTGCCATCCGCGAATTGAGTCTGGTGCTTGCCGGCGCCAACCCCGGGGCCTATATCGATGCTGTTCTTGTTCACGGCGAAGAGGCTGAGGACGAAGCAATCATTTATACTGGTGAAACCATCAGCCTTTATCATTCCGATGATCCGGAACAGGATGAGAAGTCGGTGGAAGAGGATTCCGCATTAGCCCATTCAGAACAAAAAAACAAGGAGGAAGCACCAATGTCTGAAGACCCTAAGAAGACCGAAGAAGCCCCGAAAAAGGAAAAGACCGTCGCCGAAGTGTTTAACACGCTCACTGAAGAGCAGAAGACCGTGGTTTACGCCGTGATCGGTCAGGCACTGGAAGAAAACAAGAACAAATCTGAAGGAGGAGACACGACCATGAAGCACAATGTTTTTGAAGACGAAGAGGACAATGAAAACGTTCTCAGCCACTCCGATGTGGAGAACATTTTCAGCGATGTGAAGCGCTACGGCAGCCTGAAGGACACGGTCCTCGCTCACGGCATTGACCACATCGACTACTTGTTCCCCGAGGCCAAGGCTCTGAATAATTCTCCCGAGCTGATCAACCGCGACATGACGTGGGTGTCCAAGTTCATGAACGCAGTTCACCACACGCCCTTCTCCCGCATTAAGAGCATGTTTGCCAGCCTGACGGAGGATGAGGCGCGGGCCAAGGGCTACCTGAAGGGCAACATGAAGAAGGAAGAGTTCTTCTCCCTGCTGAAGCGAGCCACCGACCCCACCACCATTTACAAGAAGCAGAAGCTGGACCGGGACGATGTCGTTGACATCACCGACTTCGATGTGGTTGCGTGGTTGAAGGGCGAGATGCGCATGATGCTGGATGAGGAGATTGCTCGTGCTGCACTGATTGGCGATGGCCGGCTGGCTTCCTCCGACGATAAGATTGACGAGAGTCACGTCCGCCCTATCTGGACAGATGCGGATCTGTTCACCATCAAGAAGCTGGTGACACTGGCTTCCAATGCAACCGCCGATGAGAAGGCCAAGGCTTTTATTCGTGCCTGTGTAAAGGCTCGCAAGGACTACAAGGGTTCCGGCAATCCCACCCTGTATACCACTGAGGATCAGTTGACTGACTGCCTGCTGATGGAAGACACCACTGGCCGCGTAATCTACGAGACCGTGGAGAAGCTGACAACCGCACTTCGTGTGAAGGAGATCGTCACAGTTCCTGTGATGGAGAATCAGACCCGAACCTCCGGCAGTGATACACTGACCCTGATGGGAATCATCGTTAATACTGCCGACTACAACATCGGCGCAGATAAGGGCGGCGCCGTCAACATGTTCGATGACTTTGACATCGATTTCAATCAGATGAAGTACCTGATCGAAACCCGCTGCTCCGGCGCCCTGACCAAACCTTATTCCGCAATCGCTGTGGAGTCCAAGGTGGGCTAATTTTTTGTCCGCTACACTTTAACACTTTAAAAGGAGACTGTGACCATGGAAAAGATTTACGAACACGCAGACGATCTGCATGTGCGGGCAACTTACATCTATGCAAAGGCAAGTGATGTCTACGCATATTCCGACAGCGCCAAAACCAAGAAGATTGACGCCAAAACCCTGAAAGATCTCTTTCAGAAAGGTGCCATCATTGTGGACACGGGTGCCGAATACAAACCGGTGAGCTATTCCGTAGCTTCCGGAGTTGGCACCATCACCTACGTGAAGGCCAACACAACTACCGCTACGACCGCAGTGCTGACCACACTGAAGTCCAGCGAGTACACCGCCTGATAATCACAGCCCGGAGGAGGAAAATTCAAAATGGCAAAATTTTATGGAGAGATTGGATTTGCTGAACAGGTAGAATCTGTTCCCGGAGTTTGGGGCGAGGTAATCGTGCCGCGCAATTACGCCGGCGATCTTATCCGCAATACCAGAAAACTTCAGAACTCTGAACATCTGAATGATGATGTCAATATTTCTAACCAGATTAGTGTTGTTGCCGATCCATACGCCAATGAAAATTTCTTCTCCATGCGCTATGTAAAGTTTATGGGTGCTAAATGGAAAGTCACGGATGTGGAAGTCCAGTACCCTAGACTGATTCTGACGATTGGGGGCGTGTACAATGACCAGTAGGCTTCAACTACAGACTTTACTCGAGGAACTTCTCGGGAGTCGAAACGTGTACTTTCAGCCTCCATCGTCAGTAAAAATGAAATACCCTGCCATTGTCTACGAACGTGAGGACATCCGTTCTGCGTTTGCCAATGGCGGGGTTTATCTTTGCACGAACAAATATCAGATTACTGTGATTGATTCGAATCCTGACAGTTCCATCGTTGGCAAGGTCGCAAGATTGCCGACATGCCGATTCGAACGGCACTATGAATCAGACAATTTGAATCACGATGTATTCATCATTCACTATTAAATAAGG
>JAEYYH010000010.1 GCA_023430885.1 Bacillota bacterium
CCTGCGACGCGTGCTCGCAGATCGCGATGCGGTCGTTCGCGAGCGCGAGCTCGGTCGGTGGCAGCTGCTGCATGAAGTGGCGGCAGGCGAGCTCGCCGTTCTCTCGCGCGACCTCGTAGCCCTCGCCATCCTTCCCGAGGACGAGCCACTCCCCGGTGCCCGTCGCGAACCGCGTCAGCACGAGCCGACCGTCGGGGGAGATGTCGACGCCGCTCTCGCGCCACGCCGTGTCCCGGCGATGCCGGAACGACCACGGCTGCATCACGCCGTGCTCGAAGACCATGACCTCGTCGGCGAGCAGCGCGACGCGCCCGTCGGCGGAGACCGCGGCCTGCCTGATCGTGCCGGGCGACTCGGCGAGCGGCAGGAAGCGCAGGCGCTCGCCGGCATGCGAGTACGCGTGCAACGTACCGCGATCATCGACGAGCCACATCTCGTGCGGGCCGATGTGGCAGGCGAGCGGCGGGAACGGCAGCTCGATCCGCGTCCGCGCCCCGTCACGCTCGAAGCGCGTCAGCTCGCGCTCACCGGTCCACGCGAGGACGGCGTCTGGCCCGATCGCTGCGCCGGAGAGCGGCATTTCCGAGTGCTTAGTAAATCGCACGAGGCCAGCGCGTGGTCTGAAATTCGTGATGTAGACGCGTCGAACGCGGGGTTTCGGGGTAGTGTCGCGAAGTCAGATGGTCGCTCCGCCGCCCACCCCACGAAGCTTCGCCGTCGACGTGGCGCGTGCATCCGCCGCGTTCCAGGACCTCGCTCGCCAGATGGGCGCGCAGTTCCTCGACAAGCAAGAGATCATCCGACTGATGACCGTGTCGGCGATCGCCGGCGAGCACATGGTCATCGTCGGTCCGCCCGGTACCGCGAAGTCGGCGATGATCGACATGTTCGCGAAGCTGATCGACGCGCGGTACTTCGAGTACCTGCTCACCCGGTTCACCGAGCCGAACGAGCTGTTCGGTCCCGTCGACATCGCGGCGTTCCGCGAAGGCCGCTACACGCGCCGCCTCGACAACATGCTGCCGACGGCGGAGATCGTGTTCCTCGACGAGATCTTCAAGTCGAACTCCGCGATCCTGAACTCGCTCCTGCACGTCATCAACGAGCGCAAGTTCCAGAACGGCCCCGACGTCATCTCGGTTCCGCTGATCTCGCTCTACGCCGCCTCGAACGAGGTGCCGAACGACGAGAACCTCGCGGCGATGTTCGACCGCTTCCTCGTGCGCGTGCTGTCCGACAACCTCGACAGCTATCACTTCCACGAGCTGATGAAGAAGGGCATCTCGCTCGAGCTCCGCAAGATGACGGGGCGCGGGGTCGACGGCGTCGGCCGTCCGCAAGGCGAGCTGCGCCCGGTGATCTCGTCGCGCGAGCTCCGGCAGATCCAGCAGAACTACGACAAGTTCATGGTCTTCCCCGAGGAGTTCCTGACCAAGTACAAGGGGCTCGTCTTCCAGATCCGGAGCGAGGGCGTCTCGGTCTCCGATCGCCGCGCCGTGAAGCTGCTGAAGCTGTTCGCCGCGTCCGCCGTCTTCGACGGCCGCACGCGCGTCCACGACGGCGACTTCTTCATCCTCCGCCACATCTGGAACAACCTCGATCAGGTCGAGCTGCTCGAGGAGATCGTGAACCCGGTCGTCGACTCGTATTACCGCGAGCACCCCGACGAGCGCCGCTTCATCGGGCCCTCCGCGAGCCTCGACGACCTGCTCACCGAGCTCGGCCTGATCCGCGAGCTGCTCACCTCCGGCTCCGAGCTCTCCGACATCCAGCTCTTCAGCCAGCTCAAGAACCTGAACGAGATCAAGGTCGCCCTCGCGGCCCTGCCCGGCGACGCCGCCGCCCGCATGATCCGCGAGGTCGACCAGCTCCTCGAGACCGTCTTCGCCTCGTCGAAGTTCGGCCTCTGATCCCGCTGCGCGGCGCTGCGTTCGGCGCGTTGAGCGCGTTCAGCCGCGTTGAGCGCGTTCAGCCGCCGATCAGGGCAGGAACGGCAGCTCGCCGAGGTAGTCGCCCTTGGTCAGCTCGACGCCGTTGTGGCGGAGGATCGCGTACGCCGTCGTGAGGTGGAAGTGCAGGTTCGGCAGCGCGACGTGGTCGAGGTAATCGCCGCCGCGCAGCGCCTTGCCCTGCATCCAGATATGGCTGACCGCGCGCTCCTCGGCGCCCTGGAAGTCCTCGCGCTTGAGCGTCTGGAGGTACTCGCTCACCGACTTCAGCCGCGCGCGGAGCTCCGCGATCGTCGTCTCGGTATCCGGGTGCGCCGGCGCCGTCTGCCCCGTCAGCTTCGCCGCCGCGAACTTCGCCTGGTCCGTCGCGGCCTGGATCTGCCGCACCAGCGGATACTGATCCGGCGCGAGCCGCGCCCCGAGCAGCGTCTCGGGATCGAACTTCTTCTGCTCCGCGAGCGCGACCGCCTTGTCCAGCCAGCGATCGACCTGCCGCAGGTACTTCGTGAACACCGGAACGGTCGCGTCGTAGAAATTCATGCGCCCGAGCCTAGCGCAGCCGCCGCGCCAGATCGCTCCACCCGCTCCGGCTTCCGACCTCGCCGAGCGGGGAGGCACGAACCTGGCGACCGATCCTGCCGGCGAACCGGATCAAGGTTCCAGCAACCTGCGGCGGGTCGCTGCAGCTCCATCGAGCGCCACGGCGAGATCGGTCGACGCTCCCGTCGATCAACAAGCTGGCCGCGCCCCCGGTGTTCTCAGGTAGGCTTTGCCGCGTGGAGACCCATCGCACCCCGGCTCTGGTCACGGCGCCGACCTCCGAGCCGAGGTCGGGGAAGGCGGCCGCGATGGATGTGTACTTCTCGGCCGACATCGAGACGGATGGCCCCATCCCCGGGCCGTTCTCGATGCTGAGCGTCGGGATCGTCTTCGCCGGTACGTTCGACGGCCGGCGGTTCGTGCGCCCGAACGTCTACGACAAGACGTTCTACGCGGAGCTCCGGCCGATCTCGGACAAGTTCCAGGAGGAAGCGCTTTGCGTGAACGGGCTCGATCGCGATCGGCTCGTCCGCGAAGGAGCCGAGCCGAGCCAGGCGATGCGCGACGCGGCGCGCTTCATTCGCGAGTGCACCGGGGCTGGGCGCCCGGTGCTCGTGGCGTACCCGCTCAGCTTCGACTGGTCGTGGCTGTACTGGTACTTCATGTCCTTCGATCCCGAGGGATCGCCCTTCGAGCACTCACGGTGCTTCGATATCAAGACGGCTTTTGCGGTGAAGGCTCGACTACCGATCTCGGACGCGGGCCGGTCGAAGCTGCCGCCGCCGCTGCGGTCGCCGCGCACGCATTCACATCACGCGCTGGAAGACGCGATCGAGCAGGCGGAGATCTTTGCGAGTGTGTTCGAGTGGGAGGGTACGGATGGGCGCAATACTTGAGCAGCGGCGAGCACAGACCACCGAACGCCTCGCGGCGCTGACCACGAGGCTCGCCGCGGCGAACGCCGCGATCGAGGGTAAGGCGTGTGTGTATGTGACCGGGTCGGGCGGACGCGGCGAGATGAGCGACCAGAGCGATCTCGACCTGTTCATCATCAGCGACGTGCAGCCGCGCAGGGAGCGGCGCGCGCCTGGCGAAGTGGCGAGGCCGCGCCTCAGCCGCCTCGACGCGATCGAGCTCAAGGCCGAGCTCATCCGCGCGACGCGCGCGCTCGGGTTCCCGGAGTTCTCCGGCGACGGGCGATTTCTCGAGAGCGCTACGACCGAGGATCTGTGCGAGAACCTCGGCACCGCCGCCGACGATCACGCCAACACGTTCACGGCTCGGCTGCTGCTCCTGCTCGAGAGCCAGCCGCTCCTCGGTCGCGAGTTTTACCTGAGCGTGATCAACGACGTGATCGCGGCGTACTGGAAGGACTACGACGAGCACCGCGATGCGTTTCGTCCCGCGTTCTTGATGAACGACATCGTGCGGCTGTGGAAGACGTTCTGCGTCAACTACGAGGCGAACACGAAGGCGCAGCCGGATCGCGAGCGCGCGAAGCGCAA